>NZ_AKJK01000125.1 GCF_000282375.1 Pseudomonas sp. GM50
ATACGGCACCAGCCACAGCGCGGCAGAAGTCAGCATCGATACCAACGATCTTGCCGGTAGAGTCCGGAACCGAGAAGCCCGGCAGACCGTCACTCACACCACACTGTACGAAACCTTTCTTCTGCACTGCATCCAGGGTTGCACCCGCCTGAGCGAACCCACTGACACCGAGCACTGCGGCTGCAGTCACGATGGCCAGGGTGGATTTCAACATCTTCATTCAAACCTCCAGTTTTGCTCTTGTTGTGTCGGAGCTTGAGCCCTGTCGCACCCTTATGAGGCGTTGTTGACCCGTGTTGGCTTTTTTTAGGGTCAACCGAAGCAGGACCGTCGCTATGAGTCTAGTAGGAGAAAATCCACATCATGGACAACTCCCTTCTCACCAATCGGCCGAACGGGCGGTAGCCCTTTCACGTTCGCGAAGCCCGTAGCGGCCTTTGGCGAACATCCATCACCGGATTCTTTGCTATCCCAAGACCAGCCGTACACTGATAGTGTTACCGCCAGGCATGAGATTGGTTGCACAGGCTTCCCTATAGCAAAGCCCGTACCAGACCGCTCGCTAAAGCGATTCAGCGACAGGTCAATAGCAAAACTTGCAGCCTTGCGACATCTTCTTAACTGATCAACCCGTTGCGCACTCGAACCTCGCACTTAAATGAGAGCGCATGCACAAATATGGAGCACCCATGACCGAGCCCTTGATTCTGCAACCCGTCAAGCCCGCAGATGCCTGCGTAATCTGGCTGCACGGGCTGGGCGCCGACCGCTACGACTTTTTGCCGGTAGCCGAAGCGCTACAGGAAAGTCTGCTCACCACCCGCTTCGTCCTGCCCCAGGCACCGACTCGCGCCGTCACTATTAATGGTGGCTACGAAATGCCGAGCTGGTACGACATATTGGCCATGAGCCCGGCGCGCGCGATCAGCCGCGAGCAGCTGGAAGTGTCCGCGCAACGGGTCTTTGATTTGATCGAAGAGCAGAAGGTCTGCGGAATAGACGCCTCGCGCATCTTTCTCGCCGGTTTTTCCCAAGGTGGCGCCGTGGTATTGCACACGGCCTTTGTGAAATGGCAGGGACCGCTGGGGGGCGTACTGGCCCTCTCTACTTATGCGCCGACCTTCAGTGATGAACTGGAGCTTTCCGCCAGCCAGCAGCGCATTCCGGTGCTGTCATTGCACGGCCAGTACGATGACGTGGTTCAAAACTCCATGGGCCGGACCGCCTATGAGTATTTAAAGCAGCGTGGTGTCACCGTGACATGGCAGGAATACCCAATGGGCCACGAAGTGTTACCCGAAGAAATTCGTGACATCGGCGTCTGGCTTGCCGAGCGTTTGCGTTAAAAGCTACCCATTGATCCATCCCACTACGCCGCGCCCGATTCTTGCATTACACTGGCCGGCGTATATTCCTTAACCAATTGATGAGATGACCGTGCTCAAAGCACTCAAGAAAATGTTCGGTAAAAGCGAGACTGAGCAGCTCGCGCCAGTCTCCAGCGCTCCTTCTCATACTCCCAGCCACCGCACCGACGGTAATCAGCCTGGCCGGACCGCAACCGTAGCGGCACCGAAGCACGAGCCGGTGACCACACCGACCGCCCCCTCTGCCCCGGCCATTGTCTCTGAACAGCCGCGCAGCGAAGCCCCGAAACCAGCAAAACCGCGTCGCGAACCCAAGCCAAAAGCGCCGGTTATTCCCTGGAAACTCGAAGACTTCGTCGTCGAACCCCAGGAAGGCAAAACCCGCTTCCACGATTTCAAGCTCGCCCCCGAACTGATGCACGCCATTCAGGACCTGGGCTTTCCGTATTGCACGCCGATCCAGGCGCAGGTGCTCGGCTTCACCCTCGCGGGCAAAGACGCCATCGGTCGCGCCCAGACCGGCACCGGCAAAACCGCCGCCTTCCTGATTTCGATCATCACTCAGCTGCTGCAAACCCCGCCGCCCAAAGAGCGCTACATGGGTGAACCGCGGGCACTGATCATCGCCCCGACCCGGGAACTGGTGGTGCAGATCGCCAAGGACGCAGCCGACCTGACCAAGTACACCGGCCTCAACGTCATGACATTTGTCGGCGGCATGGACTTCGACAAGCAACTCAAACACCTCGAGGCCCGTCACTGCGACATCCTGGTGGCCACTCCGGGCCGCTTGCTCGACTTCAACCAGCGCGGCGATGTGCACCTGGACATGGTCGAAGTGATGGTGCTGGACGAAGCCGACCGGATGCTCGACATGGGTTTCATCCCACAAGTGCGTCAGATCATTCGCCAGACTCCGCCGAAGAACGAGCGCCAGACGCTGCTGTTCTCCGCGACCTTCACCGAAGACGTGATGAACCTCGCCAAGCAATGGACCACCGACCCGTCGATCGTCGAGATCGAAGCGCAGAACGTGGCCAGCGAAAACGTCGAGCAACACATCTACGCGGTGGCCGGTGCCGACAAATACAAACTGCTCTACAACCTGGTCAACGATAACGGCTGGGAACGGGTCATGGTCTTCGCCAACCGCAAGGACGAAGTGCGGCGCATCGAAGAACGCCTGGTGCGCGATGGCGTCAACGCGGCGCAGCTGTCTGGCGATGTGCCGCAGCACAAGCGCATCAAGACCCTGGAAGGTTTCCGCGAAGGCAAGATCCGCGTGCTGGTGGCCACCGATGTGGCCGGTCGCGGCATTCACATCGACGGCATCAGCCACGTGATCAACTTCACCCTGCCGGAAGTCCCGGACGACTACGTGCACCGCATCGGTCGTACCGGCCGTGCTGGCGCGGATGGCGTGTCCATCAGTTTTGCCGGTGAGGACGACTCCTACCAGCTACCGTCCATCGAGGCGCTGCTGGGTCGCAAGATCAGTTGTGAAACGCCACCGACGCACCTGTTGCGGGCGGTTGAGCGCAAGCGCCCGTAACGCGGGCCTTTCAGAAAGAGGCGCAGCCGGAAACGGACTGCGCTTTTTTTTCGTCCGGTTTTTTTAACAGGAGCTTGCCCAACACAACTAAAAGTCCATAATGGACAAATTAGTTTACTTTCAGCGCCCGGAGCCGACCATGTCCAGCACGCCTTACGTGATCACCCAACCCCAGGCCCGCGAACTGCTGGCGCAAGTCGACGTACCGCAGATCCTGCGCAAACTGTTTCGCGATCTGGCCGCCGGGCAAGCCGTGCAACCGGCGCAACAGTGGGTGGAATTCCCGCAGGGTGCCGGGGACTTCATCAACTACCTTGGTGTGCTGGCCGAAGACGGGGTCTATGGCGTCAAGACGTCGCCTTACATCGTGCGCGAGCAAGGCCCGCTCGTAACCGCCTGGACGTTGCTGATGTCGATGCAGACCGGTCAGCCGCTGCTGCTCTGCGATGCCGGTGAATTGACCACCGCACGCACCGCTGCGACGACGGCGGTGGCGGTCGATGCCCTTGCTCCATTGAACGCCCGGCGCCTGGCGATCATCGGCAGCGGTAAAGTGGCCCAGGCGCACCTGCATTACGTCAAGGACCTGCGAGACTGGCAAAGCATCAGCCTCTATTCGCCGAGCCTGAAGGGCAAGAACCCCGAAGCGCTGGCACAGCTTAAAAGCCTCGCTCCACGGCTGACCCTCGTCAACAGTTGCGAAGCCGCGATTCAGGACGCCGACGTGATCATGCTCTGCACCTCATCTGCCGGCCCGGTGATCGACCCGTCAATTTTGAGCAAACCGGCGCTGATCACCTCCATCAGCACCAACGCCCCACGCGCCCATGAAGTGCCGCCACAGAGCCTCAATGACATGCAGGTATTCTGTGACTATCGTCCGACCACCCCGGGCTCGGCCGGCGAGATGCTGATCGCCGGTGAGCAGCATGGCTGGGACAAGCGTTCGATTGTCGGCGACCTGCCCGACTTGCTCAGCGAAAAAGTCCAGCGCCCCGACTACGACCGCCCGGTGTTCTTCCGCTCTATCGGCTTGGGCCTGGAAGACATCGCACTGGCCAACGCCCTTTACCAATTACAGCGCTAACACCACGCCCTTCGTAGGAGCGAATGTGGCGAGGGGGCTTGCCCCCGTTTGAGTGCGCAGCACTCACAAAATCTTTGGCCTATCAGAAATTTTGGGGCAGCTTCGCAGCCCAACGGGGGCAAGCCCCCTCGCCACAGCCTCGCCCCCAAAAGGAGTTCTCTACAATTTCGGCATTTGCGCCCCCACAGGAGACGTTCATGAGCCAGGCAGACTTCATCATCATCGGCGGCGGGATTGCCGGCGCTTCCACCGGTTTCTGGCTGTCGCAGCACGGGCGGGTGATTGTGCTCGAACGCGAATCCCATCCGGCCTATCACTCCACCGGACGCTCGGCGGCGCTGTTCACCGCCGCCTACGGCACACCGCAGGTTCGGGCATTGACCCAGGCCAGCCGCGACTTCTTCGACGCACCGCCACCCGGTTTCTGCGAACACCCGCTGCTGACCCCGCGCGGCGAGATGACCGTCGACTTCACCGGCGACCCGGCCGAGCTGAGCAATCAATACCTGAGCGCCAAAGCCACGGTGCCAGAAATGCAACAGCTGAGTGCCGACGAAGCCTGTGCGCGCCTGCCGATCCTGCGTCGGGAAAAAGTCCATGGCGCAATCTACGACCCGACCGCCAGCGACATCGATACCGACGCCCTGCATCAGGGCTATCTGCGTGGTATCCGACGCAATAAAGGTGAAGTTCATACCGACAGCGAAGTGTTGAGCCTGAGCCGTGATGCCGAAGGACAGTGGCAGGTTCAAACCAACACTCAGACTTTCAGCGCCCCGATCATCATCAACGCCGCCGGTGCC
The DNA here is from genome assembly GCF_000282375.1 of Pseudomonas sp. GM50. GTDB lineage: Bacteria > Pseudomonadota > Gammaproteobacteria > Pseudomonadales > Pseudomonadaceae > Aquipseudomonas. The sequence continues at coordinate 4,810 of NZ_AKJK01000125.1, forward strand.
TGGGCCGACAAGATTGGCGAGCTGGCCGGCGCCAAACCGCTGGGCTTGCAACCCAAGCGTCGGGCAGCCTTTATCTTTGCCGGCCCCGAGGGCCTGGATATCCATGACTGGCCAATGCTGGTCAGCCTCGATGAATCCTTCTATATGAAGCCCGACGCCGGCATGTTCCTCGGCTCACCGGCCAACGCCGACCCGGTAGAACCGCACGACGTGCAGCCCGAAGAGCTGGACATCGCCATGGGCATTTACCAGATCGAAGAAGCCACCACCCTGACCATCCGCCGCCCGACCCGCACCTGGGCTGGCCTGCGCAGTTTCGTGCGCGACGGCGATTTGCTGTCCGGCTTCGATCAGCAGGTGCCGGGGCTGTTCTGGGTCGCGGCGCAAGGCGGCTACGGCATCCAGACGTCGCCAGCCATGGGCCAGGCCAGCGCGGCACTGGTACGCGGCGAAGCCTTGCCCGAGCAGCTCACCCGTTTCGGCCTGGACGCCGAGATGCTCTCCCCTGCACGCCTGGGTTGATCCTGCCCGTCAGGTGACGTGTCCACACGATTGCGGCAAACTTCCAGCGCCCCCCTTTTTAACGGGGCGCTGACGCTGCCTGGAGTTCCACTGTATGAACGCACCTGAAAAAGACTCGGCCCTGGACACTGCGTCCATGGACAACTTTCGCGCGATTGCCGATGCGATCGCCACGTTGTTCTTCCCTCACGCCGAGGTGGTGCTGCACGACCTGCGCACGCAAAAGGTCGATTACATCGCCAACAACCTGTCCAAACGGGAAATCGGCGACGACTCGTCGCTGGAAGACATGCTCAGCGAAGACGTCAGCGAACGAAACATCGGGCCGTACGAAAAGCTCAACTGGGACGGCCAGAAGATTCGCAGCCTCAGCAGCGTGCTGCGCGACAGCGAGGGTCGTCCGCTGGCAGTGCTGTGCATCAACCTGAATATCTCGCTGTTCGAGAACGCGAAAGCGGCGCTGGATTTGTTCCTGTCGCCGACCAAGCTGATCCCGCAACCGGACTCACTGTTTCGCGATGACTGGCAGGAACGGATCAACACCTTTCTGCACGCCTGGCTGCGCGAGCGTCAGTTGAGCCTGAATGTGCTGACCCGCGACCACAAACGCGAACTGGTGCTGGCGCTGCACGCCGAAGGCGCCTTCAAAGGCAAAAGCGCCTCCAACTATGTGGCCAATGTACTGAACATGGGCCGGGCGACGGTGTACAAGCATTTGAAGGAATTGAAGGGTTAGGTCCGGGGATTTTGGCTGCCTGACAGGGCCCCTTCGCGAACAAGCCCGCACACACATTCAATCGCATTTCTTCAGGAAGAACTCGATCGACTGTAGGAGCGGGCTTGCTCGCGAAAGCGATTAATCAATCGCCGTAGATATCCGACTTGAAATACTTCTGCGAAATCTTCTGATACTCGCCACTGGCGCGAATGTCGTCGATCGCCTTGTTCAGATCCGCCACCAACTGCGTATTACCCTTGCGCACGGCAATCCCGGCGCCCTCACCCACGTATTTCGGGTCTTTCAATTCCGGCCCGACAAACGCATAGCCCTTGCCACGCGGCATCGACAGGAAGTCATTCAGTGGAATGGTGTCGGCAAAAATCGCATCGAGACGACCGGCGGCCAGGTCCATGTAGATTTCTTCGTTGTTGCCGTAGCGCTTGACGTTGATGCCCTTGGGTTCGAAAACCTCGGTGGCGTAACGGTCGGTGGTGGTTGCGCGCTGCACGCCGATGTTCTTGCCCTTGAGGCTGGCGTACTGATCATCCACTACCGCGCCGTCCTTCATCACCAGACGCGATGAGGTGAAGTAGTACTTGTGGGTGAAGTCCACCGACTTCTTACGGTCTTCGTTAATGGTCATGGACGACAGCGCCATGTCGATTTTCTTCACCTTCAGGGAAGGAATCAGACCGTCGAACTCGCCTTCGACCCACACACACTTGACCTTCATCTGCGCGCAAAGGGCATTGCCGATGTCGTAGTCGAAACCGACAATCTCGCCTTTGTCGGTTTTGGACGCAAACGGCGGATAAGCCGCTTCGATACCGATACGCAGGTCTTTCTCGGCGGCGAACAGGCTGCTGCACGCCAACAGGCTCAGGGCCAGACCGGTGATGAGGGGGAATTTCTTCATATTCGTTCTCTCGCGGGTTGTTGTTGGTTTGGCAAGACAGAAGAAAAAACTGAAACGGGGGAAACCTTTTTTGTACTTAGAATTCCATACTGGACTTTTATGTATTTTCCGTCAATCAGGTAGGCAGCGTCATACCCGGCCTCTGGTCGGGTGCTAGCCAAATGCAAAAAAGCCGGGTCGGTGCTTCGCGAACAAGCGAAACACCGACCCGGCCCTCGGGAACCTCCCAGAGCGTTACTCCAGTGCGGCAGCCGGCCCGAAGAACTCGTAACGGCTCTGCTTCTCTGGCACACCCAAAGCCTTGAGATGACGCTTGATCGCCGCCATGAAGCCTTTAGGCCCCAGGAAGTACGCATCCACATCACGCTGTTCCGGCAACCACTCGCCAAGTTGCTCCTGGCTCAACAGGCCAACCTTGTCCGCCGCCGGGCTGATGCCATCGTCTTCGGCATAGCAATAAAAACGCTTGAGTTGCGGATGACGCTCGGCCAGGCCATCGATCCAGTCACGGAAAGCATGCACGCTACCGTTGCGTGCGCAGTGGATAAAGTGCACCGGCCGCTCGGTCGCCAGCGCCGCTTCGAGCATCGCCAGCGTCGGGGTGATGCCGACGCCACCACTGATCAGCACCAGCGGTTTGTCGCTGGCAGTCAGGGTGAAATCCCCCGCTGGCGGGAACAGCAGGATGCTCGCGCCAACATGCAGTTGATCGTGCAAATGGTTGGAAGCGCGGCCGCCGGTTTCGCGCTTGACGCTGATGCGGTACTGGCCTTTGTTGGCCAGCGCCGACAGCGAATAGTTACGTCGAATTTCTTCGCCATCGAGGATCAGTTTCATGCCGATGTACTGGCCAGGCTCTGCCGCGAGAATCGGGCCCTTGTCCGCCGGTTCGAAGTAGAAAGAAATGATTTCCGCGCTCTCCTCGACCTTGGCCACCACGATGAATTCCCGCGCGCCACGCCAGCCACCCGGTGCCTGCGCTTTCTGGTCGTAGATGCTGGCTTCGGCGCCAATCAGGATCTCGGCCAATTGACCGTAGGCCGCGCCCCATGCGCTCATCACTTGCGGCGTGGCAATCTCTTCGCCCAGCACCTCGGAGATCGCTCGCAACAGGCAGCTACCCACAATCGGGTAATGTTCCGGGAGGATTTGCAGGGCCACGTGCTTGTTGATGATCTTGGCCACCAAGTCGCCCAACTGATCGAGCTGGTCGATGTGCCGCGCATACATCAATACACCGTTGGCCAAGGCGCGAGGCTGATCGCCGCTGGCCTGGTGGGCCTGGTTGAACAGCGGGCGGACTTCCGGGTATTCGGAGAGCATCATGCGGTAGAAGTGAGTGATCAACGCTTCGCCGCCGCTTTCCAGCAACGGCACGGTGGACTTGACGATGGCACGGTCTTGAACGCTAAGCATAAGAGCAACTCCTGGGCTTTATATGAATAACCTTTACATATCAGTTTCCATGCCAACAATTAAAACCTTATAAATCAGTTAGTTAAAAACAGAGTAGTCATATCGACACACGACGCTTTATAGTCATACCGACTACACGGAGTCATTATGACTGCAAAATTACTGCTCACGACCCTGCTGCCCCTGGTCTCCGACCTGTCCCGCGAACTGCCCGAAGGCGAGCGCTACCGACGCCTGCTCGAAGCCATGCGCGCCCTGCTCCCTTGCGACGCCGCGGCCCTGCTGCGACTCGACGGCGAATGGCTGGTGCCGCTGGCCGTGGACGGGTTGAGCACCGATACCCTCGGTCGACGTTTCAAGGTCAGCGAACACCCGCGCTTCGAAGCGTTGCTCAGCAGCCCCGGCCCGACTCGCTTCGCCGCCGACAGTGATTTGCCCGATCCTTATGACGGCCTGGTCGATGGTCTTCACGATCACCTGGAAGTTCACGACTGCATGGGCTGCCCGCTGTTTATCGACGAGCGCCCGTGGGGTTTGTTGACTCTTGACGCGCTCGACCCTGAACGTTTCGAACCGATCGAACTGGACGCCCTGCAAGCCTTCGCCAGCCTCGCCGCCGCCACGGTCAACGCCGCCGAGCGCATCGAACGGCTGGCCAATCGCGCCGAAGACGAACATCAGCGCGCCGAGGTTTACCGTCAGGCCAGCGGCCAGCAGAACCGCGAAATGATCGGCCAGAGCAAGACTTACAAACGACTGGTGGAAGAGATCAGCTTGGTGGGCGGCAGCGACCTGACGGTGCTGATCACCGGCGAAACCGGAGTTGGCAAAGAGCTGGTGGCCCAAGCCATCCACGCAGCATCCCCACGGGCCGACAAACCCATCATCAGCCTCAATTGCGCCGCCCTGCCGGACACGCTGGTGGAGAGCGAATTGTTCGGCCATGTGCGTGGGGCGTTCACCGGCGCGACGAACGATCGGCGCGGCAAGTTCGAACTGGCCAATGGCGGCACGCTGTTTCTCGATGAAGTGGGCGAACTGTCGCTGACGGTGCAGGCCAAATTGTTGAGGGTGCTGCAGAGCGGTCAACTGCAGCGCTTGGGCTCGGACAAGGAGCATCAGGTCGACGTGCGATTGATCGCAGCGACCAACCGCGACCTGGCCGAAGAAGTGCGCAGCGGTCGCTACCGTGCCGACTTCTATCATCGCCTGAGCGTTTACCCGCTGCTGGTGCCCGCACTGCGCGATCGCGGTCGGGATGTGCTATTGCTCAGCGGCTTCTTCCTGGAACAAAACCGCTCACGCATGGGCCTCAACAGCCTGCGCCTGACCAGCGATGCGCAAGCGGCATTGTTGACGTATGACTGGCCGGGGAACGTGCGGGAGCTGGAGCATTTGATTGGCCGTAGTGCGTTGAAGGCCTTGGGCAACTGCAAACAACGGCCGAAGATTCTCAGTTTGAGTGCGGCGGATCTGGATTTGCCCAATGGCAGCGTTGAACCCGCGCCAGAACAGGTGGATGCTGCGCCAGCGGTTGCATTAATTTCGGGGGATTTGCGTGAAGCCACCGAGCATTATCAGCGCCAACTGATCAGCGCTTGCCTGGAACGGCACCAGAACAACTGGGCCAGCGCGGCGCGGGAGCTGGGCCTGGATCGGGCGAACCTTGGGCGAATGGCCAAGCGGCTTGGCATGAAGTAACCCCGACATCATGGTTAGGTACTTCTGTGGCGAGGGGGCTTGCCCCCATTCGGCCGCGAAGCGGTCGTGAAACGAGTGATGAGGTGTGTCTTGAAAAAAAACGGGAGCGCTTCGCACTCCAACGGGGGCGAGCCCCCTCGCCACAGGCAAGCTCCCCTCTCCACAGGGGTTCACCGTTTGGCTGGCTGTGGGCATTTCCCCTAAAGCCTGCCCCCAACAAGTCGATAACCCGGCATCGATAGCTGTTGGCGATCTTCACAATCGCCCATCACCTTTCTCCACAGAAGGTTTTTATGTCTTCCAACAAAGCCCGCGCAGATTCACTTTCGCTTCTGCTGTTTACCTTGCGCAGCGGCAAGCTGATGGCGATCAACCTGCTGAAAGTCAGCGAAATCATCCCCTGCCCGCCGCTGACCAAGCTGCCGGAGTCGCACCCCCACGTCAAAGGCATCGCCACCCTGCGCGGCGCGTCGTTGTCGGTGATCGACCTGAGCCGCGCCATCGGCGAGCGACCGCTGGAAGACCCGAACGGTGGCTGCCTGATCGTCACTGACGTCAGCCGCTCCAAGCAGGGTTTGCACGTTCAAGCGGTGAGCAAGATCGTCCATTGCCTGACCACCGACATCCGTCCACCGCCCTTCGGCTCCGGCGGCGTGCGCTCGTACATCACTGGCGTGACCTCGGTCGACGGCACGCTGGTGCAAGTACTGGACATCGAAAAGGTCATCCACGGCATTGCGCCAGCGCAGATCGAAACGGCCCCGACCGAACTGAGCATGGAAGACGCCGAAGTCCTCGGCAATGCGCGGATTCTGGTAGTCGATGACAGCCAGGTCGCCCTGCAACAATCGGTTCACACGCTGCGCAACCTCGGCCTGCAATGCCACACCGCTCGCAGCGCCAAGGAAGCCATCGACTGCCTGCTGGACCTGCAAGGCACCGCCCAGCAGATCAATCTGATCGTCTCCGATATCGAAATGTCGGAAATGGATGGCTACGCCCTCACCCGCACATTGCGCGAGACACCGGACTTCTCGCACCTCTATGTGTTGCTGCACACCTCGCTGGATAGCGCGATGAACAGCGAGAAAGCTCGACTGGCCGGGGCCAACGCGGTGCTGACCAAATTCTCCTCGCCGGAACTGACCAAATGCCTGATCGCGGCGGCCAGGGCCGTCGCCGAACAAGGTCACTGAGTTTTGGCCGAGGACTTTTGTTTTCTGATGCGGCGCAACCTGGCTGAGGATGTGCCGCCTTGCACTTGGCCAAATGGCATTGAGTTGACCCAGTACCGTCCTGAACTCGCCGAAGCCGTCCATCACTTGATGGAACTCGGCTATCGGGAAGGTAGCGGTCGCGTACCGGCGCTGGAGGTCTGGCAACAGCGTTTCGAAACCGATCCCGAATACGATCCGTCCCTGTGCTTCATCGCGTTCGACGCCGAAGGAATCGTCGGCGTCGCCCAGTGCTGGACCAGCGCTTACATCAAGAGCCTGGTGGTGCACCCGCGCGCTCAAGGCCTCGGACTTGGCCGCGCATTGCTGCTGAATGCTTTCAACGTGTTTCAGCAACGCCGCGAAGGCTTTGTGGATCTGAAGGTGTTGGAGAACAACCTTCGGGCCCAGCGTTTGTATGAAAGTGCCGGGATGTATGTGGTCCGCCGGGAGCCGGTTCCAACCTGACACCGCTTTCGCGGGCAAGCCTCGCTCCTACACAGGTTACCGAACCCTGTAGGAGCGAGGCTTGCCCGCGAAGAGGCCCACACAACCACCCAAAACCATCAGGCATACTCCGACCTCGGCCACTACACGCCAAGGATGCCCAAACCATGAAAGCTACCACCCTGACCTTCCTCTGCCTCACCGCCCTCGCCACCCAAGCCCACGCCTCCAGCCCCGACGCCTGGGCCGCCTATGACAAAGCCGTGCTCGCCAGTTGCACCAAGGCCAGCGGCCTGAAGAACGCCAAACCCGTCGGCAACGCCGCGCAGTTCGATGACCGGGTCGGCTATACCGCGCTCCTGCTGCAAGGCCAGTACCCGCAAAAACACATGAAAGGCCAGCAAGGCACCGAGTTGTGCCTCTACAACAAAAAAAGCAAAACCGCCTACGTGACCGAGTGGGACTCCATCCGCCCAACAGCAAAAGCGCAATGAATGGCGCATAACTTGCTTCGGCACAGGCCTTTGCGGTGGCTTTTTGTCGCCATTTCATGCCCCCACAGGTGACTGGCCGTTCAATGAATACAACGTTTTCCTGCGTAGGTTGTGGCAAATGCTGCAACGACCACCATGTACCCCTGACACTGGCCGAAGCCCGGATGTGGGCGGCCGATGGCGGTCAGGTGATCGTGCTGGTGGAGGCCTTCCTCACCAATGGCCTGGGCCTGCCCGCGCAGCAACGCGAACACGCCGAACGCCGCTCGGTGGTGGTTCGAAGCGGCGCCGCCGAGGCGCACGTGGCGATCACCTTCGCCGCCTATAACGTCGGTCGCTGCCGGAATCTTGACGAAGACAACCTCTGCCGCATCTACGAACGCCGACCGCTGGTGTGCCGCATCTACCCGATGGAAATCAATCCGCACATTCCGCTCAACCCGGCGATCAAGGAATGCCCACCCGAATCCTGGGAAACAGGGCCGGATTTGATCATCGGTGGTGAACTGGTGGATCAGGAGCTTGTGGGATTGATCCAGCGCTCCCGTCAGGCGGATCGCGATGAGATTCAGACCAAGGAGGCGATTTGTGCGCTATTGGGGATTCGGACGACAGCGTTGAAGGGCGATGGATTTACTGCATATTTGCCGGACATGACGGCGTTTGCCATCGTCATTGATCAGGTGGCGCAGCAGCCGTTGGCAGGGGCGGACGGGGAATGGATTTTTCATGTGTCAGGCGATGATATCGCCGGGCAAGTGCAGGCAGCCGGGGCGCTGGTGGCGACCGAAGTGCCGCTGAACTATGCGTTTATTTCGTTGCGGGCGGCCTGAGCCAGAGGATGTGTTGTATTTAATGGCCTCATCGCGAGCAGGCTCGCTCCCACAGTGGATTTCGTCGTACACAATATATGTGTCTCATGAAGATCAAATGTGGGAGCGAGCCTGCTCGCGAAGACGGCAGATCAGGCACCGCTGAGGTAAAAACTCAGCGCTTACCCATCGAACGACGGGTGCCAGGAGGCGCTGCACCTGGGGTCTTGGTGTGGCCATTCTTCGCGCCATTCTTGTACCAAGGCTGGCTGGCATTCTTCGCCGCGGCCAATTCTCCCGGTTTGAACGGAAACTTGAACGCTGGGATCGCCGCTTTGGTTTCGCTGTCTGCGCTGGAGTCGACGCTGTCTGGCAGGTCTGCCGGGGCGTCGCTCAAAGCGTCGGCAACCGGCGGTTGTGTCGGGGAAGTCATGAAAGCTCCGGGTGATGCTCAAAGAGTCGGGCCCGGTAGGCGAGCCGCGAAAGGCGGCAGTATACCTGTGTCGGGAGCTGCAAGCTTCAAGCCGCAAGCGAGTCCGTCGGGTTTTGTGCTGACGGACCTGTCGCCTTCGCGGGCAAGCCTCGCGCCTACAGGTGCATTGTGTCGTACACCGAATCTGTGAACGACGATGAACCCTGTGGGAGCGAGCCTGCTCGCGATGAACGATAACGCGGTCTACGCCGGATCGACGTTATCCAGAACCCGATTCACCGCCAACTCCGCCAACATGATGACCTGCTGGATCGCCAACGCCGTTTGGCGCTGCGGGCCGGTCAGGTGGTTGGCGAAATCGCTGGCCAAGACACTCGCCGAGGCCAACGATTCACAGGCGTGGGCCAGCAGGCTTTCGGTATCGGCATTAGGGACGACCATGAACATGGTGCTGGGGCGGCGTTTTTTTTCGGTGTAGGACGCCGGGGGATCGAGGTAGTAATCGAGGGCGCGTTTTATGGCTTCGCGGTCTTTGAGTAACTCTTCGGTGCGCAGGGTGTCGGGGTTGGCTTTGTTGAAGTTCGAATCAGAATTATCGTTTTCCATTTGTAGCTCCTAATCTCAATTGGAGCCATCACTTGCCGTTATGGTCGTGAGGCTTTCGCCTACTCGTTTCGGGGATCTCACGCCCGGTCGCTGAATGTGCAGCGACAGCCAAAGACTAGAGAGCCCGCGTCCGACGGACAACCTGAAAAATGCGTGGGAAAGGTCTGCGTTCTGACACTTCAATTAAACATTCAAAAACAGCATTCCCCCCAATCCCACGTCTGACATTCATTACTGTAGGAGCTGTCGAGTGAAACGAGGCTGCGATCTTTTGATCTTGAAAACCAACGTCAAAAGATCGCAGCCTTCGGCAGCTCCTACGTGGGGTTGTTTACACCCGCGAGGGATTGGTCGGCTGTCAGGCCGCCATCGCGAGCAGGCTCGCTCCCACAATTGAACCGTGTGCATCTGCGAGAGATTGGTCGGCTGTCAGGCCG
>NZ_AKJK01000126.1 GCF_000282375.1 Pseudomonas sp. GM50
CCCCCGCCACAACCAGCGGCTGTTGGGCGGCAGAATGATCGCCCCGGCCGCCGCACACACCAGCATGCCCATGATCATGGCGATGTAGTCGTTGATGAAGGCGTAAGGGTTGTAAACCGTGAGGTTGTCCGGCACCGAACCGGTGCTGAAGAAGATCAGCAATCCCAGGCCAACCCCGGCGTATTGCGGCCGCGAGGTCAGGAACGACCCGAGCACAATCACCGGCGCGAGCATCACGCAAAGCAACGGAAAACCGTCGATCAAGGGGAAGATGAAAAACATCTCGACGAAGCCGACCAGCGCCCCGAGCAACGTCCCGCAGGCCATCTGAAACGCCATGCGCTTGGGGTTCGGCGTCGCCGCTGAAAGGCCGACGGTGGCGGCGGCGATCAGGGTCATGGTCGCCCCGCTCGGCCACGCGGTGGCCACCCAATAACTGCCGAGCACCACGAGGATGAACGCTGCGCGAATGCCCGACGCCACCGAGGCCAGCCAGTTGGTTTGCGGGGTGAAGGGCTCGTCCCAGCGTTCACGTTCGTGGCGGTGATCGGCCAGCGACGCGTGGGTCTGTGCATAACTGTGCAGGTCGTCGACGAAGCGATAAAGCAGCTCGTAGGCGGTGTGAAAATCCAGCTGCTCGGCGGCGCTCGGATCACTCTCCTGAAAGGTCGCCCGCAGGCTGCGGACCCGCGCCGGCAAGTTTTCCTTATAGGTCGCCAAAGCGCTGGCCAGGCGTGCAGCGTCGGGGCTGGTCAAGGCGCGACCGCTGAAACCGTCGAGCACTTCGGCCAGATCCTGCAACCCCGGTTTGATCGCCGCGACAACATGATCGGTGCCGCTGCTGCGCAGGCGTTCGAGCAACTGATGCAGGGCATTGAAGCGTGTGGTAATGCCCATGAACTCGCTGTTCAAGCGACTGAGCCGACCATTGCGCCGACGCATGTGCGGGTCTTCGAACACCGTGACACTGCGCAAGCCTTCCAGCCCGACCGCCTCGGCGATGAAGCGCACATTGTCAGCTTCGAAAGCTTCGCGCTGGCTGCGACCGCGCAAGCCATCGGTGACGAACAGCGCGAACACGCCGAAGCGCTGATACAAGGCATTGCGCATCGCGGCGCTGGCGGTTTGCGGCAGGATCGCGGCGCTGACCAGCGTCGAGCAGAGAATCCCCAGGGAGATTTCCAATACGCGCCAGACCGCCGCCATGAACGCGCCATCGGGGTGAGCCAATGCAGGCAGCCCGACCATCGCCGCCGTATAACCGGCGAGCACAAATCCATAGGCGCGGAAGTTGCGATAACGCGCCGCGCCGGCCGAGCAGAGGCCCACCCAGATCGCCAGCGAGCCGAGGAACAGTTCAGTGTTCTGCGCAAACAGGGCAATCAACGCGACCATCACCGCCGACCCGGCCAAGGTGCCGAGGAAGCGATAGAAACTCTTGGCGAACACCTGGCCGCTTTGCGGTTGCATGACGATGAACACGGTGATCATCGCGGTGCGCGGTTGCGGCAACTCAAGACGCATGGCCAGCCACAGGGTCAGGAACGCGGCGAACAGCACCTTGAAAATGTACACCCAGGTCACGCCGTCGCTGCGTGCCCAGTCGAAGAAACCCCGGCGCCATTCAAGGGAATACAGCCAGCGCAAAGGGGCAGGCAAGGGAGTCATGGAATTTTGCTCAATGAAATTCAGTCAGGTCGCGGAACCTGTGGGAGCGTGCCTGCTCGCGATGGCGATTTCACATTCAACATTGATGTCGACTGACATACCGCTATCGCGAGCAGGCTCGCTCCCACAGGTTTTGTGTTCAACGCAAAAGAACCGGGGTTTTCGGGGGCTGGGTTTTCTCGGCATTCGGGACGTCGTTGCCAGCGCCGAGGCCTCCGCCCAAAGCAGTCACCAATTCCGCATGAGCACTCAACCGTGCAGCCTGAACCTGCTGCTGCACTTGCTGCTGCTTGAACAACAAAGTCTGCGCATTGAGCACGTTGAGGTAATCGGTGAGCCCACGCTGATACGCGATCATCGCGATGTCGTAGGTCTTCTGCGCCGTGGCCACCGACTCGGCGGCGAAAGCCTGTTGCTTGTCCATCGACTCACGACGAATCAGCTGGTCGGAGATGTTCTTCAACGCGTTGACCAGGGTCTGGTTATACCTGGCCACGGCGATGTCGTAACCGGCGGCGGCTTCGCCCAGCTCCGAACGCAAGCGGCCACCGTCGAAGATCGGCAACGAAATCGCCGGGCCGACGCTGTAGTTGAGCTTCTTGCCGGTCAAAAACTCCAGCGCCCCACCGCCGGTGGCCATGTAGCCGAGGTTGCCGACCAGATCGACGTTGGGGTAGAAGCCCGCGTGAGCGACATCGATGCCCCGCGCCTGCGCTGCCACTTGCCAGCGACTGGCGACCACGTCCGGGCGTTGACCGAGCAGTTGCGCCGGCAAAGACGACGGCAACTTCAGCGCCGCGCCCAACGACAGCGTCGGCCGTTGCAACTGCGCGCCCTCCCCCGGCCCCTTACCGGCCAGCGCGGCGAGTTGGTTGCGGCTGAGGGCAATTTCCTCGTCCAGTGCATCGAGTTGCCGATGGGTTTCCGGCAATGGTGTTTCGGCCTGGCTGACGTCGAAATGCGTGCCAATGCCGCCGTCCAGACGCTTCTGTGCCAGGTCGAGAATTTGCTGTTGCTGCTTCAAGGTCGCCGCGACGATGTCCCGTTGCGCGTAATGCAACGAGAGCTCGATGTAAGCGCGCACGATGTTGTTCTGCAATTCGAGCTGAGCCTGCCGTGCTTCGGCGGCGCTCATGTGGGCCATGTCCACGGCGCGTTCGGTGGCGTTGCTTTCGCGACCCCAAAGGTCGAGGGCATAGCTGAAACCCAGCGCGGCGTTGTTGTCCCAGGTGGTGGTATTGGCCAACTCGCCGGGGCCGTAGAACTGATCGGTGGGCCAGTTGTGGCGCTTGAGGGTGGATTGGCCATTGATCTGCAACGACTCGGCGGACTCGGCAACGCCGGCCATGGACCGCGCCTGTCGCACTCGCGCGGCGGCCATGGCCATGCTCGGGCTGCCTTGCAGGGCGAGGTCGATCCAGCGGTTCAGTTGCGGGTCGCCGTAGGCTTGCCACCATTGGGCGGTGGGCCAGTGAGCGTCTTGTTCGGCACTCTGAATGGCGTCGTCGGTGGCCAGTGAATCGGCCTCCAGTGCCTTGCCCTGTGGGGCAATACCGCCGGTTCCGATGCAGCCGCTGATTGCCAGGGTTAAAGCCAAAACACTGAGCGTCTTGAGCGCTCTGTTGATGCGACGCGGCACTGCTGCGATTTCCTGAGATGGAGAGGTACGGAGAACTTCTGGGGCCGGGCTTTTTGTGGCGAGGGGGCTTGCCCCCGTTGGGTTGCGCAGCGACCCTAAAACCGGTCGCCGCGATCTTCAATCAGAATGCGGTGACCGGTTTACGACTGCTGCGCAGCCGAACGGGGGCAAGCCCCCTCGCCACAAGGCCCGCACCTACAGGGGCGCAATTCTAGGGGTGGGCCTGGTTGGCGATAAGCCGGGATTCTTGTGAATCTTTGTTACCGTTAACGCGATAATCCCTTGGTCGCGCCTTTAGTCGCCTGTAAAGAATCAGCAACTTCGTGTCACAATTTGCCATTCGCCAAGAGAGCACCCCATGGACACTTTGCAAAACATGCGCGCCTTCAGCTGCGTGGCCGAGGCCGGCAGCTTCACCGCCGCCGCCGTGCAACTCGACACCACCACGGCCAACATCTCGCGCGCGGTCTCCAACCTGGAAGCCCACCTGCAAACCCGTCTGCTCAACCGCACCACCCGCCGCATCGCCCTGACCGAGGCCGGCAAGCGCTATCTATTGCGTTGCGAGCAGATCCTGGCCTACGTCGAAGAAGCTGAAGCCGAGGCCAGCGACGCCCACGCGCGCCCGGCCGGGCAACTCAAGGTGCACACCATGACCGGCATCGGTCAGCACTTCGTGATCGACGCCATCGCCCGCTACCGCAAAACCCACCCGGACGTGACCTTCGACCTGACCATGGCCAACCGCGTGCCGGATCTGCTCGACGAGGGCTACGACGTGTCCATCGTGCTCGCCAGCGAACTGCCCGACTCGGGCTTCGTCTCCCAGCGATTGGGCATCACCTATAGCATCGTTTGCGCCTCACCGGCCTATGTGAAAGCCAACGGTTGCGCGCATAAACCCAGCGATCTGCTCAACCACGCCTGCCTGCGCCTGGTGAGCCCGGTCATCCCGCTGGAAAAATGGACCTTCGACGGCCCTGAAGGCCAGGAAATGGTCACCATTAACAGCTCGCCGTTTTTGGTGAATTCCGCTGATGCAATGAAGACTGCGATCACCAGCGGCATGGGGGTTGGTGTTTTACCGGTGTATGCGGCGATTGAAGGGCTGCGCAACGGCACACTGGTGCGAGTGATGCCGAACTACCGTTCGCAGGAACTGAATCTGTATGCGATTTATCCGTCGCGGCAGTATCTGGATGCGAAGATCAAGACCTGGGTCGAGTACTTGCGCGGGTCGTTGCCGGAGATACTGGCGGCGCATCAGGCGGAATTGGCGGCGTATGAATTGAGTGGGAGTTTGGGTGGGGCGCGGTTGGCGAATTGATCTCACGGTCCTACAGACGGGGTGATTTTTGAGGATGTTTCCCACAGGTTTTGACGGTTGTTGCTTCGGAAACGAAGTGGGTAGGCTTTGTGGGTCGCTACCAAATCAGCGATCAGGTCTGGAAAACCTGGCGAACACTTACCAAACCCCATGGCATACTGCGGCGCTTTTTTCTGCACGCAATTCCTTGTTATGGCGGCTGTGCGCGGGAGACCTTCGGGTCTGCCGGGTTTGGTGGATGTTCCGGTTTTTCCAGTCCGCGCGCAGCTGCCACCCTTTCGTCTGGAAAACGAAAGATGGCAGTTCCACTTCATCTGCCAATGAGTAACTTCCGCATGATTAAAGAAACACCGAATCCTCCTGAAACCGACGACGTTTCCCCCTACGAATCCCTCGATTCAAAAAAGCTCCACGAAGCCGCTAACCGCGCGCTCGATCACTACCTCAATCCAGCCGCTCTCAAATCCCCCGTGGCTCGCAAGCCAAGCACGATGTATATGCTCGCACCGGCGATCAAAGACGAAGACCTGTTGGCCCACACCTGTGAGTCGTTGGCCCAGGCCAGTGTGATGGCCAGCAATTTTGCGACCTATCTGGAAGGCCCGCATCGGAATACGGCGATGGCGATTCAGCAAATCGTCATGCTGGCCGAGCTGGCGGTGAACCGGATGCTGGATAATCTCAACGTACCAAAACCCGCGCCACACAGCTGACCCTTGTAGGAGCGAACTGTGGCGAGGGGGCTTGTCGGAACGCCGCATCGCCCCGTTTGAGTGCGTAGCACTCACAAGATCTTTGGTACATCAAAAATTTTGGGGCTGCTACGCAGCCCAACGGGGGCAAGCCCCCTCGCCACAGCCAGTTTTGGATGGTGTACACCCGGCAATCCGAGCGCTCGCATAATGTCCGGGAAGAATGTTAGCGTGCTTGGCATTCTCCAAGCCCGACGAGCCGCCTCCAATGAAAAAAACCGTCCTCGCCTTCAGCCGTATCACCCCACCGATGATCGAACGTCTGCAACAAGACTTCGACGTGATCGTGCCGAACCCGAAAAACGGCGACATCAACGCCCAATTCAATGAAGCCCTGCCCCACGCCCACGGCCTGATTGGCGTCGGCCGCAAACTCGGTCGCGCGCAACTGGAAAATGCCGAAAAACTTGAAGTGGTCTCCAGCGTCTCGGTCGGCTACGACAACTACGACCTCGCCTACTTCAACGAACGCGGGATCATGCTCACCAACACCCCCGACGTCCTCACCGAAAGTACCGCCGACCTGGCCTTCGCCTTGCTCATGAGCAGCGCCCGCCGCGTCGCCGAGCTGGATGCCTGGACCAAGGCCGGCCAATGGCAAGCCACCGTCGGCGCGCCGTTGTTCGGTAGCGATGTGCATGGCAAAACCTTAGGGATTGTCGGCATGGGCAACATCGGCGCGGCCATCGCTCGTCGCGGTCGGCTGGGCTTCAACATGCCGATTATCTACAGCGGCAACAGCCGCAAGACCGAGCTGGAACAGGAGCTCGGCGCGCAGTTCCGCAGCCTCGACCAGTTGCTGGCCGAAGCCGATTTCGTCTGCCTGGTGGTGCCGCTCAGCGAAAAAACCAGGCACCTGATCAGCCACCGTGAACTGGCGCTGATGAAACCGAGCGCCATTCTGGTGAACATCGCCCGCGGACCCGTAGTGGATGAACCGGCGCTGATCGAGGCGCTGCAAAACAACCGGATTCGCGGCGCCGGCCTGGACGTCTACGAGAAAGAACCGCTGGCCGAGTCGCCATTGTTCCAACTGAAAAACGCTGTGACCTTGCCGCACATCGGCTCGGCGACTCACGAAACCCGTGAAGCCATGGCCAACCGTGCCTTGGCCAACTTGCGCAGTGCCTTGTTGGGTGAGCGGCCGCAAGATCTGGTAAACCCACAAGTGTGGAAAGGCTGACTAAATAAGGGCAGGCGGTTAAAACGCCTGCCCGCGATGTTTCCCAATACCCCAACCAAACTACAAACAATAAATCACGTACAAACATCACACACTTTGAAATTCAGTCATTCGCCAAAAAACCAGTCAGCACTATAGACTCTCCTTACTTACCCGGCCGTGACGGGAACCCACCAAGGAGCACAACTATCTTGCACCCTCTAAACACCGACCAAATCATCAGAATCAGCAAAACAGCCCTTATGTTTTTTGTGAGCCTGTTTGGTTTGCTCATGATGTATAGCAACTTCACCGACTATGCTACCAACTACGAATACGTCGGGCATGTCCTGAGCATGGACACCACTCGAGAGAGCCTTAAATACAGTAATCGGGCCATCACCTCCCCCATGCTCCATCACCGAATCTACTGGATCATCATCACGCTTGAAGTCATTTACACCGTCTTTTGCCTCATGGGTACTTATCAACTACTGAAAAATATAAGCAAGGACGCAGACTCATTTCATGAGGCAAAAAAATTCGCACTCCTCGGATTGCTTATCGCCATTTTCATTTATTACGTAGGTCTGCAAGTTGTCGGCGTTGAGTGGTTCAATATGGACCTTTCGGAAACATGGAACTATAAGGACTGGGCACGACATATCGTCGATTTCATATTTCCACTGCTAATCTATATTGCAATTCGGACTGAGCGCTGAACGTGATCCGAACCGATCTTCAGCACGTCAGGCCAACTTGCCGTTACCTTGCATCACCGGGGCCTTGGGTTTACGGAACACCAGCACATTACCCAACATCACCAGCACCAGCCCCACCAGTGCCGGCGCCGTCCATTGATAGCCTTCGACAAACGCCGACACATTCAGCGCCACCACCGGAAAGAGAACGGTGCAATACGCTGCCCGCTCCGGCCCCATGCGCCCGACCAGCGTCAGGTAGGCGGTGAAGCCGATCACCGAGCCGGGAATCACCAGGTACAACAACGAGCCTAAGTAGCGGGCATTCCATTCCATGTCGAACGGGATGCCTTTGACCAGACACCACACCGTCAACATCGCCGCGCCGTAAGCCATGCCCCAGGCATTGGTGGTCAGGGGTTTCAGGCCGGCCTTCTGTTGCAGACTCGACAACATGTTGCCCGCCGAGAAACACAAGGTGCCGAGCAACGCCAAACCCAACCCGAGCAAGGTTTGCGGGCTGGCGGTATGACCGGCCAGCTCCGGCCAGAACAGCAGGCCGAGCCCGAGCAAGCCCAACGCGCCGCCCATCAGCACGTTACGGGCAATTTTCTGGCCGAAGAACACCCGCGCATTGAAGGCGTTCCACAAGGTGGCGGTGGAAAACACCACGGCGACCAGACCGCTGGGGATCCATTGGCTGGCGGTGAGGAAGCACATGAAATTGATGCAGAACAGGCACAGGCCCTGAGCCAGGCAAATCAGATGCCCGCGACGGTTCATCACTTGCAGGCGCCGGCTAAGCAGCAACATCACGAACAGCACCAGCGCGGCGAGACCGAACCGATAGACGATCGACACCGGAATCGCCACCACGCCCAGTTGCCATTTCAAGGCGATCCAGGTGGTGCCCCAGATCAGCACGGTCAGCAGATACAACGAAAGGTTCATGGTGAAGACTCCTGAATAGGCCTTCAGTGTCCGGCGCGAAACACTTTTGCACTTGCATAAACTTGCGCTTTTGTCGGTCGGCGGGCTGGCAGGTCAACGTCTACGGAGTAGGATGCAAGGCGTTGGAGAGAACTGATTATGGCCGCACTGGAAACTCTGCAAGTCTTTCAAGCGCTTAACCGCTCGCCCAATGCTCGCCTGGAGCACAGCGCCGAGCTCGGTGACGGCATGGCTGCAGCTTTGTGGAACAACCATCACGACGCCCAGGACTACGAAGCGCCGAGCCATCACACCCTGTCGTGCTACATCGCCGGCGGCACCGGCACCTTTCGCCGCGACCAGCCCGGCACCAAGGGCGGCCCGGACAAGCTGTGCATCCTGCCGGCCGACCATCAGTCAGGCTGGGTGATCAATGGCGATATTCGCCTGGCCCACCTGTATTTCAGCCCCGAACAATTTGCCCTTGGCTGCGTCACGCTGCTCGATCGCGAACCGCGGGAATTGCAGTTGCGCGAACGCACGTTTCTCGAAGACCCGCCGCAAGCCCGGCGCTTTCGGCAGTTGATCACTCTCAACTGGGATGAACCCGGCGAACGCCTTCTCACCAGCAGCCTGGCCCACGAAATGCTCAGCCATGCCCTGCTCAGCCAGGTCGGCGTGCGTGAGGGCTTGCGCCTCAAGGGTGGGTTGGCGGCACATCAACGGCGGCAGTTGGTGGAGTTCATCGATCATCAATTGGCGGAAGCGATCAGCCTTGGGCAGCTGGCGGCATTGTGTGCGTTGTCGGAATACCACTTTGCGCGAATGTTTCGTGTGAGCTTCGGTTTGCCACCGCATCAGTATGTGTTGGCTCGGCGACTGGGCCGCGCGCGGGAGTTGTTGCGCGCAACGTCGCAGCCGTTGGGGGAGATTGCCTTGGCGTGCGGGTTTGCCAGTGCGAGCCATTTCACCAATCGGTTTCGGCAGGCTTTGGGCGGGACGCCGGGGGAATATCGGCAGGCGTTCTTGCGCTAGCGCTGCAATCCAGTGGATTTTCGGGGCCTGTACAGCCGCCTTCGGCCAGGAGCCGATTGCCGGATGCAGGTCTCGCCCCTACAATGCGAACAATTCTTGTTCTCTAACGTATCGAAATGCGTCTGGAGCGGTTCCGTTGTCGTCAGCCACTACCGTCGAAGTCCTTTATCACGCCCATCACAACTGGCTCACCGGTTGGCTGCGGCGCAAACTCGGCTGCCCTGACAGCGCCGCGGACCTGGCCCAGGACACGTTCATGCGGGTGCTGACGGCACGGGAAACGCCCCAGATCATCGAGCCACGGGCATTCCTCACCACCATCGCCAAGCGCGTGCTATTCAATCATTACCGCCGTCAGGATCTGGAACGCGCCTACCTCGATGCGCTGGCGCAGATGCCGGAAATCGTCGCGCCGTCGGAGGAGGATCGGGCGATCATCCTGCAAACGCTGACGGAACTGGACCAGTTGCTCGACGGTTTGCCGCGCCTGGTCAAGCGCGCCTTTTTGCTGGCTCAGCTCGATGGTTTGACTTATCCACAGATCGCCACTGAACTCGGCATTTCCATCGCCACCGTCAAACGGCACCTGAACAAAGCGGCGATGCGCTGCTACTTCGCACTATGAACAGCCCTGCGGATTTCTCCTCTCAAGTGGCTGAGCAGGCCGTACGCTGGTGGATGGAAATCCAGCAAGGGCCGTTGAACCCGCGGCAGCAAATCGCCTGGCAGCAATGGCTCGATGCTCACAGTGAACACCGACGGGCCTGGGAACATATTCAGCGAGTCAATCAACGCTTGCGCGGTTTGTCTTCACCGCTGGCCCATGCCGCCCTCAACGCACCGAAATCCGCCGGCCGTCGTCAGGCGTTGAAGCTGTTGCTGATTCTCGGCGCGGGTTCGGCGGTCACCTGGGGCATGCGCGAGCACAATCCGCTGACGCCGTTGCTGGCCGACTACCGCAGCCCGATCGGTCAGCGACGCAAAGTGCCGCTCGGCGATGGCAGCCAAGTACAGCTCAACACCGCCAGTTCGGTCGATGTGCGAACCGAAGGTCAACAACGGCTGATCCGCTTGCTCGAAGGCGAGATGCTGCTGACCGCCACCCAAGCGTTTCAAGTACAGACCGCACAAGGCCTGTTGAAAACTCAAGGTGGGCGGCTGAACGTGCGGCAGTTTTCCGATCGCACTCACGTGACGGTGTTCGAAGGTAGCGTCGAATTGACGCCCGATGGCGGGTCGCCACGGATGCTGCAAACCGCCCGGCAGTTGAGCTTCGGCGCACGCGGCATCAGCGCTCCCCTGCCACTGGACGCCAACAGCGGTGCCTGGGCTGACGGCATGCTGGTGGCCGCGCACATGCGCCTGGGGGATTTCCTCGATGAACTCGGTCGCTATCGCCGGGGGCAACTCAATTGCGCGACGAATGTTGCCGATCTGCTGATCTCCGGGACTTATCCACTGGACGACAGCGAGCGGATTCTTGATCTGCTGGAAATCAGTTTGCCGGTGAAGGTGAGGCGTTTTACCCGGTATTGGGTGACGGTTGAGGCGCGGGCCTGATTCCAGGCGAACCACACGCTGTGGCGAGGGGGCTTGCCCCCGTTCGACTGCGCAGCAGTCGCAAAACCTGCACCCAGGTATGCCTGAAGGAACGTGTTCAGCTGTTTTGGGTCCGCTTCGCAGACCGACGGGGGCAAGCCCCCTCGCCACAAGTGCGATACCACGCAAAAGATATGTGTTTAACGTGAGCCGTTTTTCAGATCTGGCGTGACAGAGAAGGAAAGCCCCCTTGATTCAACCTTCTCAGGATCGCCCTCCATGCAACCCACCCGTCTCACACCTATGGCTCGAACCTTGCGCCAGCTCTTGCTGGGCGCCAGCCTGAGCTTTGGCGTTCTGCCACTGGTGCACGCCGCTGACGCCAAGCCGTACCACATCGCACCCTCCTCGCTGGAGAACGCCCTCAACCAGTTTGGCCGTGAAGCCGGCGTGCTGATCTCCTTCGGCTCGCAAATCACCAGCGGTGTGCAGAGCCGCGGCCTGGAAGGCAACTACACCCCTTCGCAAGGCTTGAACGCGTTGCTCGAAGGCACCGGCTTGCAAGCCCGCGCCGAGGGTAACAATGCCTTCAGTCTGCAACCGGCGGGTGATGCGACGCTGGAGCTGGACACCTCGAAAGTGGTCGGTGACTGGCTCGGCGATGCGGCGCAAACCAACGTCTTCGAACATCCTGGCGCTCGCGATGTAATCCGTCGCGAAGAATTCGAACGCCAGGGCGCGACTCAGGCCAGGGACGTGCTCAACCGCATCCCGGGGGTAAACGCGCCAGACAACAACGGCACCGGCAGCCATGACATGGCACTGAACTTCGGCATTCGCGGGCTCAACCCTCGGCTGGCTTCACGCTCCACGGTATTGATGGACGGCATTCCGGTGCCCTTCGCACCTTATGGTCAGCCGCAGCTTTCGTTCGCGCCGATCAGCATGGGCAACATGGACGCGGTCGACGTGGTGCGCGGCGGCGGTGCAGTGCGCTACGGGCCGCAGAACGTCGGCGGTGTGGTCAACTTCGTGACTCGCGCCATTCCCGATGAACCGACGGTCAAGGGCGGCTTCCAGACTGAAACCAGTCCGTCGTCCAGCCATGACGGCTTCAAAACCACCGGCAACCTGCTGGCCGGCGGTACGGCCGATAACGGTTTGGGCGGCGCGATTCTGTACTCAGGCACCCGCGGCGGTGACTGGCGTGAACACAGCGACACAGAAATCGACGACCTGATCCTCAAGGGCAAATACCAGCTCGATGAGGCCAACAGCTTCAACGCCATGGCCCAATACTACGAAGGCAAGGCGGACATGCCCGGCGGGCTGAACGTCGCCGATTACGACGCAGACCCGTACCAGTCGACACGCCCGAAAGATCAGTTCTGGGGCCGCCGCACGATGTTCAACTTCGGCTATCGCTATCAGGAAGATCGCCGCGAGTTCACCGCCAATACCTTCTTCACCAAGACCCTGCGCAGCGGTTATCTGGACCAGGGCACGTTCCTCTCGCTGTCGCCACGCGAGTATTGGGTACGCGGCCTGGAAACCCGTTTCGCCCAAGGCTTCGATCTCGGCCAGACCAGCCATGAAGTCGGTGTCGGCTATCGCTATATCAATGAGGCCGGCCACGAACTGCGCTACCGCACGCCAATCGCCAGCAACGAGTACCCGACCACCAACAGCCGCAACGACCGCGACACTCGGGGCGGCACCGAGGCCAACGCGTTCTTCGTCGACGACCGGATCGATATCGGCAAGTGGACCATTACGCCAGGCATCCGCTACGAGATGATCGAGTCGCAGCAGACCAATAACCTGACCAACGTGAAGTACAAGGGTGACTACAACACCGCCCTGCCGGCGCTGAACGTGCTCTATCACCTGACCGACAGCTGGAACCTCTACGCCAATACCGAAGGATCGTTCGGCAGCGTGCAGTACAGCCAGATGCCTAACCGGGTGACCAGCGGCGAAGTCAAACCGGAGAAGGCGCGCACCTGGGAGCTGGGGACCCGTTACGACAACGGCGCGTTGCGCGCCGAGATTGGTGCGTTCCTGATCAACTTCGACAACCAATACGAAAGTAATCAGACCAATGACTCGGTGATCGCCCGGGGCGAAACACGTCATCAAGGCATCGAAACCAGCATCAACTACGCCCTCGACGACTTGAACCCGGCGCTGGCCGGTTTCGATGTGTACGCGACTTACGCTTATGTTGACGCGACCATCCGCGAAGACGGGCCGAACAAGGGTAATCGTGTGCCGTTCTCCTCCAAACACAAAGGCACGGTCGGCGTCGGTTATACCGAAGGCGCGTGGAAACTGAACCTGGACAGCAGCTACCAGAGTGACCAGTTCGCTGACAACGCCAACACCTCGGCCGAAAGCGCCGATGGCAGCACCGGCAGGATTCCGGGGTACATGTTGTTCAGCAGCCGCGCGGCGTATGACTTCGGGCCGAAACTGTCGGACCTGAATGTGGCGGTGGGGGTGAAAAACATCTTCAACCACCAGTACTTCACCCGCTCGTTCGATGACAACAACAAGGGCAAGTACGTGGGTGAACCGCGGACGTTGTATGTGCAGACTTCAGTCGCGTTTTGATTCAATGGCGGCTAGTGCACACCCCTGTGGTGAGGGGGCTTGCCCCCGTTCGGCTGCGTAGCAGTCGCAAAACCTGCTATCCGGTTTTTCCTGACACAACTCATTGGATGTTTTTGGGACTGCTACGCAGTCCAACGGGGGCAAGCCCCCTCGCCACAGAAGCCCCCTCACCACAGAAGCCCCCCTCGCCACAGGTTCCATGGAACCACAGGGGCCGGCGAATACCAGAAACAAGAACGGGCCTGCAATGCAGGCCCGTTTTTCAGGTGGAGAGAAAGTGGGAAGGTAAAAAGTGAATCAGGCCTCAGCCGTTTTGTGCAGCCTGTTCGTTCTCGAGAAACTCGTCTTCCAGCAGCGCATCGGCAACAGGCCTTTCGAACGGCACCACAGCGGCACGTGGTTTGCCCCGCAGTTTGCCGAACAGATGTTCAAGCGCATGTTCGAGTTTTTCGGCCGCACCGTCGATCGCCAGTTCCAGGTTAGCGGCTTTATGGGTGACAGAAATCGGTTGGTGGCCTTTTGGCCGCGCTTCCAGCTGGCAGCGCATATCGTGGGGACCAGGCTTGTCGCCGTTCTCATCCCGCAGGTGGACCTCGACGCGGGTCAGGTCCTCTTCATAACGTTCGAGCGTGCTCTCAATGGTAGTTCGTACCCACTCCTCCAGTCGGATGCTGCTTTGAATATGGTTATCGCTATTGACTTGGATTTGCATAGTTCCATCCCTTATTTCAGCTAGCTCGCGAGAGGCCCTTCGGCTGGCCCTTGGGCTTCATCACCGTGACCTCTTGGTTACACAATCGGTGTGTGCGCAGAACATTTCAACCCCTAAAAAAAGATAAATATTGATTCGCAAAAAAAGCCGGACAACAGGCAAAAGCGCTGTTAAGGTCGGGAGTTGGGTCGCCTCGCTCTTTTGTCATAATTGCTCACATCTGCTGCTCGGCCAGCGGATGCAGACTACGAAATATCTCCGCCTCCTCCACCAGCCAGTCATGCACCGCGCGTACGCCCGGATGGCTCAGCGCGCCCGGCGCATAGAGCAGCACGTAACGCTTGTGATTAGGCACCGCCAGGCCAAACGGCACGATCAACGTCCCGCGCTCCAGTTCATCGTTGAGCAGCGTTCGCCGCGCAATCGCCACGCCCATCCCGGCAATCGCCGCTTCGATGGTCAGGTGATTGCGATTAAAGGTGTGCCCGCGCCGTACATCCGCGCCTTCGAAGCCGATGGCGTTTAGATAAAACTCCCATTCCGCATACTCGTAACTGCCGCGCCAGGCGGTGATGTCGTGCAGCAACGGAAAATGCACCAGGTCTGCCGGGCCATGCAGCGGCGGCCTTCCACGCAACAGGCTCGGGGCACATACCGGAAATATCTGCTCGTCGAGCAAGGCTGTGGATAACAATCCGGGATAACTGCCGTCATTGAGATCAATGGCCAGGTCGAACTCGCCTTCGTGCAGTGGAATGCTGCTGTCTTCAGCCACCAGCCGTAACTGGATATCCGGGAACCGCTGCTGCAAACGCGGCAACCTGGGGGTCAGCCATTTGCTCAGGAACGATGGAATCGAGCGCAACCGCAAAATCCCGCTGATCATTCCCGCATCCAGTCGTCGCAATTCCGCATCGATGCTGCCGTAGGCTTCGTTGACGGTGATAGCCAATCGCTGGCCTTCGGCGCTCAATTCCACGCCCCGGGCGCGACGGTGGAAAAGTCGAAACCCCAGCCGCTCTTCCAGTTGGCGAATTTGCTGACTGACCGCCCCCGGCGTGATGTGCAGTTCTTCGGCGCAACGGGTGAAGGACAAGTGCCGCGCGGCACACGAAAACACGTGCAGCCAGACGTAGGTCTGGGCGTGCAATTGGCGACTCATTGTTTAGTCCTGCTAAAGGCTGTCTTAGGAAGTTTCGTTGGTCACGTAGGACCGAGGTTGGCAGTATCGCCGACATTGCGCTTGTCCTACAAAAATGGCAGCGATTTCTCTTCCATTGCTTGTATAGGCTTTAGCATGGCTATCAGTGTTTTCGATCTCTTCAAAGTCGGCATCGGTCCGTCCAGTTCCCATACCGTCGGCCCGATGCGCGCCGCCGCGACCTTCACCCAGGCACTGATTGACCAAGGTTTACTGGCCGACGTACGGCGGGTAGAAGTCCGACTTTACGGCTCCCTTTCGGCCACCGGCGTTGGCCACGCGACCGACCGCGCCTGTGTCATGGGCCTGATGGGTGAATGGCCAGACAGCATTGATCCGAACTCCATCGACAGCCGAATCCAAACCTTGCGTGAAACCGGCGAACTGAGTCTGGCCGGCAAATCGACCATTGCCTTCAACTGGCAGCGCGATCTCCTGCTGCTCGACGAAAGCCTGCCCTACCACCCCAACGCCATGTCCCTGACAGCCTTCGGCGAAACCCGAGAGCTGTTCGAGCAAACGTACTACTCGGTGGGTGGTGGTTTCATCATCGAAGCGGCCGAAGCCGAGTCCGGCATTGCTCCTTCCAGCGACGTAGTGCTGCCGTACGATTTTTCCAGCGCCGCCGAATTGCTCAAGCTCTGTAACCAGCACGGTTTAAGGGTTTCCGAGCTGATGATGGCTAACGAACGGGCCTGGCGCAGCGACGCCGAGATCCGCCAGGGATTGCTGCATATCTGGTCGGTGATGCGCGAATGCGTCGAGCAAGGTTTGCGTCACGAAGGCATCCTGCCCGGCGGTCTGAATGTTCCGCGCCGCGCCGCGAAATTGCACCGCAGCCTGCTGGAAATCGGCAAACCGAATGTCATCAGCTCCACTCTGTCAGCCATGGAGTGGGTCAACCTGTTCGCCCTCGCCGTGAACGAAGAAAACGCGGCGGGCGGACGCATGGTCACCGCGCCTACAAACGGGGCGGCGGGGATCATTCCCGCCGTGCTGCACTACTACATGAAATTCAACCCGGACGCGTCGGACGATGACGTCGTGGCGTTCTTTTTGGGCGCTGCCGCTGTAGGCATTCTCTGCAAGAAAAACGCCTCGATCTCTGGCGCCGAAGTCGGCTGCCAGGGTGAAGTCGGTTCCGCCTGCGCCATGGCCGCCGCCGGCCTGGCCGACATACTCGGAGCGACTCCCGAGCAACTGGAAAACGCCGCCGAAATCGGCCTGGAACACAACCTCGGCCTGACCTGCGATCCGGTCGGCGGTCTGGTGCAGGTGCCGTGCATCGAGCGCAACGCAATCGCTGCCGTGAAGGCGATCAACGCCACGCAAATGGCCCTGCGCGGCGACGGCAAACACTTCATTTCCCTGGACCGGGTGATCCGCACCATGCGCGATACCGGCGCCGACATGCACGACAAATACAAAGAAACTTCACGGGGCGGCCTGGCGGTGAGCTGGGTGGAGTGCTGAGGAGCGCTTCCTGACCGTCCGCAACACGTGAGCCCGAGCAAGAATAATAACGAGGCGAAAACGATGACCGAAATACGTACACCTGCTGCCGATAATCCTGCTGTAGACCTGACACACAATAGCGAAATAACCCACAAAGGCTGGAGCAAGCACGACACCACCTGGATGCTTGGCCTCTATGGCACGGCGATTGGTGCCGGCACGTTGTTCTTGCCGATCAACGCCGGCGTCGGTGGTTTCTGGCCGCTGCTGCTCCTGGCGGTACTGGCCTTTCCGATGACCTTCTTCGCCCACCGTGGCCTGACGCGTTTCGTGCTGTCCGGCCGTTCCGGGGACATTACCGAAGTGGTGGAAGAACACTTCGGTATCGGTGCCGGCAAGCTGATCACGCTCCTGTATTTCTTCGCGATCTTCCCGATTTTGCTGGTGTACAGCGTGGCGCTGACCAACACCCTGAGCAGCCTCATGGAGCACCAGTTGCACATGACGCCGCCGCCTCGGGCGATTCTGTCGCTGGGGCTGATTCTCGGCTTGATGGCGATCGTGCGTTGCGGTCAGGGCGTCATCGTCAAATGCATGAGCGTGCTGGTTTACCCGTTCGTCGCGGCGTTGCTGCTGCTCGGCGTCAGCCTGATTCCAAACTGGAACGGCGCATTCTTCGCCACCGCCAGCGAAGGCATGCCACTGCCGCTGTTCTTCAAGACCTTGTGGCTGGCGATTCCGGTGATGGTGTTCTCGTTCAACCATTCGCCGATCATCTCCGCCTTCGCCGTCGATCAGAAACAGCGTTACGGCGAGCAAGCCGAACGCAAAAGCAGCGGCATTCTCGCAATCGCTCACGCGATGATGGTCGTCACAGTGATGTTCTTCTGCTTCAGTTGCGTACTGGCGCTGTCCCCGGCTGATTTAGCCGCCGCGAAGGCGCAGAACATTTCGATCCTGTCGTATCTGGCCAACCACTTCCAGACACCGGTCATTGCTTACGCCGCGCCGTTGATTGCGCTGGTGGCGATCACCAAATCCTTCCTCGGCCATTACATCGGCGCCAGCGAAGGCTTTCAGGGCCTGATCGTGAAAAGCCTGCGTGGCCGTGGTCGAGTCATGTCCGCCAGTTGGCTGAACCGCATCACTGCGCTGTTCATGATCCTCAGCTGCTGGGCCGTGGCGACCTTCAATCCGAGCATCCTTGGCATGATCGAAACCCTCGGCGGCCCGATCATCGCGTGCCTGCTGTTCCTGATGCCGATGTACGCCATCCGCCGCGTGCCGGCCTTGCGCCAGTACTCGAATCAGGCCTCGAACGTGTTCGTGGTGTTGATCGGTTTGATTGCACTGTCTGCGATCATCTACTCATTCATGCCCTGAAACGGGCAGGCAAAAAGAAGGCGGGCCACAGTGCCCGCCGTTTTTTTGCCGTATCCATTGTCCGACAGTTTTTCCGGCATGCCCCTTGCTGTATCCCCTACGCGGCACGGAAGAAAGCGCATGAACATGGAAGGCCGGTGGTCTGGTGTTGCGAACTAAACCCGATCACGGCCGTCAACAACTGCACGTTCAATCAGGCGGTGACGCATTATGGACAATCCTTTTCAGCTCATTACCGATGCCTTTGCACCGGATTATCAAGTCAACCTGAGCATTCAGGGGCTGGACGGCAGCATCATGCTGACCCTCTCCAAAAGTGGCCGCGTGGTGGCCAAACGGATGATCAGCGCCGAACAGCGCAATGACCCCAAGCGCCTCAAACGCCTGGTGCAGAGCATTCAATTCGGCATCGCCATCGAACAGGGCCACAGCGCCGTGGCCATCCTCGAAGCCATGACCGACGGCGACAATCGCAACCCGCCGCCACAGGTCAAATCCCGGCCCCGACCTGCAATGGGGCTTTAAATCTCGCCCTTCTCCACTTCGGGATGCTCACCGGAACCCGCACCGATCTTGCGTTGCGGGTGTTCGATCTTCACCGAAGGAAATTGCGACGAGGCGTAACGCACCACCAGAATCGAGAACGCCAGCAGCAGAATCCCGCCGCACAGGTAGATGATCCCCAGGTCCGGCGGATTATGGTGCGAGACGTTGGAGATCAGCAGCCGGGTCAGCGCGGTGATCGCCACATAGATCAGGAAACGCACCGGCATGTGGTTGGTCTTGAAGTAAATCCCGACCATCGCCCCCAGTTCCAGGTAGATGAACAGCAGCAAGATGTCATCGATCTTGATATGCCCCTGTTCGAGCATTCCGAGGAATTCCATCACCGCTGCCCAAGCGGTCACCGCACCGATGGCGAAGAGCGCCAGGTAGTGGAAGGTCTCGACGAACAGGTTGCCCAGGGACTCGGCCAGTTGGTGCACGTTCTGCCGTAGGTTCTCGGCCCAGTTGATTTTCACTTTGATTGTTCCTTAGCTCGGTTCGAGCGGATGATGCGGGTTGGACGTGACGGTTGTTCTGCATGCAGAAAAAAGGCCAGATACTGTTGGGTGAGATGATGGCTGCGTGACATGAGACACGTTAGTGGTATCAGGACGGACGCCTTCGCGGGCAAGCCTCGCTCCTACAGGGGTTGGTTGCGGGTGTGCGTCCGACACAAAACCTGTAGGAGCGAGGCTTGCCCGCGAATGGAGCGACTCGGTCCACCTGACAAACCCTGAATTCGGTCTACATTAAAAAGCCACTACCCAAAGCGCAGGGATTCGCTTATCCTTTTCGCTGTATATAGATACAGTAGTCGAAACAGACAACTAATGTGAAGGCATGTGAGGTGGTGAATGGCCGTCGAAGTGGTATACCGCAGCAGCCGAGATCTGGAGCGCTTGTTCATGGATAAAGCCGAAGCTGACCGTCATGACAAAATGCTCGAACTGGCCGAATTGCTGGCTGAAGTGTTGCAAAAAGCCGTTCCGTCCCTGACCGAACAGCAAGTGGAAGAAGCCGGGATCTACATGGCGAAGAACCGTGATGTGTTCGCCAAGGCGTTCAAGAGCCAGCCGGACGCACTGTCCGAACTGCTGAATGCACCCGCCGAAGCCATTGAACCTGTTAAAGCCACTGAACCTGTTGAAGTAGCTGCACCAGTTGAAGTAGCGGGCGCTGAGCCAACCAAGCCAGCCAAAGCCGCCAAGACGCCAAAGTAAGCAATGCCCGAATTGAATAGGCCCTGAGTCAAATGGCTCAGGGCCTTTTTCATGCCTGCGGGAAACCTAGACCTCGGGTTGTTCCAGCGCCTGGACCAACGCTTTGAAGAATCGTGCCGCCTCGCCGCCGGTGACCACACGGTGATCGAAAGTCAGGGACAGCGGCAAAATCGGATGCACCACCACCGCGCCCTCGACCGCCACCGGTTCATCGCGGATCGCCCCGGCGGCGAGGATCGCCACTTGCGGTGGCACCACCACCGGGTTGGCGTAGCGGCCGAACAAGGTGCCGAAGTTCGACAGGGTCAGGGTCGCACCCATCATTTCCTGGGGCGGGATCGAGCGCGCCTGCACATCGGCTCGCAGACGCATCACACCTTCTTTCAAATCCGCCGCCGTGCGTTGACCGACATCACGCAACACCGGCACGAACAAGCCGTCCGGCGTATCCACGGCAATGCCCAGATCGAGTCGTTCATGTTGCTTGAGCGACAGGCTTTTGCCGTCGAAGGCGCTGTTGAGTACCGGCTCCACCGCGCAGGCCGCCGCCATCGCCTTGGCCAGGCGAATCAGCGGTTCTCGCGCCTGTCCCCAGCGATGCAGATCGGCATCACCGAAAATCGTCACCGGCACCACTTCGACATGGGACCTGGCCATGTTCAGCGCCATGCTGCGTCGCACCCCGCGCAGCTTCTCGCCGCCGAAGCGCTCGCGCTCAGTCTGGGCCGCGTTTTCCACGTCGCTGCGAGTGATCAGGCCTTCCTGGCCGGAACCCTTCAAGCCGCTCAGTTCAACGCCGAGCTGCCGAGCCAGTTGACGCACCGCTGGCGTAGCACGGTTCGCCAGATGCTCACGAGTCGAAGGCGCAGCGCCGATAAAAAATGCATCCTCCTGATTCGTACCGCCGCCCTCAAGCCGCCCGACCACAGTGCCCGCATCCGCTTCGCCTTCGTAACCGAGCAGAGGTTCGCCAACGTGAAGAATGTCGCCCTCGCCACCAAACGTTTTCGCCACCACGCCGTCGTAGGGCGCGGGAATGTCCACCAGCGCCTTGGCGGTTTCCACCGACACCAATAGCTGGTCGGCCTTGACGATATCGCCGGCCTTGACGTGCCAGCGGACGATTTCCGCTTCCTGCAAGCCTTCGCCCAGATCCGGCAGTTTGAAATATTTCATCGCAACCTCCTCGGCCTCAGGCGTCTCTTCAGGGGTAGTGCTGCATGACGGTGTCGCAGGCATGAAGAATGTCTTCGACGCTGGGCATGTACAGCGATTCCAGTCGATACAGCGGCGGCGGAATGTCCGGCGCGGTGACTCGCTGGATCGGTGCCTGCAACTCCAGAAATACCCGTTCATAGAGACTGGCGGCGATTTCCGCGCCGACCCCGCAGGAGCGCGGCGCTTCATGCACGATCACGCAGCGACCGGTCTTGCGCACCGAGGCCTCCATCGTGTCGAGGTCCAGCGGTTTGATGCTGGTGACATCGATCACTTCCGCAGAAATCCCCTGTTCGGCCAATTGCGTGGCGGCTTGCAGGGTTTCCATCACGCTGGCGCCCCAACTGATCAAGGTAATGTCGCTGCCTTCACGCAGGGTGAAACAACTGTCCAGCGGCAAGCGTTTGCCGTCATCCAGCAGCGGTTGCGGGTTCATTCGATAGAGTCGGGTCGGCTCAAGAAATATCACTGGATCAGGATCATCGATGGCCGCGAGCAACAAGCCATAAGCCCGGGCCGGCGAGGACGGGATCACCACCCGCAGCCCCGGAATATGCGCGAACAGCGCTTCGGTGCTTTCGCTGTGATGTTCCGGCGCGCGAATCCCTGCGCCCATCGGCGAGCGCATCACCATCGGGCAGGTGATCCGCCCGCGCGTGCGATTGCGCATGCGGCTGGCGTGGGACACCAGGTGCTCCATGGTGGCGTAGATGAAACCCATGAACTGGATTTCCACCACCGGTTTCAAGCCTTGGGCCGCCATACCCACCACCAGCCCGCCGAGCATGGTTTCGGCCAGCGGCGAGTCGATCACCCGTTTGAAACCAAAGCTGTGACGCAGGCCCAGCGTGGCGCGGAACACGCCACCGTTCACCCCGACGTCTTCACCGAGGACGATGACGTTCTCGTCTTCACGCATGGCCCGATGCAACGCCAGATTCACCGCTTCCAGCAGTGTCACCTTACCGTTACTCATGGCCCGAACCTCCCGTCCGGCGCGCCACCCGTTCGAGAAATTCTTCGCGCTGCTCGGCCAGCGCTTGCGGCCACTGGGCGTAGACATGATCGATCACTGATTCCGGTGTCTGCAGGCCCGCCGCTTCAAAGTTATCCACAGCCCCCTGCACCAAACCTTGGCATTCGCTGATCAGTGCCTGTTCGCGGCCCTCGTCCCACACGCCTTGCCCGGCCATGAAACGTTGCAGGCGTTTGATCGGTTCTTCAAGCCAGGCCTGCTTGACCTCGTCTGCCGACCGGTAGCGCGTGGCATCGTCGGCAGTGGTGTGATCGCCGAGGCGGTAGCTCAGGCATTCGAGCAAGACCGGCCCTTTACCGTGGCGCGCCCGTTCGAGGGCTGCTTGCACGCGGTCGTAAACGGCGAGCATGTCATTGCCGTCGACTTGCTCGCCGTGGAATCCGGCGCCAATGGCTTTCTGCGCCAAGGTGGGAGCGCCGCACTGGATTCGTCGCGGTACCGAGATCGCCCATTGGTTGTTGTTGATCACAAACACCACCGGCAACTGCCAGGCGCCAGCAACGTTGAGGGCCTCGAGGAAATCCCCTTTGCTGGTCCCGCCGTCGCCGCAAGTAGTGACGGCGACCCGATGCTCTCCACGGATTTTGAAGGCACTGGCAACGCCGCAGGCATGCAGGGCCTGGGTGGCGATCGGCACACAGATCGGGAAATCCTGAACGACCGCCGGGTCGGCGAAGTCGCTGCCACGCTCATCGCCGCCCCAATACAAAAGGATTTCTTCCATGCGCACGCCGCGCATCAACTGCACGGCGGTGTCGCGGTAATACGGGATCAGTACGTCTTCGGCGTGCATCAGGCTGCCGACCGCGACGCCAATGGCTTCCTGGCCCAAGGTCGGCGCGTAAGTGCCGATGCGCCCGGTGCGTTGCAAGGCGACAGCTTTCTGATCGAAAAGGCGGGTCAGGACCATCTGCCGATACAGGCGCGTCAGCAGATTGAAGTCGTCGGCCCAGTCGGGAAGATTGCCGAGCAACTGGCCATCAGGGGATAAAAATCGGGTGTAAGGCAGCTCAACCTTGTGAAGCATCACAGGGCTCCTGGCACGCGTGAGTCGGCGTGCATTTGTCAGGCCCGACGCTTGTGACGCAGGGCTTGGGGAGCAAGTCGGCCGGATAGGCTCTCACTCCCTCATCGATTCAAACTGTTCACCCGTACAGCATCACCGGTACAGCACTTTCTCCGCCAACTCATCCGCCACCCGGGCCGGAGAGCGCTTTTCCGCCTGGGCATGGGCGAAGACTTCGGTCAGCCGTGAACTGATTTTCGACAGGTGCGCGGTAATGGTCGTCAGCTCTTCGCCGCGATGCTTGAGCGACACATAGATCAGCCCGCCAGCATTGATCACATAATCGGGCGCATACAGAATGCCCCGGCGCTCCAGCTGATCGGCGATTTCCAGATGGATCAGTTGGTTGTTTGCCGAACCGGCGACCGCCGCGCAGCGCAGTTGCGACACACTGTTGCTGTTAAGCACACCGCCCAGGCCGCAGGGCGCGAGTATGTCGCACGGCGTGCTGAGCAGCGCATCATTGGCGATTGGATGAGCGCCCAACTGCTCCATGGCCAGTTGCACCTTGCCATGATCGATGTCGCTGACCAGCAGCTCGGCGCCGGCCGCGTGTAACTGTTCGGCCAAGGCATAACCGACATTGCCCAGGCCTTGAATGGCTATGCGCAGTCCTTCGAGATTATCGCTGCCCAAGCGGGCCATGGCAGTGCTGCGAATACCGGCAAACACGCCCATGGCGGCGTGCGGCGCGGGGTCGCCCGCAGCGGTGGTGCTGGTGACGAATTGGGTGTGTTGGGCGATGCAATCCATGTCCGCCACCGAGGTGCCGGCGTCGATGGCGGTGATGTAGCGACCGTCGAGTTCGTTAATGCAGCGACCGAAGGCTTCAAATAGCGCGGCGCGGTTTTCCACATGGGCCGGGCGAACAATCACCGCGACGCCACCCCCTTGAGCCAGGCCGGCCAGGGCCGCCTTGTAACTCATGCCTTGGGCAAGGCGCACAGCATCCTCGATCGCGGATTCATCGCTGGGGTAAGCAAGGTAACGACACCCACCCAGGGCAGGTCCCAGACGGCTGTTGTGGATGGCAATCACCGCCTTCAATCCGGTGACCGGATCGACGCTCAGGTGCAGCGATTCAAGGCGAGTGCTTTGCATGAGAGCGAACATCGTAGGGCTCCCGAATCACTTCTTGTAGTCGCCAGTATAGGCTTGCGCACAAAAATTGCAGAAGCGCACCGGAATAAGCGGCGCCGCTTTGAACGCTTTCGGACATAACCTGTTACCACCTGTGTGCAGCACTGGACGAAAGCCTGTGACGGGGCTAAAACGAGGCATTCCCCGGAGATTTTGATGACCCCGCGCCAACGTTTTTTCGATTGCCTGCAACGATCACCGCCCGCGCTGTTCGAGGCGGCGCTATGGATCGCCGCCGAGCACGATAAAGAGCTGGATCCCCAGACGGTGCTGGCGGATTTCAAGGATCTGCAACAGCGAGTCAGCTACGGGTTGCCGATGCTGCCGGTGAGTGAATTGGCCCAACCCTTGCTGCGGCGAATGAATGACCTGGGGTTCGCCAAGGACGACTCCACGCCCTTGCGCCCGCAAGTGGCGTTACTCAATAAAGTGCTGGAACGTCGGCGAGGCCAGCCGCTGGTGCTGGGTCTGATTGCGCTGGAACTGGCCAGAAGGCTGGAGATTCCCATGGTCGGGGTCAACTTTCCCGGGCATTTCCTGCTGCGGGTGCAAGGCGCCGATCACCTGCTCGACCCGTGCGGCGGACGACGGCTGTACCCCAATGATTGCCGCGAACTGCTGCAACGCCAGTACGGCCCGAACATGCAGCTCGGCGCCGAGCATTTATTGACTGCCGAACCGGTGCAGATGCTGCAGCGACTGTCGCGCAACCTGCGCCAGTTGTACCTCACGAACGATGACTACATCGATGCCTTGGTCGACGCCGAGCGCGTGCTTGAATTGGGCAACGCCAGCGCCTCCGACTATCTGGCCCGGGCCAGTCTCTACCAACGACTGGACTGCCCGAATGCCGAGCGCTTTGACCTGGAGCATGCATTGCTGCTCAGTGACGATCCGGTCCAGCGGATTCGCCTGACTGAACGATTAGGCCATCTACCGCCCAATTCCATCGTCCATTAATCACCGCTCCCTGTAGGAGCCAGGCTTGCC
>NZ_AKJK01000127.1 GCF_000282375.1 Pseudomonas sp. GM50
GGGAGGGAGCCTGCTCGCGATAGCGTCGGGTCAGTCGACATCAATGTTGAATGATCAACCGCCATCGCGAGCAGGCTCGCTCCCACAGGGGATTTTGTGTTGGCATCAACCGCGATACTGCCCCGGTGTCGCCGCCAGATGCTGTTTGAACGCACGTTGGAAATGCGCCTGGTCGGCAAACCCCGCTTCCAGCGCCACATCGGCGATCAACCTGCCGCTGCGCAGTCGATCCCGGGCGAACTGGATGCGCCGGTTGACCAGAAACGCATGGGGCGTCATGCCGTAATGCTGTTTGAACGCGCGGATCAGGTAGGACGGCGACAGTTGCGCCGCCTCGCAGATGTCTTCGAGCTTGAGCATTTGCGTGCAGTTGTCGTGGATATAGTCGGCAGCCCGTTCCAGCTTGAAATTGGGTTCGCGCAGCGGTTGATCGACGGGGTTGAGCCGCTGTTGCACCTCGGTGAAAAACTCCACCGCCGCGCTGTGCTTGTACAACACGTCTTGCTGCGGATCGACCAATACCTCGTACAGATTCTTCAGCCCGGCGAACAGCTCGATGTCACGATTGTGGGTGATGGAGAACCGGCGAAACGCCGAGTCCTGGCTGAAGCCGAGCTGATGCTGCAAATCGGTCAGCCAAGGCGTCTCGACGTACAGCATCAGGTACGACCACGGCTGGTCGTCGATCGGGTTGCAGGCATGCACATCGCCGGGGTTCATCAACACCACGGTGCCGGCACTGACCTGAAACTCCGATTGCTCGTGAATGTAGGTGCTGCGCCCGGCGGTGATCGCGCCAATGGAAAAATGCGCGTGAGAATGGCGGCTGTAGCAGACTTCGCGACCGTCGGCGATGGAACGGGCCTCGATGAAGGGCAGGGCGTCGTCGCGCCAGAAGCGCGGGGCTTTGTCTGCATCTTTGGCGACGGTGTGCTTCATCTCGCTGTCCTCGGCGGTTCTGCTTTGGAGTGTATTAGTTCTCGCCGTCAAAGGCTCGTTGCAGCGTGGCGATGTCGAGTTTTTTCATTTGCAGCATTGCCGCCATGGCGCGCTGGGATTTGGCTGTGTCGGGGTCTTGCAGCATGTGCATCAGCGCCACGGGCACGATCTGCCATGACACGCCGAACTTGTCCTTGAGCCAGCCGCATTGCTGCGCCTGCACCGGCCCACCGGCAGACAGGTTACCCCAGAAGTGGTCGACTTCTTCCTGATCCTGGCAGTTGACCTGAAACGACACTGCTTCGTTGAAGGTGAACACCGGCCCGCCATTGAGTCCGGTGAATGCATGGCCATCGAGCTCGAAACTGACAGTCATCACCGAACCTGCCGGCCGGCCATGGGTCTCCTGGCCGGCCTTGCCGTAATGGGTGATGGCGGTGATTTTCGAGTGATCGAAGATTGAGCAATAACACTTCGCCGCCGCTTCGGCTTGATCGTCGAACCACAGGCAGGGTGTGAGTTTTGGAAAGCGTTGCATGGCGGTTGTCCTCGGCAAGTTGAGCACGCTGGATTATCAGCGTAGTCAGTCCGTCGTCCCCCGGTGGCGCCGTAGATCGACAACTCGCAAGAAATCGGCTGCCGATCCTTCGGCAGCCATTGAAGCAGGGCTCAGAAATCCCACTTGGTCGTCAGTTGCAGGCTGCGCGGTTCGCCGTAGAAACCGGTGCCGAAATTGCCCAACCCGGTGTAATAGGTCTTGTCGAACAGGTTCTTGACGTTGACGGTCGCGCTCAGGTGATCGTTGAAGCGATAGCGTGCCATCAGGTCCACCAGGTAGTAGCTGTCCTGGGTGATGCGTGAGTACTGGCCGAAGTTGACCGTGTCGGAGGGGTTGGGCTGAAACACGTTGCCGAAAAACTCGCTTTGCCAGTTCACACCGCCGCCGACGGTCAGGTTTTCCCATGCGCCGGGCAGTCGATAGGTGCTGAACACACGCACCACTTGTTCCGGGGCGGTGGTTTGCAGCACCGAGCCGTAGACGTAATCGCCTTTGGCATCGCGGGTGTGGTTGTAGGTGTAACCGGCCGACAGGTTCCAGCCTTCCATCACTTCACCGGCCAGTTCGAACTCGAAGCCTTTGGTGGTCGCGCCCTGAACGGCCGTGTACACCGACTCGGTTTCGAAGCCGCTGACGTACTGGGCGATGTTGTCCTGTTCAATGCGGAACACCGCGAAACTGGCGTTGAGGCGCCCACCGAAGTATTCGGCCTTGATGCCGGCTTCGTAGCTGTCGCCTTCCACCGGGTCGAGCAGTTGGCGCGCGGCGTCCTTGCTCATTTGCGGCTGATAGATGCTGGTGTAACTGGTGTACAGCGAATAAGTATCGTTGAGGTCGTAGATCAGCCCGGCGTAAGGGGTGACTACGCCAGTCTGGCGATAACCGTCGCGCACGTCGGGCGTGTTCGGATCGCTGTAGTCGAGGTGGTCGCTGCCCTTGAAGTCGCTGACCCGGCCGCCGAGGATCACCGACAGATTATCGGTGGGCTTGAGCCGGGTGGCCAGGTAGGCACCGGTCTGGCGCTGGACGATGTCGTTATCGCCGATGCGCGGGATGTCCGGTTTGGGGAACTCGCCACGCCAGTCAAAGACACTGCCGTCCAGGGCCGGATAGACCGAACCGTGCACCGGGATGTCCTGGCGGGCGTTCATCGACATGAAACCGGCGATCAAATCATGCTCGCGACCGAACAGGCTGAAAGGGCCGGTGAGGTTGATGTCGATGTTGTCCTGAACCTGATCGCCCTTGAACTTGCCCATATACATGAACATGCCGTTACCGGTGACCGGGTCCGGATTACCACCGCTGGCCGAGCCGAGCAGGGTGTCGTGCTGGCGGTGTTTACGGTCGTAGCTGACTTTCAGCGTCCAGTCGTTGGCCAGTCGTTGTTCCACGGAGGCGAAAATCGTATGGTTGGTGAAGTCGCGTCGGCTCCAGTCGGTGGCCGGGTTGAAGGAGCGGGAAAAGTTGGTGCGCGAGCCGTCGCTGGAGTACATCGGGAAACCGGTCCAGCTGGCGCCGCGCGAACGGGTATTTTGCTGGTCCATGCCGAAGGTCAGCAGGGTGTCCGGGGTCAGGTCCGCTTCGAGGATGCCGTAGGCGATGTCCTTGGTGTTCTGGTAGTGATCCATGTAGGCGCTGCGATCCTGATAGACCCCGACGAACCGCCCGCGCACGTTGCCGCTTTCGGTCAGCGGGCCGGAAATGTCACCTTCGCTGCGATAGTTGTCCCAGGAGCCGACCGTGCCGGCGATCGATGCCTTGAATTCTTTGGTCGGGCGCTTGCGGATCAGGTTGACGGTGGCCGAGGGGTCGCCCGAACCGGTCATCAGGCCCGTTGCGCCTTTGATGATTTCCACGCGGTCGAAGGTCGCCATGTCGGTGCTGGTGGTGCCGTAATCGTAGACACCGTCGTAGTCGGTGTTGACGCCGTCGTACTGGAAATTGGTGATCGGCAGGCCTCGGCTGGAAAACTCCCAGCGTTCACTGTCGTAGTTCTGCACGCTGATGCCGGGGGCGCGGCGCAGGGGGTCGGCGATGCTGGTGGAACCCTGGTCGTCCATTTGCTGACGGGTGATGACGGTCACCGACTGCGGTGTTTCGCGCAGGGACAGCGGCAGGCCTGTGGCCGAAGACGTCGAGCCGGTGGTGTAGGAATGAGTGTCTTCAGTGGTGGCGCCCAGCCCCTGACCGGAAATGTTCGTGGCGTCCAGTTCCAGCGCACCTTGCGAGGCCGGTACTGCTTGCAACACATAGCCGCCGTTGCCCTGGGGGTTGGCCTGCAGGCCGCTGCCTTGCAACAGTCGCTGCAACGCTTGCGAGTCGGTGTAGTCGCCATCGAGGCCGGGGCTGCGCTTGCCGGCCGCGAGGTCGTTGTGACCGGCGAGGAAGACTCCGCTCTGCTCGGCGAAGCGATTGAGTACGCTGGCCAACGGTCCCGCTGCTATCGCGTAATGGCGTGTCCGGGGGCTGGACTGTTCACTGGCGCCCGTGGTGTCTGCTTGAGCGAACGGTGCCGAAAAGCTCAGAAATGCAGCCGGGAGAGCCAGCGCCAAGGGGCGCAGGGCAAAACGAGTGCGGGTGAAGGCGTTGCGTGACATGGCGTTCCCTGGAATCAGTTCGATCGGCGATGTGAGGTGCTTCTGAGGGGTTAACCGAACGAGAAAGGCAAAAGGGAACCCATTACCGAAAAAGAGTTTTTTTCACTCAGGCTTTCGGGCCGACGCTGACCCACCAGGCGAAGGTTTTTTGCACCCGGATCGGCAATGCCGCTTCCAGCAGGCGCAATGCCTGATCAGTGTCCTTGAGCGGGAACGAGCCCATGACCGGCAGCTCGGCGACTGCCGGGTCGCAGTGCAAATGCCCCGGACGGTAGCGATTCAATTCGTCGATCAACTGGCCCAGTGGCAGGTTGTCTGCCAGCAGCAGGCCATGGCGCCAGGCTTCCCGTGAGGGGCTGGCGGCGGTGCTCAGCGTCATTGTGCTGTCGCTGAACCCCAGTTGCCGACCGGCCTCGACAACCTGTACCGCGCCGTGGCGGGTGCGAACTTCAACCGCACCTGCATAGACGTTCAGCAACGTCTGTCGATCCTCCTGGCGAACACTGAAGCGGGTACCCAGCGCCCGCAGTTGTCCTTGGGCGGTTTCCACCAAAAACGGTCGACCGGGGTCCTTGGCGGTGTCGATCAACACTTCGCCGCACTGCAACTGCAGCAAACGTTGCGTGGCATCGAAGCGGACATTCAGTGCACTGAGTGCATTCAGCCAGATCCGGCTGCCATCGTTGAGCACGGTTTCGCGGGTTTCCCCGGTGCCGGTCGCGAGGTCGGCAGTGAACCGCCCGAGCGTTTCCGGCAGCGGCGTGCCGCGCCACGCGGCCCATCCCGTCAGGCTGCCAGCGGTGAGGATCAACAGGCTCTTGAGGGTCTGGCGGCGACTGATCGGCGAGCGCCCGGTGCTGCGCAGAACCTGGCTTATGGCCTGTTGTTCGCTGTCGTGTTGCAGCGGGGTGAAGCG
The DNA here is from genome assembly GCF_000282375.1 of Pseudomonas sp. GM50. GTDB lineage: Bacteria > Pseudomonadota > Gammaproteobacteria > Pseudomonadales > Pseudomonadaceae > Aquipseudomonas. Next base: position 5,015 of record NZ_AKJK01000127.1, read on the forward strand.
TTGCCCGACCCGTTCGATGTAGCGCCAGGCGTCCTGATGGTCAGTACTTTGGGCCAGCCAATCCTGCCAGCGCAGGCGTTCGTGGTCGGCTACTTGTGGGTCGTGGAGTTGCACATACCACTGAGCCGCTTGCTCGAGGCTGGTATGGCTGAGTTTTTTCAAGGGGGCGGCGGGCATGGGGTTATTCAATCAGCAACCCATCGAGCTCGGCCTCGAGGATCGCGCAGTGCATCATGGCCTGGGCCAGGTACTTCTTGACCATGCGCTCGCTCACGCCGATTTCGCTGGCGATGAGTCGATAGGGCATGCCGTGCAGCTGAGCCAGGATAAATGCATCGCTGACTCGTTTGGGCAAGCGCTGTAGCAGGGCGTCCACTTCGTGCAGGGTCTCGACAATGATCGCCCGTTGTTCCGGTGACGGTTGCAAGTCGGGAGGGCGTGCGGCGAGGGTCTGCAGCCAGGCGTGTTCCAACTGCCGTCGACGCCAGTGATCAATGCACAAACCGCGAGCAATGGTCGCCAGGTAGGAGCGCTCTCGAACGTCACAGTCAAACGCCTGTGGCCGCTTGAGTACTCGCATGAAGGTGTCATGAGCGAGATCCGCGGCATCCATCGCGTTGCTGAGGCGTCGACGCAACAACTCGTACAGCCATTGGTGGTGGCAGGTATAGAGGTTTTGAACCGAAGAAAAGTCGGCGATTGTCATTGAGAGCACACGTCCATGGCGACCGGCGTCGCGGGTGCAAATAAGAATTGGTCGCGATTAAAGCAAATGGCCGGAAGTCTCGCAAATGATATTGGTTTGCTTTTAGGTGGTCCCAGGCCAACTTCCGATCAATCCGCGTAGCAGCGACCGGTGGTCGATGAACATGGCTTGTGGGTCAAATTGCGCTTAGCTGTAGGGATAACCCAAGGCGCGCGTAACCCGCCGACCTTGTAGGAGCGAAGCTTGTGGCGAGGGGGCTTGCCCCCGTTGGACTGCGAAGCTGTCCTAAAACCTGCAATCTCGTACTGCCAAGCACACTAGTACGCACTGGATTTGCGACTGCTTCGCAGCCGAACGGGGGCAAGCCCCCTCGCCACGAGGCGCCCCTTCAGAACACCGTGAGTCTGAGGAAACCCGCAATGCTGACCCTTAATATCAATGGCAAGGACCAGGAACTGGATGTCCCCGCGGACATGCCGTTGCTCTGGGTGCTGCGCGATGTCGCGCACCTGACGGGCACCAAATTCGGTTGTGGCATGGCCCAGTGCGGCGCCTGCACCGTGCACGTCGACGGCGCGCCGCTGCGCTCCTGCATAACGCCCGCCACGGCGGTGGCTCATGGGCAGAAAATTCTCACCATTGAAGGCTTGTCCGCTGATGGCTCGCACCCGGTCCAGCAAGCCTGGGCCGAACTCGACGTGGTCCAGTGCGGTTATTGCCAGTCGGGGCAGATCATGTCGGCGGCAGCGCTGCTGGCGAAGATCCCCAAGCCCACCGACAGTGACATCGACCAGGCGCTGTCCGGCAACATTTGCCGCTGTGGCACCTACCCAAGAATCCGCGCCGCGATCAAGCGTGCCGCCGAGATCGGTTGATACCACGTCGAAGGGAGTTGACCCATGAACAGAATCAACCCTGTCTCGCGTCGCGGTTTTCTCAAGGGCAGCGCAGTGTTGGGTGGCGGTCTGGTGGTGGCGTTTGTCATTCCGGGTGCCAATCGCTTTGCCCTCGGTGCCGAGAATCAAGGAAACGTCTTCGCCCCCAATGCCTTTTTACGCATTGGCAACGACAACAGCATCACCGTGCTGCTCGGCCATTCGGAAATGGGCCAGGGCATCTGGACTGGCCTGACCATGTTGATCGCCGAAGAGCTGGACGCCGACTGGTCGAAAATCCGTGTCGAACATGCACCAGCCTTGGCGGCCGATTATGGCCTGCCGGCGTTTGGCGGGATGCAGATCACCGGCGGTTCGACGTCGACCTGGATGGAGTTCGACCGCTATCGCCAGGCCGGAGCGGCGGCGCGCTTGATGCTGATCGAGGCGGCGGCCAAGCGATTCGACGTGGCGCCTTCGCAGATCCGCACCGAATCGGGCGTGGTCATGGCCGGCGACAAGCGCGCCACTTACGGCGAATTGGCGGATGACGCTGGCAAGCTGCCGGTGCCGGATCCGGCCTCGATCAAGTTCAAGGAGGCCAAGGACTGGAAGGTCATCGGCAAACCCACCAAGCGCCTCGACACCCCGGAGAAAATCACTGGTCGGGCCAAGTTCGGCATGGACGTGCAATTCGACGGGCTCATGACGGCGATGGTCGCCCGCCCGCCGGTGTTCGGCGGCAGCGTCAAATCCTTCGAAGGCGCCGAGGCGCTGGCGGTGCCGGGCGTGCACAAAGTGGTGCAGGTGCCCACGGGTATCGCGGTGATTGCCGATCATTATTGGGCGGCGAAGCTGGGGCGCGATGCGCTGAAGGTCGAATGGGATCTGGGGCCGAACGCCGGGCTCGACAGTCAACAACTGCTGGAAAGCTTCCGTAAACTTGCCGCCACCCCCGGCACTTCCGCCAGTCAGGCCGGGGATGCGACAGCGACGCTAGGCAAAGCGGCGAAGACGATTGAGGCTGAATACAGCGTGCCGTACCTGGCCCACGCGCCGATGGAACCGCTCAATTGCACAGTGAAAATCTCCAAGGACAAATGCGAAATCTGGACCGGCACGCAGTTTCAGACGCTGGATCAGATGATCGCGGGGAAGATCACCGGGCTCAAACCCGAACAGGTCGAGATCCACACCCAATTCCTCGGCGGCGGCTTCGGGCGGCGGGCCAATCCGACCTCGGATTTTGTCAGCGAAGCCGTGTACGTCGCCAAGGCCGCGGGCGCGCCGGTGAAAACCGTCTGGGCCCGAGAGGATGACATTCGCGGCGGTTACTATCGCTCGGCGTTCTTGCATCAGGCGCGCATCGGGCTGGGTGCCGACGGCATGCCAATGGCCTGGAAGCATGTGCTGGTCGGGCAGTCGATCCTGACGGGAACGTCGTTCGCGGCGACCATGGTCAAGGATGGCATCGACAAAACCTCCGTCGAAGGCGTGGCCGACAGCCCTTATCTTGAGGGGCTGGCCAACCATCAGGTCGAACTGCATTCACCACAAACCGGCATCAGCGTGCTGTGGCTGCGTTCGGTAGGGCACACCCACACGGCATTCGTCATGGAGTCGTTGATCGATGAACTGGCAGACGCGGCCGGCAAGGATCCGGTGGAATACCGACGCGCCTTGCTCAAGGCGCATCCACGGCATTTGGGCGTGCTGAATCTGGCGGTGGAGAAAGCCAACTGGAAAGCACCGTTGCCGAACGGTCACGCATTGGGCGTGGCGGTGCATGAATCTTTCGGCAGCTATGTCGCCCAGGTGGCCGAGGTGTCGCAGGACAACCTGGCGATTCGCGTACACCGGGTGGTGTGCGCGGTGGACTGCGGCATTGCGGTCAATCCGCAGAGCATCGCCGCGCAGATGGAGTCAGGCATCACCTTTGGTCTCAGTTTTACCTTGCACAGCAAACTGACGTTCAAGAACGGTCAGGTGGAGCAATCCAACTATCACGACTATCAGGTGCTGCGCCTGAACGAGATGCCGGTGGTCGAGGTGCATATCGTCCCCAGTAGCGACAAGCCCGGTGGCGTCGGCGAGGTCGGTGTACCCCCGGTGGCGCCGGCAGTGGCTAATGCAGTGTTTGCCCTGACCGGGCAGCGCCTGCGGGAACTGCCATTGCAACTGTCGGGGGTGTGAGATGAGACGACATCTGATTCTTGGTGCGGTGGTGTTGATCGGGCTGAGTGGCTATGCCTCGGACCTGTTCGCTGACGATAAAGCGGCGGTGAAGGCGTTCGAGACGGTGCAGAAGGTGTTCCAGAGCCCGCGTTGCCAGAACTGTCATATCCCCGGCGATTCGCCGTTGCAGTTCGACGTCGGCGTGCCTCACGCAATGAACGTGGTTCGCGGCATGGATGGCAAGGGTTCGGCCGGTTTGCCATGTGCTACCTGTCATGCCGAAAGTAATCCGCCGACCAGTTATGGGCCTCATGCACCGCCCGGGGCGCCGCATTGGAGCCTGCCGCCAGCCGCACACAAAATGGCCTGGATCGGTCTGCCACCCGACAAGTTGTGCGCGATGATCAAGGACCGCTCCAGCAATGGCGATCGTGATTTTGCGGCACTGATCAAGCATGTCAGCGAGGACAAGCTGGTGCTCTGGGGCTGGCGTCCGGGTGAGGGACGGGCGCCGGTGCCGGTGCCCCACGATATTTTTGTCACCCAGTTCAAACTCTGGGCCGACGCTGGAGGGCCGTGTCCGCTGGCGGGTAGCTGACCGACGGCGCGTTTATAGGGAGTCATACCGGGTGTGAACGACTCTAACGTTCATATCCATCAAGGAGTGAATGATGTTAACCCCAGGCAAACCGCTCAAACCCGGCGCTGGCGCAGACCTGCGTACGCCGAACGTCCTCGACAGCGCAGTGAAGGATCGCGATGTACTGCGCGACATGGCGCGCAAGGCCGAGCAAGAACTGATGGGCGTGCAGATGGCGAGCATGGATGAGCTGACGTTGCTCCCCAATCGTCATGGCTTCGAGGCCTTGGCCCGGTTGGGGCTGGAGGCCTGTCAGCAGTTGGGCAAACCCGCGACCCTGCTTTTTTTCGATCTCGATGACTTCAAGTGCATCAACCAGTCATATGGTCGTACCGAGGGCGACGATGCACTGAAAACCTTCGCCGATGTGCTACGCATCGCCTTTCGCGAGAGCGATGTGATCGGCCGGTTGGGCAGCGATGAATTTGCTGCCTTGTTGACCGGCGCCGACACCGTGGAAATCGCCGCGATCAGAGCGCGCCTCGAAGAAATACTCAATGAACGCAATGCCACGGCACATCATGGCTATGACATTCGCTTCAGTATCGGGCAGATCGAGTTTGATCCTCGGCTACACCAGACAGCGGAGAATTTGCTGGCTTTGGTCGATAAGGCGATACGCGACCGACAGTTCGACGCTCGTCATTGTTGAGTGGCGTCTTGCAAGACCGCTGCAACGTGCCCGGCTGTTCGCAACAGCCGGCCATCGTCTCTGAACCGTCCGATTATCTGTAATCCGATCGGTAGACTGCCTTCGGCGCGAATCAGCGGAATATTGATTTGCGGCCAGCCGAACGCCCCCCAGAACTTGATGAAGTCCGACGGCCCGGTGCTTTCCAGGCCCATCGGCGCGACGATCCCGCAAGTGGCACCAAGTATGGCGTCGAAGGGGTGGCAAAGCTCATTCAAACGCGGGGCAAGATTGGCCAGGCGCGCCTTGGCCGCAGATTCCTGTTCCCATGTTGTCGCCGCCGCTCGCTCGAACATGGCCAGTGTCGAAGGGCTCAATTGTGCCCGGTGTTGTTGAAATTCCTTCGCCAGCGAGCGAGCACCTTCGCAATCGTTGATCAACTGATGATCGTCGAACACACCGGCAAACTCATCCGGCAGCCGCACTTCGCTGACGTGATGGCCGGCGCCGCGCAACTGATCCACTGCCAGCTCCAGCGCACGGGCCACCTCTGGGTCCACCTGGTCCCAGCGCGATGTGCGGCAGAAACCCAATTGCAGCGGACGCCGCTCGACGTCAGGTACTACGAAGCCAGGAATCAACACTCGCGCCACGAGGTGCAGATCACGTACCGATCGACCGTACCAGCCCACGGTGTCAAAGCTCGGCGCCAGCGGCTTTACGCCTTCCAGCGACACCAGCCCCAACGACGGCTTGAAGGCGAAGAGGCCGCAGTAGGACGCCGGCTTGAGCAACGAGCCAGCGGTCTGGGTACCCAGCGCCAGGGCAAAGAAACCCGCTGCCATCCCGGCCGCCGAGCCAGCGCTGGAGCTGCCCGGCGTGCAGGCGAGGTTGTGGGGGTTGCGGGTCGGGCCGGTGTGCATGTACGCAAATTCGGTGGTGTGGGTCTTGCCCATGATCAGCGCTCCGGCCTGGCGCAGCAGCGTCACCACGTGGGCGTCGCGGGACGGTTGATGGCCGGCGTAAATGGGCGAATGAAATTGTGTGGGATGGTCGGCGCTGTCGAAGATGTCCTTGATGCCCACCGGCACTCCGGCCAGCAAGCCTTGGCCGGGGCATTGTGCGGCAGCGGCACGCACCTGGCGGGCATCGAACGAGGCGAAGGCCTGGATGTCTGGCTCCAGCGTCTGAATGCACTCAAGAAAGTGCTCGGCGATGGCCGCAGCGCTTGTCTCGCCATGGGTTACTGCCTCGCTGAGGGCGGTGGCATCAAGAGCACGGCCGATCATTTGGCGAACAACTGGTCGATGTTCTTGAACGCCTTGAACTCCAGGGCGTTGCCGCAGGGGTCGAAGAGAAACATCGTGGCCTGTTCGCCCACCAGCCCCTGGAAGCGGATACCCGGCTCGATCACAAAACGGGTGCCCAGAGACTTCAAGCGCTCGGCCAGGTTTTCCCATTCCTCCATTCCCAGCACTACGCCAAAGTGCGGAACCGGTACGTTATGTCCATCCACGGCATTGGTGTGGGCCGCTTCCTGAGAGGCGTTTTTCGGCGCCAGGTGAATGACCAGTTGATGGCCGAAGAAATTGAAATCGACCCAATGGTCGCTGGAGCGACCTTCTTCCAGACCGAATACCGTGCCGTAAAAGCTGCGCGCGGCGCTCAGGTCATAAACCGGGATGGCCAGGTGAAAAGGGGAGAGTTGCATGGGGTTTGCCTCAACTGTGGGACGTTGAAGCACAGTCTAGTCCTGTGCTTTTTGATTGAAAGACGATAGTTTTTGCGACGAGCTCAAATTATTTCGATCAATTGGAGAGCCGCATGCTGCGGGAACTGAAAACCTTCATTGCCGTGACGCGTTATGGCACGTTCGCCGCGGCGGGCATGCACATCGGCCTCACGCAGTCGGCGGTCAGTGCGCAGATTCGCAATCTGGAACAGGCGCTGGGCATTCGCTTGTTCGACCGAACGGGGCGCCAGGCGTTGCTCAATGCAGCGGGGCAACGCGCGTTGCCGATGGCCAGGGAAATGCTGGAAACCTTCAGTCGCATGGCCGTCAGCGATGATGTCAGCGAGTATCGCGGCGAGTTGAAGATTGGTGCGGTAGCTACGGTCCAGACCGGGCTGTTGCCCCAGGCGTTGTTACGATTGCGTCAACAGGCACCGCTGCTGGAGCCGAAGCTGGTGCCCGGTGTGTCGCTGAATCTGTTGAGTCAGGTCGACACCGGTGAGGTGGATCTGGCCATCCTGATCAAGCCGCCATTCGACTTGCCCAAGGAGTTGTCGGCACAGGTGATTCGCAAGGAGCCATTCGTGCTGGTCGTTCCGGCCAACCTTGAAGGCGATGACCCGCTGCAGTTGCTGGCGGACCATCCTCACGTGCGCTACGACCGCAACTCGTTCGGTGGACGCTTGATCACGCGATTTCTGCGCGAGCAGCGTATCGACGTGCACGTGGCCCTTGAGCTGGATGAACTGGAAGCCATCGTGAAAATGGTCGAGTGCGGATTGGGCATTTCATTGCTGCCCAAGGCAGGACTGTGGCTTGAACACGGCGCCAGGGTGAGGGTGATCGAATTGGGCGAACTGACGTTCTATCGGGAGATCGTGTTGCTGCAGCGTTACAGCCAGCGTATGCAGCCGATCCAGCAGTTGTTTGCGCGGTGCCTGACACATATCCCTGACTAAACTCAAACCCCTGTGGGAGCGGGCTTGCCCGCGATAGCGGTGTATCAGTCAACATCCATTTTGAATGTTAATCCGTCATCGCGGGCAAGCCCGCTCCCACAGGGAATTATGTCGGGCCTTGAATTCCGAACATAAAAAACCCGCCTGAAGAGGCGGGTTTTTAATGGCTAACCGAAGATCACTCTTCGATGTTGCCCATGGCGGTGGTGTTGAAGCCGCCGTCTACGTACATGATTTCGCCGCTGATGCCAGACGCCAGGTCCGAGCACAGGAAGGCGCCGGCGTTGCCGACTTCGTCGATGGTGACGTTACGACGCAGCGGGGTTTGCGCTTCGTTGGCAGCCAGCATTTTGCGGAAGTTCTTGATGCCGGAAGCGGCGAGGGTACGGATCGGGCCAGCCGATACGCAGTTCACGCGGGTACCGTCCGGGCCCAGGGAGCCGGCCAGGTAACGCACGCCAGCTTCCAGCGAAGCCTTGGCCATGCCCATTACGTTGTAGTTCGGCATGGTGCGCTCGGCACCCAGGTACGACAGGGTCAGCAGGCTGCCATTGCGGCCTTTCATCATTTCGCGGCCAGCCTTGGCCAGAGCCACGAAGCTGTAGGCGCTGATGTCGTGAGCGATGCGGAAACCTTCACGGGTGGTGGCTTCGGTGAAGTCGCCGTCCAGTTGGTCGCCCGGGGCGAAGCCGACGGAGTGCACGATGCAGTCCAGGCCGTCCCACTTCTTGCTCAGTGCTTCGAAGACCTTGGCGATTTCTTCATCACTGGCCACGTCGCACGGGAAGCACAGCTCAGGGCTCGAGCCCCAGCCTTGTGCGAATTCTTCGACACGACCCTTGAGTTTGTCGTTCTGATAAGTGAAGGCAAGCTCAGCGCCCTCGCGATGCATGGCGGCAGCGATGCCGGATGCGATGGACAGCTTGCTGGCGACACCGACGATCAGTACGCGCTTACCGGCGAGAAAACCCATGTGTTGCTCCTCTTTTCAGGTTTATTGCGCAGTGGCTGGTGCCAGAAAAGCGGCTTCCAGCAACTGCTGTGTATACGGATGTTGGGGGGCGGCAAAGATACTTTGCGCGTCTCCCTGTTCGACCACTTGGCCATGCTTGACCACCATCAGCTGGTGGCTCAGCGCTTTGACGACAGCCAGGTCATGGCTGATAAACAAATACGTCAGGTTGTACTTGGTTTGCAGTGAACGTAGTAGCTCCACCACTTGGCGTTGCACGGTGCGGTCGAGGGCCGAAGTCGGCTCGTCCAGCAGAATCAACGCCGGTTTTAGCACTAATGCCCGGGCAATGGCGATTCTTTGCCGTTGCCCACCGGAAAATTCGTGGGGGTAGCGGTGCCGGGTTTCCGGGTCCAGACCTACCTCCTTGAGTGCCGCAATAATCGCTTGTTCCTGTTCTGCCTCGGTGCCCATCTTGTGGATCCGCAGGCCTTCGCCGACGATCTGGCTCACGCACATCCGTGGGCTCAGGCTGCCGAAGGGGTCCTGGAACACCACCTGCATTTCCCGTCGCAGCGGTCGAATCTGTTGCTGCGTCAGGCAGTCTAGCTGCTTGCCTTCAAAACGGATGGCGCCTTTGCTACCGATCAGCCGCAAAATCGCCAGGCCGAGCGTCGACTTGCCGGAACCGCTTTCTCCCACAATCCCCAGGGTCTGGCCCTGGGGCAGGCTGAAATTGATCCCGTCGACCGCTTTGATATGGTCCACGGTCTTTTTCAGAAAGCCTTTCTTGATCGGGAACCAGACTTTCAGGTCCTCGACTTGCAGCAAGGGCGGGCCGATAACGTTAGTCGCCGGCTTGCCGCTGGGCTCCGCTGCCAGCAGTTCCCGCGTGTACGGATGCTGCGGCGCGCGGAACAATTCTTCGCACGATGCCTGTTCGACGATGCAACCGCGCTGCATGACACATACGCGATGCGCAATTCTTCGTACAAGGTTCAAATCGTGACTGATCAGTAACAATGCCATGCCCAGACGGGCCTGCAATTCCTTGAGCAGTTCGAGAATTTTCAGTTGAACGGTCACGTCCAGGGCGGTGGTCGGTTCGTCGGCGATCAGCAATTCCGGCTCGTTGGCCAGGGCCATGGCGATCATCACCCGCTGGCGCTGGCCGCCGGACAACTCGTGGGGCAGGGCCTTGAGACGCTTCTCCGGCTCAGGAATGCCGACCATCTCCAACAGTTCCAGCGTGCGCTTGGTTGCGACTTTGCCGGTCAGGCCTTTGTGGATGCCCAACACTTCGTTGATCTGCTTCTCGATCGAATGCAGTGGATTGAGCGAAGTCATCGGCTCCTGGAAGATCATCGCGATCCGGTTGCCGCGGATGTGGCGGATGGTTTTCTCTTTCAGATCCAGCAGGTTTCGGTCGGAATAAGTGATGGTGCCGGACGGGTGCCTAGCCAGCGGGTAGGGCAGCAGTCGCAGGATCGAGTGGGCGGTCACCGATTTGCCGGAGCCGCTTTCGCCCACCAGCGCCAGGGTTTCGCCGCGCTTGATGTCGAAGCTCACGCCTTCGACCACCCGCTGCACGCGTTCACCGACGACAAATTCGACGGCCAGGTCGCGCACTTCGATCAGATTGTCCTGATTCATTTCACTTCCTCGGGTCGAAGGCATCGCGAGCGGACTCGCCGATGAACACCAGCAGACTCAACATCAGCGCTAGCACCGCAAACGCACTCATACCCAGCCACGGCGCTTGCAGGTTGGATTTGCCCTGGGCCACTAGTTCACCCAGGGACGGCGCGCCCGGCGGCAGGCCAAAGCCAAGGAAATCCAGGGCGGTCAGGGTGCCGATGGCGCCGGTCAGGATGAACGGCATGAAGGTCATGGTCGAGACCATGGCGTTGGGCAGGATGTGGCGGAACATGATCGCACCATTCTGCATGCCCAGCGCCCGCGCCGCGCGCACGTATTCCAGGTTACGACCGCGCAGGAATTCGGCGCGCACCACATCCACCAGGCTCATCCACGAGAACAACAGCATGATCCCCAGCAGCCACCAGAAATTTGGCTGCACGAAACTGGCCAGAATGATCAGCAGGTACAGCACCGGCAACCCGGACCAGATCTCCAGAAAACGCTGCCCGGCCAGATCGACCCAGCCGCCATAAAAACCCTGCAAGGCCCCGGCGATCACGCCGATGATCGAGCTGAGAATGGTCAGCGTCAAAGCGAACAGCACCGAAATCCGGAAGCCGTAAATCACCCGGGCCAGCACATCGCGCCCCTGATCGTCGGTGCCCAGCAGGTTATCGGCCGAAGGCGGCGCCGGGGCCGGGACTTTCAGGTCGTAGTTGATGCTCTGATAGCTGTAGGGGATCGGCGCCCACACCACCCAGGCGTCCTTGGCCTTGAGCAGTTCGCGGATGTACGGGCTCTTGTAGTTGGCTTCCAGCGGGAATTCGCCACCGAACGCGGTTTCCGGGTAGCGCTTGAGGGCCGGGAAGTACCAAGCGTTGTCGTAGTGCACCACCAGCGGTTTGTCGTTGGCGATCAGTTCGGCACCGAGGCTTGCGCCGAACAGAATCAGGAACAGCCACAGCGACCACCAGCCACGCTTGTTGGCCTTGAACAGTTCGAAACGTCGGCGATTGAGAGGGGACAGGTTCATCTCAATGCTCCCGGCTTTCGAAGTCGATGCGCGGGTCGACAAAGGTGTAAGTGAGGTCACCGATCAATTTCACCACCAGCCCCAGCAGGGTGAAGATGAACAGCGTGCCAAAGACAATCGGGTAGTCGCGGTTGATCGCCGCTTCGAAACTCATCAAACCGAGGCCGTCGAGGGAGAAAATCACCTCAACCAGCAACGAGCCGGTGAAAAAGATCCCGATGAACGCCGACGGGAAACCGGCGATCACCAGCAGCATGGCGTTGCGAAACACATGGCCGTAGAGCACGCGATGGCGGGTCAGGCCCTTGGCCTTGGCGGTGACCACGTATTGCTTGTTGATTTCATCAAGGAAGCTGTTCTTGGTCAGCAGTGTCATGGTTGCGAAGTTGCCGATCACCAGTGCGGTCACCGGCAGTGCCAGGTGCCAGAAATAATCGAGGATCTTGCCGCCGGTGCTCAGCTCGTCGAAGTTGTTCGAAGTCAGGCCCCGTAGCGGAAACCAGTCGAAATAGCTGCCGCCGGCGAACACCACAATCAGCAGGATGGCGAACAGGAACGCCGGGATCGCGTAACCGACGATGATCGCCGAACTGGTCCAGACGTCGAAGTGGCTGCCGTGTCGCGTCGCCTTGGCGATCCCCAGCGGAATCGACACCAGGTACATGATCAGCGTGCTCCACAGCCCCAGGGAGATCGACACCGGCATCTTTTCCTTGATCAGGTCGATGACCTTGGCGTCGCGGAAGAAGCTGTCGCCGAAATCCAGGGTGGCGTAGTTCTTGATCATGATCCACAAACGTTCCGGCGCCGATTTATCGAAGCCGTACATGTGCTCGATTTCCTTGACCAGCGCCGGGTCCAGGCCCTGTGCACCGCGATAGGCGGAACCTGCCACCGACACCTCGGCACCGCCGCCGGCAATGCGGCTGGTGGCGCCTTCGAAGCCTTCGAGCTTGGCGATCATCTGTTCCACCGGCCCGCCGGGAGCGGCCTGGATGATCACGAAGTTGATCAGCAAAATGCCGAGCAGGGTCGGGATGATCAGCAGCAGTCGCCGAAAAATATACGCCAGCATCTGATTACTCCGTGCCCGCAGGGTCGGCTTGCAGTTTGGTTTCGACTTCTATCGGCAATGTCGCGTTGGGCTTGACCCACCAGGTATTGATGCCGATGTCATATTTGGGCGAAACCTTCGGGTGGCCGATGTGGCTCCAGTACGCCACGCGCCAAGTCTTGATGTGCCAGTTGGGGATCACGTAATAGCCCCATTGCAGCACCCGGTCCAGCGCCCTGGCGTGGGCCACCAGGCTTTGGCGTGAGTCGGCGTTGATCAGTTGCTCGACCAGTTGATCCACCACCGGGTCTTTCAGGCCCATGGAGTTGCGGCTGCCCGGTTTGTCGGCAGCGGCAGTCATCCAGAACTCGCGCTGTTCGTTACCCGGCGAGTTGGACTGCGGGAAACTGCCGACGATCATGTCGAAATCCCGGGAGCGCACGCGGTTGATGTATTGCGAGACGTCGACGCGGCGGATCACCAGGTCGATGCCCAGGTCGCTGAGGTTGCGCTTGAACGGCAGCAGCACCCGCTCGAACTCGGTCTGGGCCAGCAGGAATTCGATGGTCACCGGTTTGCCGGTGGCGTCGACCATCTTGTCATCGACGATCCGCCAGCCCGCCTCTTGCAGCAGTTGATAGGCCTTGCGCTGCTGGGTGCGGATCATGCCGCTGGCGTCGGTCACCGGGTTCTGGAACGCCTCGCTGAACACCTGCTCGGGAATCTTGCCGCGGAACGGGTCGAGGATCGCCAGTTGATCTGCGTCCGGCAGGCCGGTGGCGGCCATTTCCGAGTTTTCGAAGTAACTGCGGGTGCGCGCGTAAGCACCGTTGAACAGTTGCTTGTTGGTCCATTCGAAATCCAGCAACAGGGTCAGTGCCTGACGCACACGCACATCCTGAAACACCGGGCGGCGCAGGTTGAACACGAAGCCTTGCATGCCGGTGGGGTTGCCGTTGGCGATCTCTTCCTTGATCAGCCGGCCTTCGGTCACTGCCGGAATGTTGTAGGCCTTGGCCCAGTTTTTCGCGGCCATTTCCAGCCAGTAGTCGAACTGACCGGCCTTGAGTGCTTCCAGCGCGACGGTGTTGTCGCGGTAGTAGTCGGTGGTCAGCACGTCGAAGTTGTAGAAGCCACGATTGACCGGCAGGTCCTTGCCCCAGTAATCCTTGACCCGCTCATAGCGCACCGAACGTCCGGCCTTCACTTCGCTGACTTTGTACGGGCCGCTGCCCAGCGGCAGTTCCAGGTTGCCCTTGTTGAAGTCGCGGGTGGCCCACCAATGCTTGGGCAGCACCGGCAACTGGCCGAGGATCAGCGGCAATTCGCGGTTATTGTTGTGCTTGAACTTGAACAGCACTTTGAGCGGGTCTTCGGCGACCACTTCTTCCACGTCGCTGTAATAGCCGCGGTAGAGCGGGGCGCCGTCCTTGATCAGGGTCTGGAAGCTGAACACCACGTCTTCGGCACGCACCGGGTGGCCGTCGTGGAAGCGTGCTTCGGGACGCAGGTAGAAGCGCACCCAGCTGTTGTCCGGGGCTTTCTCGATTTTGCCGGCGATCAGGCCATATTCGGTAAACGGCTCATCCAGACCCTGTTTGGCCAGGGTGTCGTAGATCATGCTGATGTCGTCGGCCGGCACGCCTTTGTTGATGAACGGGTTGAGGCTGTCAAAGCCACCGAACCCGGCCTGACGGAAGATCCCGCCCTTGGGGGCGTCGGGGTTTACGTAATCGAAGTGTTTGAAGTCTGCCGGGTATTTCGGCGGCTCGTTGTACAGGGTCAAGGCATGTTGCGGGGCGGCGCAGGCCAGCCCGGCGAACAACAGACCGCTGGCCTGCAAGAGCAAGGCGCGTACGGGGATCATTGATCTTTCTCCGAAGATTTCAGCCACCACGCGCTCAGGCCCAGGGTGTAGGGCGGCGTAGTGACGAAGGCGAACCGGTTGCGGTAGGCCAGGCGGTGATAATTGAGGTACCAGTTGGGAATGATGTAGTGCTGCCACAGCAGCACCCGGTCCAGCGCCTTGCCGGCGGCGACTTGTGCATCACGGGTCTGGGCGGCGAGCAGTTGTTCGAGTAAATGGTCGACCACCGGGTTGGCGATACCTGCGTAATTCTTGCTGCCCTTGACCCCGACCTGGCTGGAGTGGAAGTACTGCCATTGCTCCAGGCCCGGGCTGAGGGTCTGGTTGAGGGGCATCAGGATCATGTCGAAATCGAACTGATCGAGGCGTTGTTTGTATTGGGCGCGATCAACCGTGCGCAGCCGTGCGTCGATGCCGATACTGGCGAGGTTCTCGACGTAGGGCTGAAGGATGCGCTCCAGGTTCGGGTTGACCAGCAGGATCTCGAAACGCAACGGTTGGCCGATGGTGTTCTGCAGTCGCTGACCGTTGAGCTTCCAGCCGGCCTCGGCGAGCAGCTCCAGGGCCTTGCGCATGGTTTCCCGCGGAATGCCGCGGCCTTCGGTCTGCGGCAGGCTGAACGGCTCGGTGAGCAGCTTGGCGGGCAACTGATCGCGATAGGGCTTGAGCAGCAGCCACTCATGACCGACTGGCAGCCCGGTCGCGGAGAACTCGCTGTTGGGGTAATAACTCATGGCGCGCTTGTAGGCGCCGCTGAACAGCGTGCGGTTGGTCCACTCGAAGTCGAACATCAGCCCCAGCGCTTCGCGGACCTTGGCCTCGGCGAAAGTGGGTCGCCGGGTGTTCATGAACAGGCCCTGGCTCTGGGTGGGAATCTGGTGCGCGATTTGCGCCTTGATCACATCGCCACGGCGCACGGCCGGGAAGTTGTAACCGTTGGCCCAGTTCTTCGCCTGGTGTTCGATGTAGATGTCGAACTCACCGGCCTTGAACGCTTCGAAAGCCACGTCGCTGTCACGGTAGAACTCGACTTCCATGCGATCGACGTTGTACTTGCCGCGATTGACCGGCAGGTCTTTGCCCCAGTAATCCTTGACCCGTTCGAAGACGATCTGCCGCCCGGGCGTTACCGAGGTGATGCGATACGGCCCGCTGCCCAATGGCGGCTCGAAGGTGGTGGCCTTGAAATCGCGACCTTCCCAGTAATGCTGGGGCAACACCGGCAACTCGCCCAGGCGCAGGATCAGCAGCGGATTACCGGAGCGTTTGAAGACGAAACGGATGCGCCGTGGGTTGAGGATATCGACCCGCGACACTTCCTGAAGGTTGGTGCGGTATTGCGGGTGACCTTCCTTGAGCAGCAAACGATAAGAGAACGCCACGTCGTAAGCGGTGATCGGTGTGCCATCGTGGAAACGCGCTTCGGGGCGCAGGTTGAACACCACCCAGCTGCGGTCCTCGCTGTATTCCACCGATTGGGCAATCAGGCCATAACTGGAGGTCGGCTCATCGCCGGAGGGCGCGTATTGGCCGGTGCCGACCATCAACGGTTCATTGAGCTCGTTGATGCCGTATTGCAGGAAGTTGGCGGTGGAAACCGGGCTCGAACCTTTGAAGGTGTATGGGTTGAGCGTATCGAAGGTGCCAAATGCCATCACCCGCAACGTACCGCCCTTGGGCGCTTGCGGGTTGACCCAGTCGAAGTGGGTAAATCTGGCCGGGTACTTGAGCGTGCCGAACTGCGCATAACCATGGCTTTCGCTGATCGTCGCGCTTGCGGGGGAGCTCAAGGCCAGGCTGATCAGGAGCAGGAGGAGGGGACGCTTCAAGTCAGAGATCCGATCCAGGCGGCTTGGGCTTTGTGGGCCGTACAGTAACAGCTTGTATCGACAGGAAAAAGACGGGGGGTTAATGCGTTGTTAATTGTTGTGTGATGGGCCGGCGGATCGCAAAACCTGTGGTGAGGGAGCTTGTCTGTACTGACGGAGCTTGCCTGTGGCGAGGGGGCTGTTGTGGCGAGGGGGCTTGCCCCCGTTCGGCTGCGCAGCAGTCGTAAATCCTGCGAATGCGGTGGATTTGAAAAAATGCCGGGGCCGCTTCGCGACCCAACGGGGGCAAGCCCCCTCGCCACAACAGCCCTCTCACCACAACAGCGCTCAAACCACAAAAGCCCCTCGACAGGGCGTGCTGTTTAATGCGGCGAAGCAACCGTCAGCATCTGCCCCGGCTTCAGCGCCTGGCCAACCCGAGGGTTCCAGCGCTTGAGGTGCTGCATTTCAACGTTGAAGCGTTTGGCGACCATGTATAGCGAGTCGCCTTGCTTGACCTTGTACTGGGTCTGTTGCGTCTTGTTGGTTACCTTGCCGTTGGTCTTGCTGTTCGCCGCGACCACGGTGTTGACGCGTCCGGATTTGCGCTTGGTGGTGTCCTGCATCACCAGGGTCTGGCCGACCTTGAGGTCTTTGCCGTTCAGCTTGTTCCAGCGTTGCAGGTCTTTGACCTCGACCTTGTTGGCCTTGGCGATGGTGCCCAGATTGTCGCCGCGTTTGACCCGATAGGCGCGCTTGAGGCTGGCGATTTCGCTGTCGTCTGCACCTTCGAACACCGGCTTGAGCGATCGCTGGCTGATCAACTCTTCAGGGCGCATGGTCGACAGGCTGGCGGTCAGCAGTTGCGCCTTGGACGTTGGCACCAGCAGATGCTGGGGGCCGTCGATGGTGGTGCGCTGCTTGAAGGCCGGGTTGAGCTGGAACAGTTCGTCTTCGTCGATATTGGCCACCGCGGCAACCTTGGACAGGTCCATGCGCTGGTTGATTTCGACGACCTGGAAGTACGGTTCGTTGGCGATCGGGTTGAGGTTCACGCCATAGGCGTCGGGTGCCAGGACCACTTGCGACAGGGCCAGCAGCTTCGGCACATAGGCCTGGGTTTCCGCTGGCAGCGGCAGGTTCCAGTAGTCGGTTGGCAGGCCGAGTCGTTCGTTGCGCTCGATGGCCCGGCTGACCGTGCCTTCGCCGGCGTTGTAGGCCGCCAGGGCCAGCAGCCAGTCGCCGTTGAACATATCGTGCAGGCGGGTCAGGTAATCCATGGCCGCGGTGGTCGAGGCGGTGATGTCGCGACGGCCATCATAGAAGCGGGTCTGACGCAGGTTGAAGTAGCGCCCGGTGGACGGAATGAATTGCCAAAGACCCACCGCGTCGGCCCGTGAATAGGCCATCGGGTTGTAGGCGCTTTCAATTACCGGCAACAGCGCCAGTTCCAGCGGCATGTTGCGTTCTTCAAGGCGTTCGACGATGTAGTGAATGTAGAGGCTGCCGCGTTCGCCGGCATTTTCGAGGAAGGACGGGTTACTGGCGAACCACAGGCGCTGTTGCTCGATGCGCGGGTTGACACCCAGGTTGTCCTGCAACTGGAAGCCCTGGCGCATGCGCTCCCAGACGTCCTGTGGAATTTGTGGTGTTGGTTTTTCGCTGAGCCAGATAGGTTTCTGCTTGGCTCGAGCGGCGATATTCGGAGTGTGTGTCGCTTCGGTCTGCGGCACATGGCTCGAGCAGCCCGCCAAAGTGGCGGACACAGCCACCGCGATGGCTTGAGCCAAGCGGGTCAATGCGTCTGAATTGATGGCTTTACGAATAGGTGACGACATTGGCTGGAAGTAAGTTCCGGGCAAAAATGTCGGGCGATTCTAGAAAGCGTACCCCCTGCGGTCAACCATTCAGAATTTTTGTACCAACGTGATGGCTACTTAGAACTTATCTTTCCAGGCACGTAGAGCAGCAAAAACCGCACTCGGAGCCCGGTTTTGGGTTCCATTCCGTTCGTCCACTTTTTCTTTAACGGATGTTTCGCCGACACGCAAAAATGGGTTGGTACGCTTTTCAAGCGCCAGAGTAGAGGGCAGCGTCATGATTCCGGCTTCACGCTGTGCGGTGACTTTTTCCAGACGTGCGGCGGTGTCCGGATTACCCGGTTCGACCGCTGCGGCAAACTTCAGGTTGCTCAAGGTGTATTCGTGAGTGCAGTACACCAGCGTGTCTTCGGGCAGCGCCGCGAGGCGGCTCAGTGAGTGATGCATTTGCTCCGGCGTGCCTTCGAACAGGCGTCCGCAACCGGCGGCGAACAGGGTGTCACCGCAAAACAAATGGCCCTGGTGATAAAAGGCAATGTGTCCGAGGGTGTGGCCCGGTACGTTGATGACATCGAAGTCCCAGCCCAGCACGCTGATGCGGTCGTTGTCCTTGAGCGCCACGTCCCGCGCCGGGATGCTTTCACTGGCCGGGCCGTAGACTGTCGCGTCTGTCGCTTTTTTCAGCCGCTCGACGCCGCCGACATGGTCATGATGGTGATGAGTGATCAAAATATCGCTTAACACCCAACCCGGGTGCGCCGCGAGCCAGGCCTGTACTGGCGCGGCATCGCCCGGATCGACCACGGCGCAGCGCTGGGTGCTGTGGTCTTGTAACAACCAGATGTAGTTGTCGGTGAAGGCGGGCAGGGCACTGATCTGTATCATCGTCGGATTCGCCAAGCGGAAAACATTGGCGCATCTTAGAACTTCCTGGCGCGTTGGAGAATGCAATGACCGATAAAGCGTTCGCTCAGGCCGATCCTGAGTGGCTGACATTGATCAGCGCAGCCCGTGAATGGCTGTCCGGGCCCATCGGGCAATTTCTGCTGGACGAAGAACGGCGCATGCTCGAAGACGAGTTGGGGCGCTTCTTCGGCGGCTACCTGGTGCATTACGGCCCCTCGGCGCAGACACCACCGTCGGCGCCACAGGTCCAGCGCAATGTGCGACTCGGTGCGCCGTTGCCAGGGGTCGAGATTGTTTGCGAAGAGCAGGCCTGGCCTTTGAGCGAGCACGCCGCCGATGTGGTGGTGTTGCAGCATGGGCTGGATTTTTGCCTGTCGCCCCACGGTTTGCTGCGCGAAGCGGCGAGCAGCGTGCGCCCTGGCGGGCATCTGCTGATTGTCGGGATCAACCCCTGGAGCAGCTGGGGCCTTCGTCGTGTGTTCGCCCATGACGCCTTGCGCAAGGCCCGCTGCATTTCGCCATCGCGAGTCGCCGACTGGCTGAACCTGCTGGGTTTCGCGCTGGAGAAACGCCGCTTCGGGTGCTATCGTCCGCCCCTTGCGTCGCCTGCCTGGCAAGCCCGTCTGGCCGGTTGGGAACGCAAGGCGGGTGACTGGCAATTGTCCGGTGGTGGCTTCTATTTATTGGTCGCGCGCAAGATCGTGGTGGGCCTGCGGCCGGTGCGCCAGGAGCGGCGCGAACCGATGGGCAAGTTGATTCCGTTGCCGATGGCCAAGGTCAACCGTCGCCACCTCGAACCGTAATACACATTTTATTTTCCCGGCCGGGTTCGCCCCGGCCTCGGGCATCGTCGGTCACCGATCGGCGAGCCACCGCATTTTCTGGATAGATTGGCATGAGCGATAGCGTAGAACTCTTCACCGATGGCGCCTGTAAGGGCAACCCTGGCCCGGGCGGCTGGGGCGCGTTGCTGGTGTGCAAGGGCGTTGAAAAAGAACTCTGGGGCGGCGAAGCCAACACCACCAACAACCGCATGGAGTTGATGGGCGCGATTCGTGGCCTGGAAGAGCTCAAGCGCTCCTGCGACGTGTTACTGGTGACCGACTCCCAGTACGTGATGAAAGGCATCAACGAGTGGATGGCCAACTGGAAGAAACGCGGCTGGAAAACCGCGGCCAAGGAGCCGGTGAAAAACGCCGATCTGTGGAAGCTGCTCGACGAACAGGTCAACCGCCACAACGTCACCTGGAAATGGGTGCGCGGGCACATCGGCCATCACGGCAACGAACGGGCCGACCAACTGGCCAACCGTGGCGTTGATGAAGTGCGTGGGTACAAGCAGGCTTGATTCCGGCATGGCACCGTGGCGCGGCCAATCGCGAGCAGGCTCGCTCCCACATTTGATCTTCGTTGAGCACAAAATCTGTGATCCCTCGAATTCAATGTGGGAGCGAGCCTGCTCGCGATTGGCGCAACACGGTGTATCTGAAAGACCCCGGCGAGCGTGTTAACATCGCCGCTTTTGCACGATTGACCCGTTGAGAGCTGAGCACTGATGGCCACCAGATCCGTTGTACTCGATACCGAAACCACCGGCATGCCGGTGACCGACGGCCACCGGATTATCGAAATCGGTTGTGTCGAGTTGATCGGTCGGCGCCTGACCGGTCGGCATTTCCACGTTTACCTGCAACCGGATCGCGAGAGTGATGAAGGCGCCATCGGCGTCCACGGCATCACTAACGAATTCCTGGTGGGCAAGCCGCGTTTCACTGAAGTGGCCGATGAGTTCTTCGAGTTCATCAAGGGCGCGCAGCTGATCATCCATAACGCGGCGTTCGACGTTGGCTTCATCAACAACGAATTCGCCCTCATGGGCCACCACGACCGCGCGGACATCACGCAACACTGCTCGATCCTCGACACCCTGATGATGGCCCGGGAACGTCACCCGGGGCAGCGCAACAGCCTCGACGCCTTGTGCAAACGCTATGGCGTCGACAACTCCGGCCGTGAGCTGCACGGCGCCTTGCTCGACTCCGAGATTCTCGCCGACGTTTACCTGACCATGACCGGCGGCCAGACCAGCCTGTCGCTGGCCGGCAACGCGTCCGATGGCAATGGTTCAGGTGAGGGCGCGGATAACTCCGCCACCGAAATCCGTCGTTTGCCGGCCGATCGTCAGCCGGCCCGGATCATCCGTGCGAGTGAAGAAGATCTGGCCCAACACGTTGCGCGTCTGGAAGCCATCGCAAAATCCGCTGGCGCTCCGTCGCTTTGGCAACAATTGGCCGAGGCCAAGGCTCAGGCCTGAGCCCCTCGAGCGGAAGGGCTTTTGTGGCGAGGGGGCTTGCCCCCGTTCGGCTGCGCAGCAGTCGTAAAACCTGCCAATGCGGTGAATCTGACAAAATCCGGGGCCGCTTCGCGACCCAGCGGGGGCAAGCCCCCTCGCCACAGGCAAGCCCCCTCGCCACAAAAAACCTGCTCCTCCAAAAACTCCATTACAGAAATTCTCCCTCATCCGGGCTGTCAGGCCACTTGCTGGTGCGCCCGCCGACCCACTTCAGGGCATCCCGCTCGCCACATGCGCTTCAACCCTCTACCCTGAGGTTATTGGCAGGCCATGGTCTGCCGCCTCAGGACACCGAGCCCCATGTATAAAGATTTGAAATTCCCGGTCCTGATCGTCCACCGCGACATCAAAGCCGACACCGTTGCCGGTGATCGTGTGCGTGGCATCGCCCGGGAGCTGGAGCAGGAAGGCTTCAGCATCGTCTCGGCGGTCGATTACAACGAAGGGCGTCTGGTCGCCTCGACTCATCACGGCCTCTCTTGCATGTTGATTGCCGCCGAAGACGCCAGCACCCATGCTCATCTTCTACATAACATGGCCGAGCTGATCCGCCTGGCACGGGTTCGGGCGCCGGACCTGCCGATCTTTGCCCTGGGCGAGCAGGTGACCCTGGAAAATGCCCCGGCCGATGCCATGGCGGAGCTCAATCAGCTGCGCGGCATTCTTTATTTGTTCGAAGACACCGTGCCCTTCCTCGCCCGTCAGGTTGCCCGCGCGGCGCGCAAATATCTGGACGGTCTGTTACCGCCGTTCTTCAAGGCGCTGGTGCAGCACACCGCCGACTCCAATTATTCCTGGCACACGCCCGGCCATGGCGGTGGCGTGGCGTATCACAAGAGCCCGGTGGGGCAGGCGTTTCACCAGTTTTTCGGGGAAAACACCTTGCGTTCGGATTTGTCGGTGTCAGTACCGGAACTCGGTTCGCTGCTCGATCACACCGGCCCGCTGGCCGAGGCGGAAGCGCGCGCGGCGCGCAATTTCGGCGCCGATCACACCTTTTTCGTGATCAATGGCACCTCGACCGCCAACAAGATTGTCTGGCATTCCATGGTGGCCCGCGATGACCTGGTGCTGGTGGATCGCAATTGCCACAAGTCGGTGTTGCACTCGATCATCATGACCGGCGCGATCCCGCTGTACCTGTGCCCGGAGCGCAATGAGCTGGGGATCATCGGCCCGATTCCGCTCAGTGAGTTCAGCCGTGAGTCGATCCAGGCCAAGATCGATGCGAGCCCGCTGACCCAGGGCCGAGAACCCAAGGTCAAGTTGGCGGTGGTGACCAACTCGACTTACGACGGCCTGTGTTACAACGCCGAGCTGATCAAGCAGAGCCTGGGCAATAGCGTCGAAGTGCTGCATTTCGACGAGGCCTGGTACGCCTACGCGGCGTTCCACGAGTTCTTCGCCGGCCGTTACGGCATGGGCACTTCCCGTAGCGAAGACAGCCCGTTGGTGTTCACTACGCACTCCACGCACAAATTGCTGGCAGCGTTCAGCCAGGCGTCGATGATTCACGTTCAGGACGGCGGTGCGCGGCAATTGGATCGCGACCGTTTCAACGAAGCATTCATGATGCACATCTCGACCTCGCCGCAGTACAGCATCATCGCTTCGCTGGACGTGGCGTCGGCGATGATGGAAGGGCCGGCCGGTCGTTCGCTGTTGCAGGAAATGTTCGACGAGGCCCTGAGTTTTCGCCGGGCCCTGGCCAATCTGCGCCAGCATATCGCCGCCGATGACTGGTGGTTTTCCATCTGGCAACCACCCTCGGCCGAAGATATCGAGCAGGTGGTCACCGAAGACTGGTTGCTGCAACCCGACGCCGATTGGCACGGCTTTGGCGGCGTAACCGATGATTACGTGCTGCTCGATCCGATCAAGGTTACGTTGGTGATGCCGGGTTTGACGGCGGGCGGTGCCCTGAGTGCGCGGGGGATTCCGGCGGCGGTGGTCAGCAAATTCCTCTGGGAACGTGGGCTGGTCGTGGAAAAAACCGGGCTGTATTCGTTCCTGGTGCTGTTCTCCATGGGCATCACCAAGGGCAAATGGAGCACACTGCTGACCGAGTTGCTGGAGTTCAAGCGCAGTTACGACGCCAATGTCAGCCTGGCCACCTGCCTGCCGTGCGTGGCACAACACAATGTTGCCCGTTACCAAGGCATGGGTTTGCGCGATCTTTGTGATCAATTGCACGCCTGTTATCGCAGCAACGCCACGGCCAAACACCTCAAGCGCATGTACACGGTGCTGCCGGAAGTCGCGATGAAGCCGGCTGACGCCTATGATCAATTGGTACGCGGGGAGGTTGAGGCTGTTTCGATCGATGCTCTGGACGGGCGGATCGCAGCGGTGATGCTGGTGCCATACCCGCCGGGGATCCCGTTGATCATGCCCGGCGAGCGGTTCACCGAGTCGACCCGTTCGATCATCGATTACCTGAAGTTTGCCCGTACGTTCGACAGTAGCTTCCCCGGGTTTGTCGCCGATGTGCATGGCTTGCAACACGAAGACGAGGGCAATGGACGGCACTACACCGTCGATTGCATCAAGGAATGAGGACCTTTGCGACTATGCAACCCGTCATGAATCCCAAATACCCAGGCCTCTCGGTGCGTGTCGCCGATGAGGGTTTTGCGGCTTATATCTGGGGCAGTGATTTCAGTTTTGAAGTCGCCGCCTATGGTGCCGCGCAAATCGGCAAGCCTGTGGCGCAGTGGCCGGTGACGCCAATCACCCCGTATCGCAAGTGTTACGGCATCGATCCCGAGGAATTCAGCAGTTTTCGCGATGCCGCTGACAGCGCGATTTTCATGGCCTATCTGGATGACGAACCGGTGGGTCACTTGGTGGTCAGCACCAACTGGAACGGTTTCGCCCATATCGATGAATTGGCGGTGCATGCACCGGCACGCCGTCATGGCGTGGCCAAGGCGTTGCTGGACGTGGCGCAGTTCTGGAGCCGCAAGAAGAAGCTGCCCGGCATCATGCTGGAAACCCAGAACAACAATCTGGGGGCCTGCCGACTCTATGAGCGTTGTGGTTACACAGTCGGCGGGATCGATCATCTGCGCTACCGCGGAATCGATCCGAACACCGCCGAAGTGGCGTTGTTCTGGTATCGCCTGTTCGATAATCAGCTGGAAAACCCGCTCAGCTCGCCAGCATCGCCACGGCTTGTTCCGTGATGATGTCCAGCAATGCCTGAGCGGCCGGTGATGGCTCGGCGCTCTTCAGGCTCAAGGCATACACGCTGATCGGTATGGCAGGCGCCAGCGGGCAGGCATCGAGCCCGGCCGATTTGGCGCCGAGGGCGGTAAACGGGTCGACGATCGCCAGGCCTTCGCCGGCCTCGACCATGCTGCGCATCATCTGATGAGTCTGGACCCGGGTCTGGATGACCGGGGCAGGGCGCAGCGCATGCAGCTTGTTGTCCAGTGCCGGGCTTAACGGATCGTGACCTTCCAGGCCGACCATCGACTGGCCGGCCAGGTCTTGCAGCGAGATGTACTTCTGTTTCGGTTGCAGCCAGCCATGGGGCGCCAGCAGCTGGAGCTTGCCTTGAGCAATGACCTGGCAATGGATGTCGGCGTGGTCCGGGTCATGCAGGCTCAGGCCCAGATCGCTTTCACGCAGCAGCAGGCTTCTGACGATCTCGCGGGTCGGCTGGCTCAGGAGAGTGCAAGGTGCGTCGGGGAGGCGCCGGCGCAGGGCCGCGATGCTGTGTGGCAACAGTTGTTGCGCCAAAGGCGGGGTGCAGATGATGCGCAGGGGTGGGGCCAAATATTGCTTGAGACTGCTGGCCAGTCGCTGGACCGGTTCGAGGGCTTCGTAGACGTGGGCGATCTCGACCTGCAGCTCCCGCGCCTCGCGCGTGGCTTGCAGGCGACCACGCACGCTGGCAAACAGCATGAAACCCAACTGATCCTCGGCGTCACGCAGGGTGCGTTCAACCTCGGCCACCGGCAGCTGCAGCCATTCGGCGGCGGTGCCCAGGTGGCCGGTCTGCAATAGCGCCTGAATCACTTCGATATGACGTAAACGCATGCGTGAAGTCCATGTTCAGCAGGTGAGGGAGTCAGTGACTGAATCCTAACTCAAGTGCGCGCATATGACTTCTGCTCATAACAGCGGGTTATGAGGCCACGTTCGTTTCAGGTTCGCGAGTGAGGGTGACACCTGATTGCACCAGTAGAAACTCGTTGTCGTCGAGTTTGTTGACTCGGTCGCCAATGGCCAGCTTGTAGGTGGTGACAGGCACCGAGCCGGCGAGGCCGTCGTGCGACGGGGTGGATTCCTGGAACTCATGCACGGAATAAACGCGGCCTTCCGCGTCTCTTGCATGGAACTGACCGACGAGTACTGCTGCCATCTGCTTAGAACCTCTGGAGATAAATCACTCAATTTGCGGTTCTGTAGACCGTGGTTGGGCGAGGTAAGTTTTCCTACAGGAAAAAAATAGTCAGGGGCGGCGTTTTTCCGCCGTCCACTGGTTGAATCGTCATTTGATCATCTATAACTAGAAGCTCTTCCCATCGGACAGTCGAGAATCTTCCATGAGCAACGTCTACGAGATCGCCGTTCTGGTCGGCAGCCTGAGAAAAGCGTCGATCAACCGCAAGGTCGCGCTGGCGCTGGCCGAACTGGCGCCTGCCAATCTTAAGCTGAGTATCGTCGAAATCGGCGATTTGCCGCTCTACAACGAAGACATCGATGGCGAATCACCGCCGGCAGCCTACAGCACTTTCCGACAACAAGTGAGCTCATCCGACGCGGTGCTGTTCGTGACCCCGGAATATAACCGTTCGGTGCCGGCTCCATTGAAGAATGCGATCGACGTGGGGTCGCGCCCCTACGGCAAGAGCGCCTGGAACGGCAAGCCGGGCGCGGTGATCAGCGTTTCACCAGGCGCCGTCGGCGGATTTGGCGCCAACCACAATATTCGCCAGTCCATGGTGTTTCTCAATGTGCCGTGCATGCAGCAGCCGGAAGCCTATCTGGGTGGCGCCGGTTCAGCGTTCGACGAGGCGGGCAAGTTGTCGGAGTCGGTCAGGCCGTTCTTGCAGAAATTCATCGATGCGTATGCGCAGTGGGTTGAGCAGCATAAAAAGCAGTGACCTTTCCCTTGTAGCAGCTGCCGAACCTGTAGGTCGGGATTGTGTTGATGGTGACGCCGGCGGCGCTGGCGTTGCGGTTGTCTATCTGAACCGTGTCGACCCTATCGCGAGCAGGCTCGCTCCCACAAGGATCTTCGCCATACGGAGATCCAATGTGGGAGCGAGCCTGCTCGCGATAGGGCCAGTCCATTCACCACAAAAACTCAACCATTCCCCGGCACATTCGGCCAAAGATCGGACACCAGAAACAGCCGCTCGGCTTCTTCCCAATTTCCTTCGCCATTCTCTGTCAGCCGCACCATCAATTGCGCCGGTGCCAGCGGGTCCAGATCGCTCAGCCATGCACTCAGCTGTTCAGCGCTCCAGGTCTGCTCTTCGGGATAGTGCGCCGGTGCCAGCCAGGCGTGGCGGGGCAGGGGTTGCCAACGACCGAACGGGCGTTGCACGACAAAATCCGCCCAGTCCTTCTGATGCAGCCAGCTACCGCGCAAATGTTGAGGGTGCGCGCCGCTCGGTGACTCGGACTGCCCCGGCCACGGATAGAGCAGATAGCCGCCCAGCCATAGATGTGCACTGAACTGCTGGATATCCAGCGACGCCAGCACTGCACGACTTTCTACCCGCGCGGAAATCGGTAGTTGATGCTGGCTCAGGTGCTTCAGTTTACGGTCAAGCCGATCATGGCAACCCGGTCCGAGCCACTGTGCGGTGTCATGGCCGTCACCGTTCTGTGGCCCAAGATAGAGCTTGATCGCCAGTTCCAGGTGATGCACGCCATCGCGATCACGCAGCAGCATGTCCAGCTCACCCAGGGTGTGGCCTTCACGGCGGATCGGCATGTTGGCGGCAATCAGTTCGATGCCCGGCGCGTGTCGCACGGCGTATTGCCACAGCCGCTCGTAGTACAGACCCAGCCGCCGGGTCCTGGCCTGGGCCAGCCAGTGCAGCAAGTCGTAGCTGTCGCGATCCAGTTGCCTGAGCCAGTGTTCCAGGCGCTCCGGTGCCTGCACCCAATCGCTGCCCGCCAGCGGATGACGCTGCGGCCACGGGGTGACGCTGAGCATCGGCGGCGCGAGGATGACCCAAGCCAGGTCGCGCACTTCAGGGTGGCGCAACTGGTGAGGTAACTGGAGCAAATCTGGAAATAGGATCATCTTGCGAGCATAGCCTCTTCACTCGTGGCTGAAAGGGTTTTGTCTACGCCGCGCTTTCGCCCATAATCGTGTTTTTCGCCGCCGCAGACCCTCGCAGGAGCCCCATGGAGCAATTTCGTAATATCGGCATCATCGGTCGCCTGGGCAGTTCTCAGGTGCTGGATACCGTCCGCCGACTGAAACGGTTTCTGCTCGATCGTCACCTGCACGTGATCCTCGAAGACACCATCGCCGAAGTCCTGCCGGGTCATGGCCTGCAAACTTCGTCACGCAAGATGCTCGGTGAAGTGTGTGACATGGTGATTGTGGTCGGTGGTGACGGCAGCCTGCTGGGCGCCGCCCGGGCGCTGGCCCGACACAATATTCCGGTGCTCGGCATCAACCGTGGCAGCCTGGGATTCCTGACCGATATTCGCCCCGATGAGCTGGAAGTCAAAGTCGCCGAAGTGCTCGACGGCCACTATCTGGTGGAAAACCGCTTCCTGCTGCAAGCCGAAGTTCGGCGCCACGCCGAGGCCATCGGCCAGGGCGATGCGTTGAACGACGTAGTGCTGCACCCCGGTAAATCGACGCGGATGATCGAGTTCGAGTTGTACATCGACGGCCAGTTCGTCTGCAGCCAGAAGGCCGACGGCCTGATCGTCGCCACGCCGACCGGTTCGACCGCCTACGCGCTGTCGGCGGGCGGCCCGATCATGCATCCCAAGCTCGACGCTATTGTGATTGTGCCGATGTACCCCCATACCTTGTCTGGCAGGCCGATCGTGGTCGATGGCAACAGTGAGCTGAAAATCGTCGTGTCCAAAGATATGCAGATTTACCCGCAAGTTTCCTGTGACGGGCAGAATCACTTCACCTGCGCGCCCGGTGACACCATCACCATCAGCAAAAAAGCGCAGAAACTGCGGCTGATTCACCCGCTGGACCACAACTACTATGAAGTCTGCCGGACCAAGCTCGGCTGGGGCAGCAAGTTGGGTGGTGGAGGCGACTGATGCTCGATCCCGCGCGTAGCTACGACCTGATCGGTGACGTGCACGGTTGCGCTCTGACCCTTGAGCACTTGCTCGACCGGCTCGGCTATCACAAACACGCTGGCGTCTGGCGGCATCCGTCGCGCATGGCGGTGTTTCTCGGCGACATCATCGACCGCGGCCCGCGGATTCGCGAGGCGCTGCACATCGTCCACGATATGGTCGAGGCCGGCCAGGCGCTGTGCATCATGGGCAACCATGAATTCAACGCCCTCGGCTGGAGCACGCCGGCGCTGCCGGGTAGTGGCCAGCAGTTCGTGCGTGAACATACGCCGCGCCACGCGCGCCTGCTCAAGGAAACCCTGACCCAGTTCGAAGACCATCCCGCGGAATGGCATGACTTCCTGCAATGGTTTTATAAGCTGCCTTTGTTCGTCGATACCGGGCGTTTCCGCGTGGTGCATGCCTGCTGGGATGCCGGCCTGATCGAGCCGTTGCGCGGGTTGTTCCCCGACGGTTGCATCGATGAGCACTTCCTCCAGGCCTCCGCGGTGCCGGGCAGTTTTGCCTGCACCGTGTTCGATCGCCTGTTGCGCGGCACCGACATGCGCTTGCCCCACGGGCTGACCATGACCAGCGGCGACGGCCTGACGCGCTCGTTTTTCCGCACCAAGTTCTGGGAAGACGACCCGCAAACCTACGGAGACATCGTGTTCCAGCCCGACGCCTTGCCTGAACCGGTGGCCCGCACGCCGCTGTCGTCCAGCGAAAAAGATAACCTGCTGCGCTACGGCATCGATGAGCCAATGTTGTTCGTCGGTCACTACTGGCGCAGCGGCAAACCGGCGCCGATCCGTCCGAACCTGGCCTGCCTGGATTACAGCGCGGTGCTCTACGGCAAACTGGTCGCTTATCGTCTGGATCAGGAAACCCGTCTCGACCCGCATAAATTTGTCTGGGTCGATGTCGAGCGGCCGGAGGTGCTGCAATGACGGCGGTGGCGGTATTACGCCTGCCTTTGGCGGTGGATTTGAGCGGGTTCGTCAAACTGCTGCAACGCATGCAAGTGCCCCACCGGGTCAGCGAAGAGGCGGGCGAGCAAGTGCTGTGGGTGCCGGCCAACATCAGCGAAGACGTGCGCTCATTGTACGAACGCTTTCCGGCGGGGGACCCCGATCAGCAACTGGATATCCCGATCACGCAGACGCAGCAGCGTCCGGGCCTGGTTGAGCAGTTGCGTCACAGCAAGGCCACGGCATTGGTGCTGTTGCTGAGCCTGATTGTCGGCGTGGTGACGTTGCTCGGTGATAACCTCGAGACAATGCGCTGGCTGACCTTCCTCGATTTCCGTGTGATCGGCGAATACATTCATTTCACGCCATTGGCCGACAGCCTGGCGGCGGGGCAGTGGTGGCGTCTGGTCACGCCGATGCTGATCCACTTCGGCATCCTGCACCTGGCCATGAACGGCATGTGGTACTGGGAGCTGGGGCGGCGCATCGAATCGCGGCAGGGCAGCATCAACCTGATCGGCCTGACGCTGCTGTTTAGCCTGGTGTCCAACTACACCCAGTTCCTTTTCAGTGGCCCTAGCCTGTTTGGCGGGTTGTCCGGCGTGCTGTACGGTTTGCTTGGGCATTGCTGGATCTTTCAGCTTCTGTCGCCGAACCCGGCGTATCGCCTGCCCCGAGGGGTGTTGGTGATGATGCTGGTGTGGTTGCTGGTGTGCCTGTCGGGGCTGGTCTCGATGATCGGCTTCGGCCAGATTGCCAACGCGGCCCACGTCAGCGGGTTACTCATCGGATGCTTCACCGGTTTGTTGGGTGGTTTGTACAACCGCCGTAAACTGGCCGTCTAAAACTGTTATGTGATTAAAGAGCGCGGAGCCCTTGATGTCCTCTTTTAACGAAATGATCAAAAACATCACCCCGGATATCTACCAGAGCCTGAAACTGGCGGTGGAAATCGGCAAATGGTCCGACGGTGGCAAACTCACCGCCGAGCAGCGCGAACTGTCCCTGCAAGCGATGATCGCCTGGGAAATCCAGAACCTGCCCGAAGAAGAGCGCACCGGCTACATGGGCCCGCAGGAGTGCTCGTCGAAGTCGATCGAAGTGCCAAACATCCTGTTCAAATCGGATGCCATCCATTGATCGAGATTGGCCGCGGTGCAATCAGCAAAATGTCGGCGCGCCTTGACGGGCCGAACGTGCAGTACGCTTTTCGTCTGGGCGACGCCGAGGTACCGGTCAATCCGTTGATCGGCACCACGGTGCGCCTGGAATACCTGGGGGCGATCCACTGCACCCATTGCGGACGCAAAACCAAAACCAGCTTCAGCCAGGGTTACTGCTACCCGTGCATGACCAAACTGGCCCAGTGCGACATCTGCATCATGAGCCCGGAACGTTGCCACTATGACGCCGGCACCTGCCGTGAGCCTGCGTGGGGCGAAAAGTTCTGCATGACTGACCATGTGGTTTACCTCGCCAACTCGTCAGGGATCAAGGTCGGGATTACCCGCGCCACCCAGCTGCCAACCCGTTGGCTCGACCAGGGCGCCAGCCAGGCTTTGCCGATCATGCGCGTCGCGACCCGTCAGCAGTCCGGTTTCGTCGAAGACCTGTTCCGCAGCCAGGTCGCCGACAAGACCAATTGGCGTGCTTTACTCAAGGGCGATGCCGTATCTGTGGACTTGGCGCAGGTTCGCGATCAGCTATTCGAGAGCTGCGCGCAAGGTTTGCAAAATTTGCAGGAACGATTTGGCCTACAAGCAATCCAGACAATTACCGATGTAGAACCTCTGGAAATCCGCTATCCGATCGAGCAATACCCAGCCAAGATTGTCAGCTTCAACCTGGACAAGAACCCGATTGCCGAAGGCACGCTGCTGGGGATCAAGGGCCAGTACCTGATTTTCGACACCGGCGTGATCAATATTCGTAAATACACGGCCTACCAGCTCGCCGTGCATCAGTAAGGACTCCAGTATGCGCACCGAACAACCGAAGATGATCTACCTGAAGGACTATCAGGCGCCCGAGTACCTGATCGACGAGACGCACCTGACCTTCGAGTTGTTCGAGGACCACAGCCTGGTCCATGCGCAACTGGTGATGCGCCGCAATCCTGAACGTGGCCCGGGCCTGCCGCCGCTGGTGCTGGATGGCCAGCAACTCGATCTGCTGTCGGTGACGTTGGCCGATCGCGAACTGAGCGCCGCCGACTATCAGCTGACCGAGAATCACCTGACCCTGCACCCGACCAGTACAAGCTTCACGGTCGACACCAGCGTCCGGATCCACCCGGAAACCAACACGGCCCTGGAAGGCCTGTACAAATCCGGCACCATGTTCTGCACCCAGTGCGAAGCCGAAGGTTTCCGCAAGATCACCTATTACCTTGACCGCCCGGACGTGATGAGCACGTTCACCACCACGGTGGTCGCCGAACAGCACAGCTATCCGGTGCTGCTGTCCAACGGCAACCCGATTGCCTCGGGGCCCGGCGAAGACGGCCGGCACTGGGCGACCTGGGAAGACCCGTTCAAGAAGCCTGCCTACCTGTTCGCGCTGGTGGCCGGTGACCTGTGGTGCGTCGAAGACACCTTCACCACCATGACCGAGCGCTCCGTGGCGCTGCGCATCTATGTCGAGCCGGAAAACATCGACAAGTGTCAGCACGCGATGAACAGCCTGAAGAAGTCCATGCGCTGGGACGAAGAGGTTTACGGTCGCGAGTACGACCTGGACATCTTCATGATCGTCGCGGTCAACGACTTCAACATGGGCGCCATGGAAAACAAGGGCCTCAACATCTTCAACTCCAGCGCCGTGCTGGCCCGCGCCGAAACCGCCACCGATGCTGCGCACCAGCGGGTCGAAGCGATCGTTGCCCACGAATATTTCCACAACTGGTCGGGCAACCGCGTGACCTGCCGCGACTGGTTCCAGCTGTCGCTGAAGGAAGGTTTCACCGTGTTCCGCGATTCCGGCTTCTCCGCTGACATGAACTCGGCCACGGTCAAACGCATTCAGGACGTGGCGTACCTGCGTACCCATCAGTTCGCCGAAGACGCCGGCCCGATGGCCCACGCCGTGCGCCCGGACAGCTTCATCGAGATTTCCAACTTCTACACCCTGACCGTGTACGAAAAGGGTTCGGAAGTGGTCGGCATGATCCACACCTTGCTGGGTGCCGAAGGCTTCCGCAAAGGCAGCGACCTTTATTTCGAACGCCATGACGGCCAGGCCGTGACCTGCGACGACTTCATCAAGGCCATGGAAGACGCCAACGGCGTTGACCTGACTCAATTCAAGCGCTGGTACAGCCAGGCCGGCACGCCTCGTTTGGCGGTGAGCGAGTCCTACGACGCAGCGGCAAAAACCTACAGCCTGACCTTCCGCCAGAGCTGCCCGGAAACCCCGGACAAGGTGGAAAAACTGCCGTTCGTGATTCCGGTGGAACTGGGCCTGCTGGACAGCAAGGGCGGTGAAATTGCCTTGCGTCTTGCCGGTGAAGCCAGTGCTCAAGGCACATCGCGGGTTATCTCGGTGACTGAAGCCGAGCAGACCTTCACCTTCGTCGACATTGCGCAAAAGCCGCTGCCTTCGTTGCTGCGTGGTTTCTCTGCGCCGGTGAAACTGAGCTTCCCGTACGACCGCGATCAGCTGATGTTCCTGATGCAGCACGACAGCGACGGCTTCAACCGCTGGGATGCCGGTCAGCAATTGTCGGTGCAGGTGCTGCAAGAGTTGATCGAGCAGCAACAGAAGGGTGAGGCGCTGGTACTGGATCAGCGTTTGGTTGCAGCGCTGCGTACCGTGCTGTCCGACGAGACGCTGGATCAGGCCATGGTCGCTGAAATGCTTTCGCTGCCGGGCGAGGCGTATCTGACCGAGATCAGTGAAGTGGCTGATGTAGACGCCATTCACACGGCCCGCGAGTTTGCCCGTAAGCAATTGGCTGAAGGCTTGTTCGAGGCATTGTGGCTGCGTTATCAGGCCAATCGCGATCTCTCGAAGAAAACGCCGTATGTGGCCGAGGCCGAGCATTTCGCCCGTCGTGCCCTGCAAAACATTGCGCTGTCGTACCTGATGCTCAGCGGCAAGCCGGAAGTGTTGGCGGCAACCCTTGAACAATTCGACACCAGCGACAACATGACCGAGCGTCTGACGGCGTTGGCGGTGTTGGTCAACTCGCCGTTCGAAGAGCAGAAAGCCACGGCGTTGGCGAGCTTCGCCGAGCACTTCAAGGACAATCCGCTGGTCATGGATCAGTGGTTCAGCGTTCAGGCCGGCAGCACGTTGCCGGGTGGTCTGGAGCGAGTCAAAGCCTTGATGCAACACCCGGCGTTCACGATCAAGAACCCGAACAAGGTGCGGGCACTGATCGGCGCGTTTGCCGGGCAGAACCTGATCAACTTCCACGCGGCCGACGGTTCCGGGTATCGGTTCCTGGCGGATCTGGTGATCGAGTTGAACGGGTTTAACCCGCAGATCGCCTCTCGCCAACTGGCGCCGCTGACTCGCTGGCGCAAATACGACGACGCTCGTCAGGCGTTGATGAAAGGTGAGCTGGAGCGGATTCGCGCTTCGGGGCAACTGTCCAGCGATGTGTTTGAAGTGGTCAGCAAAAGCCTGGCCTGAGTTTGGTCTTGCTCCTTCAGGGGTCACTTGGCCCCCGTAGGAGCGAGGCTTGCCCGCGAAGGCGTCCTGATAGCCTGCCGGGATTTTTGATGGTGTACATATCCGTTGCTGCGGTAACGGCGGCTTATGGTTTCGCCCTTACGGCCATCCCTTTCAAGGTCTTTTCGTTTTGGCAGCCTTGATTACCCGGTCCGTTGA
>NZ_AKJK01000128.1 GCF_000282375.1 Pseudomonas sp. GM50
GACGGCCTTCATAGGCCGCTCCCCTGCCACACCACCCGGCATGCGGGTCCGCACCGGGCGGTTCGAGAGATTGAGGTTATGAGAGTCGCACCAGACCCAGCCTATCGAACCAAGCCACATCCAGCACTCGATTCAGCTCAAAGCGGCTGTTACGCCACCAACTATAAGAGTTGGCCGCTACTTTCCGGGCAGATTGGCTGCTGGCTCCCAACGCTCGCAGTTCGCGGTAAATCGTCGGGCCACGTTTCCATTGTTTAAGCTGGATCGCTCGCAATCGGTGTCGCATCCACTCGTCCAGCCCTCGCCAGACTTTCGGCGTTTGCGACAACCCAAAGTAAGTTTTCCAGCCTAATAGATAAGGCCGTAGATTCTCGACAACTTGTCGCAGATTGCGACCGCCTGAGCGACAGGTGAGTTCGCGTACCCGCTGCTTGAACTGCTTGCGCGCCTTGACCGCCACTGCTCTTTTGACGCCTTGTGGAGATGCCCAAAAGGCATACCCAAGAAACTTGCGACCAAACGCACTCGCCACCGCACTCTTGCTCTCGTTGACGCTCAAGTGCAGCTTTTCGTACAGGCGCTTCAACAAAGTCATCACCCGCTGCCCTGCCTTCCGGCTGCGAACATACACATTCGCATCGTCGGCGTAGCGCACGAAGCAATGACCTCGACGTTCAAGCTCCCGATCCACTTCGTCCAACAGCACATTCGCCAGCAATGGCGACAGCGGGCCGCCTTGCGGTGCCCCGCAGCGGCTTCTTTCGATCGCGCCATTGATCAGCGTCCCCGCATCCAGATACGCCCGGATCAACCGGATAACCGTCCGATCCGAAATCCGTTTACGTAGACGATCCATCAAAATGTCGTGATCGACCCGGTCGAAGAACTTCTCCAGATCCACATCCACCACCACTTTTCGACCCGAGGACACGTAACGCTGAGCCGCCAGAACGGCGTCCTGCGCACAACGTCTCGGACGGAAGCCGTAGCTGTGTTCACTGAAAGCAGGATCAAGGAGCGGTTGCAGCACTTGCAACAACGCTTGTTGGATCAAGCGGTCGGTGACCGTCGGAATACCCAACTCGCGCTCGCCGCCGTCAGGCTTGGGAAGGACTACGCGTCGTACCGGACTGGGCCGGTAGACACCGGAAAGAAGCTGTTCACGAATCGCGGCCCATTGGGTCAACAGATGCTCGGCCGTCTGGTCTATGTCCAGACCGTCGACTCCTGCTGCACCCTTGTTGGCCTTGACCCGCTTCCATGCCCGCTTCAGGTTTTCTCTCGCAAAGGCCTGCTCCAGCAGCCCTTGCCCTGCGTTGTCGGATTCATCTTGCGGGCGATCGACCTCGTCGCTGACGGGACCTCTCACGGTTTCACCGCTCCTTATCTCCGTCCGCCCCGCGTTTGGCAGGCATCTGACTTCCGGTCTTTCGCATCAACATGACCTATAACGCTTTCTCTCGTTCGGCCCTTCGTCAGAAAAAAGACTACTACGGCCTCTGCTGACTTCTCGCTCCGGTTCACACCGTCGCCCTTTCAGGCACGAGGCGAGATCTCCCCAGGTAAGAACGCAATCCTTCCCCGCACAACCGCCGGATTTACGTTGCCGCCCTTTGACCACAAGAGCTTCGCGATTTGTTGCTCGCTCGCCCTGGTCGGCATCGCCTTATATCCGGTTCTTGTCCATCGGCTCGCGGTTTCGCTCCACGCTTCCTCCCCACACTCGGTCGCCCTTGTGCAGTTGCGCTTCACTTCGTTCGCTGTGGTCAGCTTACGGCGGGACTTTCACCCACAAGATTG
The DNA here is from genome assembly GCF_000282375.1 of Pseudomonas sp. GM50. Lineage (GTDB taxonomy): Bacteria > Pseudomonadota > Gammaproteobacteria > Pseudomonadales > Pseudomonadaceae > Aquipseudomonas. Next base: position 1,801 of record NZ_AKJK01000128.1, read on the forward strand.
CGCCCATGCTGGGCGCACAACAAAAA
>NZ_AKJK01000129.1 GCF_000282375.1 Pseudomonas sp. GM50
GTGTTGTTCAGGTCGTTGCCGACCACGGTGAAGGCGCCGAGGCCGGTGAGGGTGACGTTCTCGACGTTTCGTAGGCTGGTTTGACCGAGATCGACGGTGCTGCCGGCCAGGGTCGAGGCGTAGGTGATGTTCAGCAGGTCACGACCCTGATCGGTTGTTTCCCGCAGTAGCGCCAGTTCACCGGCCTGGTCGAGGACGTAGGTGTCGTCGCCGGCGCCGCCGATCAGCGTGTCCAGTCCCGTACCACCGTTGAGCACGTTGTTGCCGCTGTTGCCAGTCAGCACGTTGTTCTGGGTGTTGCCGACGCCGTTGAGGTTGTCGCTGCCGGTGAGGGTGAGGTTTTCCAGGTTGGCGCCCAGGGTCCAGCTGACCGAGGAGCGCACGGTGTCGGTATCCCACGTCCAGATACCTGTCTCGACGACCACGTCCTTGACGTTGTCGACAATGTAGGTGTCGCTGCCGCTGGCGTCGGTCATCACGTCGGCGCCAAGGCCTCCGTCGAGGATGTTGTCGCCGCGGTTACCTACGAGGCGGTTATTCAGCGCATTACCGGTAGCATTCACGTCGTCGAAGTCGATAAGGGTCAAGTTTTCGAGGTTGCTGCCCAGGGTGTAGCTGATCGACGACAGCACCGTGTCGATCTCGGCCAGCGAAGTGCCTCGTTCGATTACTGTATCGCCAACATTGTCGACGACGTAGGTGTCGTTGCCGGCACCGCCGTCGAGGGTGTCGGCTCCGTCCCAGCCATCAAGTACGTTGGCAGCGGCGTTGCCGGTGAGGCTGTTGTCCAGTTCATTACCGGTGAGGCTCAGCGCTGCAGAACCGAGTAGCAAGCCATCCTCGACGTTGTCTTCCAAGTAGTAGCTCACCGCCGTTCTAATCAGGTCGTGGCCTTCGTCAGCCAGTTCGGTGACATGCACTCCATTGTTGTAAATGGCGTAGGTGTCATCGCCGCTGCCGCCAATGAGCTTGTCAGACCCGGCCCAGCCATCCAGCCAGTCGTTGCCAGCGCCGCCCAGCAGGGTGTTGTTATAGTTGTTGCCGATCAGGATGTTGTTCAGGTCGTTGCCGATCACGGTGAATTCACCGAGCCCGGTGACGATGACATCCTCGACGTTTTGCAGGTTGCTTTGACTGAGATCGACAGTGTTGGTGGCCAAGGTTGATGCGTAGTTGATGTACAGCAGGTCATTGCCTTGATCAACGCCATCCTGCAGCAGTGCCAGTTCACCGGCCTGGTCAAGGACGTAGGTGTCGTCGCCGGCGCCGCCGCTCAGCGTGTCCAAGCCGGCTAAGCCGTTGAGGATGTTGTTGCCGACGTTGCCGGTCAGTACGTTGTTCAGGGCATTGCCGACACCGTTGGTGTTGTCACCGCCGGTCAAGGTGAGGTTTTCCAGGTTGGCACCGAGGGTCCAACTGAACGAGGAGCGTACGGTGTCGATTTCGGAGGCGAGGGTGCTGCTCTCGGTAACCACATCCTTGAGGTTGTCGACGATGTAGGTGTCATTGCCGGAACCGCCAATCATCACGTCGGCGCCGAGGCTGCCGTCCAACGTGTTATTGCCAGCGTTGCCGACGAGGCGGTTGCTCAGCGCATTACCGGTACCGTCCAGATTATCGCTACCGGTGAGGGTCAGGTTCTCCAGATTGCTACTGCTGCCCAAGGTGTAGCTGATGGACGACATAACCGTGTCGATTTCGCTCAGCGAGGTGCTGGTTTCCACCACCACGTCATCAGCGTTATCCACAACATAAACGTCGTTGCCTGCACCGCCAATCATGGTGTCTTGGCCGGCACCGCCATCGAGAACGTTACCCAGCGCATTGCCGATCAATTCATCGTCAAAGGCCGAACCGGTGGCATTTTCGATTTTGGCGCCAAAGGCGATCGTCAGCCCGTCATTGATCAGTTCCAGATTCGCAATGTCGACGAATGCCTTGCCGATGTTGCTGAACTCACCCTCATTCAGGTTCAGTCTGACGGCCGCCTGCTGGTTGCTGGCATCGATCGTATCGTTTCCGCCGGCATCCCAGATGGTTTCGAACACTGATTGGTCGGGTGCCCAGCTATAGACGTTGTTACCGGTTTGCCAAAGCATGTTGGCGCCGTAAATCTTCTGGATAGCGAGAATATCCAGCAGCATCGGCGTCGTCGGCTGGTAGGAATACGCATTGTTGTAGCTCATGATCGTGTAATGCGTATCATCGAGCAGGGGCGAGATCAGCGTACTGTTGGATTGGCTCGACTCGAATGGATGCTTGAAACCCAGGGCATGACCTATTTCATGCACGAACGTCATGAAGTCGTAGGTGCCTTTGACGGGGGCGGAGTTGTTCGTGTCCGGGCTGATCCAGACATCCCCGCCCGACGGTGTCCGGTCGGGGACGTAGGCCCAGGCAGCGGCATCGTCGTCCATGCCCCAATAGCCGCCGAATCGCAAGTCGCCCACGGTGTTGAGGTTGTCACTGACCAGAGTGAACTTGACGTTAGCCACCGCGCTCCAGGCGCCAAGCGCAGCGGTCACGGCGTTTTGTTGGGCCGATGTCAGGGCGAAACTGTTCAGGAACTCGTTGTGGGAGCTGTAATTGGGCGTGAAATACGACTGGCCCGGTTGAACGAAACTGTAAGTCAGTCGTGTCGCGAATATGTCTCCACCGAAGTCAGGACTCAGCCAGGAGGTGCCGTAGATCAGGCTGTCGGCTTGTTGATTACCAGTCAGAAAAGATGGCTTTGTTAAAACATAACCGAAAGGAGACGACATTTTTTAATATCCTGAGAGAGCCGCGACCGTCCTGTATGTGGCCGCTACAAAGAAGTAATTTTGCACCAGAGTCAGTGTCAATTGATATCACATGGCCATTATTTTTTAATTGATGGCGTCAAAAAACTGTCCAGTAAATCTGTGTCGGCGTGCACCAGTGAGTCTTGAGGAGTGCGCGCTGGTATCCTGTTCGAAATTGACTAATCAGGACCTCCCATGAACGCGCCGACCCCAGCGCTCATCCGCGAAACCTTCCCCGTCGGCCCGTTGCAGTGCAACTGCACAATCATCGGCGACCCGATCACCAAGAAGGCCATCGTCGTCGACCCGGGCGGTAACCACGAACTGATCCTCGCTCGCCTGGATGCCTTGGGCCTGAAAGTGGTCAGCATCATCCACACCCACGCGCACCTCGATCACTTCCTCGCCTCTGGCCAGTTGAAGGAGAAAACCGGCGCGACGCTGCATCTGCATAAAGAAGATCAATTCCTCTGGGACAATCTGGAGATGCAGTGCCAGATGTTCGGCGTGCCTTACACCCCCGTGCCATCGCCAGATCGTTGGTTGGCCGACGATGAAGAGCTGGCTTGCGGGTGTGGCGTGGCGTTGCACACGCCGGGTCATACACCAGGTTCCATGAGCTTTTGGTTTTCAGAGGCTAAGCTGCTGATTGCCGGTGACACGCTTTTCAAGCGCGGGGTAGGGCGCACGGATTTATGGGGAGGCGATCAGGCGACTCTCGTGCGGTCGATCAAGCAGCGGTTGTATACCCTCGACGAAGAGGCGACGGTGGTGACCGGTCATGGTCCGGACACGTGTCTGGGCGATGAAATGCGCGGTAACCCCTTTGTACGAGCCTGAAGATGCAGTTGTGAAAGGCACGACGGAATTTTTGGCGTTGGCCATGATCAAACGCCCGCAAAGGTTCATTGCTTAAGTCCGCTGCACCACAGAATGCAAAAAAGTAGGAGCTCTCCATGTTCACCTCGCGTCGTTTGATTATTGTCGCTACAGCTGTGGCTTTGTTGTCCGGTTGCGCATCGCAGAACCCTTATGACAACCAGGGTCAGGCTGATGGCGGCTCCACGGGCATGAGCAAAACCGCCAAATACGGTGGCCTCGGCGCCTTGGCCGGTGCACTGGCCGGTGCTGCCATCGGTCACGATAACCGTGGCAAGGGCGCTCTGATTGGCGCCGCCGTGGTGGGCGCTTCTGCCGCCGGTTACGGTTACTACGCCGACCAGCAGGAGAAAAAGTTGCGGGCCAGCATGGCCAACACCGGGGTTGAAGTGCAACGTCAGGGCGATCAGATCAAGCTGATCATGCCGGGCAACATCACCTTCGCCACCGATTCGGCGAACATCGCGTCGAGCTTCTACCAGCCGCTGAACAGCCTGGCGGGCTCGCTCAAGGAGTTCAACCAGAACCAGATCGAGATCGTCGGCTACACCGACAGCACCGGCAGCCGTCAGCACAACATGGACCTGTCCCAGCGTCGCGCCCAAAGTGTGGCGACTTACCTGACCTCCCAGGGTGTCAGCGGCGCCAACCTGTCGGCGCGTGGTGCCGGGCCGGATAACCCGATTGCCAGCAATGGTGATGTGAATGGCCGGGCGCAGAACCGTCGCGTCGAGGTCAACCTGAAGGCGATTCCTGGTCAGGAATATCAGCAGCAGGGCCAGGTTCAGCAGTATCCGTAAAGCGTCTGATTGAACCCCAGGCGTAAAAAGCCCGCCCGATCCTCAGCAGATCGGGCGGGCTTTTTGTTGGCTCTGGCCCCATCGCGAGCAGGCTCGCTCCCACAGTTGACCGCGTACCGATCCTACAACTCGGTCGAATAATGAAATGGCT
>NZ_AKJK01000130.1 GCF_000282375.1 Pseudomonas sp. GM50
ACCTGCAATCGCGGTGTATCAGATACACCGCATGCAATGGTTTTACGACTGCTTCGCAGCCGAACGGGGCGATGCGGCGTTCCGACAAGCCCCCTCGCCACACAGGCTCCCACAGGGATTGCGGTGTTCAAGTGCCTAACTGACCGGCAATTCGACCCTGCGTTCTCACGCTGAGCCAAGGCCATGAAAAAGAACGACCAGTGGAACCTGTCCTACTTCGCGATCGCTTTTATCGTGCTGAGCCTCATGCAGATGTTCTTTGGCGAGCGCCAGGCCGTGCAGCCCCTGCCCTACAGCCAATTCCTGCAGCTGTTGAACGAGCAAAAAGTCAGTGATTTGCGGGTCGACAAAGACCAGATCAGCGGCAAGTTGCAAGAGCCCATCGATGGACACGACCGGTTCTCCACCGTGCGGGTCGATCCGGCGCTGGCGACCGAACTCTCTCAATCGGGCGTCGGTTTTACCGGAACCACCGAAAACACCTTTATGAACAGCCTGTTGGGCTGGTTGTTGCCGTTTGTCCTGATCATGGTGTTCTGGAATTTCCTGTTTCGCGGGATGGCGGACAAACAAGGCCTTGGCGGGCTGATGAATGTCGGCAAATCCCGGGCCAGGGTGTTTGTCGAACGCGACACCGGGGTCACCTTCGCCGATGTCGCGGGTATCGATGAAGCCAAGGCCGAGCTGGTGGAAATCGTCTCGTTTCTCAAGGACAAGGAGCGATACGCACGCCTGGGTGCGCACATTCCCAAAGGCACCTTGCTGGTCGGCCCGCCAGGCACCGGCAAGACGCTGGTGGCCAAAGCCATCGCCGGTGAAGCCGGTGTGCCGTTTTTCTCGATCTCCGGCTCCGAGTTCGTCGAGATGTTCGTCGGGGTCGGTGCTGCCCGGGTACGCGACCTGTTCGAACAGGCACGGCAGGCGGCGCCCTGCATCATCTTCATCGACGAACTGGACGCGTTGGGCAAGATGCGCGGCGTCGGTACGCTGGGCGGCAATGACGAAAAAGAACAGACCCTCAACCAGTTGCTGGCCGAGCTGGACGGCTTCGATCCCCGTGAGGGCGTCGTGTTGCTGGCCGCGACCAACCGGCCAGAGGTGCTCGATCCGGCGTTGTTGCGGGCCGGCCGCTTCGACCGGCAGATTCTGATCGACCGCCCCGATCGCAAAGGGCGGGAGGCGATCCTCAGGGTTCATCTGCAGAAAGTCACCGTAGAGCCAGGGCTCGATGGCGCGCGTATCGCCGAGATCACCACCGGATTCACCGGCGCCGACCTGGCCAACCTGGTTAACGAAGCGGCCATTGTCGCCACCCGGCGCGGTGCCGAAGCGATCAACTTGAACGATTTCACCGCGGCGGTAGAACGCCTCATCGCGGGGCTCGAACGCAAGAGCAGCCTGCTCGATCCCGAGGAGCGCCGGGTCGTGGCCTACCACGAAATGGGGCATGCCCTGGCCGCCAGCACGCTGCCAGCGATGGACCCGGTGCATAAGGTGTCGATCGTACCCCGCGCCATCGGCTCGCTGGGCTATACCCTGCAGCGACCGACCGAGGATCATTTCGTGATCAGTTGCCAGACGCTCAAGGACCGGATTGTGGTGCTGATGGCTGGACGCGCCGCCGAGTACCTTGCCTATGGCCAAATCTCCACCGGCGCCGCCGATGATCTGGGCCGTGCGACCGATATCGCCCGGCAACTGATCACCCGGTTCGGCATGAGCGCCGAACTCGGACAATCGGTGCTGGAGCGGCAAAACGCAACGTATCTGGGGGATCGCATGGCCACGTTGGGCGAGAAGGATTATTCGGAACAAACCGCTCGGGAAATCGACCTGGGTATTCGCGCCCTGCTCGATGAAGCCTACCAACGGGCCAAGGCACTGCTGGAGAGTCGCCGGGCCGACCTGGATGAGGGGGCTCGCCTGTTGCTGGAAAAAGAAACCCTCACGCCAGAGGAGTTCCCGCCTCTGCTGCCGTTAAAGCCAGCCCCGGCATTACCGCGACCGTGACGCCACTGATCCACATTCGGTGTTTTTTCCGGCACTGTTCGCCAACAACGCTAGGCTTACAAACAATGTGGTGATTATTCGCCATTTTGCAGGGAGCGCAAAAATGGAATTCATTAACCGTTGGCAGTCTCTCCCCCTCAGGATGGCCCGGGGAGGAATGCTGCAATGAAGCTCTCCAATCATTACAAATGGACTGCCTTGGGCGCCATTGCGCTGACCCTTTTCAGCGTATTGATATTTTTGCTGATCAAATCCTATTCCTACGACACATCGACCTACTTCGAGTCGCGCGACTTCGTTCGCCAACTCAAGCAGTTCGATGCCAACTGGAACGTGAAGATTCTGAGAGCCAAAATCGGCCTGAACGACACTTTGTTTCTGGGGGCGCCCGCTGAAGCAGAACAGCGATGGGCGCAGCTCGACAACCTCAATACAACCGGCCCCCTCTCGACCCTTTGGCAAACTCGACGCGAGGGTTATCTGGATGCGGTAGAAAACAAAACCCGACTGGTTGAGCAATTCAAACAGCACAACACGGCCTTGCGAATATCATTCGTGGCCCTGCCTGAGCTGGAAGATAACATTCGGAGGTTGCTGGAAGATTTCAACGACAAACGCCCGAAGGTGGATGCTGTGGCGGCCTCAGTGGTGTTCGATGTTACGTTGGACACCCTTGAATACGCCCTCTATGTCTCCAGCGAAAGGGCTGAGGAAATCTCCGGGCATCTGAAGTATCTGAATGACTACATCAATCAACTGCCGCCCGAACGGCGCCCGCCTTTCACTGCCTTTGTAGACGCGGTGAATGCCATTGTTCGAGAACAGCCCATCGTCAATGATCTGCTTGATCGCATCAGTGTGATTCCGGTCGCGGGGCAGTTGGACAGCATCACCGAACTATTGAACGAGAAACAACGGCGCACCAGCGCGACAGACCGCCAATATCACCTTTACCTGGGCATATGCGCCGGCATCATGGCGCTGCTGTTGTTGTATCTGGCCGGCCGCCTGATACGCAGTTATGCCCTGATCAACAAGATGAACAATGAGTTGCAAACGGCAAACGAGCGACTGGAGCAACGCGTCGAGGAACGCACCCGCGAACTGCTGGAAGCCGAGCGCGAACTGGTCGACGCCGCGCGGATGGCCGGCATGGCGGAGATTGCGACCAATGTGCTGCACAACGTCGGCAATGTCCTGAACAGCGTTAACGTCTCGGCAGATGTGATCACCCGCAAATTGGCGGCCAGCAAAACCCTTGGCCTGGGTAAGGCGGTGAAAATGATGAACGAACATGCCGAAGACCTGGGGCAGTTCATCACATGCGATGAAAAAGGCAAATTGCTTCCCCTTTACCTCAATCAACTGGTCGACTCCATTGCGCTCGAGCAATCGAGCATCGTTGACGAACTGTCGCAACTGACCAAAAGCATCGATCACATCAAGGACATCGTTTCCACTCAACAGGCCTATGCCGGTGCCGCCAGGCTGGTCGAGCCGTTGAACGTCGTCGATCTGTTCGAGGATGCGTTACGCATGAATTCCGGCGCCTTGAGCCGGCACCATGTCGTCGTCACCAAAGACTACCAGGACGCGCCGACGATCATCGGCGACAAACACCGGCTGCTGTTGATCCTGATCAACCTGATCAGCAATGCCAAATATGCAATGTCCAAGGTCAGCGACCATCAGCGCCATATGACGCTGGGCGTCAAGATTATCGATAACGCAATACTGCGCCTCAGCGTAGAGGATCAGGGCGAAGGAATCGCTGCCGAGAACTTGACCCGAATCTTCAATCACGGCTTCACCACCCGCAAGGAAGGTCATGGTTTTGGCCTGCACAGTTGCGCGCTCGCGGCGGTAGAGATGAACGGGCACCTTCGCGTCCATAGCAATGGACCGGGCCAGGGAGCGCTTTTCACCCTGGAGATTCCACTGGAGACTGCCGACGCATTGCCGACCGCTGGAATGTCAGTCAGTTAAGCCGCAAAACCTGTGTGCGGGCTTGTGTGGCGAGGGGGCTTGCCCCCGTTCGGCTGCGTAGCAGTCGTAAAACCATTGCATGCGGTGTACCTGATACACCGCGATTGCAGGT
>NZ_AKJK01000131.1 GCF_000282375.1 Pseudomonas sp. GM50
CGGTCGAATAATGAAATGGCTACCCCCGCCGCCCCCTGCGATCGCCCACTAAGCTTTCGCAGGGGGCTCATCGGAGACCGTTGCCATGAAAGTAGCTATTGCCGCCATCGATTTGGGAAAACACGCCTTTCACCTGCATGCGCAAGATGATCGAGGCCATGAGCTTTACCGCAAAAAGTTTACTCGTGTGGCGCTCATTCAACACCTGGCGAATCTTGAACCCTGCACCGTCGTGATGGAGGCCTGTGGCGGAGCCCACTTCATGGCACAGGAGGTGGCCAAGCAGGGGCATACGCCCAAGCTCATTGCTCCTCATCTCGTGCGTCCTTACGTGAAAAGCAACAAGAACGACTTCGCGGATGCCGAGGCGATCGGCGAGGCGGCGACTCGTCCGACGATGCGCTTTGTGCACCCCAAAACCCAGGCTCAGCAGGTGCTGGCCATGTCCAACTCGATACGTGATTCGTTCATCAAAGACCGCACCGCGACCGTCAATCGGATTCACGCCGCCCTTCTGGAAGTGGGCGTCAGCCTGACCCCGGGCTTCAAATCGATCAACACACTACCGGCGATGCTGGAGGCGAGTTCACTTTCTGAGCCCTTCAAAAAAAATCTGATGATGTTGCATGAGCACTTCAACTACCTGGACGGGCAGGTCAAAAAGCTGGACAAGGACGTGGAATGCCAGGCCGCTGAAGATGATCTGGCGGCCCGTTTGATGACCATGCCGTGTGTCGGCCCGATCACCTCCAGCGTCCTGGCGGCGGAGTTGGGCGATGGCAAACAGTTCAAATGCGGCCGAGGCTATTCGGCCTCGATCGGGCTGGTGCCCAAACAGCACTCCACAGGCGGCAAGACCGTCCTGCTGGGCATCAGCAAGCGTGGTGATCGAAACCAGCGGCGCCTGCTCATCCAGTGTGCCCGTGTTTACTTGATACAGCTGGAGCGACAGAAAGGCTGGCTGGCGGACTGGGTCCGGCAGCTATTGGCCCACCATCACTCCAACCATGTGGTCTGCGCGCTGGCCAACAAGCTGGCGAGGATCGCCTGGGCGATTGCGGCCCACCACACTGAATTCGATGCAGGGCCAGCCGCGATGAACGCCTGACCCTGCTGTCACCCGAGCACCACCCACCTGGTTTTGCGATGCTGGATAACAGATGACGTGAACGGCCAACCGGCCTGACGACAACCCTGAGCTCCCACACGGCTGAAAGGCCGTTCGAATAATTAGGATCGTCGGGCATCGATTCTCATCGAGGCGCGGGGCTACAACCCCCACTCAGACGCCGGATAGATGAAAGCAAGCCAAACACGCATCAAAAACAGTATTGCAGAAAAGGGGGTAACCATAGATGTGGGAGCG
>NZ_AKJK01000132.1 GCF_000282375.1 Pseudomonas sp. GM50
TTCAGGTCGCCGCTGAGCTTGATGTCACGAACGGTGTACTTCTCGCCTTCGTTGATGTTGACGGTGATATAGACGTGTTTCTTGTCCGGGGTGATCGACACCTGGGTCGAAGTGATATCCATATTGATATAGCCGCGATCCAGATAGTAGGAACGCAGACGCTCCAGGTCACCGGAGAGTTTTTCACGGGCGTACTTGTCATCGTTCTTGAAGAACGACAGCCAGTTGCTGGTCTTGAGGGTGAATTGATCGGTCAATTGCTCTTCGGTGAAGACGGTATTGCCCACCACGTTGATGTGCTGGATGGCCGCAACGGTGCCTTCGTTGATGTTGACCTTCAGGCCCACGCGGTTACGCGGCTGCGGCACCACTTCGGTATCGACGGTAGCCGAATAGCGGCCCTGAGCGACGTATTGACGCTGCAACTCGTTACGCACACCTTCGAGGGTGGCGCGCTGGAAGATCTCGCCTTCGGCCAGACCGGATTGCTTGAGGCCTTTCATCAGGTCTTCAGTGGAGATCGCCTTGTTGCCTTCGATCTCGATACTGGCGACCGA
>NZ_AKJK01000133.1 GCF_000282375.1 Pseudomonas sp. GM50
CCACGGTGCCGCCTTCGGCGACGGTGGACGTCGCGGTCAGGTTCACCGTCGTAGTGTCGATGGTATCGGTGATGTCGGTAACCGCCTGCACTGGGCTGGTGACGAGATTTTCGAAGTTACCGCCTGCGGCGTCCTTGATGGTCACTTCGACTTGGCCAGCGTCTTTGTAGACGTCGTCTTTTGGCGCATCGACGGTCACGGAGCCGGTAGTCGCACCGGCGGCGATGGTGATGACGGCACCGTTCGACAAGGTCACGATGACCGGTGTGCCGGCCGCGTTGGTCAGGCTCGCGGTGTAAACGATGGAGCCACCTTCAGCGACTGAGTCGGTCGCCGACAGGCTGAGGGTAGTTGTATCAGGAGTGTCGGTAATCGAGGTGTCCGCCGACTTGCCGTCGACCTCCAGCTTCTCGTAGTTGCCGCCCTTCGCATTGTCGATCTTCACGCTCAGCGAGCCGCCACCGGCCAGTGCATCATTTGGCGCAACGAAGTTGACGGAACCGCTGCTTGAGCCGACCGCAATGGTGATGACCTGGCCGTTGGACAGGGTGACAACCACTGGCGAACCGGTGACCGGTGCGCTGACGGATGCGGTGTAAACCACGGTGCCGCCTTCGGCGACGCTCGAAGTGGCAGTCAGCGAAACGGTGCTGGTATCGATGGTGTCGTTGACGGTGGTGACCGCCGGGGTATCGCTGGCGACCAGGTTCTCGAAGTTGCCGCCGGTCGTACCTGTGATTGTCGCTTCGACGGTACCGGCGTCCTTGTAGACGTCGTCCTTCGGTGCATCGACGGTCACTGAGCCGGTGGTTTTACCCGCTTCGATGGTGATCACGGCGCCGTTGCTGAGCGTCACGGTCACTGGCGTGCCAGCGGCGTTGGTGAGGGTCGCCGTGTAGGTGATCTGGCCGCCTTCATCCACGGTGCCGGTCGCGGTCAGCGACAGGTTGGTGGTGTCCTGGGTATCGGTCACCAAGGTGTCCGCCGACTTGCCATCGATTTCCAGTTTCTCGTAATTACCGCCCTTCGCATCGTCGATCTTGACGCTCAGCGAGCCGCCACCGGCCAGCGCATCGTTTGGCGCAGTGAAGTTCACGCTGGCGCTGCTCGATCCGACCGGAATGGTGATGGTCTGGCCGTTGGACAAGGTTATGACGACTGGCGAACCGGTAACTGGTGCCGAGACGGAGGCGGTGTAAACCACGGTGCCGCCTTCGGCCACACTCGAAGTCGCGGTCAGGTTGACCGTCGAGGTGTCGATGGTGTCAGTGATGTCGGTAACCGCCGCCGCCGGATTGGTGGCCAGGTTTTCAAAGTTGCCGCCTGCGGCATCCTTGATGGTTACTTCGACTTGGCCAGCGTCTTTGTAGACATCGTCCTTTGGTGCGTCGACGGTCACGGAGCCGGTAGTCGCACCGGCCGCGATGGTGATGATTGCACCGTTCGACAGGGTCACGGTCACCGGAGTCCCGGCGGCATTGGTCAGGGTCGCGGTATAAACAATCGACCCGCCTTCCGCGACCGAATCGGTAGCGCTCAGACTGAGGGTGGTGGTGTCCGCAGTATCGGTCACCGAGGTGTCCGCCGACTTGCCGTCGATTTCCAGTTTCTCGTAATTACCGCCCTTCGCATCGTCGATCTTGACGCTCAGCGAG
>NZ_AKJK01000134.1 GCF_000282375.1 Pseudomonas sp. GM50
CGTCCTTGTCGGTGATGGTGGCGGTCAGCGTCACCAGATCGTCCGAGCTCAGGCTCGTCGCGTCATCGGGGTTGGTCGCGTCGGGATGCACCACGGCGCGCAGCTGGTCGAGGGTGACGTCACCATTGGCGGCGACGCTGACTGTGAACACCAGCAGGTTGGTGGTGGCCGTGCGGCCTTCGACCACGGTGCCGTTGAGCGACAGGTTCACCGCTTCGCCGGTGGCCGTGTCGGTCAACCCCGAAGCCCCGGCCGTCATGCCCAAGGCATAGGTCAACGTGCCCGCGCCATCAGCGCCAAACGCCGAGTTGAAGTTGGCGGTAAAGCTCTGGGTGGCATCGGTCGCCAGGACCGTTTCGTCGACCGTCAGTATTGGCTCGGTGCCGGTGGTGGTGCTGATGCTTGGCCCATCGTCCTCGAACACCAGGTTCTGGCCGATGTTGAGGGTCGCCTGGGCACTGTCACCGTCCTTGTCGGTGATGGTGGCCGTCAGGGTGACCAGATCGTCCGAGCTCAGGCTCGTCGCATCATCGGGATTGGTCGCGTCGGGATGCACCACGGCGCGCAGTTGATCGAGGGTGACGTCACCATTGGCGGCCACGCTGACCGTGAACACCAGCAGGTTGGTGGTGGCTGTGCGGCCTTCCACCACGGTGCCGTTGAGCGACAGGTTGACCGCTTCGCCGGTGGCCGTATCGGTCAGTCCGGAGCCGCCCGCGACCACACCCAGCGCATAGGTCTGTGTGCCTGCACCATCAGCGCCAAACGCGGAGCTGAAGTTGGCGGTAAAGCTCTGGGTGGCGTCGGTCGCCAGTACCGTTTCGTCTACCGTCAGTATTGGCTCGGTGCCGGTGGTGCTGATGCTCGGTCCATCGTCTTCAAACACCAGATTCTGGCCGATATTGAGGGTCGCCTGGGCACTGT
>NZ_AKJK01000135.1 GCF_000282375.1 Pseudomonas sp. GM50
TCGATTTCCAGTTTCTCGTAATTACCGCCCTTGGCGTCGTCGATCTTGACGCTCAGCGAGCTGCCACCGGCCAGCGCATCGTTTGGCGCAACGAAGTCGACAGAACCACTGCTGGCGCCGACTGGAATTGTGATGGTCTGGCCGTTGGACAGGGTCACAACCACCGGCGAACCGGTGACCGGTGCGCTGACGGACGCGGTGTAAACCACGGTCCCGCCTTCAGCCACAGCGCTGGTCGCAGTGAGGTTCACCGTCGAAGTATCGATGGTGTCAGTCACATCGGTGACCGCCGCCGCAGGGTTGGTGGCCAGATTTTCGAAGTTGCCGCCGGTCGCGCTTTTGATGGTTGCGTCGACGGTGCCGGCGTCTTTGTAGACATCGTCTTTTGGTGCGTCGACGGTCACGCTGCCGGTAGTCGCACCGGCGGCGATGGTGATGATTGCACCGTTCGACAGGGTCACGGTCACCGGAGTCCCGGCGGCATTGGTCAGGCTCGCGGTGTAAACGATGGAACCGCCTTCAGCGACTGAGTCGGTCGCCGACAGGCTGAGGGTAGTTGTTTCAGGAGTGTCGGTAATCGAGGTATCCGCCGACTTGCCGTCGACTTCCAGTTTTTCGTAGTTACCGCCCTTGGCATCGTCGATCTTCACGCTGAGCGAACCGCCGCCAGCCAGTGCATCGTTCGGCGCGGTGAAGTTGACGCTGGCGCTGCTCGAGCCGACCGGGATGGTGATGGTCTGGCCGTTGGACAGGGTCACAACGACTGGCGAACCGGTGACCGGTGCGCTGAGGGATGCGGTGTAAACCACGGTCCCGCCTTCAGCCACAGCGCTGGTCGCAGTGAGGTTCACGGTCGAGGTGTCGAGGGTATCAGTCACATCGGTGACCGCCGCCGCTGGGTTGGTGGCCAGATTCTCGAAGTTGCCGCCGGTCGCGCTTTTGATGGTTGCTTCGACGGTGCCGGCGTCTTTGTAAACGTCGTCTTTTGGCGCATCGACGGTCACGCTGCCCGTAGTCGCGCCGGCCGCGATGGTGATGATCGCGCCGTTCGACAAGGTCACGGTGACCGGCGTGCCGGCGGCGTTGGTCAAGGTCGCGGTGTAGACGATGGATCCGCCTTCAGCCACCGAGTCGGTTGCGCTCAAGCTGAGGGTGGTGGTGTCTGAAGTGTCAGTGATCGAGGTATCCGCCGACTTGCCATCAACTTCCAGTTTCTCGTAGTTGCCGCCTTTGGCATCGTCGATCTTCACGCTCAGGGAGCCGCCGCCAGCCAGGGCATCGTTCGGCGCGGTGAAGTTGACGCTGGCGCTGCTCGAGCCGACCGGGATGGTGATGGTCTGGCCGTTGGACAGGGTGACAACCACCGGCGAGCCGGTGACCGGCGCCGATACGGACGCGGTGTAAACCACGGTGCCGCCTTCGGCGACGGTAGACGTCGCGGTCAGGTTCACGGTCGAGGTGTCGAGGGTATCGGTCACCTCGGTGACCGCCGCCGCTGGGCTGGTGGCCAGGTTTTCAAAGTTGCCGCCTGCGGCGTCCTTGATGGTCACTTCGACTTGGCCAGCGTCTTTGTAGACGTCGTCTTTTTGCGCATCGACGGTCACGCTGCCGGTAGTTGCGCCGGCGGCGATGGTGATGACGGCACCGTTCGACAGGGTCACGGTGACCGGCGTGCCGGCAGCGTTGGTCAAGGTCGCGGTGTAAACGATCGAGCCGCCTTCAGCCACCGAGTCAGTGGCAGTCAGCGACAGGTTGGTGGTGTCCGCGGTGTCGGTGATCGAGGTGTCGGCCGACTTGCCGTCGACTTCCAGCTTCTCGTAGTTACCGCCCTTGGCATCGTCGATCTTGACGCTCAGGGAACCGCCGCCAGCCAGTGCATCGTTTGGCGCAACG
>NZ_AKJK01000136.1 GCF_000282375.1 Pseudomonas sp. GM50
CAAAGGCTCGCTCCCACAGGGGTTACGGCTCGACCTGGCTCCATTGCTTGTTCAGGCGCTTGTCGGAGATCGGTACCTTGGTCCCCAATTGCTGCGCGAACAGCGAGACCCGGTATTCCTCCAGCCACCAGCGATAGAGTTCCAGCTGCGGATCGCGCTTGCCTTCCTGGGCGTGTTTGTTGGCGCGGGTCTGGTATTGGGCCCAGAGACCGGACAATTCGCCGCTCCAGACCCGATCCCGCTGTACCTGCGCACCGATTTTCTCGAAGCGCTGCTCGACCGCTTTCAGATAACGCGGCAACTCCTTGAGCCACAGCATCGGCGTTTCACGCACGAAGCCCGGATACACCAGATGGCTGAGCTGCTGCTTGATGTCGTTCAAGGCCACGGCTTGCGCCAGGTCGATCTTGCCCTTGAAGCGTTTTTGCAGGCCGTGCCAATGCTTGAGAATCTCCAGCGTCAGCTTGGCCAACCGTTCGGCGTGCTCGGTCCAGCCGCCGCGTTTGCGCTCGGCCAGCGACGCCAGCCCGGCGCCGTCGCGCGGCAATGGGTCTTCGCCGTCGAGAATGCAGCTGTCGAGACTGGCCAGCAGAATGTCTTCCACCAGGCTGTCGACTCGCCCCATGTCGCGGTACATCAGGCCCAACTCGGTCAACCCCGGCAACTTGCCGCGCAGGAACTTCGCCGGTTCCGCCAATTGCTGCATCAGCAAGCGCTGCAAGGCCCGGCGATGCTGGAACTCGGCTTCGGCCGGGGTCGAGAATCGACC
This sequence comes from Pseudomonas sp. GM50, assembly GCF_000282375.1. Classification (GTDB taxonomy): domain Bacteria; phylum Pseudomonadota; class Gammaproteobacteria; order Pseudomonadales; family Pseudomonadaceae; genus Aquipseudomonas. The sequence goes on from NZ_AKJK01000136.1 coordinate 770, forward strand.
TTCCTTGACCGTCCCGGCCTCTTCCACCAATGCCGGATACACCGTCATCGATAGCCCGGCGATTTTCTGCTGGGTTTTTTCGGCCACGGCGGCGAAGACTTTCGGCTCCACCGGTTGTTGGCTCTTCGCCGTTTGCGGCACCGCCAACGCAGCCTGGCTCGCCTCGGCAAAGCGTGCGGTCAGCTCGGCCAAGTCACGGCCTTCGCCGAGGAACTTGCCCTGACCGTCGACGATTTCCAGGTTCATCCGCAAATGACTTTCGACCTGCTGCGAGGCTTCGGCCCACGCCTCATCGCTGACCCGCGCACCGGTCATGCGCAATAACTCGCGGCCCAGCGCCAGAGGCAACGAGCCCTCGGCAAACGTGATGCGCTGCAAGGCGGCTTTGACGAAGTCCGGCACCGGCACGAAATTCTTGCGCAACGCTTTAGGCAGGTTGCGCACCAACGCAATGCATTTGGCCTCGATCACGCCCGGCACCAGCCATTCCAGACGCTCCGGCGGCAGCATCGGCAACAGCGGCGCCGGCACGCGCAAGGTCACGCCGTCGCGAGGATGGTTGGGCTCGAAGTGATAACTCAGCGCCAGTTCCAGATCACCGATGTGCAGGGTGTCCGGGTAATGCGCGGCGGTGACTTCGCTGGCTTCGCGGGCCAGCACGTCTTCTTCGCGCATGATCAGCAGCTGTGGGTCTTTCTGACTGTTGACCCGGTACCAACTGTCGAAGGTCGCGGTCTGGTGAATCTCTGCTGGCAGTCGCGCATCGTAGAAGGCGAACAAGGTTTCTTCGTCGGCGAGGATGTCGCGGCGGCGCGCCTTGGCTTCCAGTTCGTCGAGCTGTTCCAACAACTGTGCATTGGCAGACAAACACTTGGCCTTGGATTGAATCTCGCCGCGCACCAGACCTTCGCGAATAAAAAACTCACGAGACACCACCGGGTCGATCGGCCCGTAATGCACCGGTCGGCGACCCACCACGATCAGCCCGAACAGGGTGATTTGCTCGAAGGCCACGACCTGACCGCGCTTCTTCTCCCAATGGGGTTCGAAGTGGTTTTTCTTGATCAGGTGCCCGGCCAGCGGCTCGATCCAGTCGGCGTCGATCTTGGCGACCATCCGCGCGTAAAGCTTGGTGGTTTCCACCAGTTCGGCGGTCATCAGCCATTGCGGACGCTTCTTGCCCAGGCCCGACGACGGGTGAATCCAGAAGCGCCGCTGACGGGCACCGAGGTAATCGCCGTCTTCGGTTTTCTGGCCGATCTGGCTGAGCAATCCGGACAGCACGGCTTTGTGCAGTTTCGGGTAATCCGCCGGTTCTTTGTTGAGGCTCAGCTGCATGTCGCGACAGATCAGACTCAACTGCCGATGGGAGTCGCGCCACTCGCGCAGGCGCAGGTAATTCAGAAAATTCTTGCGGCACCAGTTACGCAGCGGGCTGGCGGTCAAGGCCTGGCGTTGTTCTTCAAAACCACGCCACAGATTGACCAGCCCGGCGAAGTCCGAATCCACGTCCTTCCATTGCGCGTGAGCCTGATCGGCCGCTTGCTGACGCTCCGGCGGACGTTCGCGCGGGTCCTGAATCGACATGGCGCTGGCGACGATCAGCACTTCCTGCAAGCTGCCAAGTTTCGCTGCTTCCAGCAGCATGCGACCCATGCGCGGGTCCACAGGCAGCCGCGCCAGTTGGCGACCAAGCGGCGTCAGCTGACTGTTGCGATCCACCGCCGAAAGTTCTTGCAGCAGGTTGAAACCATCGCTGATGGCCTTGCCATCCGGCGGCTCGATAAACGGGAAATCGGTGATCTCGCCGAGGCGCAGATGGAGCATCTGCAAAATCACCGCCGCGAGGTTGGTACGCAGAATTTCCGGGTCGGTAAATTCCGGGCGACCGATGAAGTCTTCTTCGCTGTAGAGGCGGATGCAAATGCCCGGCTCGACCCGCCCGCAACGGCCTTTACGCTGGTTGGCGCTGGCCTGGGAAATCGCTTCGATGGGCAGGCGCTGAACCTTGGCGCGGTAGCTGTAACGGCTGATGCGTGCGGTGCCGCTGTCGATCACGTAACGGATGCCCGGCACCGTCAGCGAGGTTTCGGCGACGTTGGTCGCCAGTACCACGCGACGTCCAGGGTGGGACTGGAAAATCCGCTGCTGCTCGGCCGGCGACAGCCGCGCGTACAACGGCAGAATCTCGGTGTGTTTGAGCTGGGCCTTGCGCAGCATGTCGGCGGCATCACGAATCTCGCGCTCGCCGGGCAGGAACACCAGCACGTCGCCGGGGCTCTTGCGCTCGCTGCGTTCGAACGCGGCAATCTCGTCGAGGGTGGCGAGAATCGCCTGATCCACGGTCAGGTCATCCTCGACGCGGTTGCCCTCCTCGTCCTGCTCCAGGGTCAGCGGGCGGTACCAGGTTTCTACCGGGAAGGTACGACCGGAGACCTCGACGATCGGCGCATCATCGAAGTGCTTGGAGAAACGCTCCAGGTCGATGGTGGCCGAGGTGATGATGACTTTCAGGTCCGGACGACGCGGCAACAGGGTTTTCAGGTAACCGAGCAGGAAGTCGATGTTCAGGCTGCGTTCGTGGGCTTCGTCGACGATGATCGTGTCGTAGCGTTCGAGGTAACGGTCGTTCTGGGTTTCCGCCAGCAGGATGCCGTCGGTCATCAGTTTGATCAGGGTGTTGGCATCGCTCTGATCCTCGAACCGCACCTGATAGCCGACCAACGCGCCCAACGGCGTCGCCAATTCTTCAGCGACCCGGCTCGCCACACTGCGCGCGGCGATTCGACGGGGCTGGGTGTGGCCGATCAGGCCGTGCTGGCCACGACCGATTTCCAGGCAGATTTTCGGCAACTGGGTGGTTTTACCCGACCCGGTTTCGCCGGCAATGATCAGCACCTGATGCTTGAGCAGTGCCTCTTTGATTTCGTCGCGCTTGGCGGCGATTGGCAGACTGTCGTCGTAACGAATCACCGGCAGGCTGGCGCGCCGCGCCAACACCTGATCGCAGGACGCCTGCGTGCGCGTCACCCACTGGGCCAGTTTGGCCTCGTCAGGTTTCTTGCGCAGCTCAAGCAACTGCCGCCGCAGCCGGTGGCGGTCGGCGAGCATGGCGTGATCGAGGTTTTTCAGCAGTTTGTCGATTGAAGGCGATTCGTCAGTCATCAGGTACGCAAAAGTCGTCTAGTGGCGCAGGGGGCGGATTGTCGCAGATTTTACGACCGCTGCGCGGCCGATCGCGAGCAGGCTCGCTCCCACATTGGATCTATAGCGACCACAAAAACGGGGGCACCACGATCAAATGTGGGAGCGAGCCTGCTCGCGATCGATTGCGCAGCAATTGCAGAGAACTACTCGTTATCGAGGCCCTTGCGCCGATAAGGGAACACATCAATCACCTTCCCCGCCCGAATCGCTTCCTGCAAACTCTTCCAGTAATCGGCGTTGTACAACTCACCGTGCAACTGATCGAACAACTTGCGCTGCGCCGAATCGGCAAACAGAAACGGTGGAAACTCTTCAGGAAATACGTCCAGCGGCCCGATCGAATACCAAGGCTCGGAAGCCATTTCGTCTTCCGGTGTACGCGGTTGCGGGATGTGGCGGAAGTTGGCTTCGGTCAGGAAGCAAATCTCGTCGTAGTCATAAAACACCACACGACCGTGACGGGTGACGCCAAAATTCTTCAGCAACATATCGCCGGGGAAAATGTTCGCCGCCGCCAGTTGCTTGATCGCCAGACCGTAATCCTCCAGCGCCTCGCGAACCTGCGCCTCGTTGGCGTGTTCCAGATAGAGGTTCAACGGTGTCATCCGGCGTTCGGTCCAGCAGTGGCGAATCAGCACCGTGTCACCTTCCAGCGATACCGTGGACGCGGCCACTTCAAGCAATTCTTCCAGGCATGCCGGCTCGAACTTGCTCAACGGGAAACGGAAGTCGGCGAACTCCTGGGTGTCGGCCATCCGCCCGACCCGATCGACGCTTTTCACCAGGCGATACTTTTCGATCACCGTGGCGCGATCGACGTTTTTTGACGGTGAGAAGCGGTCCTTGATGATCTTGAAGACGGTGTTGAAGCCCGGCAGGGTAAACACGCTCATGACCATGCCGCGCACGCCGGGGGCCATGATGAACTGATCGTCGGTGTTGGCCAGGTGATTGATCAGCGCCCGGTAAAACTCGGACTTGCCATGCTTGTAGAAGCCGATCGAGGTGTACAGTTCGGCAATGTGCTTGCCCGGCAGGATGCGTTTGAGAAAACCGATGAATTCCGCCGGCACCGGCACATCGACCATGAAGTACGAACGGGTGAAGGAGAAGATGATCGACACCTCCGCCTCGTCGGTGATCAGCGCATCGATCTGGATGCCCCGGCCTTCGCGGTGCAGCAGCGGAATCACCAGCGGCCATTGCTCGTCCGGGGTATAAATGCGCCCCACCAGATAGGCACCCTTGTTGCGGTAAAGCACCGAGGAAAACAGTTCGACACTCAGCTCCGGATCCTTGCAGACCCAGTCCGGCAGGTTCTCGCGCAACTGCGCTTCGAGGCGACGCAGGTCGCCGGGTAAATCGGCGTACTCCTCGCTGAAGCGGTAATCGGCAAAGATGCTCGTGAGCATGCCGGATAACTGCCCCTGCGGTTTGTAGGTGCGGGTTTGCGCGGCCCGGGCCCGGCGCAGGCTCGGCCGTGTGGTATGGATGAACATGCAGCCGTCGCTGATCAGGTCGTGGCTGAACAGCCCGCAGAAGATCGAGTTGTACCAGGTCTCGGACAGTTCATCGTCGAAACGCAGATCGATCAGGCTGATGTAAGCGCTTTTGACCAGCGGCCAGTTGCTGACGTCCATCAGCACATCGGTCGCGAACGAAGCATGCAAGCGCCCTACCGTTTCGCCGACCTTTTCTTCGTAGAGGTTGATCCGCGCCGCCGACGCGACTTGCGTCTCCTGCCACTGGGCTTGCTCGAAACGGGCCCGGGCGCCGTCGGTGATCCGGCGGAAATGCTCGCGGTAATCGTCAAAGCCGTCGAGGATCATTCGGGCGATGTCGGCGGCTGGCCATTGCTGCGGCATGGTGAGACCTCGGCGGCTGTTCTTATCGTTGGAGCCTGAGCTTAGTGGCCCTGTGTGACGCAACGCAACCATTGCCTTGTGCCCCGACTGACGCGACACTTGCGCGCCAATCAAGGAAGGAAAGTGCTGTGAACCCCGTCGATATCCTGCGTATGTTGTCGCTTGCCGCCATTTGGGGTGCGAGTTTTCTGTTCATGCGCGTTATTGCCCCAGTGATTGGCACAATCCCCACTGCTTTTTTTCGCGTGTCGATTGCCGCCGTCGGGTTGCTGGTAATCCTCGGGCTGATGCGCATCAGCTGGGATTTCAAAGGCAAACTCAAAACCGTGATGCTGCTCGGGCTGATCAACTCCGGGATTCCAGCGACCCTCTATTCCGTGGCCGCCCAGGTGCTGCCGGCCGGTTACTCGGCGATTTTCAATGCCACCACGCCGCTGATGGGTGTGCTGATCGGCGGATTGTTCTTCCATGAAAAGCTCACTGCAGCCAAGCTCGGCGGGGTGTTTCTCGGACTGTTCGGCGTCGGCATCCTCACCCGCGCCGGTCCGGTGGCGTTCAACATGGAACTGCTGATGGGCGCACTCGCGTGCCTGATGGCCACCACCTGCTATGGCTTTGCCGGGTTTCTCGCACGGCGCTGGCTCGACCATGCCGGTGGCCTCGACAGTCGCCTTTCGGCCCTCGGCAGCATGCTGGGCGCGACGTTGTTGTTACTGCCGCTGTTTGGCTACAGCGTGATCAGCCAGCCACCGGCGAGCTGGGGTGGCTGGAATGTCTGGCTGTCGTTGCTGGGGTTGGGTTTGGTCTGCACGGCCTTTGCCTACATTATTTACTTCCGTTTGCTCAGCTCGATCGGCCCGGTGAAATCGATGACCGTGACCTTCATGATCCCGCCATTCGGCGTATTGTGGGGGGCGCTGTTGCTGGATGAGCCGCTGTCGATGGCGCACCTTTATGGCGGAGTGTTGATTGCGGTGGCGTTGTGGCTGGTGTTGAAGCCGGCGGTGGTGAAGGCGCCTGGGGTGGTTGCCAGGTAGTGATGTGGGATTGCGGATGACGCCTTCGCGGGCAAGCCTCGCTCCTACAATGGATCGGCGTTACGACGAAGATCCATTGCAGGAGCTGTGCCTGGAGCGGCCTTTCGGTTTCAAGCGCTCTTACGGAACACGAATGCCAGGCCGACGATGATCAGGCCCATTCCCAGCAGGCTCAACGCCGCCAGTCGGTTGCCAAAGATCAGATAATCCATCACCGCCGTCACCGCCGGCACCAGGTAGAACAGGCTGGTGACATTCACCAGATTGCCCCGGGCGATCAGTCGATACAGCAGCAGCGTCGCCAGCACCGATACCACCAGCCCCATCCACAACACCGGCACGATGAACCCCATGCTGTGTTCGATGTGAAACGTCTGGAATGGCACGAAGATCCCGCAGAGCAACAACCCGGCCAGATACTGCACCGGCAGTGTGCCGAGAGGATTGTCGGTGATGCGTTTCTGCATGATCGAACCAAACGTCATGCTCGCCAGCGCCAACAGACCGAAGAGCATCCCGGCCAACGACATGCCGGCCAAGCCGATGCCCTGATAGACCACCATGATCAACCCGGCCAAGCCCAGCGCCAGACCGAACAGCCGGCTTATTGATCGATGCCGCTCCATGATCACTACGGTGAGAATCGGTTGAACACCCATGATGGTGGCCATCATCCCCGGCGTGACCTTCAGGTCCAGGGCCAGCAGATAGAAAATCTGATAAGCGCCCAGCAACACCACACCCGTGGCCATCGCATACAACATCGGCTTGCCACCCTTGGGCAGTTTCAGCTTGAGCAACGGCACCAGCAGCACCAACCCGCACAGGGCGATGGCGAAGCGAATCAGCAGAAAGGCAAAGGGTGATGCATGGGCCAGGCCCCATTTGGAGAAGATCGCCCCGCTGCTCCACAGCAAAACGAACAGGCTCGTGGACGCCGCCGCGAGCGCGGATTTTTTCGAAAGGACAAACATGAATACCACCTGTAGTCAGGCAAAAAGCCAACTCAGCCGAAGCTGAAATTCAGTAGTTTTTTCAGGCGGGCGCTTTTTCAGACGGGCATGGGAACAGCAGAAAAAAGCTGATCAGCCCGAGAAGCCAACGCCTGGCGGTGATACGACTGCGCACACCGGCGTGCTACTGACAGGTGGGGGGTAATGACTGATCTGCGCAGGCTGCTGATTCCCGCACGGCACGATGCCAGCGTTGACCGCTGAATCGACTACCGCATTGATGGGGGAAGCTGGCATGGGCTGATCTTTTTTGATGGGTGAAGGGGTGGTTCAGGAAACCACCGAGCGCCGACTATAACCAGCGTGTGACATGGATTGCAATGAGTTAACGTCAGAGCCGAGAAACAGGAGCCTGACACGATCCCTGTGGCGAGGGGGCTCGCCCCCGTTCGGCTGCGAAGCAGTCGTGAACCAGGCATTGCATTGGTTCTGAAAGAGATGGATCGCTGTTTTTGGGGTCGCTTCGCGACCCAACGGGGGCAAGCCCCCTCGCCACAGGTCGCTCAGTAATCGGTCTCACCCAAACAGCCAATACCCCAACAACGTCAACACCACCACCGCCAGTACCGGCCGCAGTACGCGGTAAGCCTTGGGATTACGACGCTTCCACTGTTTGACCACACCGCTGAACTTGTCGCTGAAGTTCTTACTCCAGGCATAGGCCTGATTGATCCCGCCAACGCGTTCATCGTCAAGGTTCTGGGGTGCCGTGGCGCGCCCCAGCAAGCCGCTGATCCAGCGGTTGATATGGGTCATGAGGCGGTTGCTCATCGGTCGCTCGATGTCGCAAAACAGGATGACCCGGGTTTGCTCGGTTTCGTTCTTGACCCAGTGCACGTAGGTTTCATCGAACATCACGTCTTCCCCGTCACGCCAGGCATAGACCTGACCATCGACGAAGATGCGGCAATTATCGGAGTTTGGTGTCGACAGCCCCAAGTGATAACGCAAGGAACCGGCGAACGGATCGCGATGCGGGTTGAGGTGACTGCCACCGGGCAGCAGCGCAAACATGGCGCCTTTGACGTTGGGAATACTGCTGACCAACGCCACTGTTTTCGGGCACAAGGCTTCGGCCGATGGCAGGGGTTTGTCATACCACTTGAGGTAGAAACGCTTCCAGCCCTTCTTGAAGAACGAACCGAAACCGGCGTCGTTGTTCTTTTCGGCGGCGCGAATGTAGCCCTCGTCGAACAAGTGCATGGCTTCGTCGCGGATAACTTCCCAGTTGTCCCTGAGCACGTCCAGTTCCGGGAATTTGCTGCGGTCCAGGTAGGGTTTGGATGGCACGCCGGAGAACAGGTACATCAAGGCGTTATAGGGTGCAAACAGAGCCGAATGGTTGACGAACTGGCGCAGGACCGGCAAACGCGCCTTGCCACGCAAGTGCACATAGAGCGTGCTGCCGAGGAACAGCAACAACACCGAAGCCTTCGCGACAAAGGAAAAGCTCATCTACAACTCCTTGATAGTAGGTAACTTTGCACAACGCCATTTACCCGACGTGGCAGTCGGCCATGATAAACACTACCGGCCTCGGGAAAAACCCGCATAACTCAACATTCAGTGTTAAGGATTACGCAATAAACACTTATTAACACAAGGTTCCTGAACGGGGGCTGACCTGAATCAACCGCAGAACCTGTAGGAGCGAGCGGTGCGGCGATCCGACTTGCCCGCGAAGAATGCACCGCGGTTTTTCAGGTATTACGCGTCATTGTTCTTCGCGGGCAAGCCTCGCTCCTACTCGTTGGCTGCGAAGCAGTCGTAAACGTTATTGCTGATTTTCCTGCTCGGTAAACAGATCACTGAACAGCATGCTCGACAGGTAGCGCTCGCCAGAGTCGGGCAGGATCACCACGATGGTCTTGCCCTGCATTTCCGGGGTTTCGGCCAGCCGTACAGCCACCGCCATGGCAGCGCCGCACGAGATACCGCTCAAAATCCCTTCTTCCTGCATCAGGCGCAGGGCCATCGCCTTGGACTCATCGTCGCTGACCAGTTCGACCCGGTCGACCATCGACAGGTCCAGGTTCTTCGGCACAAAACCAGCGCCGATGCCCTGGATTTTGTGAGGGCTCGGCTTGATCTCTTCACCCGCCATCGCCTGGGTGATCACTGGAGACACCACCGGCTCCACGGCCACCGAGATGATCGGTTTGCCTTGGGTATTCTTGATATACCGCGAAACCCCGGTGATGGTTCCACCCGTTCCGACGCCAGCCACCAGTACGTCGACTGCGCCGTCGGTGTCGTTCCAGATTTCCGGCCCGGTGGTTTTTTCGTGGATGGCCGGGTTGGCCGGGTTTTCGAACTGCCCCGGCATGAAGTAGGTCGATGGATCACTGGCGAGGATTTCGGCGGCCTTCTCGATCGCGCCTTTCATGCCTTTGGCCGGTTCCGTCAGCACCAGTTCGGCACCCAGGGCCTTGAGCACCTTGCGTCGTTCGATGCTCATGGACGCCGGCATGGTCAGCATCAACCGATAACCACGGGCAGCGGCAACAAATGCCAGGCCGATACCGGTATTGCCCGAGGTCGGTTCGATGATGGTCATGCCGGGCTTGAGTTTACCGGTGCTTTCGGCGTCCCAGATCATGTTCGCACCAATCCGGCACTTGACCGAATAACCAGGGTTGCGCCCTTCGATCTTGGCCAGGATGGTGACACCGCGCGGGGCGATGCGGTTGATCTGCACCAGCGGCGTATTGCCTATGGAATGGGCGTTGTCAGCGAAAATACGGCTCATGGCTGGGTCCTTGTACAGCGTTGAATTAGCCCTCAAAGGTATGCCTGTTGCCCTTGGTCGTCCAGTCAGTCGAACGTCCGCTTAGCCCAGCAGTCAATCGCTTTATACCGCCAGAGATTTGCCGCCATGAAGCGTCGATACAGTTGGCCCCTGTGGACCCTCGCCGGCCTCGTTCTGCTGCTGGTTGCCCTGCACATTGCCCTGCCCTACGTGGTGCGCGATTACCTCAACGAAAGATTAGCGAACATGGGTGATTACCGCGGGCAGATTACCGATGTAGACCTGGCCCTGTGGCGCGGTGCCTACAAAATTAATGGACTGAAAATCGTCAAGGTCAATGGCAAGGTCCCCGTGCCTTTCGTCAACGCGCCATTGATTGACCTCTCCGTCAGCTGGCACTCGCTCTGGTATGACCACGCCGTGGTGGCCGAAGCGCAGTTCGACAAACCCGAGGTGAACTTCGTCGACGGCGGTGCCAACAAGAAAAACTCCCAGACCGGTGAGGGCACCGACTGGCGGGCACAATTGGAAAAATTGCTGCCGATTACCCTGAACGAAGTGCGGATCAACGACGGGCGGGTCACCTTCCGAAACTTCAATTCAAAACCGCCTGTGAACATGAATGCGACTCAGGTCAATGCCAGCATTTACAACCTGACCAACGTGGTCGACACCAAAGGCAAACGCGATGCCCGATTTGACGGCAAGGCTCTATTACTGGGGCATGCACCACTGGAAACCACGGCGACCTTCGATCCGCTGAGCGACTTCCAGGACTTCGAATTTCGCCTGCGCGCCAAGGACCTTGAACTCAAACGCATGAACGACTTCGCCTCGGCCTACGGCAAGTTCGACTTCAATGCCGGCCATGGAGACGTGGTCATCGAAGCCGAAGCTAAAAAGGGCCAACTCACCGGCTACATCAAGCCGCTATTGCACGACGTCGATGTGTTCAATTGGCAGCAGGACGTGGAAAACAAAGACAAAGGGATTTTTCGCTCCATCTGGGAAGCACTCGTCGGGGGTACCGAGAATGTGTTGAAGAACCAGCCGAAAAACCAGTTCGCCACTCGCGTCCAGCTCAGAGGCAGCGTGCATCAACGAGATATCAGCGCATTCGAGGCTTTTTTGCAGATTTTGCGTAATGGTTTCATCGAGGCGTTCAATGCCCAGTACGAACGGCCGAAACCGGATGCCGGCTAAGACTTGCGTGTGACGGTGTAACGACCGGTTTCTTCCGCTGCCCGCGCCGGGTTTGATTGCTGCTGCAAGAAGTCCCAGCCCAGGCAAGCCAGGGCCAACGACCGCGGCACAGCTTCACGACCACTGCTGTAGCGACTGATACTGCGGGCGCTGACGCCCAGCGCCTCGGCCGCCTGATTCAGCGGCAACCCGGTGCGAGCACGCCAATCGATGAAAATACGGGTATTTTCATCTGCCGCATTTTGCGCAAGAGCATCCAGATAGAGCGTGTCTGCGCCAATCTGGATATCCAGTTCGGGCCACTCCACGCTCCAGCCATCGTCACCCAAGGCTGCGCCTTCAAAAGCACAGCCCTCCAGCAATGGCTGCAGCCCCGGGTACGAACGCAGGTCGCGACTTAAATCGAGGCTCAGTTGCTGCCCATCGATGAAAGTCAGCGCCAGCCTGTAATCCGGCAGCACTTGCACGGCCGACAGCCGTGGTCGTTTCATGGGTAACATCGTTTCCAATCCTCCAGCAATTGCACTTGATGGGCCCTGACCCACTCCAGCGCTTCCTTGATAATCAGCGGCGGTGCCTTGCCCATCATCACTTCGAGGGTTTGCAGGCTGAGCATCACGTCCAGGCCGCCACCGGTCAGGTGGACATGGGGAGGCGGATGATCCTTCTCGCGCAACTGAATGCGGTACGTATCGCGAAATCGGTATTTTAGTAGACATGCCCCGCAAGCTATCGCCAAAATGGCGATAGCTCAATACTGGCTAGCGGCCGAGACTGAGTCAAGATGTGACGCCCCATTCAGAGACTGAATAAGCCGTCTGCGTTCACAGTCGACCGGGCACCGCGTTATAGTCGGGTACTACAATTATTGCGCCCCGCCCTGCCTCGTTCAGGTCGGCGTTACCGTTCGAGGATTAGCAGATGAAGTTCGAAGGCACCCAGGCCTACGTCGCCACCGATGACCTGAAGCTGGCGGTCAACGCCGCCATCACTCTGGAACGGCCACTGCTGGTCAAGGGCGAGCCAGGCACCGGCAAGACCATGCTCGCCGAGCAACTGGCCGAGTCCTTCGGCGCCAAGTTGATTACCTGGCACATCAAATCCACCACCAAGGCGCATCAAGGCCTGTACGAGTACGACGCGGTCAGCCGCCTGCGAGACTCGCAGCTGGGCACGGAAAAGGTTCACGACGTTCGCAACTACCTGAAGAAGGGCAAGCTCTGGGAGGCTTTCGAGTCCGAAGAGCGGGTGATCCTGTTGATCGACGAAATCGACAAGGCCGACATCGAGTTCCCCAACGACTTGCTGCAAGAACTCGACAAGATGGAGTTCTACGTTTACGAGATCGACGAGACCATCAAGGCCAAGAAGCGCCCGATCATCATCATTACCTCCAACAACGAGAAAGAGCTGCCGGACGCCTTCCTGCGCCGCTGCTTCTTCCATTACATCGCCTTCCCGGATCGCGTCACGATGCAGCGGATCGTCGACGTGCATTACCCGAACATCAAGAAAGACCTGGTCAGCGAAGCGCTGGACGTGTTCTTCGACGTACGCAAGGTGCCGGGCCTGAAGAAGAAGCCATCGACCTCCGAACTGGTGGACTGGTTGAAACTGCTGATGGCCGACAACATCGGCGAAGCGGTGCTGCGTGAGCGCGATCCGACCAAGGCCATTCCGCCACTGGCAGGCGCCTTGGTGAAGAATGAACAAGACGTGCAATTGCTTGAGCGCCTGGCGTTCATGAGCCGTCGCGGCACCCGCTAAGAGGCTGATCGCCATGCTGCTCAACCTGTTCAATGAAATGCGCGCCGCCAAGGTACCGGTCTCGGTGCGTGAGCTGCTGGACCTGATCAACGCGCTGAAACAGCGCGTGACCTTCGCCGACATGGACGAGTTCTATTACTTGTCGCGGGCGATTCTGGTGAAGGACGAAAAGCATTTCGACAAGTTCGACCGGGCGTTCGCTGCCTACTTCAATGGCCTGGAAAAGCTCGACGATCACCTCCAGGCGTTGATCCCTGAAGACTGGCTGCGCAAGGAATTCGAACGTTCCCTGACCGATGAAGAGCGGGCCGCGATCCAGTCCCTCGGCGGCCTGGACAAGCTGATCGAAGAGTTCAAGAAGCGCCTGGAAGAACAGAAAGAACGCCATGCCGGCGGCAACAAGTGGATCGGCACCGGCGGCACCAGTCCGTTCGGTTCCGGTGGCTTCAACCCGGAAGGCATTCGGGTCGGCGATGCCGGCAAACGTCAAGGCAAAGCGGTCAAAGTCTGGGATCAGCGCGAGTACAAGAACCTCGACGATTCGGTCGAACTGGGCACCCGCAACATCAAGGTCGCCCTGCGGCGCCTGCGTAAATTCGCCCGTCAGGGTGCGGCGGATGAACTGGACATCGACGGCACCATCGACCACACCGCTCGCGATGCCGGGTTGCTGAACATCCAGATGCGTCCGGAACGCCGCAACACCGTCAAGTTGCTGCTGCTGTTCGACATCGGCGGTTCGATGGATGCCCACGTGAAGATCTGTGAAGAGCTGTTCTCGGCCTGCAAGACCGAGTTCAAGCACCTGGAGTACTTCTACTTCCACAACTTCATTTATGAATCGGTGTGGAAGAACAACATGCGCCGGAGTTCCGAGCGCACCGCCACCCAGGACCTGCTGCACAAGTACGGCGCCGACTACAAAGTGATCTTCATCGGCGACGCCGCCATGGCGCCCTATGAAATCACCCAGGCCGGTGGCAGCGTCGAGCACTGGAACGAAGAAGCCGGTTACGTGTGGATGCAGCGCTTCAAGGAAAAGTACAAGAAGCTCATCTGGATCAACCCATATCCGAAAGACACCTGGGGCTATACCTCATCGACCAACATCGTGCGGGATTTGATTGACGACCAGATGTTCCCGCTGACATTGCGGGGGTTGGAGGAAGGGATGCGGTTTCTTTCCAAATAATCTTCGTTGTCTGTTCGGACGCTATCGCGAGCAGGCTCGCTCCCACAGTTGATCTCCAGCGAACACATTATTTGTGTACGACCAAAATCCAATGTGGGAGCGAGCCTGCTCGCGATGCTTTTAGCGGTACAAAAAGCGCCGTAAATATTCGACGTGTTCGCGATGAGCGACGTCCTGCACCACCGGCTTCAACCGCACCTTCGCCCCCGGCAAACACTGCGCCAATCGCGCCAATGCCAATGGCGTCAATGCCCCCAGTCGCGGATAACCGCCTATGGTCTGCCGATCATTGAGCAGCACAATCGGCTGCCCGTCCGGCGGCACCTGGACCGCGCCCAGCGGGATACCTTCGGAAATCATCGGCTTGCCCTGATACTGCAACGCCGTTCCAAGCAGGCGAATGCCCATGCGATCGGCACGGCTGTCGAGGGTCCAGACACTGTTGAACGCGTCAAACGAACTCTGTCCACTGAACTCGCCGATCTGTGCACCGAGCACCAGGTCCAGCGGCGCATCGAGATTGAAATCCGGCACTTGTTCGGGCGCCAACTCCCGCAGCAGTAGCAGCGAGCTCCCCGAGTAGCTCAACTGCGCATCTTTGGCCAACGCCCGCCCCATGCCATCCAGCCCACCGAGCTCCTCACGGACCACCGTTGCGCTACTGCCCAACACCTTTGGCGCATCAAATCCGCCCGGGGCCGCCAAATAAGCCCGAGCGCCACGCAGCGGCTGAGTGAATTGCAAATGCTGACCTTTGTTCAGCCTGAAACTGCGCCACGGCGCCAACACCTCGCCATCGATTTGCGCCCCCAGATCCGCGCCACCCAGTGCCAGCACACAATCCTCTTCGGCCATCACGCTGAACCCGCCGAGGGTGATTTCGATCACCGCTGCATCCAGCCCATTGCCCAGCAGCCAATTGGCCCACGACATCGATCGCCAATCCGTCGCCCCGCCCTGGGTCACGCCCAGATGCCGCACGCCAAACCGCCCGGCGTCCTGCAACAGGCACAGCGGTGTACTTGCTTCAATCGTCAGTCGGCTCATGCCAGGGCCTCCAACGGCGTGTCATCACCGCCCAGATTGATGAACTCGGCATGGCTGACCGCTTCGAAGCGCACGGTGTCGCCCGGTTGCATCAGGCTGTAGCCGTCGCGCTCGCGGTCGAACAATTTGGCCGGGGTACGGCCGATCAGGTTCCAGCCGCCGGGGGACACCACCGGATAAGCCGCCGTCTGGCGTTCGGCGATACCAACACTGCCGGCCGCCACTTTTTTGCGCGGAGTATTCATACGCGGTGCAGCCAACACTTCCTCCACCAATCCCATAAAGGCAAACCCCGGTGCGAAGCCTAATGCGAACACCTGATACTCGCGCTCGCTGTGACGACGGATGACCTCTTCCACCGCTAATCCGCTGCGTTGAGACAGCAAGCTCAGTTCCGGGCCGACGCTCAGGTCATACCAGACCGGCAACACATGGCATTTACCGCTGGCCCGAGCGTTGGGCGACAGATCAATCAAGGCTTCAGCGATCAACTCCCGCGCCTGGGCCGGATTCAGCGCCGTCAGATCGTAATGCACCATCAACGTTGTGTAGGACGGCACCAGATCGATCAAATGACGGGCGAACGCTTCTCGCAGACGCTCGCTGGCCGCGAGCATCCACGGCATGTTGGCCTCGCTGATTTCATCGAACAGACGCACCATCAGGCAATCCAGCGCCACCACTTCTACCCGTGGGTTCATGATGCGCTCTGCTGATTCAAGGCTTCGCGAATGCGCTGCACGGCGGCCACCGAACTGGCGTTGTCGCCGTGTACGCACAAGGTATTGGCCTGCAAGTGCAAGGCGCTGCCATCGCTGGCCGTGAGCATGCCACCGCGGGCAATGATCAGCGCCTGTTCAATGATTTTCTCGGGATCGTGATGCACGGCTCCCGGCAGTTGCCGCGAGACCAGCATGCCGGCGCTGTCGTAAGCGCGATCGGCGAAGGCTTCGAACCACAGCGTCACGCCATATTCATCGCCGAGTTGTTGCGCGGCACTGTTGTCGCGGGTCGCCATCAGCATCAATGGCAGCGTCCGGTCATAGGCCGCCACAGCCTGAATCACCGCGCGCAGTTGCGCCGGGTTGGCCATCATGTCGTTGTACATCGCGCCGTGGGGTTTGACGTAACTCACCCGCCCGCCCTGCGCCCGGCAGATGCCATCGAGGGCGCCGATCTGGTAATGCAACAGGTCCTGCAGTTCCTGGGCGGTATAAGCCATGGATCGGCGACCGAACCCCACCAGATCCTGATAGGCCGGATGAGCACCGATCTGCACGCCGTGGCTCAGGGCCAGGCTGACGGTCTTGCGCATGATGCTCGGGTCGCCGGCGTGGAAACCACAGGCGATGTTGGCGCAGTCGATGAAGGGCATGACCTCGGCGTCCAGACCCATGGTCCAGTGGCCGAAGCTCTCGCCGATGTCGCAGTTCAATAGCAGGCGGTTCACGGTGAACACTCCTGTAGGCTTTTATCTTCTTAACTGAAGGACATATGCCCCTCAGATTATCAGTTACCGGACATTCGGTTATTGAGCGTCGAGTTGCTTGCCACGGGTTTCCGGCAGGCTCAGGGCCGCCAGGATCACTACCCCGTAGGACACCGCCGCGAAAGCCCCGATTCCCACACTCAACGGCACCTTCTGGCTGAGCAAGCCGATCAACAGCGGGAACAACGCCGCCAATGCCCGACCGATGTTGTAGCAAAAACCCTGGCCCGAGCCGCGAATCCGCGTCGGAAACAGTTCGGTCAAAAACGCGCCCATGCCGCTAAAGATCCCCGAAGCAAAGAAGCCCAAGGGGAAACCCAGCCAGAGCATCACACCGTTGCTGACCGGCAATTGGGTGTACAGCAGAACAATGGTGAACGAGCCGACCGCGAACAGAATGAAGTTCTTTTTACGACCAAGAATGTCAGTCAAATACGCGCTGATCACGTACCCGACGTAGGACCCGACGATCACCATCGCCAGATAACCACCGGTGCCGAGTACGCTCAAGCCCCGTTCGTTTTTCAGAAAGGTCGGCAGCCAGGAAGTGATCGCGTAGTAACCGCCGAGGGCGCCGGTGGTCAGGATCGAAGCGCGGATCGTGGTGAAAAGGATGCCCGGGGCGAAGATCTCGTAGAACTTGGCCGGGTTGCTTGGCTCTTGCTTCGCTTTGGCTTCGCGGTAGATTTCCGGGTCCTTGACCAGGCGGCGGACGAAGATCACGAAAACCGCAGGCACGATGCCAAGGATGAACAATGCCCGCCAGGCGTCTTCCGGCGGTAATACGGAAAATAGCAGCGCATACAGAATGGCCGTCAGCCCCCAGCCCAACGCCCAGCCGGATTGCACCATACCGACCGCTTTGCCACGGTCCTTGGCGCGAATCACTTCCCCCATCAGCACCGCGCCGGCGGTCCATTCACCGCCGAAACCGAAGCCCATCAACGTGCGGCTGATCAACAGTTGTTCGTAGTTCTGGGCAAAGCCGCAGAGGAAGGTGAAGAAGGCGAACCAGAGCACCGTCAGTTGCAGGGTGCGCACCCGACCGATGCGGTCAGAGAGAATCCCCGCCACCCAACCACCGATGGCCGAGGCGATCAGGGTGCTGGTGTGAATCAGCCCGGCTTCGCCAGTGGTAATGCCCCACATGGCAATCAGGGTCGGCACCACGAAGCTGAGCATCTGGGTGTCCATGCCGTCCAGGCCATAGCCGATCTTGCAGCTCCAGAACGTACGACGTTCCTGCTTGTTGATGTTGTGGTACCAATCGAAGGGTCCCGGGCGAGCCGTGGCTTTGGGAACGAGGGTGTCGGGCGCACTCATGGCAAGTCTCCGTGCAAATTTTATTGGTATTGTTCTGAGCCCCGACGACGCCTATCGTGGGAACCGGATGTGTCGATTTTTGGACGCTTGGCACTGCTGCGTCCAACTAATAAAAACCCGACCAAGGCATAAGAAAAAGTTGATCCCATGAACCTGAAGTTTCTCGAGACCTTTGTCTGGGTCGCTCGACTCAAGAGTTTTCGCCTGACGGCAGACAAGCTCTTCACCACCCAGGCGTCGATTTCCAGCCGCATTGCCGTGCTCGAAAGTGAGCTGGGGGTGAAGCTGTTTCTGCGCGATTCTCGCGGTGTGAGCCTGACACCCGAAGGCTTGAAAGTGCTCGAATACGCCGAGCAGATGATGGACACGATGCAGGCGCTCAAGCACTCGATCGAGACGCGTTCGAGTAAGGTCGGGCGGGTCCGGATTGGCGTCATGGACACCGTGATCCACACTTGGCTCAGCCCGTTGGTGGCGCAAATGATGGATCACTACCCGCTGGTGGAAATCGAGCTGGTGGCCGATACCGCGCTCAACCTCTGCGATCAGCTGCAAAAAGGCTTTCTCGATCTGATCCTGCAAACCGACCTGTTGCGTCAGGAAAGCGTGCGCAGCCTTGAGCTGGCCAGCCATCCGATGGGCTGGATTGTGGCGACTAACTCGATCTACAACCGCGAATATTCAGGGATTGCCGACTTGGCGCGGGAACGGATCATCACCTATTCGAAAAACTCCCGCCCCCATCAGGACATCTTGAGCCTGATGCAGGCCAACGGGGTTATGGCGCCACGGCTGAACTGTGTGAACTCAGTGTCGGCGATCACCCGCTTGCTGCGCGACGGCTTCGGCATCGGCGCGCTGCCGCCAGTGCTGGTGGCCGAGGAATTGGCGCGGGGGGAATTGACCTTGCTGGCCATCGATCAGCGGCCGCCGAATTTGCAGGTGGTGGTGTCGTGGCGGGTTGGCGTGGAATGGGTCGAGGAGATTGTGACGCTGTGTCAGCAAGTGCTGGAGGGGTATGCGCGCAAGGTGGGTGAGGGTTACATCATCCTGGCTGATTGACCGCTAACCGTGGCGAGGGGGCTTGCCCCCGCTGGGTCGCGAAGCGGCCCCAAAACCGGCTACCTTGATGCGTCATGTAAATCGCGTTTACCGGTTTTACGGCGGCTGCGCAGCCGAACGGGGGCAA
>NZ_AKJK01000137.1 GCF_000282375.1 Pseudomonas sp. GM50
CAGATGGATACCGGAGCATGGTCGGCCCAAAGGCCGCCAAGTCCAAACACCTGTCAAAACCCTGAACACACAAGCTGAAATATCCATGCCCATTGAAACCACCCCCCACCTGCCCCATCTAAGACCCATACCCTATTGCGCAGGTGCCCCATGACCGACCAGCAAGAATTCCCTGAAGACACGAGCGAATACGCCGAAACAGACAACGCCGAACACCACTCCACCGGCAAAGGCCTCGCCCTGCCTGGCCAGAACCTGCCGGACAAGGTCTACATCATCCCCATCCACAACCGGCCCTTCTTCCCGGCGCAAGTACTGCCGGTCATCGTCAACGAAGAGCCGTGGGCCGAAACCCTCGAACTGGTGAGCCAATCCGAGCACCATTCCCTGGCCCTGTTCTTCATGGACACCCCCCAGGAAGACCCGCGCCACTTCGACACCAAAGCCCTGCCGGAATACGGCACCCTGGTCAAAGTCCACCACGCCAGTCGCGAAAACGGCAAACTGCAATTCGTCGCCCAAGGCCTGACCCGGGTGCGCATCAAAACCTGGCTCAAACACCATCGCCCGCCGTACCTGGTGGAAGTCGAATACCCGCATCAGCCCACCGAACCGACCGACGAGGTCAAGGCCTACGGCATGGCGCTGATCAACGCGATCAAGGAACTGCTGCCGCTCAACCCGCTGTACAGCGAAGAGCTGAAGAACTACCTCAACCGCTTCAGCCCCAACGACCCGTCACCGCTGACCGACTTCGCCGCCGCCCTGACCTCGGCCACTGGCAGCGAGCTGCAAGAAGTGCTCGACTGCGTGCCGATGCTCAAGCGCATGGAAAAAGTCCTGCCGATGCTGCGCAAGGAAGTCGAAGTCGCGCGCCTGCAGAAAGAAATCTCCGCCGAAGTTAACCGCAAGATCGGCGAGCATCAGCGCGAGTTCTTCCTCAAGGAACAACTCAAGGTCATCCAGCAAGAGCTGGGCCTGACCAAGGACGACCGCAGCGCCGACATCGAGCAGTTCGAGCAACGTCTGACGGGCAAGGTGTTGCCGCCTCAGGCACAGAAACGCATCGAAGAGGAAATGAACAAGCTGTCGATCCTCGAGACCGGTTCACCGGAATACGCGGTGACCCGCAACTACCTCGACTGGGCGACCTCGGTACCCTGGGGCGTGTACGGCGAGGACAAACTCGACCTCAAACACGCGCGCAAGGTGCTGGACAAACACCACGCCGGCCTCGATGACATCAAGGACCGCATCCTCGAATTTCTCGCGGTCGGTGCCTATAAGGGCGAGATCAGCGGCTCAATCGTGTTGCTGGTGGGCCCGCCGGGTGTGGGCAAGACCAGCGTTGGCAAATCCATCGCCGAATCCCTCGGTCGGCCGTTCTATCGCTTCAGCGTCGGCGGCATGCGTGACGAAGCAGAGATCAAGGGCCACCGCCGCACCTACATCGGCGCGCAACCGGGCAAACTCGTCCACGCGTTGAAAGACGTCGAAGTGATGAACCCGGTGATCATGCTCGACGAGATCGACAAAATGGGCCAGAGCTACCAGGGCGACCCTGCCTCGGCGCTGCTGGAAACCCTCGACCCGGAACAGAACGTCGAATTCCTCGACCACTACCTGGATTTGCGCCTGGACCTGTCGAAAGTGCTGTTCGTCTGCACCGCCAACACTCTGGACTCGATTCCCGGCCCGTTGCTGGACCGGATGGAAGTGATTCGTCTGTCGGGCTACATCACCGAAGAAAAAGTCGCGATCGCCAAGCGTCACCTGTGGCCGAAACAACTTGAAAAAGCCGGCGTGTCCAAGGGTAGCCTGAGCATCAGCGACAACGCGTTGAAGGCCTTGATCGACGGCTACGCCCGTGAAGCCGGGGTGCGGCAGCTGGAAAAGAACCTCGGCAAACTGGTGCGCAAGGCCGTGATGAAGTTGCTCGACGAACCGAAAGCGGTGATCAAGCTCGGCCCGAAAGACCTGGAAGCCTCACTCGGCCGGCCGGTGTTCCGTAATGAGCAAGTACTGTCCGGCATCGGCGTAATCACCGGGCTGGCCTGGACCAGCATGGGCGGCGCCACCCTGCCGATCGAAGCGACGCGCATTCACACCCTCAACCGTGGCTTCAAACTCACCGGGCAACTGGGGGAAGTGATGAAAGAGTCGGCAGAAATTGCCTACAGCTACGTCAGCTCCAATCTGAAGCAATTTGGCGGCGATCCGACGTTCTTCGACGAAGCCTTCGTTCACCTCCACGTACCGGAAGGCGCCACGCCGAAAGACGGCCCGAGCGCCGGCGTGACCATGGCCAGCGCCCTGCTGTCCCTGGCCCGCAACCAGCTACCGAAAAAAGGCGTGGCCATGACCGGCGAACTGACCCTGACCGGGCATGTCCTGCCGATTGGCGGTGTGCGCGAGAAGGTGATTGCAGCGCGGCGGCAGAAGATTTTCGAGTTGATCCTGCCGGAACCTAATCGCGGTAGCTTTGAAGAACTGCCGGATTATCTGAAGGAAGGGATTACCGTGCACTTTGCCAAGCGCTTTGCGGATGTGGCGAAGATATTGTTCTGATCGTTATGTAGTGCCTGTGCGATTGCTTTCGCGGGCAAGCCTCGCTCCTACAGGGTTGTGTGTCGTTCGCATTTTTTGTGATCGACACACACACCTGTAGGAGCGAGGCTTGCCCGCGAAGGCGTCAGCCCTGACACCCCCCATTCCCAGCACTGTCACACTTTGTCTCATCTTCAGTTATGCTCGCCGTTCGTCGTGAATGCCGGAGCCGCTGACTTATGTCCCCCACCCGCCTGTTTATCCCCCTCGCCCTCGCCTTGCTGAGCGCTTGTGCCACGCAATCGAAACACAACGTGACTGTGGAAAAACAAAGCGAATGCCCGGTGCAACTGAACAACGGGCAAAACCTGATCCTGACCCTGCCAAGCAACCCGACCACGGGTTACCGCTGGGCGATCCAGGATTCGGCCGGCGGCGTGTTGCGTGCGCTCAGCCCCGAGGTTTACAGCAACCCGGAAGATGCCGGGATCGTCGGCAGCGCGGGCATTTCCACCTGGCGCTTCCAGGCCTTTGCCGCCGGCACGGCCCGCTTGCGACTGACGTATTCACAACCATGGGCACCCGAAGTACCGGCGGTGAAAACCTTCGACTGCGCCATCGCGGTTAACTGATCGTGGGCTGGCTGATTCTGGCGCTGATGGGCGCGGTGACCTTTCTGTATGGCCTGAGCGTGCATGCCGCGTTGCTGTGCCTGCTGGTCAAACCGTTGCCGGTGCTGGCCCTGCTCGGCTGGTTGCACGATGCACCGCCCAGTGACTATCGGCGCTGGATCAGCCTGGGTTTGATTTTCTCCTTGGTCGGCGACGTGTTGCTGGCATGGCCGGGGGATTTGTTTGTGTTTGGGCTTGGGGCGTTTTTGGTCGCGCATCTGGCGTACCTGAAAGCTTACTTGAGCGATTGCCGGCGTCTGGCGTTGTTGCCGTTGATCCTCGCGTTGAGCGTCGGCGCGGTACTGCTGGGGATCCTGATTTCCAATGGCTTGGGTCCGTTGCTGGTCCCGGTGATCGTCTACGGGCTGGCCATCAGCGCGATGCTCTGGCGCGCCCTGGCCCGACTCGGCACCGACGTGCCCAAACGCTCGGCGCTGCTGGCGGCGGCGGGCGCGGTGGCGTTTGTGTTTTCTGACAGTGTGATTGGCATTAACCGGTTTGTATCACCGTTCAACGTTGCACCTTACGTGATTATTCTCAGCTACTGGCTGGGGCAGTGGGGGATTGCGGCGTCGGTGTTCTCAAAAAAAATGCCCATCGATTAAAATCGGACCAGTTAATCATTTGCAACCTGCATAAAAAATATTAAAAGCATAGCTAAAGAGTATAAAAACCTGTCAAATCTGACAGTAGCCACGTCCATCTCTGCGAACTTATTATTTGAATGGTTTTAGCAACCATCCATCTAACGCAAGGAAGGCAGTTTATGAATATTTTTAATAAGAGTTCTGTTTCTGGTCTGCAGGAGGCGAATGGTGTCACTGTTGAGCCGGTCATCACCGTCAGTTCTGAAATCAAAGCTACTGTTTCGGATCGTGTTCCTTTTCATACCCAAAACATCGAATACGGAACAGACGGCGGTACGTTGATCGCCTTTATCGCTCGTGCTAATGCCGAGGACATCTCAGAAGCAAATAAAAAAGGCTTTTTACTGATGTTCGATAAAAACATTAAACCTGGCACGTATGATGTTACAGATTCAGGCTTTCCCTTTCGTGAAGCGTACTATTTTGAAATGGGAACTATCCCAGGCTTTACTACATCTTTCCATTACACACCTCAGAGTGGAACATTCTCCGTAGAGACAATCGAAAACAGCGAAAGAAAATTGCACTATAAAATCGGCTTTAACTTTAAAGGTAAAGATAATAGAAACGAAGAGCTTAAGATCGAGGGCGCAGCAACACTTATTGTGTTTACACGCCCAATGTAATAACTGAATGGCCAACCCCCCAGTTTTGGGGGTTGGCCATTCAGTCATTACTTAGTGTTTCCTCTCTACATACCGTTCGCTGACCTTCACTGGAAAGAAGTCCTCGCCTGGCCTCCCTCACGCTTTATCAGACAACCCAAGCATCCCCCCGTCAATTTGGCTAAAATGCCGGCCTTTTCCACCGACACCGCCGGAACCGCCGTGAGCAAAGAATCCGATCGCCTTTTCGCCCAGCCTTTGACCCAGGTGCCTGACTTCGCCTTTAACGAGGACGTGGTGCGGGTATTCCCGGACATGATCAAGCGCTCGGTGCCGGGTTATCCGACCATAGTGGAAAACCTCGGCGTGCTCGCCGCGCAGTTCGCCCAGCCCAACAGCGTGCTGTACGACCTGGGCTCGTCGTTGGGCGCGGTGACTCAGGCCCTGCGCCGTCACGTGCGCACCGACGGTTGCCGGGTGATCGCTGTGGATAACTCCGCGGCCATGGTCGAGCGTTGCCGCGAGTACCTCAATGGCCAGGACTCGATGTTTCAGGAGTTGCTGCCGGTGGAAGTGATCGAAGGCGACATCCTCGCCCTTGAGTTCGAGCCAGCCTCGGTGGTGGCGCTGAACTTCACCCTGCAATTCATTGCCCCGGACCAGCGCACCGCGTTGCTCGCGCGCATTCACCAATCGTTGGTGCCCGGTGGCGCGCTGATCCTCTCGGAGAAGCTGCGCTTCAACGACCCCGAAGAACACGCGCTGCTCACCGACCTGCACGTGGCCTTCAAACGCGCCAACGGCTACAGCGAACTGGAAATCGCCCAGAAACGCAGCGCCATCGAAAACGTCATGAAGCCCGACAGCCTCGAAGAACACCGCGAACGCCTGCTGGCCGCCGGGTTCTCGAAAGTCGTGCCGTGGTTCCAGTGTCTTAACTTTGCCTCGTTGATTGCCTTGCCATGATTGATCTGTCTCCCCTGGCCCGCCGTCTGGCCGGTACCCCGCTGGCCGAATGGGCCAACACCCTGCAAGCGCAACTCGACAAGAAAATGGAAAAAGGTCACGGCGACCTGGAACGCTGGCAGAGTGCGCTGGATGCGTTGCCGAAGATTCAGCCGAGCGAAGTCGATTTGTTGAACGGCCTGAAGCTGGACACCGATTGCGACGTTGAGACCCGCGCACAAATGCGCACCGCGCTGATGGGTTTGTCTCCGTGGCGCAAAGGTCCGTTCGACCTGTTCGGCGTGCACGTCGACACTGAATGGCGCTCGGACTGGAAGTGGTCCCGGGTAGCTCCGCACCTGAACCTGAAAGGCAAACGCATCCTCGATGTCGGCTGCGGCAACGGTTATTACATGTGGCGCATGCTCGGTGCCGGGGCCGACAGCGTGATTGGCGTCGACCCCAACTGGCTGTTCTTCTGCCAGTTCCAGGCCGTCCAGCGTTACCTGTCCGAGCCCAATGCCTGGCACTTGCCGTTTCCCTTTGAGGATCTTCCTCCCAATCTGGAAGGCTTCGACACCGTGTTTTCCATGGGCGTGTTCTACCACCGCCGCTCACCGATCGAGCATTTGCTGGCGCTGAAGGATTGCCTGGTCAAGGGCGGTGAACTGGTGTTGGAGACGCTGGTGATCGAAGGCGATCAACAGCAGGTGCTGGTGCCGGAAGACCGTTATGCGCAGATGCGTAACGTGTGGTTCCTGCCGTCGGTGCCGGCGCTGGAACTGTGGCTGCGCCGCGCAGGCTTCAGCGATGTGCGTTGTGTGGATGTGAGCGTGACCACGGTCGAGGAACAACGCGGGACGGAATGGATGAAGTATCAGTCGTTGAGCGATTTCCTTGATCCGCAGGATCACAGCAAAACCATCGAAGGGCTGCCGGCCCCAATGCGCGCCGTCATCGTCGCCCGCAAATAAACACCCAATCTCCCTACCCATGGAGATCCCCTGTGGGAGCGAGCCTGCTCGCGATGAGGGCCTTTCAGCCAACGAAGATGTTGGATGTTAGTCCGCTATCGCGAGCAGGCTCGCTCCCACAGTAACTCGGTGTTTAGTCTGCTGGCTTGGCTCTTCGGGCCTTGAAGAACTCGCTCAACACCGCGCCGCACTCTTCCGCCAACACCCCACCTTCATACAACACCCGGTGATTCAAAAAGCCTTGGGTAAAGAACTGCCCCTGGCTCTGCACAATCCCGGCCTTGGGTTCCAGCGCGCCATACACCACCCGCGCAATCCGCGAGTGCACGATCAGCCCGGCGCACATGCTGCACGGCTCCAGCGTCACGTATAGCGTGCTGCCCGGCAGACGATAGTTGCTGGCAGCCTGGGCGGCGGCGCGGATCGCGACCATCTCGGCGTGTGCGCTGGGGTCGTTGCCGCTGATCGGGCAATTAAACCCGCGCCCGATGATTTCACCATCCTGCACCAGCACCGCGCCCACCGGCACTTCACCCAGCGCCGCGCCTTGAGCGGCCAGGGCCAGGGCTTCGCGCATGAAATCACGATCACGGCTGCGGTCGATAATCGCTGCGGGGCGTATCTGCCGCATCACGCCACCTCGATGGCGGCCATCAGGCCGGTTTCCATGTGGTCGATCACATGGCAGTGGAACATCCAGACCCCAGGGTTATCCGCCACCAGCGCCACTTGCGCGCGCTCGTTCTTGCCCAACAGGTAGGTGTCGGTGAAGTACGGGATGACCTTGTGCCGGTTCGAGGCAATGACTTTGAAGCTCATGCCGTGCAGGTGGATCGGGTGCTGATACTGAGTCATGTTTTTCAATTCGAAAATATAGCTTTTGCCCTTCTCGAGCTTGGCAATCGGTCGGTCGGCACAGGTCTTGTCGGTGATGTCCCAGGCCTTGCCGTTGATCTGCCACAGGCTTGGCGGCTTGCCATTGTCGACATTCACCGATACCGAGCCTACCCATTCAAAATTGAAGTTGAGTTTCTCGGCATTGGCCAGGTCCGGCTCGGCCACCGGGTTGGCGGGCAGCGCCGGCGGCCACGCGGTTGGCGCGTCAGTATTGGCCACTGAGCGAAAAGTGCCCAGGCGTACCGGGCCGTTACGCAGGGACAATTCTTCACCGGCCGGTGGTGCCTTGATCGCCAGGCAAATACGCATGCCAGGCCCCAGCCAGTATTCCTTGCCCAGTGGGCGCGGTTCAATTGGATTGCCGTCCAACGCATAGATCTGCGCTTCGACGCCGGGGATGTTGAGGCGGTATGTCAGCGTATTGTCGAGGTTGAGCAGGCGTACGCGAGTGATCTGCCCGGCGGGCAAGTCGATCACCGCTTGTGAGACGCCGTTGATGGTCGACAAGCCCCCCGCCGTGCCGCCACGGGCCGCTTCGCGAGGAATGCTGAACGCGACGAAAGCGCCCTCTTCATCGACGTGCCAGCTCTTGAGGCTCAAGGTCTTTTCGTATTTGAAACCGGTGGGCTCGCGCTCTTCGATAATCAGCGGGCCGACCAATCCACGACCGAGCTCTTCGCTGCTGTTCACGTGCGGGTGATACCAGTAGCTGCCGGCGTCGGGTACGCGGAATTTATAGTCGAAGTACTCGCCCGGCAGCACCGGCAATTGCGAGACGTACGGCACGCCGTCCATTTCCAGCGGCAGGCGGATACCGTGCCAGTGAATGGTGGTCGCCACCGGCAGGTGATTGATGAAACGCACCCGCAGCCATTCGCCCTGACGCACGCGCAACTCGGTGCCCGGCGCCGATGGGCCGAACGCCCAGGCCGGGGTCTTGTGCCCGGCCACCAGCTCGACGTCCAGAGGTGCGGCGATCAGCTCATAGTCGTGGCCGGCGTCAGCGTCGGCCATTTTGCCCAACCAGTAACGCGACGCGCCACCGGCCCCCACGCCAACCACCACAAGACCGGCCAAGCCACCGAGTATTTGTCGACGGGTAAAGGACATGAACTCAACTACCTCACGTATCAGCCAGGCGCGGAGCCTGCAAAAGGCGAATACGATACACCTGCGGTTGAGAAACAGTAAGGGCAGCGCGGCGGATGGTCACAGCCGGTGGTGAACCCTTTAAAAGATCGCAGCCTTCGGCAGCTCCTACATTTGATCGGCGTACACCCTGTAGGAGCTGCCGAAGGTTGCGATCTTTTTAGCCTCGCGCGACATGTCTGATGCAATGCAATTACAGAATTTGGGGCTGTTTCGCTGATCGTTACTGAGTCGCCGCTAATCAGAGAATTACCCTACATCCATTTCCACCTTTCCCGACTTCTTTCCTGATCGTTCCCCCGCAAAGTCCCCGCGCCTGATTTTCTGCGCCAGGGATTGCTCATGTTCGAACCGATTTTTAACCCCACCTCCTATCGTTCGGTACGTTGATGGAGCACGTCGCCCGCATCGAACAAGAACTCGACAGTAAGGCCTGTTATCTCTGAGGCAGATAGATTTTGGGCAAGCCTCGCTCCTACAGGACGGTGGTGATCTGTAGGAGCGAGGCTTGCCCGCGAAGGCGGTCTTACAGGTTACGAAATTTCTGGGCAAGGTCATCGGAAGTTTCCTTCAACCTGCGGCGGTTTCCATGAACTGGTGTGGAATGTTTTCAATCGATAGTCTCTGGTGGTCACTGAAAATTCAGTGGTGGGGTGTAGGAACCCTTCAAGACTAGAGAGGACGCTTTGGCGTCGACACCTGAATTGCGGCCATCAACGTGTGTCCGTAAGATCAGTTGCGGCGGCTGTGCGCGGGCACGCTTCGGTGTGGTCGAGTTCTCTGGTCTCGATATTCCTACCCCGCGTATAGCTGCCACCCAAGCCTGTAGGAAGGCCGATGGTAGCTCCACTTCTACCAGAGGTTTAAAAATGAAAAGTCTTCACCCCGATCCACCCTACGAAAATCCAATTCCCCACCCCGACAACCGCTTCATGGCACTCACCGGCAACTGCACCGACATGCCCACCCTGTTCGTCGATACCCACGCGCCGCTCGATGTTTTGTATGACGCTGCCAACTATCGAATTCGTGCAGTCACGCAGGTGCTGGAGAACATGTCGATGCGCGGTGCAGTCGAGTGTGAGTCGTTCATTCTCAGTGACTTTGCCTTGCTCTGCGCCATTCCTCTGAGGGATGGCTGTGATGTGCTGGATGTGATTGGACGACGGTTGCGGGCTCGGTCTTCGGAGTAGCAGCGGCCGACATTTGTGATGGGGCTTGCCTGTGGCGAGGGGGCTTGCCCCCGTTGGGTTGCGCAGCAGCCCCCAAAACCAGCAATCCGGTTTTGTCAGACATACCGCGGTGTTTGGTTTGGCGACTGCTGCGCAGTCGAACGGGGGCGAGCCCCCTCGCCACAGGTTTGGTGGTGGTCTCTGGTTTCTGGGGCTGCTGTGCAGCCCAACGGGGGCAAGCCCACCTCACCACAGCAAGCCCCCTCACCACAGGTAATCCCCTTCACCACAAAATTACGGTTATGGCTGAATACCGGTGATCAGATGCATCACCCCTTTCTCCAACATCATCACCCCCGGCACCCCCGCCGCCGCCAAAGCCTGTCGATCCATCCGCGCCACATCCCGCAATTCCACCCGCACACGGGTCAACGCCACCGGCTGTTGCGACTTGAGGTTATCCACTCCGCCAAGCGCGGCGACGATATTTGCGGCCAAACCGCCAACCGGTTGAGCCTCCATTTTCGGCTCATCCACTACCAGGTCCGGGGTCAACGCTTTCCAGAACGCCCGCTGCATTTTCTCGAACATGCTCAGTTCTCCAGAACCAGTGAAGTATCTACCGTTGCCTCGTGGTGCAGCCGCAATGCCTCGCGTACCTGCTCGGCACTTTCCAGCCCCAGCACTTGCTGGGCGATGGCTTGGCAGTCCAGCAGATCCACTTCGCGAACCGCCGCTTTGATCGCAGGAATCAAGGGCACGCTCACCGACAGTTCATCCACGCCAAGTCCCAGCAACAACGGCACCGCCAGGTTTTCCGAAGCCAGGGCGCCGCACACCCCGACCCATTTGCCATGGGCATGGGCGGCTTTCACGGTGTTGGCGATCAAGCGCAATACCGAAGGATGAAAACTGTCGGCCTGACTGGCCAGCCG
This sequence comes from Pseudomonas sp. GM50, assembly GCF_000282375.1. Lineage (GTDB taxonomy): Bacteria > Pseudomonadota > Gammaproteobacteria > Pseudomonadales > Pseudomonadaceae > Aquipseudomonas. Next base: position 10,543 of record NZ_AKJK01000137.1, read on the forward strand.
TGGGTGATCGCGGTCCATCGCCAGGGTGTATTGGGTCAGGTCGTTGGTGCCGATGGAGAAGAAATCCACTTCGGGCGCAAACAGATCAGCCATCAGCGCCGCTGCCGGTACTTCAATCATGATCCCCAGTTTCGGCAGTTCAGTCAGGCCCAGTGCCAGCGCCTCTTCTTCAAGCAGCTGACGAGCCAGCCGCAACTCCGACAGCTGCGTAACCATCGGCAGCATGATGTGCAGACGAGCCAGCCCGGCGCTGCTCAGAATCGCCTTGAACTGATCGCGCAACAATTGCGGACGCTCCAGGCACAAACGAATGCCGCGCATGCCCAGGAACGGGTTTGTTTCGTGGTCCATCGGCACATAGGCCAACGGTTTGTCACCGCCGACATCCAGGGTGCGCACCACCAGATTGCGCGCCGGCCCCAGGGCGCGGGCGATGGCGCTGTAGGTGGAGGCCTGCTCGTCATGGCTCGGCGCATGGTTGCGATCGAGATAAAGAAACTCCGAACGCAACAGACCGACGCCATCGCCGCCCAGCGCCATAGCCTGTTCGGCTTCGGCCAGCGACGCAATGTTGGCGGTGATTTCAAAGTGATGCCCATCGCGGGTAGAGGCGGCCAGCCCTGCGTTCGCCAGCTCGTATTGCTGGCGTTGCTTTTGCAGCTGACGATTGGCCTGCAACTGCTCGATGGCGGCCAGATCAGGGTCCAGTTGCAACTCGCCCTTGTCGGCATCGAGCAACACCTGGGTGCCATTGATCAGTGTCAGGATCTGAACCGGTAACCCGCAAATCGCCGGCAGGCCAGCGGCCCGGGCCAGAATCGCGACATGGCTGGTGGCGCCGCCGCCCACCGTGGCGAACCCCAGCACTTTGCGGGTATCGAGCCCGGCGGTCTGGGATGGCGTCAGTTGCTCGGCAATCAGAATCGCCCCGTCCGGCACCTCCAGCGCATGATCCTCTACGCCGAGAATCAACCTGAGCACCCGTTGGCCAACATCCGCCAAGTCCGCCGCCCGCTCCGCCAGCAGGGCGTTGCCCAAACCCTTGAACAAGGTCGCCGCCGACTCGGTGGCCGCGCGCCAGGCGAATGCCGCGCTTTTGCCTTCGTCGATCAGCACATGGGCCACCTCCAGCAAACCCGGGTCTTCGAGCAGTTCCTGATGAGCCTTGAAGATGTCGGCCTGCGCGTTGCCCATCGCGTTGTCGCGTAGCTGCTGCAAGGCTTGTCGCGCCTCGGCCAGGCCCCGAGCCAAGTGATCGCGCTCAGCCAGCGCGGTAGTGCCGAGCTCATGCACTTCCAGGCTAGGTTCAGCGATCTGCACCACGCGGCCAAACGCCGACCCGGCCGAGGCGCAAACCCCGCGTAAAACCTTCAGCGATGAGGCCTCGGCCCGACTCGCCTCAACCGGCGCCGAGGCCGCTCCCGCCTCACCACAGCCGGTCAGCAACAGCTCGGTCAGCGTACTGATCGCCGCTGCGGCATCCGGGCCAGCCGCGCTGACTTGCACTACATCGCCGTGAGCGGTCTGCAACGTCATAATCGCCACCAGGGATTTCGCGTTCACGCTCTCCTGCTGTTTATGCAGATGAATACTTGCCGAGAACCTTTTGGCAGCCTGGGCAAACACCGCCGCCGGACGCGCATGCAAGCCGTTCGGATTGGCCAGCGTCACCGGTTTGGAAAACAACGCCTCGCCCTCCTCCGGCAACCCTTCATCCGACGTTTGCCCGGCACCGTGCATACTCAACAATGGCTGGCCGCTGTCCACCACTCCCGTTTCGGGCACCAGCCAGGTGAAGGGTTCACCGCTGACCACCAGCATTAACGTCAGCAGGCTGCGGGCATTCAACGCGACAAAGTCGGCATCGAATTCGATCAGCGACTGCCCGACGTCGACCCGTTCGCCCTCTTCCACCAACCGGGTAAACCCCTTCCCCGCCAGGTTCACCGTATCGAGGCCAATGTGCATCAGCACTTGCACGCCGTTTTCCCCGGTGATGCTGACGGCATGCCCACTGGCCTGCACATTGCTGACGACTCCAGCCAGCGGCGCGCACAAGGTGTTTGAGGTCGGATCAATGCACAGACCATCGCCGATCACACGGCTGGAAAATACCTGATCGGGCACCTGGTCCAGCGGCATCAGCACGCCGGACAAGGGTGCCAGCAGTTGCAATTGTTGGGGTGTGGCCATGACGTCACCTGCTGTTTTGTTCTTTGAAGTGCCGATGGAGCGCGAGGCTCCGACAGCATCGCTTATTTCCACCAATACTCGACCTGCAATCCGACGTTCGAACCGTGTCGCGCCGTGCCGAAGGCGCCGGTGTCGGACAACGCCGAACCCGCCGCCAGTTCATTGGCCGCCCGCTTGGCCGCCTCGTTCCAGCTGGCATAGGTGTAATACAGACGCACCTCGGGGCGCGCCCAGAAATCCGGGCCCTTGGGCGACCAGGTCGGGGCGAAGGTGAACTTGCTCAGCTTGCGCGTCCCGCCCGTGGCTTCAACCTGATCGTGGCCCAGTTCGGTCACCAGTTTGAACTGCTCGGTGATCGCATACGCCGGGCGAATTCCAAGGGAGATCCAGTTCTGGTCGGCGCCGTCCGGGCGAATGTCTTTCTGGTAGACCGCTTCAACCTGCCCGCCGAAGCGCGGCGTCACTTGCCAGTCGAAGAACTCCACCACGCGATAGCTTTTACTGCTGTCATCCAGCTTCACGTTACCGGTATAACCCAACCCGGTGCCGGGCCCTTCGCCATACTGAAAGGCCAGTTTATTCTTGCCACCCAGAAAGCCCTTCTGCACATGCTGGGTGGTAATCGCCCAACCGTGGTGAGCGTCGCGGCTGTCGGGTTTGTCGATGTAACTCAGGCCGAATTCCAGCTCACCGCCGGGGTTGGTATCGAAGCCGGCGACGTTGAAATCGTGACGATTGATGTAGTCCTTCTGGTACAGGTTGTCCTTGCGCGAGAAGGCGTAGCTGTACTTCAGATCACCAATCAGCACATCTTCGATACCGCCACCGGTGGCGCTCTGGTTCCAGTAGTAGAAGTCGGAAATATGGATATCGTTCCGCTTGTAGTAACGCCGACCAGCCCACAGTGAACCGCCGTTGAGGCTGGGCATGTTCGACCATTGCGCATACAACTGCGGCATGCGCACCGAGCCGTTTTCACCGTTGAACGTCAGGCTGCGGTCGTACTGGTTATACAGCGAGGCCATGCCGTCGACACTGAGCACCGAACCGTCGTCCAGCGTGAACAGATCCTGACGCAACTCCAGCTCCGCATACTGTTCGCATTCGTTGCCGAGGCGGTATTTCGACTGCGCGCCCGGCAATTGAAAGCATGACTGCGAACTGCTGTTGACTGAGGTGCCGACACCGCTACGCAAGTAGCCGGCGAATTCCAGCGCCTGGGCCGACAACGGTAACGCCAGGCACACGCTCGCGGCGGCAAGGCTGCGATTTATTGTTGTTTTCAAGAACCACCTCATTATTTTTATTGTGTGATGCAGCAAAAACCGGCGCGCAAAACTCCCCCGCGCAGCGTTCTGCGTGTTTTTTGAATTAGTGTTTTTTAGTGGTCAGTGAGGCGCAGAACGAACGACTCATAGGGCCGTAGAAACACCTGCCGATTGCGCGGCGGGCAGTCCGGGTAGTTGCTGATCACCAGAGATTGCACCATCGATTCGTTGATCACTTCTGACGGCAGCTCGACTTCGCACGGCGTGCCATAGAAGTTGTTCAGCACCAGCAAACGCTCACCATGGCCTTCACGCACGTACGCCCAGATTTGTGTGTGCTCAGGCATTAACTGCCGGTACACGCCGTCGGACATCAACGTTTCACTGCGGCGCAGCGCAATCAACTGTCGATAGTGATGCAGCACCGAATCCGGGTCGTCGAGTTGGTGAGCGACGTTGATTTGCGCCGCGTTGGCCGGCACGCCGATCCAGGGTTCGACCGCGCTGAAACCAGCGTTCGACTCGGCGTTCCAGTGCATCGGCGTGCGGCCGTTATCCCGGGACTTCTGCATGATCGCCGCCATGTTGTCGGCGTCGCTGCTACCTGCCTCGCGCTTGAGCCGGTAGATGTTCAGGGTTTCGACATCGCGGTACTGATCGATGTGATCGAAACCCGGATTGGTCATGCCCAACTCTTCACCTTGATACACGAACGGCGTGCCCTGCAGGAAATGCAGCGCTGTGCCGAGCATTTTTGCCGACACCACCCGATGCTCTCCGTCGTGACCAAAACGCGAGACCACCCGCGGCTGGTCGTGGTTACACCAGAACAACGCGTTCCAGCCGCCGCCAGCCTGCATGCCGGTCTGCCAGTCGGAGAGGATGCGCTTGAGTGCGAGGAAATCGAAATCGGCGCGAACCCACTTCTGCAGGTTCGGGTAATCAACTTTCAAGTGATGGAAATTGAAAGTCATCGACAGCTCTTTCGACTCCGGCCGCGAATAGCGAATGCAGTGTTCCAGGCTGGTGGACGACATCTCTCCGACGTTGATCAGGTCATGGCCTTCGAACACTTCACGGTGCATCTGCTGCAAGTAGTCGTGGACGTTCGGGCCGTCGGTGTAGAAGCGCCGACCGTCGCTGTTGTCCTCGGGGAAATCCGCTGGCTTGGAAATCAGATTGATCACGTCCAGACGGAAACCGCCCACGCCTTTGTCGCGCCAGAAACGCATCATCTTGAACACTTCGGCGCGCACCTGGGGGTTGTCCCAGTTCAGGTCGGCCTGCGTGTGGTCGAACAAGTGCAGGTAGTACTGGCCGGTCTGGGCTTCGTACTCCCAGGCCGAACCGCCGAACTTGGATTCCCAGTTATTCGGCTGGTCGCGCCAGATGTAGAAATCGCGGTAAGGGTTGTCGAGGCTGCTACGGGCCTGCTGGAACCAGGTGTGTTCGATCGAGGTGTGGTTGACCACGATGTCGAGCATCAATTTGATCCCGCGCTTGCCGGCCTCGGCGATCAGCAGCTCGCAGTCGGCCATGGTCCCGTAGCTTGGATCGATGGCGTAGTAATCGCTGATGTCGTAACCGTTGTCGCGCTGGGGCGAACGCAGGAACGGCGTGATCCACAGGCAATCGACACCCAGCCAGTGCAGGTAGTCGAGCTTGGCCACGACGCCGAGCAAATCACCCGTGGGGTTGCCGGCGTGGCTGTGAAAACTCTTCGGGTAGATCTGGTAGATCACCGAACGTTGCCAGTCTTGCATGGCGGGATTCCTTCAGTAAGTTTTGTACTGGCCTTGGGGGCCTCTTCGCGGGCAAGCCTCGCTCCTACATTGGAATGCGCCCTCTTGTAGGAGCGAGGCTTGCCCGCGAATGCGATCTGTCAGGCGACCCGATACCCGGGCCGAACAATCCTCATGCTCAACCCGCAGGTCAGAACAAACGGCACGACCATGGCAATCACCATCCCGACCACGAACATCGGAATGAACTGGGGGATGATCGAGATGAAACCGGGCAACCCGCCGACGCCGATCGCCGACGCCTGGACCTTGTTCAGCGACAGGAACATGCAGCCCAGCGCCGAGCCGATCAGGGCCGCATAGAACGGAAACTTGTAGCGCAGGTTGACCCCGAACATGGCCGGTTCGGTGATGCCGAAGTAGGCAGAAATCGCCGAGGTCGAGGCCATGCTTTTATCGCGCACACTGCGGGTCATGTAGAACACCGCCAGTGCCGCGCTGCCCTGGGCGAGGTTGGACATGACGATCATCGGCCAGATGAAAGTGCCACCCTGGGTGGAGATCAGTTGCAGATCGACCGCGAGAAACATGTGGTGCATGCCGGTGATCACCAGCGGTGCGTAGAGCAGGCCGAAAATCGCGCCGCCGACCATCGGTGCCAGGTCGAACAGGGTCACCACACCTTCGGTGATGAGAATCCCCAGATGACGGGTCACCGGGCCAATCACCGCCAGCGCCAGCACACCGGTGACGACGATGGTGGTGATTGGCACTACCAGCAATTGCACCGCATTAGGCACCCGCGCCCGCAGCCACTTTTCGATGACGCTCATCACATAGGCCGCCAGCAGGATCGGCAGGATTTGCCCCTGATAACCGACTTTTTCGATCTGGAACATACCGAGGATATCGAAGTACGGCAGGCTCTGCCCCTCAAGCCCGGCCACCGCTTTGCCGTAGTTCCAGGCGTTGAGCAGGTCTGGATGCACCAGCATCAGGCCAAGCACGATGCCAAGGATTTCGCTGCCGCCAAAGCGCTTGGCTGCCGACCAGCCCACCAGCGCCGGGAGAAACACGAACGAGGTGTTGGCCATCAGGTTGATCAGGCTCCAGAGCCCGTCAAGCTTGGGGTAAGCGTCCAGCAGGGTCTTGCCCTCGATGAACATGCCCTTGGCGCCAATCAGGTTGTTGATGCCCATCAGCAGGCCAGCAATGATCAGCGCCGGAAGGATCGGCATGAACACGTCGGAAAACACCCGCACCAATCGCTGCATCGGGTGGATCTTGTCGGCGCTTTTCTGTTTGACGTCGGCGATGGTTGAAATGGCGAGACCGGTTTGCCGGCGCAGCTCGGCGTAGACCTTTTCCACTTCGCCGGGGCCGATGACCACCTGGAACAGGCCGCCGGTATAGAACGAACCTTTGACCAGATCGATCTGGTTCAGCGTGGCGCTGTTAACCAGGCTCGGGTCCTTGAGGGCCAGGCGCAGCCGTGTGACGCAATGCGCGGCCTGCTCGAGGTTATCGTTGCCACCGAGGCTGTGCAGCAGCTCAGTGACGATATTCGGATAGTCGTGGCTCATGCTTATTCTTCCGCTGTAGTTTTTTGTTATTGGCAGCACGCCGAAGCGAAAAGTACTCGTCTGTACGAGTTATTGCAACAACTCGTACAGACGAGTTTGGTTTTGTTCATCCTGAACCCGACAAGCGGCGATATTTCCTACCTCAAAAGTCAAAGAAACCTAAACCCGCATGGACAAACCCCTACCCTGCCCTTAAGGTTCGAAACCTTGAGCACAGCGCGGCACAGAGCCATCCCCATGAGTAAATACAACCAGATCTACAGCGATCTGCTTGCCAGCATCACGACCGAACGTCTGGAACGCGGCGCCCGATTGCCGTCCGAAACCGAACTGATGGACAGCTACCAGGCCAGTCGCGGCACCGTGCGCAAGGCCATCGAGCAATTGCAGGAGCGCGGCTTCGCCCAGAAAGTCCATGGCAAAGGCACCTTCGTGCTGTCGACCAACCCGATCGAGTTTCAACTGGGCGGCATCGTCAGTTTCCAGGAAACCTACCCGCGACTGGGCAATGACGTCAGCACCGAGGTGGTCGAGTTCACACAAATCCCCCTCGAAGGCCCGCTGCTCGAACACATCAAGGCTGCAGAAGGCAGCCTGATCACGCGGATCAAGCGAGTACGGCGGATCGACGGCAAACGGGTGATCCTCGACATCAACCATTTCGTCAGCGACGTGATTCCCGGTCTGTCCCGCGACATCGCCGAGCAATCGATCTACGCCTTCATCGAACAGACCCTGCAACTGCAAATCGCCTACGCCCAGCGCACCATCGAAGCAGTGCCCCGCAGCAAGGACGACCAGCAACACCTGGACCTCGACGGCCAGAGCCATGTGATCGTGGTCAGTAACCAGACGTTTTTGCAGGATGGCCGGCAGTTCGAGTACACCGAGTCGCGGCATACGCTGGATAAGTTCTACTTTTCGGATGTGGCCAGACGCTGACACTACACCCTGGCGAATCGCCAAAAAGCATAACTATGTAGTGCACCCTCCTTGAGCAAACGGGCCAATCTCGACGACCCATTTCTCAAGGATAGAGCGTGCATGAACACGACAGAAACCCGCCCATTACCCAATGCCGCCGACAAGGCTGCCCTCAAGACCATCGCCACCCGCATCATCCGGACATGCCCGAGCCTGCAAGACACCGCTCACGAGGTCGCGAGCAATTTACTGAAGAAGTACGGCATTACCAGCCTTGATCCGGACCGGGTTTACTTCCACCGCTTCGACGCGTCGCAAAGCAGCTCGAAAGCCTTTACCGGATGGGAGCATGTCAACGCAACGCCAACGTCCTCCATGACCCTGACCCAACTGGTGATCCGCCGCTTCCGTGTCGCCGATCAGGACAATGCCGATTTGCTGGATGTGTATGCAGGCTTCTACTCCGAAGGTCCGAACGCTGGCACGTTCAACGAAGCCAACGAAGTGCGGCTGCATGGCAATGATGTGCTCAAGGACTTCTGGAACATCAACTTCAGCTCGCTGTACAACGAACGGCTGACGAACTTCTGGAAGGAATCTGGCGACGATTTCCGAACCTTGGCCAAGTGCAATTTCCTTATCAGCGCCGTCCAGGCAAGGGACAAACGCCAGTTGAGTGACGAAGATTTCCAGTTTGTCACTCAGGCTGTTTTTGGCCCGATCACCTGGCCGATCAGTCTGCAACTATTGCAATCACAGCACACTGGCACCAATAGCGTTCGCATGCTGGATGTCGCAGGGTATGTTTCGACCAACATTCTGCGGTTTATCGCCCCCAAGGGCCGGCAGATCATCTATCTACCCGGCGACACCGAAGCATTTCAGATACAGGAAACCGTCATCGACATGCACTTCTGGATGTTGAAGCGGATGAATATGGAAGAGGATCGGCAGGCGTTCATGACGCATTTTTCCCTGTCCGATCGACAGGACATCACCGAGAACATCACCGATCTGATGAACCGTCTGGTGGGCAGTTGGAGCGTATACAACCATGAGTTGATCAATCAGGAAAACCGGGCTGTTGACGGTGACGCTTTCAGTTGGCTTCGAGACTCGACCAAAGCCGCCATGTTCTCCGAGGCCACGCTGTCACTGACTTCCAATGGTGATCTGCGCAAAAAACTGTGGATCGGCTACCTCAGCGCCGGTCTGAAAGTGTTCGGCCCGATGGCGGTTGTCGGCTGGCCGGTGGCGCTGCCGGTAATCGGCGCCAGCATCGCCAGCATGGGGTTGAACATCGATCAGGCGGTCAACGGAAAAACGACGCAAGACCGCAAAGCCGGTATTTTGGGCGCAGTACTCAGCGGCATCGATGTGCTGTTCAATCTATTGGTACTTAAAGGGCCGGGGTCGCTAGAAGAAATCGGCCCCGAGATCGACGCCGCCGAGGCGCAAGAAATGGCTGAACTGAAGGAGACGACACAACCGGTCGAAGCCGCCAAACCTTCTCCCCCCGAAGGCGTCGTCGACTCGCCGGATATTGCCGAGCCTAGCGTGAAGGTGCCGGAATCCTTCAAGATCGACCTGTCATTGAGCGAAGACACACTAGTTCGTGAACCGGGTAAGTTCCAGGGCACCTACCGGCTTGCTTCCAACCCTTCGTCCGCGATCAAACTCAAGGACAGCGCGTATTACGTACGCTATGAATCCAGCATCAACGGCCGTAGTACCTGGGCCATCATCGACCCGGCCAACCCCGATGCATTTTCCGGTTCCATCCCCGTACGTTTGAATGCAGTGGGCAAGTGGGAAATCGTCCCGCGCCTGGGATTGAGGGGGGGAATGATCCCATCGCCTGTTGCAACAGCAGGCGCAACCAGTGAGCCCGTCGTCGAAGAGTGGGCGCGTACGCCGGGCATTCATGTGCCCGGACTCGAAGACCCGGAAATGAGGACCTGGGCACTCGGTGGACCCGATGTACGCAATCTGTACAGGCGCGCAAGGACGATCTTCGACATAGACGTCAGCAGTGTGGTCGGGTCCAGCGAAGATACCGTCGGTGTACGCCGGTTGTTGATGTCTCCCTTCGACGAACGCATCCAATCCTTGAGCGAGTTCGACCTGGACCAGGAAGAGTCCCAAGACAATCTGATCAGTGATGCAAACGCCTACTATGAACTCAATCCCCCGACTCCCCGCCTGCCAGTACCCGCACGAGCGATAAATACGTCGACGGAACTGCTCGATACCACCTTCGCGGAAAAACCGGGGCTGGTCGTTGGCGAGCGCCGTGGCGGTATCGGCAGTAAACAGTTCCTGATTGAAAACATGCCCACCCTGGCCCAGCGTGGCGTGAAGACACTGTATTTGCAGGAGCTGTTGGCCAACGTCAATCAACTCGACCTGGACACCTTTGCCAGAACCGGCGAGATGTCCGAGGAGCTGGAAAATTATTTGCAAAAACTCGACATCAAGGCCGGCAATGACCCCGAGGGCAGGTTCAATCTGATGGCTCTGGTCAAGGCCGCCAATGCCCAGCACATCCGCGTTCAAGCTCTCGACATGACGACGACCTGGAACATCAATGAAGACATCAGCACACGAAATCCGAACAGTTTGATGATGAGGAATTTCTTTGCCAGCGAAGTCATTCAGTTCAATGAAGAATTGAAAGGACCCGCCAAATGGATTGCCTTGGTCGATCAGGAACACATGACAAGCTTCAGGGGTTACCAGGGCATCAGTGAGCAAACCGATGCCCTGAGCGTACGAATCGATGATGTGTCACCGGGTCAGGCACAGCCCATTGGCGCCGATCCCGGGTTAGCGGTGGAGTATGCAGACTATCCGGATTCACCTGTCGAAGAACCAGGGTCTGATATCGAAGGTTTCAACCACATTGATGACCGCATCAAAGGCGACTGGCGTTTGCAGGTGCAAACGCCATGGGCTTACCGAACGTCACAGGAACTGCGGACACTGTTGCCGGAACCGGGGATGTTCACTTTCCAGCGCTACCGAAGCAGCCTGTTAGTGGTCTATCGCAATTCCGAAAAACGCATGGCAGACAGCGTGATCAGAATGACCCCGGGCGGGCGGATGAATCTGGATACTCCGCTCGGGCCAACCCACGACTCCATGACCGTGGACAATCTCGCTGAACTGAAAAAGGCATTGATCGAAAAAGGCATGGAGCCAAGGGGCTGGCCTGAAGGCGCCGGCGAAGCTGAGGGTACGGCAACGCTTCTCGAAGGCCTTGCCCAGGTGCAATCTGAAACTTCCAGGTTGACCCCACCACCACAGTGGCAGGCCAACGAACTGCTGGAGGGAATGACACCCGAAACATCACCGGGGAAATTCCTGGGCATTTTTACGCTCAAAGGCAACCCTTCGACAGCCATCATGCTCGACGATACAGCCTGGTACGTGCGCTACGAAACCGATGCGAACGGAATGGGTACCTGGGCCATCATCGATCCTGAAAACCCGAATGCTTTTTCAGGCTCATTACCGGTGCGCCTGAACGCCCAAGGTGAATGGGAGCTGACACCAAAAGCCGGCCTGAAGGGCGGCGGCAACGAACTTAAAGGTATGTCGCCGGTTGTCACTCAACCCACGCCCCCCGTCATCTTGCGTAAACCCGTCACCCGCTACGACGCACCGACCCGTTGGAGTCTCAGGAGACTGGCGATGGGCAAGCCGGAGTCCCATATCAAAATCTTGCGTTTACCCGATGGAACAATGAAAGGGATAACCACCTACGAGGAAAAAGTCGCCCCTCTTCGTAGCAAGTTATCAGGAGATGCTCGCGATTTCTTTCAACGCAGTGGTTTTTTCACTTCCTTGCCTGCACGTCCGGCTGTCCCGGTCGTTACGTCATCGACCACCGCCACGGAACTGATCGAGAAAGTGTTCGACGTCGCGCCAGGGCTGGTGGTAGGGGAAAGCCAGGATCGTATTGCCAGCATGCGTTTTCTCATCGAGAACATGCCGACTTTGTCCCGACAGGGGGTCAAGACCCTTTTTTTCCACCGACTGCTCAACGACTTCAGTCAATTGGATCTCAATACATTCGCCAGAACCGGGGAAATGTCGGACGACCTCGAGGAAAGCCTGCGACAACTGCAAAGCGACCCGACCGGACAGCATACCCCTCTTGAAGTAGTGAAAGCCGCCCGCCTCAATGGTATTCGGGTGCAAGCGACGGACTGTCTGGCGAGCTACCGCTTTCCCGGTTCCCCGCTTCCCGACATGCATGAACAAGCCATCAAGAATTACCTCACTCATACCATCATGCAGGCCAACGATTCACTCAATGGGTCGACGAAATGGGTGGTGCTGACCGGTCAGGAAAACACCAATACTTTCCGTGGCATGGCTGGCATCAGTGAAATGCACGGTGGCATAGGCTTGCGCATCGAAGAAGTGCTGCCTGAAAGCGGCTCGTTGATCGAGACTGACCGTGGCATCGAAGTCGGTAGCGGCTTCACTTCCCAGCCCGCCTCCCCCACCGGTCACTTCGAGACCTTGCACGCCGACCTGAGCCTGAAAATGCCGCAGCCACTTATCCAGCGAACGCCGGCGCAGCTTGAGCAGCTGTTGATGCGACAAGGTATGTTTACCTTCGAAAAAACCGATGGAACCTGGACGCTGATTCACCGCGCAAGGGATGGCCGCATTACACGAACACTGGTTGAGCGTACGGCTGGCGGCCAGTACCTGATCAATCGTCCGACATGGACCAGTGTTCACCAGGTGCCCTACAACCGAATCGAGGATCTGTCCTGGGCCCTCAACGGAATGGGCATGGACCTTGAAGGTCGCCTGCCGCTGTAATTGGTTTTCTGCCACGCCTGCATGCAAGAAGCCCCCGGTCTCGCGACCGAGGGCTTCTTTTACCGCTATCGTTTTGAGCCTGGTTTCACAGGCTCAAACACGATCATTCCCACTCAATGGTCGCTGGCGGCTTGCTCGACACGTCGTAAGTGACGCGGGAGATGCCTTCGATTTCATTGATGATCCGGCCGCTGACGGTTTCCAGCAGCTCGTAAGGCAGGTGCGCCCAACGCGCGGTCATGAAGTCGATGGTTTCCACGGCACGCAGGGCCACGACCCAGGCGTAACGACGGCCATCGCCAACCACGCCAACCGATTTCACCGGCTGGAACACCACGAATGCCTGGCTGACCTTGTGGTACCAGTCGGCTTTGCGCAGTTCTTCGATGAAGATGTGGTCGGCGCGACGCAGCAGGTCGGCGTATTCCTTCTTCACTTCACCCAGGATGCGAACGCCAAGGCCCGGGCCCGGGAACGGGTGACGGTAGACCATGTCGTACGGCAGGCCGAGTTCCAGGCCCAGACGACGGACTTCGTCCTTGAACAGTTCGCGCAGGGGTTCAACCAGCTTGAGGTTCATTTCTTCCGGCAGGCCGCCCACGTTGTGGTGCGACTTGATCACGTGGGCCTTGCCGCTTTTGGCGCCAGCCGACTCGATCACGTCCGGGTAAATGGTGCCTTGGGCGAGGTACTTGATGTTGTCCAGTTTGTTGGACTGGGCATCGAACACGTCGATGAAGGTACGGCCAATGATCTTGCGCTTCTTCTCTGGGTCGCTTTCGCCTGCCAGATTGTCGAGGAACTGGTCCTCAGCGTTGGCGCGAATCACCTTGACGCCCATGTTCTCGGCGAACATGGCCATCACTTGCTCGCCTTCGTGCAGGCGCAGCAGGCCGTTGTCGACGAAGACGCAGGTCAGCTGGTCGCCGATAGCCTTGTGCAGCAGCGCGGCAACCACCGAGGAGTCAACGCCGCCGGACAGGCCGAGCAATACGTTGTCGGTGCCAACCTGGGCGCGGACCTGGGCGATAGCGTCTTCAGCGATCTTCGAAGGTGTCCACAGGGCTTCGCAGCCGCAGATGTCGAGGATGAAGCGCGAGAGGATGCGACCGCCCTGCTTGGTGTGGGTCACTTCCGGGTGGAACTGCACGCCGTAGTAGCCGCGAGCATCGTTGAACATGCCGGCAATCGGGCAGCTCGGGGTGCTGGCCAGGATGTGGAAGTCTTCCGGCATCTTGGTGACCTTGTCACCGTGGCTCATCCACACGTCGAGACCGAACAGGCCATCGGCGTCGATATGGTCTTCGATGCCATCGAGCAGACGGCTCCTGCCGACCACGTCAACGCGGGCATAACCGAACTCACGCAGCTCGGAACCTTCGACCTTGCCACCCAGCTGTTCAGCCATGGTTTGCATGCCGTAGCAGATACCGAAGACCGGTACGCCCAGGTCAAACACCGCTTGCGGGCAGCGCGGGCTGTCGGCTACGTGCACGGACTCGGGGCCGCCGGCGAGAATGACGCCTTTTGGAGCGAATTCGCGAATCGCTTCGTCGTCCATGTCGAACGGATGCAGTTCGCAGTACACGCCGATTTCACGCACGCGGCGAGCGATCAGCTGGGTGTACTGAGAACCGAAGTCGAGGATCAGGATGCGGTGAGCGTGAATGTCGAGGGCCATGTGGTCAGTCTCGTCTATGCAGTTCGGTGAAGAGAATCAGAAACAACTCGGGGCTGAAAACAGCCCCGGTTACTTAACTTATTGCTGGAAGCCTCAACCTACGCGGTAGTTTGGCGCTTCTTTGGTGATTTGCACATCGTGAACGTGGGACTCGGCCATGCCGGCGCCGGTGATCCGCACGAACTCAGGCTTGGTGCGCATTTCTTCGATATCGGCGCTACCGGTGTAGCCCATGGAAGAACGCAGGCCGCCCATCAGTTGATGGATGATGGCGCTCAGGGTGCCCTTGTACGGAACACGCCCTTCGATGCCTTCCGGAACCAGTTTCTCGGCGCCTGCCGAGGAGTCCTGGAAGTAACGGTCGGAGGAGCCTTGAGCCTGGGACATGGCGCCCAGCGAACCCATGCCACGGTAAGCCTTGTACGAACGGCCCTGGAACAGTTCGATCTCGCCCGGTGCTTCTTCAGTACCGGCGAACATCGAGCCCATCATCACGCAGGAGGCACCGGCAACGATGGCCTTGGACAGGTCACCGGAGAAACGGATGCCGCCGTCGGCGATCAACGGAACGCCAGTGCCTTCAAGGGCAGCGGCGACGTTGGCGATGGCACTGATTTGCGGGACGCCGACACCGGCAACGATACGGGTGGTGCAGATCGAGCCTGGGCCGATACCGACCTTGACTGCGTCAGCGCCGGCTTCGGCCAAGGCCTTGGCGGCAGCGCCGGTGGCGATGTTGCCGCCGATGACCTGCACTTCAGGGAAGTTCTGCTTGACCCAACGAACGCGGTCGATCACGCCTTTGGAGTGACCGTGAGCAGTGTCGACCACGACCACGTCAACACCCGCGTGGACCAGGGCAGCTACGCGGTCACCGGTGTCTTTACCGGTGCCGACCGCAGCGCCAACGCGCAGACGACCTTGATCGTCCTTGCTGGCCAGCGGGTAGGCCTTGGCTTTTTCGATGTCGTTGACGGTCATCATGCCTTTGAGGGCGAATTTGTCGTCGACGATCAGTACGCGTTCGATACGGTGCTTGTGCAACAGCTCACGGACGTCGTTCTTGTCGGCGCCTTCCTTGACCGTGACCAGACGCTCTTTAGGCGTCATCACTTCACGGACACTGACGTCCAGACGGTTTTCGAAACGCACGTCACGGGAAGTGACGATGCCGACCAGGTCGCCATCGTGCAGTACCGGAACGCCGGAGATGTTGTGCAGGCGAGTCAGTTCGAACAGTTCACGAACCGTGGCGTCAGCCTCGATGGTGATCGGGTCCTTGACCACGCCGGCCTCGTACCGCTTGACCTTACGCACTTCGGCAGCTTGCTGCTCGATGGTCATGTTCTTGTGGATGATGCCGATGCCACCTTCCTGAGCCATGGCAATTGCCAAGCGGGCTTCAGTAACGGTGTCCATGGCAGCAGAAACCAGTGGAATATTCAGCTCGATGCCACGGGTAAGGCGGGTCTTGAGACTGACTTCGTTAGGAAGAACCTCGGAATAACCGGGCACTAAAAGAATGTCGTCGAAGGTCAGAGCTTCTTGGCTGATACGCAGCATCGCGGGGGCTCCCGAGCGGGAAAATGGAAGCGCGCCATTATAGTCAGACACCCCCTCGGGTTCAATGTAAAACTCTGTCTATTATCGACGCGGTGATCGACGGAGGTTTTGGCACACAAATCCCGTAGGAGCGAGGCTTGCCCGCGAAGGCATCGACTCGGTGTATCTGATGTACCGCAGCGACGCCTTCGCGGGCAAGCCTCGCTCCTACAGTACGGGACTGGCGCAGGTTTAAAGTTCGACCTTGACCCAACTCACAGGCTGATCCAGCCAATCGGCGAATTCGTCGATGAAGCTTTGCTTGAACCCGGCCTCGAGCCAGTTGTTGAAGATGAAACCCAGGTTGGAAAAGCCGCATTCCTGCAAGAACAGAAACCCGTTGATGTCATCTTCATGCCCGCACTCAGGGCACGTGAAGTTATCGGTGCGCCCCGGCATCCAGTCTTCCAGGCTTTCGAACAATGCTTCGCCGACTTCCTTGCGGCACTCGGCGCAACCGGCTTCTTCGAGAAACCCCTTGGCCGGTGTATAGATGCAGCGCTTGGTGATGATTTCCAGACCATTGACCGGCTCGCCGAACGGCAGCGCGTCAGGGTGCAGGACCACGGCGCGGGCGCCGTCGGCGATGGCGTGGGCCATGCGATTGCCGGTGCGGCCACAGGTGGTCAGTTCTTCTTTGATGATGTTCTTGCGCACCAGCCAACGCACGACCGCCCGGGCCCGGGGTTCGTGTACCGGCAGGGTGGAGATTTTCGGGACGATGATGCTTTGCGAGTTCATGGTGCAAGCCTACTGCGTCAAATGGATATTTCTGCGGCGTGTCGGATGACGCCTTCGCGGGCAAGCCTCGCTCCTACAGGGAAATTTATGGAACGACACCAATCCCTTGTAGGAGCGAGGCTTGCCCGCGAAGGCGCCAGGGCGGCCGGCAGCTTAATCCCTGACGAAATCCGGTCAAGTACTCAAATAACGCCCGATCAAGGCAATCCCGCTGGCCAGCACCAGCCAGGTCACTAGCCGCACGAATGCCTCGCGGGACAATTTCATGGTCAATCGCCGACCGATCCACAACCCCAGCGCCATCGCCGGCAACAAACACAGCGCCAATACCAACAAGGGTAGCTCGGCATACACACCGGCGACGGCAAACAGGCTCAAACGCACCACGGTGCTGCAACTGATCAACGCACTCTGGGTCGCCCGGGCCGCGTCCTTGGGCAACCGACTGTTCAAATAGATGGCATATAAGAAGCCGCCACTGCCAAACAACGCCCCGAACATCCCGCCCACCGTGCCCATCGGCACCGCCCACCCGGCGGACAATTGCGCGGGGCGGGTTTTAATCCACAGGCTGTAAACCGCATAGGCGCTGATAAACAGCCCCATCAACAGCAGCAAAACATCGGATTTCAGGTTCAGCAGAAAAATCACCCCCAACGTACAGCCCACCGCCATGCAGGGCAGCAGTCGCAACAATTCGGGCCTCGCCACATCCCGTCGCGAGGGCAGCAAATTGCCGAACGCCGCGACGAAATCCAGCAGCACCAACAACGGCACGATTTTCGACAGTGGCATGAACAGGATCAGAATCGGCCCCGCCACCAGCGCAGTACCAAAACCAGCGATGCCGAACACGATGTAGGCCAAGGCAACGCCCAACCCGATCACCAGCCAATCCACCGCACCCCACGGCCATTGGTTTAACAACTCCAGCACATTCATCGACACGGTTTCCTTTTATTCCTGCGATGACTTTAGCCAGCGCCCAGCGTTGCGACTAATATCTTCCACATCGACTAGCCATCTCGAAAAGGCATACCTCGTGCTTTCAATCCGCCAATTGCGTTACTTCGTGGAAATCGCCGAGAGCGGCAGCTTCAGCGCTGCAGCCGAGCGACTGTTTATTGCTCAATCCGCCTTGAGCCGGCAGATCAAGGACATGGAAACCCGGCTGCAAACGCCGCTGTTCGAACGCACCGCGCGCCAACCCCGACTGACGGCGGCGGGTGAGGCCTTTTTGCCTCGGGCGAGAAACCTGCTGAACGAACTGACCAAGGCCAGCGAGATGGCCACTCAGGTGGGCACCGGTCAACTGGGCGTGTTGCGCCTGAGTCACTCCAGTACTGTGCCCATGAGCGGTCGGCTGTTGCGAGGTATCAGCGAATATCTGGATCGGCACGCCGGTGTGTCCATGGACATCGTCAAACTGTCCTCCGAGGCGCAACTGGAAGAATTGGCCGAGGGTCGCCTCGATGTGGGCCTGTTGCGCCTGCCGGTGCTGCGTCAGCGTGAAGGGGTGCAGATTGTTCCGCTGTACAGCGAGCGCCTGTTGCTGGCGGTGCCGCCGAATCATCGATTGGCTGTGGATAAGTCCGCGCAAGGCATCGATCTGGCGCAGTTGAAGGGTGAAGCGTTTATTTCCATCCCTCATCCACAGCGCGGCGGCCTGAGCTATTTGTCCGCCGAGTTGTGCATGCGCCAGGGGTTCTTTCCCCAGGCGGCTCGGGTGGTGTCGCGCAAAACCACGCAACTGCAATTGATCCAGGCCGGGTTCGGCATCGCGCTGTTACCGGAGTCGATGCAAGACATCGCGCCGCCCGATATCCACTTCCTCCCCTTGGCCGACCCGGATTGCCACAGCACCGTCGCCCTCGCCTGCCGGCACCACCCCACGGCATTGGTCCAGCAATTTGTCGAACACTTCACCCGATCGGCGTAGGAGCTGCCGAAGGCTGCGATCTTTTGATCCTCAACAATTTCAGCCTCGCCGAAAATCAAGATCAAAAGATCGCAGCCTGCGCCAGCTCCTACAGGGGGATCGTGCATTGCGCAGGAGATTGCCTTTATCATGCGCCCCATGATTAAAGATCCCTTTGCAAGACTCGGCCTGGACCGGGAAGTCCTGACTGTCAGCCAGCTCAACGGCCGCGCGCGGGTGTTGCTCGAAGACGTGTTCAGCAACATCTGGGTCGAAGGCGAAATCTCCAACCTCGCCCGCCCGGCGTCCGGCCATGTGTATTTCACCCTCAAGGACAGCGGCGCCCAGGTGCGTTGCGCGCTGTTCCGGCAGAACGCCGCTCGGGTTCGCCAGGTGTTGAAGGACGGCTTGGCGGTCAAGGTTCGCGGCAAGGTTTCGCTGTTTGAAGGTCGTGGCGATTACCAACTGATCCTCGACACCGTGGAGCCGGCCGGTGATGGCGCCCTGCGCCTGGCCTTCGATGCCTTGAAGGAAAAGCTCAGCGCCGAAGGCCTGTTCAGTGCCGAGCGCAAAGTGCCGCTACCGGCGCACCCGCAACGCATCGGCATCATCAGCTCACCCACCGGCGCGGTGATCCGCGACATCATCAGTGTGTTCCGCCGCCGCGCGCCGCAGATCCAACTGACGCTGATCCCCACCGCCGTGCAAGGTCGCGAAGCCACCGCGCAGATTGTCCGTGCGCTGAAACTGGCGGACGCCCGCGGTTTCGACGCATTGATCCTGGCCCGTGGTGGCGGCTCGCTGGAAGACCTCTGGTGTTTCAACGAAGAAGCCGTGGCCCGCGCCGTGGATGCCTGCGTGACGCCGATTGTCAGCGCTGTCGGCCACGAAACCGACGTATCGATCAGTGACTTCGTCGCCGACGTCCGCGCCCCCACGCCTTCCGCCGCCGCCGAACTGCTCGCGCCGGATTCCAGTGACCTGGTGCGTCGGGTCGAAAGCCTGCACCGGCGCCTGGTGATGCGCATGCGCGACCGCCTGATGCGTGATCGGCTGCGCCTGGAAGGTATTTCACGCCGACTGCGCCATCCCGGTGAACGACTGCGTCAGCAAGCACAACGTCTGGATGATCTGGACATGCGCATGCGCCGCGCCTTCGAACGCAGCCTCAATACCCGTCGCGAACGTTTGATCCGCCTGGAAACCCGCCTCGCCGGGCAACATCCCGGGCGGCAATTGGCGATGCTTCGTCAGCGCCTCGACAGCCTCGCCGAACGCCTGCCCCGGGCCATGCGTGAAGGGCTTAAATCCCGCCGCCTGCAACTGCAAAGTCAGATGCAGACGCTGCACGTGGTCAGCCCGCTGGCGACCCTCGCGCGTGGTTACAGCATTCTGCTGGACGAGCGCGGCAATGCGATTCGCAGCGCCGCGCAAACCCATACCGGCCAGCGCCTGAAAGCCAGACTGGGCGAAGGCGAACTGCAAGTGCGGGTCGAAGACAATCACCTGACGCCTGTCACCCTTTCTTTACTGGATTGATCCATGCCGCGTTTTCTAGCTCCGCTGCTGTTGCTGTGCCTGACCTTCAACGCCCACGCCGACAGTTACATCACCCGCCTGTTGAACAAACCGGTGCCGGGGGGCGTGGCAGTGGTGGATTTGGGCAGCTCCGCCCAGGCACCCAAAGCCAGCTATCAGGGGAGACCGGTATTGGTGGTCAAAGAACAGAACAACTGGCTGGCCATCGTCGGCGTGCCGCTGACGGTCAAACCGGGTAGCCAGTCGCTTAGCAGCGGCGGCCGCAATCTGAGCTTCACCGTCGGCAGCAAGAAATACCCGGAACAGCACATCACCCTGAAGAATACCCAGCAGGTCAATCCGAACCCGGAGAACCTCAAGCGCATCGAGGGTGAGCTGGCGGAACAGATCCAGGCCTACCGCAGCTTCAGCCCGAACACCCCGAGCAATCTGCTGCTGGACAAACCGGTCAACGGGCCGCTGTCGAGCAAGTTCGGCGTGCGCCGCTTTTTCAATGGAGAAGAACGCAACCCCCATGCGGGCCTCGACTTTGCGGTGCCCGCCGGCACGCCGATCAAGACCCCGGCCGCCGGCAAGGTGATCCTGATCGGTAACTACTTCTTCAACGGCAATACGGTGTTCGTCGACCACGGCCAGGGCTTTATCAGCATGTTCTGCCACATGTCGAAGATCGATGTGAAAGTTGGGCAGCAATTGGCGCGAGGTGGCGTGGTCGGCAAAGTCGGCTCCACGGGGCGCGCGACCGGGCCGCATATGCACTGGAACATCAGCCTGAATGATGCGCGGGTGGATCCGGCGATTTTTATTGGGGCGTTTCAGCCTTAAATAGTTGTTGAGGCTACCGGCCTCTTCGCGGGCAAGCCTCGCTCCTACGGATTGGGGATGACCGCAACTAATCTGTAGGAGCGAGGCTTGCCCGCGAAGACGGCCTCATTGGCGTCGCTTATTCCGCCTCAAGGTCCTCAATTCCGTGGACCTCCCTGTGCGCCAGACGCTCTTTGATCCAGGTCTGGGTTTCCTCCGAGAAACCCGCCAACTCTTCAGATGTGATCAGCTCATGGGTACACAGCCCCAGCAAATGAGCAGGCGCTTCATTGCGTGAGTGACCGAAAACGCCAAACGCCCAATACAGCTCCTGCTGACCGGCCTTCAACCTTTCTTCACTGGCTTCAATACGCTCATAAGGCGCCAGGCTTTTATCCAGCACCGTACGCTCGACCTCCTCCATGATCCGGGTACACATCCGCTCATGGGCTACTGGGCGCAGCGTGCTATAGAGCTTCCAATCCGACTCGTTCATCGCCAACTCCTGCTTCCTGGTCGTCAGGTTGAGGCTTTAAGAATAGCTGCGTCGACCGAACTGCAATCGCCAACCTTCAATTGCGCATCGCTCAAACCTCGCGCAAACATCAATACAATCTCTGCCATTCACCGCAACAAAATCTCAATAAATACGACTTTTCGAGTATTCCTCTCAATTTTTTTCGACTGCTTGCCATCCTTCATCCCCGCGGTTAGGGTTGAAGGCATGAAAACCTCTCACACCCTCATTCAGCTCCGCCAGCACCGCAGCCTGTGCCTCGTCAGTGCACGACTGCCAGGCTGAATCGCGGTACCTCGTCTTACGCTTTATCCCCAGAACATTTGATCCACCGGCAGGCCGCCTTTTTTCGGCCCACACAATAAGGATTTTCCGATGAGCATGCTCAAAGACCCGTCTTCGAAATACCGCGCGTTCCCGACCATCGACATCCCGGACCGCACCTGGCCGTCGAAGACCATCACCGCCGCGCCGATCTGGTGCAGCTCGGACCTTCGTGACGGCAACCAGTCGCTGATCGAGCCGATGGACGCGGTCAAGAAGCTGCGTTTCTGGAAAACCCTGGTGCAAGTCGGCGTGAAAGAAATCGAAGCCTCGTTCCCGGCCGCTTCGCAAACCGACTTCGACTTCGTGCGTACGCTGATCGAAGACGGCCACATCCCGGACGACACCACCATTCAGGTGCTGACCCAGGGCCGTGAAGACTTGATCGCACGTACCTTCGAATCCCTGCGCGGGGCCAAGAAAGCCATCGTTCACCTGTACAACGCGACCTCCCCTTCCTTCCGCCGCATTGTCTTCAATCAAGACAAGGACGGGATCAAGGCCATCGCCGTGAACGCCGCCAAGCTGTTCGTCAAATACGCAGCCCAGCAGCCGGAAACCGAGTGGACCTTCGAGTACTCGCCAGAAACCTTCAGCGCTACCGAACTCGAGTTCGCCAAGGAAGTCTGCGACGCGGTGATCGAAGTGTGGAACCCGACGCCTGAGCACAAGGTGATCCTCAACCTGCCTGCCACCGTCGAATGCGCCACCCCGAACATCTATGCCGACCAGATCGAATGGTTCGGCCGTCACATCAACCGTCGTGACAGCGTGATCATCAGCCTGCACACCCACAACGACCGTGGTACTGGCGTAGCCGCCACCGAGCTGGGCCTGATGGCCGGCGCCGACCGTGTCGAAGGCTGCCTGTTCGGCAACGGCGAGCGTACCGGTAACGTCGATCTGGTGACCGTGGCATTGAACCTCTACACCCAGGGCGTCGACCCTGAGCTGGACTTCTCTGACATCGATGGCGTGCGCAAAGTCGTCGAAGAGTGCAACCAGATTCCCGTGCACCCACGTCACCCGTATGTCGGCGACCTGGTTCACACCGCGTTCTCCGGCTCACACCAGGATGCCATCCGCAAAGGCTTCGCCCAGCAGCAACCGGACGCCCTGTGGGAAGTGCCGTACTTGCCGATCGACCCGGCCGACATCGGCCGCAGCTACGAGGCGGTGATTCGCGTCAACAGCCAGTCGGGCAAGGGCGGTATCGCTTACCTGCTGGAACAGGAATACGGCATCAACTTGCCGCGCCGCATGCAGATCGAGTTCAGCCAGGTCGTGCAGCGTGAAACCGATCGCCTGGGCCTTGAGATGACGGCCCAGCAGATCCACGCGCTGCTGCACAGCGAATACTTGCAGGCCAACACTCCGTACGCACTGGTCAGCCATCGCTTGCAGGAAGAAAACGGTCACAGCGCCGTGGAAGTGGAAGTTTCCAGCAAAGGTCAGGGCGAAACCAACCTGCACTGGCGTGGCAAGGGCAACGGCGCTCTGGAAGCACTGGTGGCTGGTCTGCCGATCCCGGTGGAAATCATGGACTACAACGAACACGCCATCGGCGCGGGCACCAATGCCAAAGCGGCGGCTTACATTGAACTGCGCGTAAACGGTGAGCGTGCGGTGCACGGCGTCGGCATCGATGAAAACATCACCACCGCCAGCTTCAAGGCCCTGTTCAGCGCGCTGAACCGCTCCCTGAGCCAGCCGGAAGCGAAAGCGGCGTAAGTCAGTGCTGCAATGCAAAAGGCCCCGGGGTGAGAACCTCGGGGCTTTTTTGTTTACTTGGAATTTTTGTGTTGCCTGTTCTGGCCTCTTCGCGAGCAAGCCCGCTCCCACAGTGGATTTTTGGTGTACACAAAATCTGTGTTCACACCGATCAAGTGTGGGAGCGGGCTTGCTCGCGAAGACGGACGGTCAGGCAGCGAAAGTCTCAGGTGAACTCGAAGGTATCCGCATCCAGATTCGCCGGAAACCGCGCGCGATAAGCCGCCAGCTCCGCCGCGTCCAGAACGACCTTGAATACCCCATCGGCATCGCCTGCGCTGAGCAACGTCTCACCCTGGAAATCCAGCACCTGACTGTCACCGGTATACGCAAAGCCTTTGCCATCGGTACCGATGCGGTTCACCGCCGCCACATAGCAGAGGTTTTCGATCCCCCGTGCCGGTAGCAAACGGTTCCAGTGCTGGCGCCTGGCGCCCGGCCAATTGGCGGTGTACAGCAACAAGTCGGTGTCTTGAGGATCGCGGCTCCAGACCGGAAAACGCAAGTCGTAGCAAATCAACGGCCGCACTCGCCAGCCCTTCAATTCGAACTGCACCTGCCGCTCGCCCGGGGTGAAATGGTTGTGCTCGCCCGCCATGCGGAACAGGTGACGCTTGTCGTAATGCCACACCTCTCCGTCCGGCCGCGCCCACAACAGACGATTGCGATGACTGCCGTCAGCCACCTGGACGATGATGCTGCCGGTGATCACCGCATCCAGTTTCGCCGCCTGAACCCGCAGCCATTTACTGGTGGGGCCATTTTCCGGCTCGGCGAGGGTTTCCGACTCCATGGAGAAACCGGTGGTGAACATCTCCGGCAGGATGATCAGGTCAGCGCCGCGAGCCTGTTCCAGCAAGGGCTCGAAATGCTCCAGATTGGCCTGACGATCATGCCAGGCCAGGGTGGTCTGGATCAGCGCAACATTCAGATTGGGCAGAGCACTCAGATCACGCATAGTTTTGCCGCTGCTTCACGCAGGGTCTCCTCGCGTTTGGCAAAGCACAGACGCACCAGGCGCTGGCCTTCGGGTGGCGTCTGGTAGAACACCGAGATCGGAATGCTCGCGACGCCATGTTCGCGGGTCATCCACAGTGCCATCTCTACATCATTGAGGTCCGGGCGAATCTGCGAGTAATCGACCAGCTGGAAATAAGTACCGGCCACGCGGGTGAAACTGAAGCGCGACGGCGACAGCAGATCGCAGAACAGATCGCGCTTGGCCTGATAGAAGTCCGGCAACTCTTCGACGTGCTCCGGGTGCTCGGCCATGTAATCGGCCAACGCGTATTGCAACGGCGTCACGCCGCAGAAACTGACGTATTGGTGAACCTTGCGCAGTTCCGCGGTGAGGGCCGGAGGTGCCACGACATAACCGGTTTTCCAGCCGGTGACGTGGTAGGTCTTGCCGAACGAGCTGACCACGAATGCGCGCTGATAGAGCTCTTCGTGGGCCAATACGCTGACGTGAGGCACACCGTCGAATACCAGGTGTTCGTAGACTTCGTCGCTGATCACATAGATATCGCGGTCGCGAATCAACACCGCCAGTTGATCCAGCTCGGCACGACTGATCAGCGCGCCGCTGGGGTTGTGCGGGGTATTGAGGATAATCATCCGCGTGCGCGGCGTAATGGCTTCAGCGAGCTTCTGGAAGTCGATGGCGAAGTCATTCAGGCCCAACTGCACATGGACGCAGCGACCACCGGCCAGCTCAACCGAGGGTTCATAACTGTCGTAGGCCGGATCGAACACGATGACTTCGTCACCGCTGTGGATCACCGCCTGAATGGCGCAAAAGATCGCCTGAGTCGCGCCGGGGGTGACCGTCACTTCGCTGTCGGCATCGACATGGGCGCCATAGCTGCGAGCGATCTTCGCCGCAATCTGCTGACGCAACACCGGCAGGCCAGTCATCGGCGAGTACTGGTTGTGGCCACTGGCGATATGCCGGCCGACTGCATCGCGCAGGGCCTGCGGGCCGTCGAAATCGGGAAACCCCTGAGACAGATTGATCGCCCCGGTTTGCGCCGCGAGCTGAGACATCTGCGTGAAGATAGTGATGCCGACATTCGGCAGCTTGCTGGTGATCATCGGTGATTCCCTGGCTCTGCACCCGGCTCTACGACGGCACGGGAGAGCTCGAGAATAGCCCAAACGACGCCCATAAAAAAAGGGCGCCAACCGGCGCCCTTCTTCTAAAACATTCACCGCAATACCTGTGGCGAGCGGGCTTGCCCGCGTTGGGTCGCGAAGCGGCCCCAAAACCTGCAACCGCATGTTTTCAGGTACACCGCATACACAGGTTTTACGACGGCTTCGCCGCCGAACGGGGGCTAGCCCCCTCGCCACAAATGCGCCCACACCAGCGGCATGGGCAAGCCGTGAATCAACGCTTGTCGCGGCGTTTTTTGTCGGCTTTCTTGTGGTGCGACATCATCCGACGCTTCTTGTTGACCTGGCGGTCGGTGAGCGAGTTCTTGTTACCTTCGTACGGGTTCTCGCCGCCCTTGAACTCGATACGGATCGGCGTACCGACCAGCTTCAGGACACGGCGATAAGTGTTTTCCAGGTAACGCACGTAAGACTTCGGCACCTTCTCGATCTGGTTACCGTGAATCACGATGATCGGCGGGTTCGCACCACCCAAGTGGGCGTAACGCAGCTTGATCCGACGGTTGTTGACCATCGGTGGCGCGTGCTCGCCAACCGCATCTTCCAGAATCTGGGTCAGGCGGTTGGTCGGCCAGCGGGTGACCGCGGACTTGAACGAGTTCTGTACCGACGCGTAGAGGTTGCCTACGCCAGTGCCGTGCAGGGCCGAGATGAAGTGGATGTCGGCGAAGTCGACGAAGAACAGACGACGTTGCAGCTCGACCTTCACGAAGTCGCGCTCGCTCGGCGTCATGCCGTCCCACTTGTTGATCGCGATAACCAGCGCACGACCGGCTTCAAGGGCAAAGCCCAGCAGGTTGAGGTCGTGGTCCACCACGCCTTCGCGGGCGTCCATCACGAAGATCACCACGTTGGCGTCTTTGATCGCTTGCAGGGTTTTGACCACGGAGAACTTTTCGACTTCTTCGTGGATCTTGCCGCGCTTGCGCACACCGGCGGTGTCGATCAGCGTGTACTTCTCGTCGTTACGTTCAAACGGGATGTAGATACTGTCGCGGGTGGTGCCGGGCTGGTCATAAACGATAACCCGGTCTTCACCGAGCATGCGGTTGACCAGGGTCGACTTGCCGACGTTCGGACGACCGATGATGGCGATCTTGATACCGTCTTTTTCGCTTGGGCCAGGAATGCGCTTGGCTTCCTCACCTTCGGCAACGATCTCTTCTTCGCCATCTTCCGGCTCTTCGTCGTCTTTGGGGAAGTCGCTCAGGGCGATTTCCAGCATCTGGGTGATGCCACGACCATGAGCACCGGCGATCGGGATCGCGTGGCCCATGCCCAATGGGGCGAATTCAGCGCGGGCCATTTCAGGGTCGATGTTGTCGACCTTGTTGGCGACCACGTAGGAACGCTTGTTACGCTTGCGCAAGTGCTCGGCGATCATCTGGTCGGCCGCGGTGAAACCGGCCTTGGCATCTACCAGGAACAGAACGACATCTGCTTCTTCAATGGCCAGCAGCGACTGCTCGGCCATTTTTTCGTCCATACCGTGCTCGTCACCGGAGATACCGCCGGTGTCGACCAGAATGTAGGAACGCCCTTGCCACTTGGCCTCACCGTACTGGCGATCACGGGTCAGACCGGACAAGTCGCCGACGATGGCGTCGCGAGTCCTGGTCAGGCGGTTGAACAAGGTGGACTTGCCGACGTTCGGTCGGCCCACCAGGGCGATTACGGGAACCATGCGGCTCTCCACTTCGTTATTTCAGAAAATACAAAAGCCGCTGCGAGGCAGCGGCTGGTGCTCGGGGCAATCACTGTGGGGCTTTTTGTGGGAGCGAGCCTGCTCGCGATAAACGCAAAGGCACCGCATTCATTCAGGCCGCAAACGTTATCGTTGACGTCCTTCGCGAGCAGGCTCGCTCCCACATTCATACCCACAGGTGAAGCCGCTTGGGGGTTAAAACCCAAGCATAGTTCTTACTTGATGGTCAGGGCTTCCAGTTTGCCGCTGTTGCCATACACATAAATCGTGTCACCCACCACCAGCGGACGGGCACGCAGGCCGTCGCTGTCGATACGCTCGCGGCCGACGAAACGACCGTCCACCTGACTCAGCAGGTGCAGGTAACCTTCCATATCACCGACTGCAACATAGCTGGAGAACACTTCTGGAGCCGACAGTTGGCGGCGAGCCAGCGAATCGTTGCTCCACAACGCAGTGGTAGAACGTTCGTCAACGCCTTCAACGGTGCCTGCAGACAGGCTCACGTAGACGCTGCCAAAACCCTGGGCAACGCCGGCATAGCTGGAAGCATCACGCTGCCAGAGCTGACGACCGCTTTCCAGATCCAGTGCCGCGACGCGACCCTGGTAGCTGGCGACATACAGTGTACCGCCGGACAGCAGCAAGCCACCGTCGATATCAACCACACGCTCCAGCTCCGAACGACCTTGTGGAATCGCTACGCGCTGTTCCCACACCGGCACGCCGTTGGAAACATCCAGAGCGACCACTTTACCAGTCGACAGGCCAGCCACCGCGAGGCGGTTGGTGACGATCGGTGCGCTGGTGCCGCGCAGGGTCAGAACCGCTGGCGTGCTGTCATACAACCAGCGCTGGTTGCCGGTGGCGGCATCCAGACCGATCAGACGGTCATCCTGGGTCTGAACCACAACAACGTCACCGTTGGTGGCCGGCGGCGCGAGCACTTCACTGGTCACGCGAGCGCGCCATTTCTCTTCACCGCTGCTGGCGTCCAGGGCAACGATTTCGCCCTTGAGCGTGCCGATCATGACCAGACCGTAACCCACGCCAACGGCGCCGGAGACAGGCAGTTCGAGATCTTTCTTCCATTTGACGTCGCCATTGCTGCGATCCATCGCCATCACCACGCCGGTGACGTCGGCGGCATAGATGGTATCGCCATCGATCGCCGGAACCAGCATGTTGTAGGTTTCGCCCTGACCGTCACCGATCGAACGACTCCACTGCTTTTGCAGAACCACTTCTTCCTTGAAGTCGGTCAACTCGGCCGGTGGCAATTCTTTTTTGCTGTTGCTGCTGCAACCCGCGGCCAATATGGCCAGAGCCAGCAATGCTGCATGTTTCCAACGGATCACGTCACGCATCCCCTTTGGCCAGGTCGTCCAGCTTGATTTGTAGGCCACCGACCGCCGCTTCATCCGACAGTGCCGCCTTGGCTTTTTGATACGCCGTGTTCGCTTCGTCGGTACGACCCAACTGCACCAGCAGGTCGCCTTTGAGTTCTTCGCGAGTGGCCAGGAAAGCTTTGTCGGCATCGCCTTCGAGCAGTTTCAGGGCTTCATCGATCTTGCTCTGCGCGGCCAGCACCTGCGCCAGACGCTGACGGGCAATTTCGCCCAGTGCCGGGTTGGCCGGTTTGGCGACAATGGCTTTCAGCTCGCTGGCTGCGTCGTCCAGCTTGCCGCTGTCGACTGCAACTTTCGCCACGAACAGGCTGCCGTATTGCGCGTAAGCGGTGCCGCCGAACTCGCTGTTGAGCTTGCCGGCCAGGTCCGAAACACGTGCAGCATCAGGCTTGCCGTCAGGCGTCAGCGTGGTTTCGAGCAATTGCTGATAGAGAATCGAGGCGCCTTGCGACTGATTGCTCTGATACTTCTGAAAGGCCTGCCAGCCGAATACGATGACCAGCGCCAACAGGCCGCCAGTGACCAGGGGCTTGCCGTTGCGTGTCCACCAGTCCTTCAACTCCGCCAGATGTTCGTCTTCGGTACTCGACACCCCAATACTCCTTAATCGCTAAATCGGCTGTTTGACAGCTTCAACCCTGCACGACGCAGGTGGCCAGGTGTGCAGCAAGCGCATCCCAGGCAATGCTTTGTTGTTCGCCCTGGCCACGCAGGGGTTTGAAACCTACCACTTGCTGGGCCATTTCGTCGTCACCGAGGATCAATGCGTACAGCGCACCGCTCTTGTCGGCTTTCTTGAACTGGCTTTTGAAGCTGCCGGCGCCAGCATTGACTTGCAGGCGCAGGTTGGGCAATTGATCACGAACACGCTCGCTCAGGGTCAGACCGGCCAACTCGGCGGCTTCGCCGAAGGCGCAGAGGTAGACATCGACCTGACGGGAGATTTCTTCGGGAATCTGCTCCAGGGTTTCAAGCAGCAGCACCAGTCGCTCGATGCCCATGGCGAAGCCAACGCCCGTGGTCGGCTTGCCGCCCATCTGCTCCACCAGACCGTCGTAGCGACCACCGGCACACACAGTGCCTTGGGCGCCCAACTTGTCGGTGACCCATTCGAAAACGGTCTTGCTGTAGTAATCCAGCCCGCGAACCAGCTTCGGGTTGATCACATAAGGAATGCCGGCGGCGTCCAGACGAGCCTTGAGGCCCTCGAAGTGCACGCGGGATTCTTCGTCGAGGTAGTCGGCCATCTTTGGCGCGTCGGCCAACGCCGCTTGAGTGTCGGGATTCTTGGTATCCAGAACCCGCAGCGGGTTGGTCTTCAGACGGCGCTGGCTGTCTTCGTCCAGTTGATCCAGGCGAGCGGACAGGTATTCGACCAGTGCTTCACGATAACGACCACGGGACTCGCTGGTGCCCAGGCTGTTGAGTTCGAGCTTGACCGCATCGCGGATACCCAGCTCGCCCCACAGGCGCCAGGTCAGCACGATCAGCTCGGCGTCGATGTCCGGACCGTCGAGGTTGAAGACTTCGCAACCGATCTGGTGGAACTGGCGATAACGACCTTTCTGTGGACGTTCGTGACGGAACATCGGGCCGATGTACCAGAGTTTCTGCACCTGACCGCCGCCGGTGATGCCGTGCTCGAGCACCGCACGCACGCAGGCCGCTGTGCCTTCAGGGCGCAGGGTCAGGGAATCGCCATTGCGATCCTCGAAGGTGTACATCTCTTTTTCGACGATGTCGGTCACTTCACCGATGGAGCGTTTGAACAGCTCGGTGAACTCGACGATCGGCATGCGGATCTGCTTGTAACCGTAGTTATCCAGCAAACGCGAAACGGTGCCCTCGAAATGACGCCACAGGGGAGTCTGTTCGGGCAGGATGTCGTTCATGCCACGAATGGCTTGCAGAGACTTGCTCACTATAAATCCTTAAATTCGTTCGGCTCTTTAGTCAGGCTCAGCCGCGAGCGATTACAGCTGCGTCGGCTTCGACCTTTTCGGCCGCTTTCTGGCGGATCAAGCGTTCAAGCTCATCCACCAGATTGTCATTCGTCAGTTTCTGCGACGGTTTACCGTCGATGTAAATCAGGTTTGGCGTGCCGCCGGTCAAGCCGATATGGGCTTCCTTGGCTTCGCCCGGCCCGTTGACCACGCAACCGATCACCGCGACATCCAGCGGCACCAGCAGGTCTTCGAGGCGCCCTTCCAGCTCGTTCATGGTTTTGACCACATCGAAGTTCTGCCGCGAGCAGCTCGGGCAAGCGATGAAGTTGATGCCACGGGAACGCAGGTGCAGGGATTTGAGAATGTCGTAGCCGACTTTCACTTCCTCGACCGGGTCGGCCGCCAACGAGATGCGAATAGTATCGCCAATCCCTTCGGCGAGCAGCATACCGAGGCCCACGGCGGATTTCACTGTGCCTGAACGCAAACCACCGGCTTCGGTGATGCCCAAGTGCAACGGCTGGACGATTTCCTTGGCCAGCAAGCGGTAGGCGGCGACGGCCATGAACACGTCGGAGGCTTTCACGCTGACCTTGAAGTCCTGGAAATTCAGGCGTTCGAGGTGTTCGACGTGACGCAAGGCGGACTCGACCAGCGCGGCTGGAGTCGGCTCGCCATATTTCTTTTGCAGGTCTTTTTCCAGGGAACCGGCGTTGACGCCGATGCGGATCGGAATCCCACGATCACGGGCGGCATCGACCACCGCACGCACGCGGTCTTCACGACCGATGTTGCCCGGGTTGATCCGCAGGCAATCCACACCCAGTTCGGCTACGCGCAAAGCGATCTTGTAGTCGAAGTGGATGTCGGCCACCAATGGCACTTTGACCAACTGCTTGATCTTGCCGAAGGCTTCGGCGGCGTCCATGTCCGGCACGGAAACCCGCACGATATCGACGCCAGCGGCTTCCAGACGATTGATCTGGGCCACGGTGGCGGCCACGTCATTGGTGTCGCTGTTGGTCATGCTCTGCACAGCGATAGGCGCATCGCCGCCCACGGGCACGTTGCCGACCCAGATCTTGCGGGATTCGCGACGTTTGATTGGAGATTCGCCGTGCATGACTTATTGACCCAACTTCAGGCGAGCAGTCTCGCCACTGGTGAACGGAGCGACATCGACCACCTGCCCGTTGTAGCTGACCTGCGCGCCACGGGCGAAGCCCAGACGCACGGAAAAAGGCGGTTTGCCGCTGACAGTAACATTTTCGCCTTTACGCTTGAGACCACTCAACAGCACCTTACCCGTGCCATCGGTGACTTGCGTCCAGCAATCAGCAGTGAATTGCAGTTGAACCTGGCCTTGGCCGGCCACCGGAGCCGCTGGAGCCGGGGCGGTGGGAGCAATCGGAGCAGTGACAACCGGTGCCGGTACAGCTGGAACAGCCGGTGCAGGTGTCGCCGGTGTCGCGACAACCGGAGCAGTGCTGTGGGCCGCAGCCGCAGGCGTTACTGCTGGAGCCGCTGGCACTGGAACCGGTGCGCTCGTTTCGGCACTGACTGGCTCCTCGGTCGAAGTCTCGGCCTGAGGCAGCGCAAGAGGTGTTTCCCCTTCAGCCTGACCTTGCGCAACGGCCTGGTCTTCCGGCTCGTCCAGTGGATGGATCTGGGTGGTGCCGTCGGCGCCTTCGACTTCAACGTGTTCCGGGGCCAGACCGATCAAGTCCTTGGTGCGCAATGAGGTTTGATCCTGCCACCAGACAAAACCACCGCCAATCACCGCGAGCAGCAACAGCAGGCTGACAATTCGCAAAATAGTGTGAGACACCCGAACCGGCTCTTCGATACGTCCCAGGCTGTGGACGTTGCTGCCCTGGGAGTCGGTGCCGGTGGATTGGTCGAACTGCTGGACCAGAACGGTTTGGTCCATGCCGAGCAATTTGGCATACGCGCGAATATAGCCACGAGCAAAGGTGTGCCCAGGCAGCTTGTCAAAAGCGCCGGCTTCCAGATTGCTCAGGGAATTGACGGTGAGGTTGAGCTTGAGGGCCACTTCGGCCAGCGACCAGCCATTGCTTTCGCGGGCCTGGCGCAAAGTCTCACCGGGGTTAACGCGATTCGCTGCTACAACTTCGGGATGCGCCGCTTTCATCATTGCTCCGACAGGTATTGCTGATATTCCGGCGTACCGGGATAGAGTCGTTTTAATTGCAGGCCAAAACTGGCGGCCTTGTCGCGATCTTCGAACACTTTTGCCAGCCGAACGCCGAGCAATAGACTACGTGCATTTTGCTCGGTGAGCAGGCTAAAACGGTCGTAATAGTCACGCGCGGGCACATAATGCCTGTCTTCGTAAGACAACTCAGCCATTTCCAGCAACGCACGTGGCTGTTGGCGATTCAAACGCAGGGCTTTTTCCAGTTGCTGGCGGGCCAGATCACGCTGGCCAAGCTTTGATGCGGTCATGCCCAGGTTTTCGAAAACCCGTGAACGCTCAGGATACAGGGTATCGGCGGCGGCCTGTTCGAAGCGTTCGTACGCCTCTTTGTAACGTTTCTCTTCGAAAAGAAAACTGCCGTAGTTATTCAGGATTCGCGCATCGGCGGGACGAGAAGACAGCGCCTTGCGAAAATGCTGATCGGCCAGTTCCGGCTCCATCTCGGCCTGGAACACCAGCCCCAGAGCCGCGTTGGCGTCAGGATCCGAGCTATCCAGGTCCAAGGCCTTCTTCAACGGGACCTTGGCGCGCTCGGTCATGCCCTGCTGCAGATACCCCAGGCCCAGCTGCACGTAGGCGGCCCGCGCCTCATCACGGCCCTTGCTGGTCTTCATCGGGTTGAAATCGCCCGACAGGACACAACCAGCACAGAGGCTGGCCAACAGCACAAGCAGCGCGAAGCGCAGGGACATAGAGATCCTCTCTTAATTATTGTTCGCAGCGTTTGTTGCGATATCGTTTTCGGCGCTCAACTCGCGCACGGCGATATAACGCTCGCTGCGACGGGTGCGATCCAGCACCTGCCCTACCAATTGGCCACACGCGGCATCGATGTCTTCACCGCGGGTGGTGCGTACGGTGACATTGAAGCCTGCATGGTGAAGCTGATCCTGAAACCGGCGAATCGCGTTGTTGCTTGGGCGCTCGTAACCGGAATGCGGGAACGGGTTAAACGGAATCAGGTTGATCTTGCACGGGATGTTCTTGAGCAGCTCGATCATCTCAACGGCGTGTTCAACCTTGTCGTTGATGTCCTTGAGCAAGGTGTACTCGATGGTCAGCACGCGCTTTTCGCCCAGGGACGACATGTAGCGCTGGCACGACTCGAGCAGCATCTTAAGCGGATATTTCTTGTTGATCGGCACCAATTGGTTACGCAATGCGTCATTTGGTGCATGCAGCGACAACGCCAGGGACACATCGATGTGCTTGGACAGCTCATCGATCATCGGCACCACGCCCGAAGTGGACAGGGTCACGCGGCGCTTGGAGATCCCGTAGCCCAGGTCATCCATCATCAGATGCATGGCGGCCACGACGTTGTCGAAGTTCAGCAGCGGCTCACCCATGCCCATCATCACCACGTTGGTGATGGCACGGTCGGCGGTCGCCGGGATGCTGCCGAACGATTTATTGGCAATCCACACCTGACCGATCACTTCGGCGGCGGTGAGGTTGCTGTTGAAACCTTGCTTGCCGGTGGAGCAGAAACTGCAATCCAGGGCACAGCCTGCCTGGGACGAAACGCACAGAGTGCCGCGCTTGCCCTGGGGAATGTACACGGTCTCGACGCAGCTGCCGGACGCCACGCGCACCACCCACTTACGGGTGCCATCGGTGGAGATGTCCTCGCTGACCACTTCGGGGCCGCGGACTTCAGCAATGGCCTTGAGCTTGTCGCGCAAGGCCTTGCTGACGTTCGTCATGGCGTCGAAATCATCAACGCCAAGGTGGTGAATCCATTTCATTACCTGACCGGCACGGAAACGCTTCTCCCCGATTGAGTCGAAGAATTTTTCCATTTCCTGTTGAGTCAGACCCAGCAGGTTGGTTTTTACAGTCGATGTAGTCATGGATTCACCTTCACTCTTAAGCCAATGCTTAGCGAGTGGTTACTTCAGTAGCTGCGAAGAAGTACGAGATTTCGCGAGCAGCAGCGGCTTCGGAGTCCGAACCGTGTACAGCGTTGGCGTCGATGGAATCAGCGAAGTCAGCGCGGATGGTGCCGGCAGCAGCTTCTTTAGGGTTGGTAGCGCCCATCAGCTCACGGTTCAGAGCGATAGCGTTTTCGCCTTCCAGAACCTGAACGACAACCGGACCGGAGATCATGAAAGCAACCAGGTCGTTGAAGAAACCACGAGCGCTGTGCTCAGCGTAGAAGCCTTCAGCTTCGGCTTTGGACAGTTGCTTCAGTTTCGAAGCTACAACGCGCAGGCCAGCTTTTTCGAAACGAGTGGTGATCTCGCCGATAACGTTTTTTGCAACAGCGTCAGGCTTGATGATGGAGAAAGTACGTTGAACAGCCATGGTGTAACTCCAGAAACGGTAATTTGCGAAAAATTAAACCCGCGAATTATACGCGGGTTCTTTGGTATTGCCTAACTGCGTACGGTGCAGACTCAGTCTGCTTCTTCGATCCAGGCGGCCTGAATGGCTTCAAGCACCTTCTCGCCACCGCGGGTCGGATCATCACTGAACTCCGGCAATGCCAGCACCCATTGGTGCAGATCGACGAAGTTCACATAACGCGGATCCACTTCCGGCCTGGATTCAGCCAGTTGGATCGCGATTTCAAGCACATCAACCCATTTCAGACTCATGTCGGTTCCTTGAATCAGTGCGGCGCTTCGGCTGCATGGTTGAGCGAGTATTTCGGAATCTCGACGGTCAGGTCTTCTGTACCGACGATCGCCTGACAGCCTAGACGCGATTGCGCCTCCAGACCCCAGGCCCGATCAAGAAAGTCTTCTTCCAGCTCATCGGCCTCTTCCAGCGAATCAAAACCTTCGCGGATGATGCAGTGGCAAGTGGTGCAAGCGCAGACGCCGCCACAGGCGCTTTCCATCTCGATATGGTGTTCATGGGCCAGTTCGAGAATGGATATACCGGGCTCAGCCTCTACGACCATGCCTTCCGGGCAGAACTTCTCGTGTGGCAGAAAAATGACCTGCGGCATCAGTTATCCTCGATTTCATTCAGGTTGCGCCCCGCCAGAGCGGCTTTCACCGTCGAGTCCAGGCGGCGGGCAGCAAAGGCATCGGTCACTTGCGACAGACGCTTGGTCTGCTGCTCGATAGCGTAACCATCGGTACCTTTCATCAATTCGGTCAGTTCCTGCATCTGCAATTCGATGACCATGCGCTCTTCGGCGTCGAGCAAGCGCTCGCCGTCAACCTCCAGAGCGCCCTGCACCGCCTCGATCAGGCGTTGGGCATCGACTTGCTGTTCACGCAACACCCGGGCGACCTTGTCGTCGCTGGCGTGCTGGAACGAATCCTTGAGCATTTTGGCGATTTCGCCGTCGGTCAGGCCGTAGGACGGCTTGACCTGGATGCTGGCTTCGACGCCCGAACCCAATTCGCGGGCCGAGACACTGAGCAGACCGTCGGCGTCGACCTGGAAGGTCACGCGAATCTTCGCCGCGCCAGCCACCATCGCCGGAATACCGCGCAGTTCGAAGCGCGCCAGGGAGCGGCAGTCGCTGATCAACTCACGCTCGCCCTGCAATACGTGGATCGCCATGGCCGACTGGCCATCTTTATAAGTGGTGAAGTCTTGGGCCCGGGCGACGGGGATGGTGGTATTGCGCGGAATCACCTTCTCCATCAGGCCGCCCATGGTTTCCAGCCCCAGGGACAACGGAATCACGTCGAGCAACAGCAGTTCGCCGCCGTCACGTTTGTTGCCGGCCAGGGTATCGGCCTGGATCGCAGCACCGATGGCGACGACTTGATCCGGATCGATTTCGGTCAGCGGTTCGCGACCGAAGGCGTGCGCAACAGCTTCACGGACGCGAGGCACGCGCGTCGAGCCGCCGACCATGACCACAGCGTGAACGTCTTCCAGCTCGATGCCGGAATCACGCACCGCGCGACGGCAGGCTTTCAGGCTGCGAGCGACCATCGGCTCGATCAACGCATTGAAGGCTTCACGGGT
This sequence comes from Pseudomonas sp. GM50, assembly GCF_000282375.1. Classification (GTDB taxonomy): domain Bacteria; phylum Pseudomonadota; class Gammaproteobacteria; order Pseudomonadales; family Pseudomonadaceae; genus Aquipseudomonas. Next base: position 47,377 of record NZ_AKJK01000137.1, read on the forward strand.
CAGCTCGGCCTTCCAGTCGCCATAAGCGACTTCAACGGACGAGCAATTGGTCAGGGCTTCTTTGGCTGTGCACGCGGTTTGCAGCAGATTACGTTGCGTGCCCGGATCGAGGTCGGCCGACAAACCGGCGCTCTCGATGATCCAGCCAGCAATGGCGTGGTCAAAGTCATCGCCACCCAGGGCGCTGTCGCCGCCGGTAGCCAGCACTTCGAACACACCGCCAGTCAGGCGCAGAATCGAAATATCGAACGTACCGCCGCCCAGGTCATAAATTGCGACCAGGCCTTCGGCGTGCTGATCCAGACCGTAGGCCACCGCGGCGGCGGTTGGCTCATTGAGCAGACGCAGCACGTTCAGACCGGCCAGCTTGGCCGCATCCTTGGTGGCTTGACGCTGAGCATCATCGAAATAAGCTGGAACGGTGATCACCGCGCCAACCAATTCGCCACCCAAGGTCGCTTCAGCGCGCTGACGCAGCACCTTGAGGATATCGGCGGAGACTTCGACCGGGCTTTTCGGGCCTTGAACCGTGTCGATGAACGGCATATGCGACTCGCCGTCGACAAAACGGTACGGCAGCTGATCGCCCAATTGCTTGACGTCGGACAGACCACGACCCATCAAGCGCTTGACCGACAGCACAGTATTCAAAGGATCGGACGCGGCGGCCAGCTTGGCCGACTCGCCGACTTCGACGCGATCGGCGTGATAGCGCACGGCAGACGGCAGGATGACCTGCCCTTGCGCATCGGCCAGAGGCTCGGAAAGACCACTGCGCAATGCAGCGACCAGCGAATTGGTAGTGCCCAAGTCGATCCCCACAGCCAGACGACGCTGGTGCGGTTGAGGACTTTGGCCGGGTTCGGCGATCTGCAGTAGGGCCATCGTTATCAGGACTTATCTGTATATCAGGCGTGCGACCGGAGCGGCACTGGGTTAATCGTCGAGGCGCTCTTCTAACTGGCGCACTTCGTAGGTGAGCTTGTCGAGGAACTGCATGCGCCGCATCAGGCGTTCGGCCTGTTCACGTTGCGCTGCATCATCCCAACAGGCTGCGAAGCTTTCGTTCAGTTCATCCTGCGCGCTCTTCAAGCGACGCTTGAACACTGCGACACCCGCCAGGTCGGCGCTGTCTTGCAGGTCTTCGAGCTCTTCACGCAACTCCATCTGCTGCAGAAGAAACTCCGGATCATGCACCGTGACCTCCAGCGGCAGCTCGCGACCGCCCATGGCGAGCAGGTATCGCGCGCGTTTGGGGGGACTTTTGAGCGTCTGGTAGGCCTCGTTGAGGCTCGCGGATTGCTCGAGCGCCAGCCGCTGCTCACGCTCGGAAGCGTCAGCAAAGCGGTCCGGATGAACACCGCGCGCCAACTCACGGTAGCGCGTGGCCAACTGATCGAGATCCAGACGGAAGCTCGGTTTCAGCTCAAATAAAGCGAAATGACAAGGAGTACCCACGCGCAGCCTCAGATGTTGAAGCTTTCGCCGCAGCCACATTCACCGCGCACGTTGGGATTGTTGAACTTGAAGCCTTCGTTCAACCCTTCCTTGACGAAATCGAGTTCGGTGCCGTCCAGGTAGGCCAGGCTTTTCGGGTCGATGATCACTTTCTCGCCGTGACTTTCGAACACCTGATCCTCTGCAACCACCTCGTCGACAAACTCCAGCACGTAGGCAAGGCCGGAACAGCCTGTGGTGCGAACACCCAGGCGAATCCCTTCACCTTTGCCGCGCCCGTTGAGGGAGCGTCGCACGTGTTGAGCAGCCGCTTCTGTCATGCTGATAGCCATCGGTGACTCCTTACTCGTCGCCAAATCTTGAAAGTCAGATCAAGCCTTTCTTCTGCTTGTAGTCGCGAACGGCCGCTTTGATAGCGTCTTCAGCAAGTACGGAGCAGTGAATTTTCACTGGCGGCAGCGCCAGTTCTTCGGCCAGCTGAGTGTTCTTGATGGTCTCTGCTTCATCCAGAGTCTTGCCTTTCATCCACTCGGTCGCCAGGGAGCTGGAGGCGATCGCCGAACCGCAACCGTAGGTCTTGAACTTGGCGTCTTCGATGATGCCTTGTTCGTTGACCTTGATCTGCAGGCGCATCACGTCGCCGCACGCCGGAGCGCCGACCATGCCGGTGCCGACATCAGGATCTTCCGCGTCCATCTTGCCGACGTTGCGCGGGTTCTCGTAGTGGTCGATGACCTTTTCGCTGTAAGCCATGATTCTTAATCCTCACTCATCAGGAGTCGCTCTTGAAGCCCTGCAAATCGTGGATTGGCAGGGCCTGGTTGCGGCGACTTGAATATCAGTGCGCCGCCCACTCGATTTTCGAAATGTCGACGCCATCTTTGTACATGTCCCACAGCGGCGAGAGAGTGCGCAGCTTGGTAACGGCCTCGCAGACTTTCTGCGCGGCGTAGTCGATTTCTTCTTCGGTGGTGAAACGGCCGAAGGTGAAACGAATCGAGCTGTGTGCCAGTTCGTCGTTGCGACCCAGGGCGCGCAGTACGTACGAAGGCTCAAGCGATGCCGAGGTGCAGGCCGAACCGGACGAAACCGCCAGATCCTTGAGCGCCATGATCAGCGACTCGCCTTCAACGTAGTTGAAGCTCAGGTTCAGGTTGTGCGGTACGCGGGCGGTCATGCTGCCATTGACGTACAGCTCTTCCAGGCCTTCGACCTGCTTGAAGAAGCGGTCGCTCAGGGCTTTGATGCGTACGTTCTCGGCAGCCATGTCTTCCTTGGCCACACGGAAAGCTTCGCCCATGCCGACGATCTGGTGGGTCGCCAGGGTGCCGGAACGCATGCCGCGCTCGTGACCGCCGCCGTGCATGGTCGCTTCGATGCGAACACGCGGCTTGCGGCTGACGTACAGCGCGCCGATGCCTTTAGGGCCATAGGTTTTGTGGGCAGAGAACGACATCATGTCGACTTTCAGCTTCGACAGGTCGATCTCGACCTTGCCGGTGGACTGAGCGGCGTCGACGTGGAACAGAATGCCCTTGGAGCGGCACAGTTCGCCGATGGCGGCGATGTCGTTGATGGTGCCGATTTCGTTGTTCACGTGCATGACCGAGACCAGGATGGTGTCGTCACGCAGGGCAGCCTCGACCATTTCCGGAGTGACCAGACCATCATCGCGAGGGTCGAGGTAGGTCACTTCGAAACCTTCACGCTCCAGTTGGCGCATGGTGTCGAGGACAGCCTTGTGCTCAATCTTGGTGGTGATCAGGTGCTTGCCTTTGGTGGAGTAGAAATGCGCCGCACCCTTGATTGCCAGGTTGTCGGACTCGGTGGCACCGGAGGTCCAGACGATTTCACGCGGGTCGGCGTTAACCAGGTCAGCGACCTGACGACGAGCGTTCTCGACGGACTCTTCAGCTTTCCAGCCAAACACGTGGGAACGGGACGCCGGGTTACCGAAGTTTCCGTCGACCAGCAGGCATTCACTCATCTTTTGCGCGACACGAGGATCAACCGGGGTCGTCGCAGAGTAATCAAGGTAAATCGGCAATTTCATGGACTATCTCCTAAATCAGGCTGGCTGGCGTGCCGCTAGCTCTTTGGCTGTCATTCGACGGCGGACGCTTCAATCTTGTCCAGGCGTGGCGCCTTGCTGTTGCAACGACGCTGGTCCTGACGCTGGGCTACTTCTTGCACCTCACGGCGAGTTACAAGGTCAGCCAAGCTGATACCGCTCAGAAATTCGTGAATCTGCAGGCTCAGATCGCACCACAAGTGGTGGGTCAGACAGGTGTCGCCGGAATGGCAATCGCCCTGGCCCTGGCATTTGGTTGCATCGACCGATTCGTTGACCGCATCGATCACCTGGGCGACCTGGATGCCCTGCATGTCGCGGGACAGCTGGTAACCACCGCCTGGACCACGAACACTGGACACCAGATTGCTGCGGCGCAATTTGGCAAAAAGCTGCTCGAGGTAGGACAGGGAGATGCCTTGGCGCTCGGAGATATCGGCCAGGGACACCGGCCCGTGCTGCGCGTGCAACGCCAGGTCAAGCATGGCGGTCACGGCGTATCGGCCTTTTGTAGTCAGTCGCATGGACAATTACCACGGAATTCGGAATGGGGCGAGTATGCAATTCCCGAGTATTTAAGTCAACTATAAGACCTAGTACTTTAGTCAGGTTTACCCGCAAAAGAGCGCGCGCATCATAGCAAAGGCTGGCCGTGTATCACCAGCAAATGCGCGTTATCGTTCTTCGCGAGCAAGCCCGCTCCCACACTTGATCTGTGTCGAACACAAATCCGTGCCCGCTGAAGATCCAATGTGGGAGCGGGCTTGCTCGCGAAGGGGTCGGCGCGGTTTAGCCGGCCTGGCTCTGATCCTTGTCCTTCACACAGGCAAAGTCTTCTTCGCGCAGCTCAGGCAGATCTTTCGCACAGTAATTGCTACCCAGATCCTTCAGCGCCCCGCACATCCCTTCAAGTCGACCATCTACAGCCTGCAGATGATCGAGCAACTGATTAATGGCTCGAGCCACCGGGTCCGGCATATCCTCACCGACACCGTAGGCATCAAAACCGATCTTCTCAGCCATGGCCTTGCGCTTGGCGTCCTGCTCTTCATCAGACTTGACGATGATCCGCCCCGGAATCCCCACCACTGTCGCCCCGGGCGGAACCGCTTTGGTGACCACGGCATTGGAGCCCACCTTGGCCCCGGCACCCACTGTAAACGGGCCGAGCACCTTGGCGCCCGCCCCGACCACTACGCCATCTTCCAGAGTCGGGTGACGCTTGCCCTTGTTCCAGCTGGTGCCGCCAAGGGTCACGCCTTGATACAGGGTGACGTCGTTACCGATCTCGGCGGTTTCACCAATAACGATGCCCATGCCGTGGTCAATAAAGAAGCGACGACCGACCTTGGCACCCGGATGAATCTCGATCCCGGTCAACCAGCGACCGAAGTTCGACACCAGACGCGCCAGCCATTTCCAGCCCATGCCCCACAACGCTGACGACAGGCGATGGATCCAGATGGCGTGCATGCCCGGGTAGCACGTCAGAACCTCAAAAGCATTACGCGCCGCCGGGTCACGATGGAAAACACTTTGGATATCTTCACGCAAACGCTCGAACATCATTAATCCTTCCGCTTTAGAAGCTCGCCACGGGCCGCTTTCTGGGTTTCCGTGAGGATGCCACGCAATATATTCATTTCCGCCCGGCTGACCGAGCTGCGTCCGTACAACCGGCGCAGACGCGCCATCAAGTGCCGTGGTTTTTCCGGGTCGAGGAATTCGATGGCCACCAGCGTTTGCTCCAGGTGTTCATAGAATCGCTCCAGCTCATCCATGGTCGCCAGCTCACCACTTTTGGTGGACGCCACTTCTTCCTTCTCGACCTTGCTCGGCTGACCTGCTGCCGCCAACCAGGACATACGCACTTCATAGCTCAACACCTGCACCGCCGCCCCAAGGTTCAGCGAACTGAACTCAGGGTCTGATGGGATGTGCACGTGATAATGACATCGCTGCAGCTCTTCATTGGTCAGGCCGGAATCTTCACGGCCGAACACCAACGCGATCTCGGCGCCCTGCCCCGCCTCCTCGACCACCTTCACACCGCATTCGCGGGGATCGAGCAACGGCCAGGGAATGCGACGATCACGAGCACTGGTGCCGAGCACCAGATTGCAGCCGACCAAGGCATCTTCCAAAGTGGCGACGACTTGAGCATTTTCAAGGATGTCACCGGCGCCGGACGCACGCGCATCGGCCTCGTGGTGCGGGAACAACCGCGGTTCGACCAGCACCAGCCGCGACAGGCCCATGTTCTTCATGGCACGCGCAGCCCCGCCGATATTGCCGGGGTGACTGGTATTGACCAGGACGACACGAATGTTTTGCAGCAAGGGAGGCGCTCTCGAACACTTTAATGGGGAGCAGAATCTTACAGCTCAACCTACCGTTAAGCTATGAAAGCGAACACTGACCTTCACCTGTAGAAAAGTTCTGATAGAATGCCCGGCTTTCTTTAACAACCTTAGGTGACACATCCATGCAGCCCATGCTGAATATCGCGCTGCGCGCCGCCCGCAGCGCCAGTGAATTGATTTTCCGCTCCATCGAGCGCCTGGATACCATCAAGGTCGACGAAAAAGACGCCAAGGATTATGTATCCGAGGTGGATCGCGCCGCCGAACAGAAAATCATCGATGCGCTGCGCAAGGCCTACCCGAATCACTCGATCATGGGTGAAGAAACCGGCATGCACGCCGGCACCGGGATCGAAGGCGAAGAGTACCTGTGGATCATCGATCCGCTGGACGGCACCACCAACTTCCTGCGCGGCATTCCTCACTTCGCTGTCAGCATTGCCTGCAAATACCGCGGTCGCCTGGAGCACGCTGTTGTTCTGGACCCGGTTCGCCAGGAAGAATTCACCGCCAGCCGTGGTCGCGGCGCTCAACTGAACGGTCGCCGTCTGCGCGTCAGCGGTCGCACCAGCCTGGACGGCGCCCTGCTGGGTACCGGCTTCCCGTTCCGCGATGACCAGATGGACAACCTCGACAACTACCTGGGCATGTTCCGCGCCCTGGTTGGCCAGACCGCCGGCATCCGCCGCGCTGGCTCGGCGAGCCTGGACCTGGCCTACGTGGCTGCCGGCCGTTTCGATGCGTTCTGGGAGTCGGGCCTGTCCGAGTGGGACATGGCTGCAGGCGCCCTGCTGATCCAGGAAGCCGGCGGCTTGGTGAGCGACTTCACCGGCGGTCACGACTTCCTTGAGAAAGGCCACATCGTCGCTGGCAACACCAAATGCTTCAAGGCAGTACTGACGGCGATCCAGCCGCACCTGCCAGCTTCGCTGAAGCGCTAAGCGCCCACGCTCAAAAAGCCGCAGCACTTCAAGCAAACGCCCTGACTTGTTCGGGGCGTTTTCTTTTGTGCGGAAAAAGTCTTCCCCCCTAACGCCACGATCCGTGCGGGAGCGGGCTTGCTCGCGAAGACGGCGCACCAGGCAACATCAATGTCGACTGACACACCCTCTTCGCGGGCAAGCCTCGCTCCTACAGGCTCCACCCCATAACGAAAAATGCCCCGTATCTTTCGATACGAGGCATTTTCTTGAAGAGCCAGCCTGTACAGGCCGACTCTTGCGCATCGGAAGCTGGACTTAAGCCAGTTTTTCCTTGATGCGAGCTGCTTTACCGGACAGGTCACGCAGGTAGTACAGCTTGGCTTTACGTACGTCACCGCGACGTTTAACGGCCATGCTGTCGATTTGCGGGCTGTAGGTCTGGAAAGTACGCTCTACGCCAACACCGTTGGAGATTTTACGAACGGTGAAAGCACTGTTTACGCCGCGGTTACGCTTGGCGATAACTACGCCTTCGAACGCTTGCAGACGCGAACGATCGCCTTCCTTCACTTTCACCTGAACGACAATGGTGTCGCCCGGGGCAAAGGTAGGGATCTCTTTGGTCATCTGCTCTGCTTCGAGTGCAAGGATGATTTTGTTAGTCATGCTGTGCTCCTAAGGTAAATCGTCGGATCTACCATCGATACGTTGTTAACTATCGTCCCGCTCGCGGATGTATTCCTCGAGCAGCTTCTTCTCTTCTCCAGAAAGCGAGCGGCTTTCCAGAAGATCGGCGCGTCGTTCAAAGGTCCTACCAAGGGACTGCTGTAAACGCCAACGCCGGATGTGCGCGTGATTGCCACTTAGCAATACGTCGGGAACACGCTGATCCGCATACACCTCCGGTCGGGTGTAGTGCGGGCAATCCAGCAAACCATCCGTAAAGGAATCTTCCTCGGCGGAGTCCGCATGCCCTAAAGCTCCAGGCAGCAGTCGTGTAACCGCATCGATCAGGACCATCGCCGGCAGCTCGCCGCCAGACAGTACATAGTCGCCAATCGACCACTCTTCATCGACATGAGTATCTATAAAACGCTCGTCAATGCCTTCATAGCGGCCGGCAATCAGGATCAATGCATCCAGATTCGCCAACTCGCGTACCGCCGACTGAGTCAGTTGACGGCCTTGGGGGGACAGGTAAATTACCTTCGCCGCCTCCCCGGCTGCTGCCTTGGCCTGAACCAGAGCATCTTCCAGGGGCTTGATCTTCATCACCATGCCCGGACCACCGCCAAATGGGCGATCATCCACAGTGTGATGTCGATCCGTCGTGTAGTCTCGCGGATTCCAACAGGTGAGCTGCAACAGCCCCTGTTTCACCGCCCGACTGGTGATGCCGTACTCGCTGATGGCGGAGAACATCTCGGGAAACAAACTGATCATTTCTACGCGCAGGTTAGCCACGTTTAGAAGTCCGCATCCCATTCCACCTTCATCTCGCCTGCGGCAAGGTCGACAGCCAACACGCATTGTTCCGTATAGGGCAACAGGCGTTCGCGATCATCCAGGCTGCCAGCGCAAGGCTTGACCACCATTACATCATTGGCGCCGGTTTCCAGAAGATGATCGATTTTCCCGAGCAATTGCCCGAGTTGATCAATAACCTTCAGACCTTCCAGCTGGTACCAGTAGTACTCGCCGTCGGTCAATTCAGGGAACAGGTTGCGCGGCACGCAGATCTCATAACCAGCCAGAAGACGTGCTTCTTCACGATCATCAAGACCCTTGAGCTTTGCGACCAGGAACTTGTCATTCCCACGTCCGCTGACCAGCTCGACCTGTTTCACATTGCCTTCGCGCTTGAGCGTCCAGGTTTTGTACTGCAACAGGTTTTCAGTCGGATCAGTAAAGGAATACACCTTCACTTCGCCGCGAACGCCATGAACAGAATAAATTTTGCCAATAACGATCAAATCATCGGCAACAGCTGGCGTCGCGTTCATATTGCTCAGGCCGCAGCCTTGGCAGATTCCTTCAACAACTGAGCAACACGCTCAGAAGGTTGTGCACCAACGCTCAGCCAGTAGGCTACGCGCTCTTGGTTCACGGACAGACGAACTTCTTGACCACGAGCAACAGGGTTGAAGAAACCAACCTGTTCCTTGTGCGAACCGTCACGCGGGTTGCGGCTGTCGGTTACGGTCAAGTGGTAAAACGGGCGCTTTTTGGAGCCGCCAAGGGCAAGACGGATTGTTAGCATGTGAACATCGTTCCTGTAGTCGGTGCTGCAAATCTAAAGGCACAGCGGGCATAGGTGCCCGAAAGGCCGCATATTCTAAGGAATATCCGGACTTTTGCAAATGTCTTTTTCCGGCGGCCTATCGGTCGCCATCCAGATTTGCTATAGAGCCGTCGTTGAAAACGGCCAGTCAGCTCCCGCCAAGTGCGGGTTTGCTGGAGATCCCACTTCCATGTGGGAGATGCAAGGGCAAGCCCTTGCGTGAATACTTTACATTTTCGGCATGCCGCCGCCGGGCAACATACCGCCCATGCCGCGCATCATTTTGGCCATTCCGCCTTTCGCGGAGAATTTCTTCATCATCTTCTGCATCTGCTTGTGCTGCTTGATCAAGCGACCGATGTCCTGCACCTGAGTGCCGGAACCCATGGCGATCCGGCGCTTGCGCGAACCGCTGATCAGCTCAGGGTCGCGGCGCTCGGCCGGGGTCATGGAGTTGATGATGGCTTCCATCTGCTTGAACTGTTTCTCTGCCGCGCCCTGGGCATTGCCCATTTGCGCCAGATTCACACCACCGATGTTCGGCAGTTTGTCCATGAGGCCGCCGAGGCCGCCCATGTTTTTCATCTGTTGCAGCTGATCGCGGAAGTCTTCGAGATCGAAGCCCTTACCCTTCTTCAGCTTCTTGGCCAGTTTATCGGCCTTGTCTTTGTCGAGGGTCTGTTCGGCCTGCTCGATCAGGCTGAGCACGTCGCCCATGCCAAGGATGCGCGACGCAATACGCTCAGGATGGAATGGTTCGAGCGCTTCGCTCTTCTCGCCCATACCGATGAACTTGATCGGCTTGCCAGTGATGGCACGTACCGACAGCGCGGCACCGCCACGGGCATCGCCGTCGACCTTGGTCAGGATCACACCGGTCAGCGGTAGCGCATCGCCGAAGGCCTTGGCCGTGTTGGCGGCGTCCTGGCCGGTCATGGCATCGACCACGAACAGGGTTTCAACCGGGTTGATCGCGGCGTGCAGCGCCTTGATCTCGCCCATCATCTCTTCGTCGATGTGCAGACGACCGGCGGTATCGACGATGACCACGTCGATGAATTTCAGTTTTGCTTCTTTAATAGCTGCTTGCGCGATGTCGACCGGCTTCTGGCTCAGGTCGGACGGGAAGAAGGTAACGCCAACTTCACCCGCGAGCATTTCAAGCTGCTTGATCGCCGCCGGACGGTAAACGTCCGCGGACACGACCATGACCGACTTTTTCTTGCGCTCTTTAAGGAAGCGCGCGAGTTTGCCGGCGGTGGTGGTTTTACCCGCACCCTGCAAACCGGCCATCAACACGACCGCAGGAGGAACGGCGCTCAGGTTCAAGTCTTCGTTGGCCGCGCCCATCAGGCTTTCGAGTTCGGCCTGGACGATTTTCACGAAGGCCTGGCCCGGCGTCAGGCTGCGCGACACCTCGGTGCCGACAGCGCGCTCCTTGACCGAGTTGACGAAGTCTTTGACCACCGGCAAGGCGACGTCGGCTTCGAGCAACGCCATGCGCACTTCGCGCAGGGTGTCTTTGATGTTGTCTTCGGTCAGCTTGGCCTTGCCGGTGACATGGCGCAGCGTCTGCGAGAGACGGTCGGTTAAGTTTTCAAACATTGCGCGATCCTTTCAGGCCCTGTGTAGACCGGGATAATGGCGGCCCAGACCGGAATAAACATGTGCTCGGCGAGCCTGCGGCGTGGGCAGGTCGCGGATTATAGCGAAGACTGCGTCTGGCGGACACCTCGCCGTCAGGTTGCATGGTCTTTCGTGTGATGTGGGTTCTATGCCAAACTCAGCGCCTTTCGGGCTTGCCTAACAGGATTTATGCTCCCCTTGTCACCCAGTTTGCTTACCACCCTCGCCGCCGCCTGCTTATATGCCGCTGCGACCCTCTATCAGGGCACTCGTCTGGCCACCGGCGCCAAGGCGAACAAGCGCCTGCTGGTCACGCTCGGTGTGCTGGCCGTGCTGGCCCACAGCGTCAGCCTGATCACCTATCTGCTGACACCGATCGGCCTGGCCCTGGACTTTTTCAGCGCCGCCAGCCTGATCGCCGCGGCGGTCATCGCCCTGACCCTGCTGGCCTGCTCGCGGATCCCGGTGGAAAACCTGCTGCTATTGCTGTTCCCGCTGGGCGCCGCCACCGTGCTGCTGGCACAGTTCGCCCCTGCCGGTACGGTGCAGGTCATTGACGAAGAGCCAGGCATTCTCGCCCACATCCTCTTGTCGATCCTCGCTTATGGCATGTTCACCATCGCGGTGTTCCAGGCTTTGCTACTGCTGGTTCAGGACCATCAGCTCAAACACAAGCATCCATCCGGGCTGATCAAGAACTTCCCGCCGCTGCAAACCATGGAAAGCCTGCTGTTTGGTTTCCTCTGGGCCGGCTGGAGCCTGCTGTCGCTGTCGCTGATCTCCGGCTGGCTGTTCGTCGAGAACCTGTTCGCCCAGCACCTGGTGCATAAAACCCTGCTGGCGTGCCTGGCCTGGATCGTGTTCAGCGTGCTGCTATGGGGGCGCAACCGCCTCGGCTGGCGCGGACACAAAGCCATCCGCTGGACCCTTGCCGGTTTTTGCCTGCTGATGCTGGCGTATTTCGGCAGCAAGCTGGTCCGCGAATACATTCTGCATATCTGACGGGCGGCATTAATGGACGACTTGCCCATAGGGCCGATGCTCGCGGTGCTGGCCCTGCTGATTTTATGGTCGGGGCTGTTTACCGCCATCGAAGTTGCACAACAGCAGTTGCTGGCTCAGCGCACGGCTTCGCGCTCGAGTGACAAACCCGTGGCGAAACTGAGTTTCCCGCTCAACAGCCTGATCCTCTGCAACACCCTGTGTCGCGCGCTGGTGGTGGTCATCAGCACCTTGCTGGCGATTTTCACCTGGGCGCAAAACGGTCCATGGATTGCCTGCCTCGGTGCCAGCGCAGTGCTGCTGGTGTTCGCCGACTACCTGCCGCGCACCCTTGCCGTGCGCTATCCGGATGCCGTCCTGGCCCTGGGCAACACTCTGCTCGGCATACCCTTGAAGATCGTCTACCCGGCTGCCTGGCTACTCAATGCCATCAGCCAACTGCTGATGCGACCATTCGCCCGCAAAATCAATGTGGTGCAGCAAAGCGAAGACGAAGTACCGGCAGATCGGCACGACGATCACGAACACGCGGCCAGTCGCCCGCATTCGCTGTCAGGTATCCACGCGCTGGATAACATCACGGTCAACGATATTCTGGTACCGCGCAGTGACGTCGACGGAATCAATCTGGACGACTCCCTCGAAGAAATCATCGAACAACTGCGCCATAACAGACGCACCCGCCTGCCGGTATTCCACAGCGACATCAATCAGGTCGAAGCGGTGCTCAACACCCGACAGGTCCGTCATTTGCTGGCGGATTCAAGCCTGACGCGCGAAGCGCTGCTGGCAGCCAGTCACGAACCGTACTTCGTACCGGAAAGCACCCCGCTGCAGCTGCAATTGCTGAACTTCCACAAGCAGCAGCGGCGTTTGGGCATGGTGGTCGACGAGTACGGCGAAGTGCTGGGCATCGTGACCCTGGAAGACATTCTCGAAGAAATCGTCGGTGAGTTCGAAAGCCAGCACAGCCTGGACAACCCGCACATCCATCCGCAGGCCGATGGGCGCTTGGTCATCGAGGGTGCGGCGTCGATTCGTGAATTGAACAAAAGCCTTGGCTGGCACTTGCCCAGTGATGGTCCGAAAACCCTCAACGGATTGGTGACCGAGGCGCTGGAAACGATTCCCGACAGTGCGGTTTGCCTGAAGATCGGGCGTTATCGGCTGGAGATTCTGGAGACGGAAGACAATCGCGTCACGCGGGTGTTGATCTGGCATACCAGCTCAGTGCCTGCCCTTTCCAAAATCTGACAGCCCCCCCCCTGTAGCCAGGGGCTTGCCTGTGGCGAGGGGGCTTGCCCCCGCTGGACTGCGAAGCAGGCCCCATCACAGACACCACGATTATATTGAACGAACGCATTCAGCCATTTTTGCGGCCGCTCCGCGCCCGAACGGGGGCAAGCCCCCTCGCCACACTGGCATCGTCTACTTTGGCCCCTTGTTGTATCGATAGCCGCCTTCCTATAATCGAGCCGCTTACCCAGCCCCCCATACCCCGTGCTACCCGCACTCTGCGTTAAACCCACATCCCTGGGTATTCGACCATAATAATTCGCTCCACTGGGGCACATGACTGTCAGGGATTACCGCATGACGACCAGCACAACGTTCAGCGACACCACGCCTGTCCAACCAACCAACTCCGCCACCCGAGTAGCCACCGCGAGTTTCATCGGCACGGCCATCGAGTTCTACGACTTCTACGTCTACGCCACTGCGGCAGCGCTGGTGATCGGGCCGGTGTTCTTTCCGCAGACCTCCGGTACCGCCCAGATGCTGTCGGCGTTCCTTACCTTCGGTATCGCCTTCCTTGCACGGCCACTGGGGTCGGCACTGTTCGGCCACTTCGGTGACCGCATCGGGCGTAAATCGACACTGGTCGCCTCCCTGCTATTGATGGGCGTGTGTACCACGTTGATCGGCGTGCTGCCGGGTTACGACAGCATTGGCGCCTGGGCGCCGATCCTGCTTTGCGTGCTGCGCTTCGGCCAGGGCCTGGGGCTGGGTGGTGAATGGGGCGGTGCCGCATTGCTGGCCACGGAGAACGCGCCCAAGGGCAAGCGCGCCTGGTACGGCATGTTTCCGCAACTCGGCCCATCGATCGGGTTTCTGGCGGCCAACGGCCTGTTCCTGACTCTGGCCATGAGCCTGAACGACGAGCAGTTCCGTTCGTGGGGCTGGCGGATTCCGTTCCTGCTCAGTGCCGCGCTGGTGATGGTGGGCCTGTATGTGCGCCTCAAGCTCCACGAAACCCCGGTGTTCGCCAACGCCATGGCTCGCCAGGAGCGGGTGAAGATTCCGCTGGTCGAGCTGTTCAGCCAATACTGGGCGCCGATGCTACTGGGTGCCGGGTCAATGGTGGTGTGTTACGCGCTGTTCTACATCTCGACGGTGTTTTCGCTGAGCTATGGTGTGTCGACGCTCGGCTACACCCGCGAAACCTTCCTCGCTCTGCTGTGTTTCGCCGTGCTGTTCATGGCGGCCGCGACACCGCTGTCGGCTTGGGCGAGTGATCGTTTTGGGCGCAAACCGGTGCTGATCATCGGCGGCGTATTGGCGATTCTGTCCGGATTCCTGATGGAACCGCTGCTGACCCAAGGCTCGACCTGGGGTGTGGCGCTGTTCCTGTGCATCGAACTGTTTCTGATGGGCGTGACGTTTGCGCCGATGGGCGCGCTGCTGCCAGAACTGTTTCCGACCCACGTGCGCTATACCGGCGCATCGGCGGCGTACAACCTGGGCGGCATTGTCGGAGCCTCGGCGGCACCGTTCTTTGCGCAGAAACTGGTGGCGATGGGCGGTTTGAGTTATGTCGGCGGGTATGTGTCGGGGGCGGCGGTGCTGAGCTTGATCGCGGTGCTGTGCCTGAAGGAGACGCGGCATAACGATTTGAATCGGGTTGCCTGAGGCAAAAGCTTCGCGGGCAAGCCTCGCTCCTACAGGTCCACGTCGAAGTTCGGCGCAGATTTGTAGGAGCGAGGCTTGCTCGCGAATGCCGCGACTCGGTTACAGCTCTACAACAACAGCTTGGGAAGCACGGGTCGCTTTAGCCCGTGCAGCCTCGATCGACTCATCACGCGCCAACGCCACACCCATCCGACGCTGGCCATTGACCTCAGGCTTGCCGAACAGACGCAACGCAGTATCCGGCTCACTCAACGCAGCGCCCAAATTGGCAAATGCGGTCTGAGTCGACTGCCCTTCTACCAGAATCACCGCCGAAGCCGATGGACCGAACTGACGGATCAATGGAATCGGCAGGCCCAGGATCGCCCGTGCGTGCAGCGCGAACTGCGACAGGTCCTGGGAAATCAGGGTCACCAGACCGGTGTCATGCGGACGCGGCGAGACTTCGCTGAACCACACCTGATCACCCTTGATGAACAGTTCGACGCCAAACAAACCACGGCCACCCAAGGCTTCGGTCACGGCTTTGGCAACGCGCTCGGATTCAGCCAGAGCAACCGGGCTCATGGCTTGTGGCTGCCAGGATTCCTGGTAGTCGCCCTTCTCCTGACGGTGGCCAACCGGCGCACAGAACGTGGTGCCGCCAACGTGGCGTACGGTCAGCAGGGTGATTTCGTAGTCGAAGTCGATGAAGCCTTCGATGATCACGCGACCTTTACCGGCGCGGCCACCTTCTTGAGCGTAATCCCAGGCCTTGCGCACGTCATCGACACTGCGCAGCAGGCTCTGGCCTTTGCCCGAGGAACTCATGACCGGTTTGACCACGCATGGGAAACCCAGATCGTCGACAGCCTTGCTGTAGTCCTCGAAGGTGTCGGCGAAGTAGTACGGCGACGTCGGCAGGCCCAGCTCTTCAGCGGCCAGGCGACGGATGCCTTCGCGGTTCATGGTCAGCTGCGCGGCGCGAGCGGTCGGAACCACGGTGAAGCCTTCGGACTCCAGCTCTACCAGGGTCGCGGTGGCGATGGCTTCGATTTCCGGCACGATGAAGTGCGGCTTCTCGGCTTCGATCACTGCACGCAGGGCGGCACCGTCGAGCATGTTGATCACATGGCTGCGATGGGCGACTTGCATGGCCGGCGCATTGGCGTAGCGATCCACGGCAATCACTTCAACGCCCAGGCGTTGCAGCTCGATCACCACTTCCTTGCCCAACTCACCACAGCCACACAGCAATACGCGGGTCGCGGTTGGCGACAATGGAGTTCCGATACGGGTCATCTCAGGTCCTCAAGAAGCGGATCATCGAGGGATGCGGTGCCTGGCACGCTTCCCATGGGGAGAAAGCGCGGCATTTTACATGAACCTGAGGGTTTGGCTTCAGCTGACAACGGCCTGATTACGCAGGCGCCAGGCCATGATCAGCCATACAACCGTCACACCTGCGAACTTCGAGCCCATGGCGGTGAGGATCACGGCCGGCGTGAAGGCATCGATCATGCCGAAGAAAATGAAGGTGTCCAGCGGGATGCTCAGCGCCGAACTTATCCACAGGCGATCATGCAATGGCCGCTTGGTGATGCTGAACACCAGCCAGTCGATGCACTCGGACACGGCGAATGCGATCGCGCTGGCCAGCGCGATGGACGGGTCGGAAGTGACATAGGACAGCACCAACGCCACCAGCATCGCCGCGATCGCGCCGTGGCCGAAGCGGGTTTGCACCATGTCGCGCAGCACGAACACCAGACCACCCCAGGCCGACCAGATGATGTCCAGGTGCGGGGCGCTGGAAAAGGCGTAATTGATCAGCACGACGCTGCTGATGTAGGCGATCAGGAAGAGCATGGGGCGGGAGTACCTGTCGATTTTGGTGCACAGGGTACTTCATCCTCAACGCACAAATCACCTGTGGCTAAGGAGCTTTGTGGCGAGGGGGCTTGCCCCCGTTGCGCTGCGAAGCGGCGCTAAACCTGCGACTTTATTCTTTCAGGCGTACGGCATTTGCTGATTTCACGACTGCTGCGCAGCCGAACGGGGGCAAGCCCCCTCGCCACAGAGCCGCTTACAACCATCAGGAATCGGATTTGGATGGCAGCATCCAGATCAACCCACTCGACTTCGCCCGCTCATGACACAACCCCAACACCTTGCGCCGCTCTGCGTTGTCCATCCGGCTCCAGCGGGTGATTTCTTCCACCGTGCGCTGACACCCGGTGCAAATGTCATCCTCATCCAGCGCACAAATGTTCACGCACGGCGATGGAACCGGTCGTTCAATGGTGCTCATTCTTCCTGCTCGACCAGATCGCGGGCGTAGCGCTGCGAGTTATGCACATAGTGCGCAGCACTGGCTTCGAGCATCTTCTTTTGCGGCTCGGTCAACTCGCGTACGACTTTGCCCGGCGAGCCCATGACCAGCGAACCGTCCGGAATTTCCTTGCCCTCACCGATCAGCGAGTTGGCGCCGATGATGCAGTTCTTGCCGATTTTCGCGCCGTTGAGAATCACCGCATTAATACCGATCAGGCTGTAATCGCCCACCGTACAGCCGTGAAGCATCGCGTTGTGACCAATGGTCACGCCGGTGCCAATGGTCAGCGGGTAGCCCATGTCAGTGTGCATCACGGTGCCGTCCTGCACATTGCTGTTCTTGCCGATCAGGATCAGTTCGTTGTCGCCACGCAACACGGCGTTGAACCAGACGTTGGCGCCCTCTTCCAGTTTGACCTTGCCCACCAGTACGGCATTGGGTGCGACCCAACTCTGCGGATGGGTGTCGACGCGGGCGTCGCCCAGGCGGTATTTCATCTTATTGTCCTCAAAGGCTCAGGCAGCCGCAGACTCATGCCATGCGAACGATGGCTTCAGGTGTTGATAAAACTCTTGGGTGGTTGATGCAGGCTGATTTTCGCGTCATAGAGCAGGTTGATCAACTCGACGATCATGATCGCCGTCAGCCCCCAGATCTTGTATTCGCCATAACGGTAGCTCGGCACGTACCAACTGTGGCCCTGATAGTCGATGCGATGGGTGTGCTCTCGCGGGTCCTTGCGGAAAAATTCCAGCGGCACACTGAACACCGCGGCGATCTCGGCATCGTTGGCCTGGTACTCGACGAAATCCGGAATCACGCCGACATAGGGCGTGACCTTGATGCCGTGCAGGGAGATCAATGGGCTCAGCGGGCCGATCACTTCAACCAGCCCCGGTGGCAGGCCGATTTCTTCTTCGGCTTCGCGCAGGGCGGTAAAAATCAGGTCAGGGTCTTCGGGGTCGCGTCGACCGCCGGGAAAGGCAACTTCGCCGCCATGGGTCGAAAGCCCGCTGGCGCGAAGGGTTAGCACCAGTTCCGGTTCGTCACTGCGCGTGATGGGCACCAATACCGCGGCTTCGGGGAAACGTCGGTCGGTTTCCAGCGTACGCGGCGTGTGATTGCTTACCCGGTGCAGTAGCTCGTCCAGCATGAGTCTTCTCGATCTGTGCCTTACCCTGCATCATGCACCAATCGCACCGGCCGCCCAAGCCCCGAACAGCCTCATGTCGCGAAACGACAACTTGCCGACCGACACCGCTGCACGCCAAGATAGGCGCAGCATTCAGGAACCCAAGCATGAAATTTTGCAGCCAATGCGGCAACCCGGTGACCCAGCGTATTCCCGAAGGCGATTCGCGCCTGCGTTTTGTCTGCGATAGCTGTCATACCATCCATTACCAGAACCCCAATATCGTCGCCGGTTGCGTGCCGACCTGGGGTTCGAAGGTGCTGCTATGCCGTCGCGCCATCGAGCCACGGCTCGGTTACTGGACCCTGCCCGCCGGCTTCATGGAAAACGGTGAGACCATCGAACAGGCCGCCATTCGCGAGACCGCCGAAGAAGCCTGTGCCCGGGTGCGCAACCTGAGTATCTATACGCTGATCGACGTGCCACACATCAGCCAGGTGCATGTATTCTTTCGCGCCGAGCTGGTGGACCTGGATTTTTCCGCGGGGCCCGAGAGCCTGGAAGTGCAACTGTTCGAAGAAGCCGACATCCCTTGGGCCGAACTGGCTTTCCGCACGGTGGGCCGTACCTTAGAATGCTTCTTCGCTGACCGGCGGACCGAGGTCTACCCCGTGCGGTCCGAATCGATCCCGCCGCTGGTCCAGCCTGCCATCATTTAAAGCTGCTACACATAAAAGCACCTATAAAATAAATAGTCGCGACACCTCTTAGGGATATCGTTTCAATGCGCTGGTTGCTTGCTGTTTTTTGCTTATCGTTCGTCGCTGTCACCCAGGCTTCCTCCACGGAAACGCTGGATGGCAAAGTCATCGATAAAGTTCTGGTTCTCAAATCAGCCCATCAATTGCAATTGATCAATGATGGCAAGCCGATCAAGACCTATCGCATTTCCCTGGGGAAACGCCCCAAGGGGCCGAAACTGATGGAGGGCGACAAGCGCACCCCCGAAGGCTTTTATTGGGTGGACTGGCGCAAGATCAGCGAACGTTTCAACCTGGCGATGCACATCTCCTACCCTAATATCAGCGACTCCGCCCGTGCCCGGCGCGAAGGCGTCGAGCCTGGCGGCATGATCATGATCCACGGCACCCCAGACACCGAAGACAACCCCGAAGACCTGTTCCATACGCTGGACTGGACCGACGGCTGCATCGCCATGCGCAATATGGACATGCGCGAGGTTTGGGGTTTGGTGCCGGACGGCACGATGATTGAGATTCGCCCGTAAAACCTCCGGACTTGCGCAATGCTTTTGTGGCGAGGGGGCTTGCCCCCGTTCGGCTGCGAAGCAGCCGTAAAATCAGCAAACGCGGTGATTCAGTTGGAACGAGGTGGCAGTTTTTGGCGCCGCTTCGCAACGCAACGGGGGCAAGCCCCCTCGCCACAAGGGATCGAGCGGGCTCCAACATTATGTTCTGGCCGCTACCTTCGGTCGCTCATCGAAAAATAATTTCAAAAGATCGCAGCCTTCGGCCGCGCCTACCAGGTAGATACCAATTCCGCCTGTAGGCGCTACCAAAGGCTGCGATCTTTGCTTTCAAAATCCCCTCCTCTAATACCACTTAGAACCTACCCCCCTTAAGGGCCTCCAGCAGGACGGGCTTTAGCGCGCCAACAGCAAAGTACTGGCATTGACATGGTATTTAAGTGGTATTAGGTTTCGTCCCACAACCGGGCGACAACAATCCTACATCCGCATCGGACCAAACCTAAATGAATGACCTCCAGGCCCTACGCCCTGACGACACCCAGCCCACGCCGTTGTACCTGCAACTGGCGCGCAATCTGGAAGCGGCGATCCATGCCGGCCAGTGGAAAGCCGAGCAAGCCATGCCGTCGGAACGCAATCTCAGCGAACTGCTGGGTATCTCTCGCGTCACCGCGCGCAAAGCACTTGAAGTGCTGTTCGAGCAAGGCCTGATCCGCCGCAATCAAGGCTCAGGCACGTTCATCACGCCACGCCTGGAACAACCGCTGTCGCGACTCTCGGGGTTCAGTGAAATGCTCCGGCTCAAGGGCTTCGTCCCCGGCTCGCAATGGCTGGAACGGGAAATCACCCCGCCGACCCACGAAGAACTGATCCGCCTCGGCCTGTCACCCAACGACAAGGTCGCGCGGCTCAAACGCTTGCGCAAAGCCGACGACACAGTGATGGCGATCGAGATGAGCACCCTGCCCGCCTCGATCATTCCCAAACCGCAAGCGGTAGGCGATTCCCTCTACGAATACCTCGACGGCATCGGCAAACCGGTGGTCCGCGCCCTGCAACACATTCAGGCGATCAACGCCTCGGACGAATTCGCCGCGCTGGTGGGCATTGCTCCCGGCACCGCCATGCTGCTGATGACCCGGGTCGGCTACACGGAAGACAACACGCCGATCGAAGTCACCGACACCTATTGCCGCAACGACTACTACGACTTTGTCGCAGAGCTGCGTAGATAAAGAGCTCCGTAGATAAAGGGCTCCGCAGATAAAGAGCTTCGTTGCTAAACGAGCAAACGAGAACCGATCATGTCCGAAGACAACATCCTCACCGCCCACGGCTGGGTTCGCGGCCGGCTGATCCACGAACACGGCAAGGTCCTGTCCATCGAAGGCCAGCCGTGCGATCCGGCGGACAACGATCTGCCTTACCTGCTGCCGGGTTTCATCGACCTGCACGTTCACGGCGGCGGCGGCAAAGACATCATGGAAGGCGCGCCCGCCTTCGAAACCATCACCAGAACCCACGTGCGGTTTGGCACCACGTCGCTGCTGGCGACCACCATGACTGCGCCGAACGAAGAGATTTCGCGAGTGCTCAAGGACGTCGGCGAGTTCTGCGAGCAGCGGCCAAAAGGCAGCGCCCGAGTCCTCGGCGTACACCTCGAAGGCCCGTACATCAACCCCGGCAAACTCGGCGCTCAGCCGAATTTTGCCCACACCGCATTGATGGCCGAAGTCGAAGAATACCTGACGCTGGCGCCGATCCGGGTGATCACCATCGCCCCGGAAATCGCCGGTCACGACGGTTTGATCCGCACCCTCAGCGCTCGTGGCGTGCGCATGCAAATCGGCCATACGCTGGGCAGTTATGAGGAAGGCGTCGCTGCGCTTGCGGCCGGGGCCAGCAGTTTCACCCACCTCTACAACGCCATGAGCCCGCTGCATCACCGTGAGCCGGGCATCGTCGGCGCGGCGCTGGCCCACGCCAAATACGCCGAGCTGATTCCGGACTTGCTGCACGTGCACCCCGGCGCGATCCGCGTGGCGCTGCGCTCGATCCCGTGCCTGTATTGCGTCACCGATTCCACCGCCGCCGCCGGCATGCCCGACGGTGAATACAAACTCGGCAGCCACACCGTGACCAAATGCCTGGGCGGTGTGCGCCTGCCCGACGGCACGCTGGCCGGCAGCACCCTGACCATGGATCAAGCCTTGCGCAACCTGGTGAAGATCGGTTTGCCGATCAGCGAGGCCTCGCAACGACTTTCGCAATTCCCCGCCGACTACCTCGGCCTTCAAGAACGCGGACGCTTGCAACCCGGCGCCTGGGCCGACTGCGTGCGGCTGGATCGCTCACTCACACTGACCGCCGTCATGGTCGAAGGAGAAGACATTGACTTCAAAAATGCTTGAAGAGGCGCTGTCCTCGTTCGAGGCCGTGCAAGCCCAATTGCAGCAGCTCGACCCGCCAATGATCGAGATCGCCGGACGCCTGCGCCGTCAGCCGCCACAAGTGGCGATGACTGTCGCTCGCGGCAGCTCCGACCATGCCGCGAGCTACTTTGCCTACCTGACCATGCAGCAACTGGGCATCCCGGTCGCGTCGTTGCCGATGTCGGTGGTGACCATGCAGCAAGCACCGTTGAAGGTCAGTGGCCAAGTCGCGTTCGCCTTCTCGCAGTCGGGGCAAAGTCCGGATCTGGTGAACAGCCTGCGTCTGCTGCGCAAGCGCGGCGCCCTGAGCATCTCCATGGTCAACGCCGAGAACTCGCCTTTGGAAGCCGCCTGCGAATTCAGCCTGCCGCTGTGCGCCGGCACCGAAAGCAGCGTCGCCGCGACCAAGAGTTTTATCGCCACCCTCACCGCCAGTGCCCGCCTGATCGCCCACTGGAAAGAAGACGTGGAGTTGCTGGAAGCAGGCCTTGCCCTGCCGGAAGGTCTGCGCGACGCGGCGCAACAGGACTGGAGCCTGGCCATCGATGCGTTGCGTGATTGCCAGCGTTTGATGGTGATCGGCCGTGGCGCCGGTTTCGCCATCGCCCAGGAAGCGGCCCTCAAATTCAAGGAAACCTCGGCGATCCAGGCCGAAGCCTTTAGCAGCGCCGAAGTCCGGCATGGTCCGATGGCGCTGATCGACGAGAACTACCCCTTGCTGATCTTCGCCCCGCGCGGCGCCGAGCAGGCCGGGTTGCTGAGCCTGGCCGCCGACATGCGCCAACGCGGTGCCCGCGTGCTACTGGCTGCGCCAGATGACGTCGCCGAACGCGACCTGACCCTGAGCCGCGCCGAACACCCGGCCCTCGACCCGATTCTGGCGATCCAGAGTTTCTACGTCATGGCCGCAGGCTTGGCCGTCGCCCGAGGCATGGACCCGGACCAGCCGCGTCATTTGAGCAAAGTGACGCGCACGCACTGAACCGATTGGTATCCATCCCTATTTGCTGGCGGATGAATACCCCCGAGCTGACGAGTTAATCCGCACAGGGCGAGTTGATCCGAACCGTAGTTTTTATTGATGAGACCGAGCCATGCACAACAACAATAAAGAGCTGACCCTCAGCGCCCCGCTCAGCGGCCCGGTGCTCACACTCGCCAAAGTCCCGGACCCGGTGTTCGCCAGCGGCGCGATGGGCGACGGGATTGCCATCGACCCGCTGAACGACACCCTGTACTCGCCCTGTGAAGCGGTCGTGATCCACGTCGCTCGCACCGGCCACGCCATCACTTTGCGCGCCGATAACGGTGCCGAGTTGCTGCTGCACCTGGGCCTCGATACGGTCGAATTGCAGGGCGTCGGTTTCTCGATGCTGGTCAAGGAAGGGGCGCGCGTCAGCAATGGCCAGCCGTTGTTGCGTTATGACCTGGACCAGGTCGCGCAGCAGTGCAAAAGCCTGGTCAGCCTGATGATCCTGACCAACAGCCAGGACTTTCAGGCGCGGCCGATTACGCTGAAATCGGTGAAGGTCGGCGATCCGCTACTGCACATCGTGCCGAAAGCGGCCAACGGCGCGCAGATCGACATTGAGGTCGTCGGCATCGAGGTTCAGGGGCATATTCATGTCGCCCATCGCGGCGGCCTGCACGCCCGGCCTGCCGCGCTGATCCGCCAGACCGCCCAACAGTTCAAGAGCAAATCCTGGCTGCACTTCGCCGGCAAATCGGCGGCCTGCGACAGTTTGATCGGGCTGATGGGGCTGGCCGTCGGTGAGCAAGATGAAATCAGAGTCAGTTGCCAAGGACCGGACGCCGAGGCTGCGCTGCAAGCCCTGTTGGCGGCGTTATCCACAGCCTTGGCCGAAGACAGCCACGCCGCTGCACCAGCGCCGATGGTTCAACGCAATCGCCCTGCCGAAGCGGGCGTGTTGCATGGCGTGTGTGCAGCTCCCGGTCTGGTGGCTGGGCCGTTGTTTCGTCTGAACTCGATCAGCTTGCCGATGGATGCCGGCAATCATGATCCCGAGCAACAACGGCAAAGTCTGGACACAGCACTGACTGGGGTACGCAGCGACATCGACGCCACTCTGGCCCAAGCGAAGAAGCACAAGAATACTGACGAAGAAGCCATCTTCGCCGCGCATCTGGCGCTGCTCGAAGACCCGGCGCTGCTCGATGCGGCTTATCAATCCATCGACCACGGCACCGCTGCGACTCACGCCTGGAGCCAATCCATCGACGTGCAATGCGAGGTGCTTCAGCAACTCGGCAGCCCGTTGCTGGCCGAACGCGCCAACGACCTGCGTGACCTCAAACAACGCGTGCTGCGCGCCCTGCTCGGTGAAACCTGGCATTACGACGTGCCGGCCGGCGCCATTGTCGCGGCCCATGAACTGACGCCATCCGACCTGCTGCAACTGAGCCAGCAAGGTGTGGCCGGGTTGTGCATGGCCGAAGGTGGCGCGACTTCCCATGTGGCGATTCTCGCTCGCGGTAAAGGCTTGCCGTGCATGGTTGCGCTGGGTTCGACGCTGCTCGATCAGGAGCAAGGTCAAGCGGTGGTGCTGGATGCCGACGGCGGACGTCTCGAACTGACGCCGAATGCCGAGCGCCTGGCCGAAGTGCATCAGGCGCAACTTGATCATCAGCAACGTCGCGCGCTTCAACAGGCTCAGGCTCACACCCCGGCACTGACACTGGATGGTTTGCACATCGAAGTCGCCGCCAATGTCGCTTCCAGCGCTGAAGCGGCCGATGCACTGGCCAATGGCGCCGATGGCGTCGGCCTGCTGCGCACCGAATTTCTGTTTGTGGACCGCAACACCGCGCCGGACGAACAGGAACAACGCACCGCCTATCAAGCCGTGCTCGATGCCATGGGTGACAAGTCGGTGATCATCCGCACCATCGACGTCGGCGGCGACAAGCAACTCGACTATTTACCGCTCCCCGTGGAAGCGAATCCGGTGCTCGGTTTACGCGGCATTCGTCTGGCTCAGGTCCGTCCGGAACTGCTGGATCAGCAATTGCGCGCACTGCTGCAAGTCAGCCCGTTGTCGCGCTGCCGGATCCTGCTGCCGATGGTCACCGAAGTCGATGAATTGCTGCACATCCGCCAGCGTCTGGATGCGCTGTGCGGCGAACTCGGCCTGAGCCAACGCCCGGAGCTGGGCGTAATGATCGAAGTCCCGGCCGCCGCGCTGCTGGCCGAGCAACTGGCCGAACACGCGGACTTCTTGTCCATCGGCACCAATGACCTGTCCCAATACACCCTGGCCATGGACCGCGACCACGCCGGCCTCGCCTCCCGCGTCGATGCGATGCATCCGGCATTGCTGCGGCTGATCGCCCAGACCTGCGTCGGGGCTGCGGTGCACAACCGTTGGGTCGGCGTCTGCGGCGCCCTCGCCTCCGATCCGTTGGCCACGCCAGTGTTGATTGGTCTGGGGGTCAGTGAGTTATCGGTGAGCCCGGTGCAGATCGGCGAAATCAAAGACCGCGTCCGCCACCTCGATGCTACCGAATGCCGACGCATCAGCCAGGACCTGCTCAAGCTGAGCAGCGCCAGCGCGGTGCGTCACGCTTGTCATCAGCAATGGCCTCTGAGCTGAGCAACGACAACAAGAACAGCGACTAAAACAACAAGAACCCAGGGAGATCCGCCATGTACCAATACTTCATCGAAGGCCTGCAGCGCCTCGGTCGTGCGCTGATGCTGCCGATCGCGATCCTGCCGATTGCCGGGTTACTGCTGCGCCTGGGCGACACCGACCTGCTGGACATCGCGATCATCCACGACGCCGGTCAGGTGATCTTCGCCAACCTGGCACTGATCTTCGCCATCGGCATCGCGGTCGGTTTCGCCAAGGACAACAACGGCACCGCAGGCCTGGCCGGGGTCATTGGCTATCTGGTGATGATCTCCACCCTCAAAGTGCTCGATGCGAGCATCAACATGGGCATGCTCGCCGGGATCGTCAGCGGCCTGATGGCCGGCGCGCTGTACAACCGCTTCAAAGACATCAAATTGCCGGAGTACCTGGCATTCTTCGGTGGTCGGCGTTTTGTACCGATCGTCACCGGGTTCGCCGCCGTCGGCCTGGGCGTCGTGTTTGGGTTCATCTGGCCACCGATCCAGCACGGCATCAATGGCTTCGGCACGTTGATGATGGAGAGCGGCAGCTTCGGTGCTTTCGTCTTCGGCGTGTTCAACCGCCTGCTGATCGTCACCGGCCTGCACCACATCCTCAACAACATGGCGTGGTTCGTGTTCGGCAACTTCACCGACCCGACCACGGGAGCTCTGGTGACAGGCGACCTGTCGCGCTACTTTGCCGGCGACCCGAAAGGTGGCCAGTTCATGACCGGCATGTTCCCGATGATGATCTTCGGCCTGCCCGCCGCCTGCCTGGCGATGTACCGCAACGCCTTGCCGGAACGACGCAAAGTCATGGGCGGGATCTTCTTGTCCATGGCCCTGACCTCATTTTTGACCGGCGTGACCGAACCGATCGAATTCGCCTTCATGTTCCTCGCGCCGATGCTGTATCTGGTGCATGCGCTGCTGACCGGTTTGTCGATGGCGATCACCAACCTGCTGAACATTCACCTGGGCTTTACCTTCTCAGGCGGCTTCATCGACATGATTCTGGGCTGGGGTGAATCCACTAATGGCTGGCGGGTGGTTCCCGTGGGGCTGGCGTATGCGGTGATCTACTACGTGGTGTTTGATTTCTGTATTCGTCGGTTCAATTTGAAGACGCCGGGGCGTGAAGATGTGCCTACCGGCGACAAAGTTGTGATCGCCAAGAACGAGCGCGCCGGGGCTTACATCAAGGCGCTGGGCGGTGCGCAGAATCTGATCACGGTGGGTGCGTGCACCACTCGGTTGCGGCTGGACATGGTTGATCGCAACAAGGCATCCGATGCGGACTTGAAAGCGTTGGGCGCGATGGCTGTTGTTCGCCCGGGTAAGGGTGGAAGTTTGCAGGTCGTAGTTGGGCCGATGGCAGACAGCATTGCCGATGAGATCCGGTTGGCGATGCCGGCATTGGGGCGCGCGGTTATCGCCTCCCCCGCTGCCGTTGTCGACGTACCTGAAACTGCCACTGTGGCGAACATAGAAGCCCAGCAATGGCTGAAGGCACTGGGCGGTGGTGACAATGTGCTGCAAATGGATTGTGTGGCCATGACCCGGATTCGGTTGCAACTGGCGGATGGCAAGGCGTTGTCGGAGGGTCAGTTGAAAGCGCTGGGTTGCATGGGTGTCAGTCAGTTGGACGGTGGAGTTTGGCATCTGTTGATTGGCGACAAAGCGCCGAGTTTGAGTTGTGCGCTGCAGATGTTGGTTGATCGCAGCGAGGTGAGTGCCAAGGTTCGGATTTATGGCGGCTGAGAGTCAGTCTTCGCGGGCAAGCCTCGCTCCTACAAGTGGCGACCGACACATACCCCGTAGGAGCGAAGCTTGCCCGCGAAGAGGCCCTCACGACCAATGAAAATCTGCCCGCTGACCGCCACAGGTCCAGCGGGCTTTTTTCATTGTGCTACCCCTGCGGATCCACCTGATCCAACACCCGGTTCACCGACAACTCCGCCAACGAAATCATCTGCTGAATCCCCAATGCCAGATTGCACGCTGGGCCGGTCAGGTCAAACGCCAACTCACTGGCCATGACATTCGCCGAAGCCAGGGTTTCACAGGCATGGGCCAGCAGAGTTTCGGAATCTACGTTGGGCGCGACGACGAAAATCGTACTTGGACGCTGGCCGGCTTTGGCCTTCTTCCGGGACGGTGGCGCGAGATAGTGATCGAGTGCACGGATTGCGGCGTCGTGGAGTTTTTTGGAATTGAGGCAGGCGTAGGGAGAAACGGATTCGTTTTCAATGTTTGTTTCCACATCTTCTACGTCTGTTTCCGGGGAATTGGGATTGTCTTCAATCATGGTGGAGCTCCTAAAAAATTGGAGCGACCGACATCACTTATTGATGCGGCGCCTATAAGCGCCTAACGATTCTTCGGGCTTGCAGTCCCGGTCGCTGAATTGGCAGCGACAGCCAAAGGTTAGAGAGTCCACTTCCGACGGACAACCTGAAAGACTTGTGGGAAGGTTCTGATGTTTTGCCTGACGAATAAACGCCATCGATTATCCAAGCGGACAGCAAAAACCCGACTTAGGCCGGGTTCTTGTAATGCAGCTTAAGCTCAGAAAAACGTAGCGCGCTGTTCAGCTTCGTAGTGCCGAGTCTGGAAAGGCATGAGGGATTGAGCCTTCAGACCAAGCCCCTCACTTAACCCCCAAGTGACGGCGAGGTCATCACGGCGATGGCGAAGTGAAACGGCCGATTGTGGTGTTACTACTTCTCTGGAAGCCGAGTGTTCAAATAGCTCAAGGGCATTGAGAGTCTCCGACACGCGACCATCAGACACGCACGAAAAACGAGTAAGTCGCTCGAGCAAGTAGCCTGCACGACGAAGCTCGACCTCGTCTGTGTGGCGACTCAGAAAAATTGAAACTTCACTCTCAAGATTCAATTTCGAGTACCAAACAGCTTTGGCCGCGCTGACAAGCGCCGCGTCATCTGCTTGATTTAGAGGACGTTTGACCAATGTGTCCAAGGCGGATGAGAGGACGTGGCCGCTAGCGGGCTTCGTCATCTGTATTCTCCAAGTAGTCTTGCAAAATATGGGTAAGAACGGATTTTGGAGATTAGAGAGGCCACTTCCGACGGACAACCTGAAAGACTTGTGGGAAGGTTCTGATGTTTTTAGCGATCAATAAACATCTTTGCCTGTAAGGCCGTCATCGCGAGCAGGCTCGCTCCCACAGTGGGTTGGCGTATGTCTGCAAGAGATTGGGCGGCTGGCAGGCCGCCTTCGCGGGC
>NZ_AKJK01000138.1 GCF_000282375.1 Pseudomonas sp. GM50
ATCCCGCCGATAATGGCGGCCATCAGTTGGTGAATGAAACCGCTCAATGCCATCGCATAAGCACCGCCGACCGGCGAACCTTCGTTGGCCAGGGACAGGCTGATCGGGTAATTCAGCGACTGGCCAAACACCGCAAAACAATAGGGCAACCAGAACAGCAGCGCTATTGACGTACCGGCGATGCTACCCAGCAACATGACCGCGCTGCCGGCCAATACCAGCCCAACGCCTGCCGTCATCAGATGGCGCTGACCGGTACGCAGCACAAAGCGATTGACCGCCACAGCCCCGAGAAAATAGGCCGCGCTGATCGGCCAACCCAACAATCCGTATTCCACTGCCGACCAGTTGAAGGGGCCTTGAAGAATCAACGGCGCCGCGGTGTTGAATGCGACGATCACCCCGTACCCCAAGCCGCCGACAAGGGCCGGCAACAGGAAGGCCCGATGACCCAGAATGTGCCAGTAGCTCGTCCAGGCGGATGACAGCGTGTTCTCTGCTGCCAGCACCGGGAACGTGAGTCGGGCCACCACCACCGCCATCAACAGGCTTACGCCACCCAACAAATAGAAGATCATCGGCCAACCCAGCGCCACCTGGATAATCGACCCCAGGTATTGGCCGATACCCAGCGCCACCACAAAGGAAATCGATATCCAGGACAACGCCTTGGCCAGCAAGTCGCCACGAAAGCTATCGCGGATCAGCACCCGGGCCATGACCGAAATTCCGCTGGCGCCTACACCCTGAATCAGTCGAAAAAACAGGAACGACTCCAGCGTCTGGCCCAAGGGCAGGGCCAGGTTACCCACCCCATAGATACCGAGCGCCGCGAGCAGCACCGGTTTGCGGCCAATGCGTTGACCGAGGCTGCCCCAGAACAGCATCGGCAGCGCCATGCCGATCAGATACACCGCCAGCCCCCATGAAACCTGCGAGGCATCGGCGGTTAAATCCCGGGCAATTTCCGGCAGTGCCGACAGATAAATGCTCGTGCCCAATTGGGCGAGAAAAACCGTGCAGCAGGTGATGAGGAGGGTGGTGCTGCTCTTCATTTGATCTTCCCTGAGTTTTTCAGCAGCCGATGTCCCGGCTGTATTGTTCGGTTCGTTTGAGACTGACAAAGAGGCGGATATTAACCTGAAGTTTTTCCTGCAACGCGGCGAATTCCAGGGGGGCATGTCTTGTTCATTGGGCAATTGGATGGCGGGGACGAAACGAAACCGGGCTATCCTGCCGACTCAGTCGAACCGAAATCATCGAGCCCTCCCATGTTGCAAAAAAGCCTGATTCGCCGCCTTGACCTGATCACTCTCCAATTGTTCGTGGCCGTCCACGAAGAAGGCACCTTGACCCGTGCCGCCGCCCGTGAAGCGATCGCGGTGTCGGCGGCCAGCAAGCGCTTGATGGAATTGGAGGAGGCGCTGGGCATCAGCCTGTTCGTGCGCCAGGCCAAGGGCATGACCCTGACGCCGGCCGGCGAAACCCTGCTGCACCATGCCCGGCAGATGCTGTTCAACGTCGAAAAAATGGGCCTTGAACTGGGCGAACATAGCCACGGTGTACGGGGTTATGTGCGGATGCTTGCCAATCTGTCGGCGATCATTCAGTTCCTGCCTGAAGACTTGCGA
Source organism: Pseudomonas sp. GM50 (assembly GCF_000282375.1). Lineage (GTDB taxonomy): Bacteria > Pseudomonadota > Gammaproteobacteria > Pseudomonadales > Pseudomonadaceae > Aquipseudomonas. The sequence continues at coordinate 1,632 of NZ_AKJK01000138.1, forward strand.
GACTTTTCCGAACGCCATCCGCAGGTCAAGACCGACCTCGAAGAACGCCCCAGCAGTGGGGTGATTCAGGGCGTGCTCGATGGCGTGGCGGACCTCGGGATCTGCTCCAGCGACAGTGACGTCAAAGGTCTGCACAGTGTTCTTTATCGCCGGGACAAACTGATGGTGTTGATGCCGGCCGATCATCTGCTGGCGAGTCGCTCGACCCTGGCTTTTGCCGACACGCTGGACAGCGATTACGTCGGTTTGCACGCCGCCAGTTCCATCAACATGCGCACCCATGCGGCCGCGCGCAAGGCCGGCAAGGTGCTGAGGCTGCGGATTCATGTGCCGGGGTTCGACGCCATGTGCCGGATGGTCCAGGCCAACATGGGCATCGGCATCCTGCCGCAAAAAGCCTACGAACTGTTTGGCCGGGCGTTGGGTTTGCACGCGGTGCCGCTGACCGATGACTGGTCGGATCGCGCGTTGATACTGGTGGTGCGCGATGAAGCGAGGCTGTCGCCGGTGAGCCGGATGTTGTTTGAGCAGTTGCGTCGTCAGGCCTGACCGTTCTTTATTGGATGGGTGGGCCTCTTCGCGGGCAAGCCTCGCTCCTACAGGGGATTTGTGTGCCCGCCGCCAATCCTGTAGGAGCGAGGCTTGCTCGCGAAGACTGACTTGAGGTCGCAGCAATTCTTCTACCGAGCATTCGCATTTCGCGAACGGTCGTTGCCAACTGAAGGTTGGATTCCTTGCCCCTCGGTCCTCTAGCCTTGGCTCATATTCCAAGAACAAGAGGTACCCCGCGATGACTGCCCCCTTGAGTGCAATCAAAGTGATCGAGATCGGCACACTGATCGCCGCGCCGTTCGCCGCACGCATGCTCGCCGAGTTCGGCGCTGAAGTGATCAAGATCGAAGCCATGGGCCAGGGCGATCCCCTGCGCAAATGGCGCAAGCTGCACGAAGGCACTTCGCTGTGGTGGTACCTGCAATCGCGAAACAAGAAGTCCCTGGCGCTGAATCTGAAATCCCCCGAAGGCATCGAGCTGGTCAAGCAACTGGCGACCGACGCTGATGTGCTGATCGAAAACCTGCGCCCTGGTGCCCTGGAGAAACTCGGCCTGGGCTGGGACGTGTTGCATGCCCTCAATCCCAACCTGACATTGGTGCGCATTTCCGGTTATGGCCAGACCGGCCCGTACCGTGATCGTCCGGGTTTCGGTGCCATCGGCGAGGCCATGGGCGGGATTCGCTACACCACCGGCACCCCCGGTTCACCGCCGGCCCGAGTGGGCGTGAGTCTCGGTGATTCCCTGGCTTCGCTGCACGCGGTGATCGGTGCGCTGATGTCGCTGCTGCGAGTCAAGACCGGGCAGGGTGGCGGGCAGGTGGTGGATGTGTCGTTGGCCGAAAGCGTGTTCAACGTGATGGAAAGTCTGGTGCCGGAATACGACATGCTGGGCCATGTTCGTGAGCGCAGCGGCGGGGCGTTGCCGGGCATCGCGCCCTCCAATACCTACCTGACTGCCGACGGCGCCTATGTGGTTATCGCCGGTAACAGCGATCCGATCTATAAACGCTTGATGACGGTGATTGGCCGGGTCGACCTGGCCGAAGCACCGGAGTTTGCGCATAACGATGGCCGCGCCGCCAAAAGTAATGTGCTCGACGCTGCCATCACTCACTGGACCAGCAGCCTGCCTATCGACGAAGTGCTGTCTGCACTGGAAGCTGCCGAAGTTCCGGCCGGGCGCATCTACTCGGTAGCCGACATCGTTGCCGATCCGCATTACCAGGCGCGGGGTATGCTGCTCAACGCCGAATTGCCCGGCGGCGCCACGGTGAAGATGCCGGGCGTCGTACCGAAAATGTCCGAGACCCCAGGTGGCGTGAACTGGTCGGGGCCGAGTCTGGGTCAGCACACCAACGGCATCCTCGCGGGGCTGGGCCTGACTGACCAGGACATCGAACGGCTGAAAGCTGAAGGGGTGGTGCAATGATCACTGATTATTCCCAGAGGCTGATCGTTCAGGAAGTCTCCCCGCGTGACGGCTTGCAGATCGAGCCGACCTGGGTCGAAACCGTCGACAAGATTGCACTGATCGATCAGTTGTCGCTGGCGGGGTTCAGCCGCATCGAAGCAGGCTCGTTCGTTTCGCCCAAGGCCATTCCAGCGTTGCGCGATGGCGAGCAAGTGTTCAAGGGCATCGCCCGACGGCCGGGCGTGATCTATGTCGCATTGATCCCCAACCTCAAAGGCGCACAACGAGCACTGGATTCGGGGGCCGATGAGCTGAACCTGGTGATGTCCGCCAGCCAGACCCATAACCTGGCGAATATGCGGATGCGCTGCGAGGCGTCATTGGCGGCGTTTGGCGAGATCGTCGAATTCGCTCGCAGCACCCAGGTGCGGCTCAACGGCAGCATCGCCACGACCTTCGGTTGCCCGTTCGAAGGCAGGATCGATGAGGACCGGGTGCTGCAAATCGTCGAGGCGTATCAGGAACTCGGGATCCAGGGCATTACCCTGGCCGACACCACTGGCATGGCTAATCCGCGTCAGGTCGATCGCTTGGTGCGCAGAGTCTTGCAGCGGGTTTCGCCAGCGGATCTGACCCTGCATTTCCATAACACTCGCGGCCTCGGTTTGTGCAACGTCCTGGCCGCCTACGAGGCCGGTGCCCGTCGTTTCGATGCGGCCCTCGGCGGCCTTGGCGGTTGCCCGTTTGCGCCGGGTGCCTCGGGCAATATCTGCACGGAAGATCTGGTCAACCTGTGCGATGAAGTCGGTATTCACACCAGCATCGATCTGCCGCTGTTGCTGAAGCTGTCCCGAGGGTTGCCCGCGTTGTTGTGCCACGAAGTACCCGGGCAACTCGCCAAGGCCGGACGCAATTGCGACCTGCACCCGACACCGTCATGAACCTGCCACAAACCCTGTAGGAGCGAGGCTTGCCCGCGAAAGCGGTCTGCCATTGAGCATTGATGGAGGCTGACAAACCGCCTTCGCGGGCAAGCCTCGCTCCTACAAAAAAGCGCGTTCACTGAACACCTCAGCCAGACAACAAAAACAATCGGGACTCCCTCGTGAAGTCCATCTGGAGAAACACTATGAGCCTCAATGTACTGGAGGCGGGCGCGAGCCCGTCCGTTAGCCACGACGCCGAAAAAGCCCTGGTGCGCAAAGTCGCCTGGCGACTGATGCCGCTGATCATGGTCTGCTACCTGTTTGCGTTTTTCGACCGCATCAACATCAGCTTCGCCAAGTTCCAGTTGCAGGCTGACCTGAGCCTGAGCGACACCGCTTACGGCCTCGGCGCCGGGCTATTTGTAGTGGGTTACGTGATCTTCGAAGTACCGAGCAACATGATGCTCTACAAGGTCGGCGCCCGGCGCTGGATCGCCCGGATCATGATGTCCTGGGGTATCGCCACGGCGGCCATGGTCTTCGTCAACAGCGAATGGCAGTTCTACGCTTTGCGCTTCGTGATCGGTGCGATGGAAGCGGGTTTCGCCCCCGGTGTGCTGTATTACCTGACGCTGTGGTTCCCGCAGCACTATCGCGGGCGCATCACTTCGATGCTGTTTCTCGCGTCGGCGTTTGCCGGGCTGGTTGGCGCACCGTTCTCCGGGCTGGTGCTGCAACACCTTGATGGCTTCCTTGACATGCGCGGCTGGCATTGGCTGTTTCTGCTCGGTGGCGTGCCTTGCATCGGCCTCGGTTTGTTGGTGCTGACCTTGCTCAAGGACCGCATAGAAGACGCCCATTGGCTGACGCCGTCAGAGAAGACGCTGCTCGCCAGTCGTATTGCTCACCATGAGCCGCACAAGAGCGGCGGCTCCTTGCTGGCGGCGTTGCGGATTCCGGGTTTCCTGACGTTGGGGCTGATCTACTTTCTGATTCAGGTGGCGTCCTACGGCTTGAACTTCTGGGCGCCGCAACTGATCCGCAGTGCCGGCACCGAGAGCCCGGTGATGATCGGCTTGCTGACCGCCATCCCCTACATCTGCGGTGCCATCAGCATGGTGGTGATCGGGCGGTTGTCCGATGCCACCGGCGAGCGGCGCAAGTTTGTCGCCGGTTTAGTCGCGGTAGGAGCGGTGGGGTTCTTCTGTGCGGGGATCTTCGCCAATCACACGACCTTCCTGATTGTCGCCCTGGGCTTGCTCGGTGCCGGGATCATCGCGTCCATCCCGAGCTTCTGGACCCTGCCGCCGAAACTGCTGGCCGGGGCTGGTGCAGGTGCCGCAGGCGGGATCGCGGTGATCAATACTCTTGGCCAGTTCGGTGGGATCGTCAGCCCGGTCATGGTCGGGCGGATCAAGGATTTGACCGGCAGTACTACCCCGGCCCTGTACGTCATCGGCGTCGCCGCGCTGATCGCTGCTGCATTGCTGTTGTGGGGATTGCCGCAGAAGCTGCGCACGCTCGATAAGTTCTGAAATTTGCGGTGTTGGACCGGACACCATCGCGTTCAGGCTCGCTCCCACAAGGGGGTGGCGTCGGACACAAATCCTGTGCCCGACGCATTCAATGTGGGAGCGAGCCTGCTCGCGATGACTGACTCACGGTCAACAAAGCCCTAGGGGTTCTACGCTCAAGGACGTTTAAGTTGTACGCTCCGGTCGAAACCAGCCTCAAGGTTACGAAACCCATGCTAACCGGCCTCAACCACCTGACCCTCGCCGTCACCGACCTGAACCGCAGCGTGGCGTTCTATCGCGATCTGCTGCAACTTCAGCTTGAAGCCACTTGGGACACCGGCGCCTATCTCTCACTACCTGGTCTGTGGTTGTGCCTTTCTCTCGATCCGCTACGCGAATCCGCGCCCGCTGCTGACTACACTCATTACGCCTTCAGTATCGGCGCTACGGACTTCCCGTTGTTCGTCGAACGCCTGCGATCCGCCAACGTGCGGGAATGGCGGGACAACCGCAGCGAAGGCGCATCGTTCTATTTTCTCGACCCGGACGGGCACAAGCTTGAAGCGCATGTCGGGAATCTGGCGTCGCGGCTGGCGGCGTGTCGGCAACGGCCGTATGCGGGGATGAAGTTCTTCGACGATCTGTGAGTCGATGCTCAGGGTCCTGGGATAGACTTGCGTCCATTCATCCGGCGTTTCAACAGGAATTCCCATGACTCCATCGCTGCTAATGGCCGTTCTCGCCTCGGGCTTCATTTATGGCATCACGCCGGGGCCGGGTGTGCTGGCGGTGTTCGGCATCGGCGCGGCGCGCGGGCGGCGGGCCGGAGCGGGGTTTCTGTGTGGGCATTTGCTGGGCGACGTGGTCTGGTGCAGCACGGCGCTGATCGCGATTGTCGGTGCGCGGGAAATCGGCAGCACCGCGTTCGATGTGTTGGGCGTACTCAGCGGGCTCTACCTGTTCTGGCTAGGCCTGCGCGCGGTTCGTGCTCGTCGCGGCAGTGCCGAAGCACCTCAAGGCCCGGCGCGGCAGCCGTTCTGGCACGGCATCATGTTCGGCCTGACCAACCCCAAGGCTTATCCGGTGGCAGTGGCGACCTTTACTGCGCTGCTGTCCAGCCGTGCAGAATTGTTGCATTGGTCGATGCTGCCATGGTTGATCATCCTGAGCTTCGTTGGTGGCCTTTTGGCCTACGCTATTCTCATAAGCATCGTCGGCGCGCGTCAGGTACGCACGTTGTATCAGCGTCATGAACTGGCGATCACTCGGTTGTGCGGGGTAATGTTCATCGGTTTTGCCATCAACGCCCTGGTGCATGCGCTGCCGGGGCTGGTGACGAACAAGGCTTGAGGCTGATCGCAGGGAAGCGTCGGCTGCACAGTCATCGCTCGGGCGTATGACCGGTCAGGGAAGGTTGTTCAATGTTGGATTGTCCGGACACGCTCTCTGCACCATGGCAACCAGAAATTCAGCGCCACTGGCGAGTTACATCGACCTCTTGCTGGACGCCGTCTGTGCGGTGGACAAACAAGGTCGCTTCGTATTTGTCAGCGCGGCCTGCGAGCGCATTTTCGGTTACACCCCCGACGAGCTGATCGGCCAGCCGATGATCGATCTGGTACATCCCGCTGACCGACAGCGCACCCTCGACGCCGCGCGGGAAATCATGGGGGGCGAGCCCAAGCTCAACTTTGAAAATCGTTACCTGCGCAAGGACGGCCGGGTGGCGCACATTCTCTGGTCGGCGCGCTGGTCGGAAGTCGATCAATTGCGCATTGCCGTGGCCCACGACATCACTGAGCGCAAACAGGCCGAGTCCCGACAAGCGGCGCTGTACGCAATCTCCGAGGCGGCCCACGCGGCGGAAGATCTGCTGGCGCTGTTCAAACGCATCCATTCGATCATCGGCGAATGGCTCCCGGCGTTGAATTTCTCCGTGGCGCTGTATGACGAGCACTGCGCGCAGCTGAATTTTCCCTATCACGTCGACGACCGTGAACCGCAACCCGAGCCCGGGACTGTGACCGGGCGTCTTTGCAGTGAAGTCATTCGCAGCGGCTTGCCGATTCTGCTGACCCCGGATCAGGACAATCCGCCGGCGGGGTTTGCGGCACTGGTCGCGGGCCAGGATTCGCCCTGCTGGCTGGGCGTGCCATTGAGTTCGCAGAACGGCACCATTGGCGCGTTGATCGTTAAAAGCGTACCGGGCGGCGAGCGTTACACCGAGCAAGACAAAGAGCTGCTGCAGTATGTTTGCGCCCAGGTTGCGACCGCTATCGAGCGCAAGCAATTGCATGCCCGGCTCCAGCGCATGGCCCAGTACGACCAATTGACTCAGTTACCCAATCGCGAATTGCTGCGCGATCGCCTCAAAGCCTCGCTGGCGCTGGCCCGAACAGACTCCGGTAGAATGGCGTTGCTCTACGTCGACCTCGACCGCTTCAAGCAAGTCAACGACACCCTCGGTCATGCGGTCGGCGACATGCTGTTGCAAGCGGTCGCCAATCGGCTCAAGGGCTGCGTGCGCGAAACCGACACCGTAGCGCGTATCGGTGGTGATGAATTTGTCGTGTTATTGCACAGCATCCACGCCGCGGAAGATGCCGAGAATGTGGCGGGAAAAATCCGCCAGGTGCTGGTTCAGCCCCTGCGCCTGGACGGGCACAACCTGAACATCCAACCGAGCATCGGCGTCGCGCGATACCCCGAGCATGGCACTGAAGAAAACCAGCTGTTCAGGCATGCCGATGAGGCAATGTACGCCGCAAAGCGCCAGCATCACCTGCGTCTCGGGGTCTGAAAGTCCGTCACCGTTCGTCGCAGCGTTGCCAGGTTTTTTAAACCTTTTTGATGATGGAAATTCTTATTCTATGCGGGCGGCTGCTCGCTGCTCTCATCATCAAGAGGATGAAAACCATGCCTACTTCAAAAAATCCGAGTCCGGGTAGTGCCCACGATCGAACGAAGGCGTCTGAAGCCGGTCGCAAAGGTGGGAAAACCACCACGACGACCGTTGATAAAGACTCCGCGAAAGGCGGCATGGGCCGCAAAGGTGGTCAGAAATCCCGGTAGTAGTGAAGGTGGTTTTATTAAAAGACGGGGGCGTAAGCTCCCGTTTGAATTTTCAAAGAAGGAGGGCGCGACCATGAGCCGGATGGCCACCCGTTTATGCAATGCCAGTTTTGTCACTTTATTGGGGCTGTTTGCCAACAGTGCCTTAGCCCAGTCCGCCGCGGAATTCATCAACGAAGCGTCGGCCAAAGGCATGGCCGACATCGAAGCCAGTCGCCTGGCGCACCAGAAAACCGAATCCAAAGAGGTCAAGGATTACACCATCGTGGTGATCAACGACCTCACCACCGCCAATCAGCATCTGGCGAAAATTGCCAAGCAACTCGATTTACCGGTCGCGCCACGCGAAGAGGTGATGGACAAGGCCAAAGCCTTGATACCGGAGGTGAAGGACGATGCGTCGTTCGATCAGGCGTACGCTGCCAGTCAGGTGAAAACCACCCAAGAGACCATCGAGCAGCTTCAACAACAAGCGCAGACCACGGACGTGCCGCAAATCAAAGCGTTCGCCGAAGAAACCCTGCCCAAGCTGCAAAACCACCTGCAAATGGCCAGGGCCCTGCAAGCCAGTCGCTAGCACCAATGGCGCGGGTGACGTCGCCGGTCACCCGCGGGGCATGGATCGACATTCATTCAATCCTGATTCTTTGTTTCAGGGACGACAGTGCCGTCCAGGGAAATCGTTTCACCCTCGCCAAGGTGGCGATACTTCTTTCTCAACTCTTCCAACTGTTTGAGATCCAGCGATTCGAGCCCCAGCATCGCGTTCTGCGCTTCTTTCGTTACCCGCAATAACTCATCGATCTTCAAGTGCAAAATGTCCGTGTCGCGGTTCTGGGTGTTCTGGATCAGGAACACCATCAGGAAGGTGATGATGGTGGTCGAGGTGTTGATGATCAGCTGCCAGGTATCGTTGAAATGAAAAATCGGCCCGCTCAAACCCCACAGGAAGATCAGAACGATCGCCCCCAGAAATGTCCGGGGCAGGCCGGCCCACAGGGATAGTTTCTGTGCAATATTTGCGAATTTCATTGCCGTGTTCCTCGTAGGGATGCGCCTGATTTTCAGACAGCACGGGCATAACGAAAATTCTGCTGAATATTGGCTGCGGGATGGAAGGCTGGTGTGCTGAAGCCTCTGTCAGTGCTCGTCGCTCGGGGGCGAGAAGGTCGCGACCATTTCTACTGCCAAGGGAGTTGATCGATCGCGCTCTTCATCGGAATGGGGTCTATGGCTTGCCGCGTCTGGAATCTTTGGTTGGAATCTTTCTTTGTGCCGGTTTGTGTCTAGTATCAAATGGTGGTCAATTTGCCAGCATGCAAACACACGGATCGAAACCAAGTAAGAGGTCACTCATGGAATTCTTTGAGAAGTTAGCAAGCCTAGCCGCCAAGGTTCGTTTGCAAAGCGCAGCAATTCAGACGGAGGAGGCGACCAAGAATGCTTTCGTCATGCCTTTCATCAGTACGGTGCTGGGCTACGATGTCTTTGATCCGAGTGAGGTGACTCCAGAATTCGTTTGCGATATCGGAACGAAAAAAGGAGAAAAAATTGACTACGCAATCATGAAGGAAGGAGAGGTACAGATCCTCATCGAGTGCAAAAAAATAGGCGAGTCGCTGCACATCAATCACGCCTCCCAGCTATTTCGCTATTTCCATGTCACCAGCGCTCGAATCTCTATCCTCACTAACGGCCAGGTCTATAAATTCTTCACCGACCTGGATGCGCCCAACAAGATGGATGAGAAACCGTTTCTTGAACTCGATCTTCTGGATATCGATGAGTACTCCGTCCCCGAATTGATCAAGCTCACCAAGTCTGCATTCGACGTGGATTCGATCATCAATGCTGCAGGTGAGCTGAAGTACGTCAGTCAGATCAAAAAGGTCATTGCTTCGCAGGTCATCAAACCTGATGACGACTTTGTAAAAGTCTTCGCCTCCCGAGTGTACGACGGGGTCATAACTCAGAAAGTCCGTGAGCAGTTTCACGAGCTGACGAGAAAAGCAGTCGTGCAGTTTCTCAATGATCAGATCAATGACCGACTCAAATCAGCTATGAGTGGTGCCATTCAGCCTGCGCTGGCATCGAGATCGGTTCCTGCCGGCGGCAGTGATCCGGCAGATCAGCGTGACGAATCAGAGGATAAAGTGCTGACGACCCTGGAAGAATTGGAGGGTTATCACATTGTCCGTGCGGTAGTTCGTTCGGTTGTGGACGCCAAACGGATAGTGCAGCGTGATACGCAAAGCTATTTTGGGATCTTGCTCGATGACAACAATCGCAAGCCGATTTGTCGCCTTCATTTCAATCGTTCACAAAAGTACATTGGGATTTTTGACGAAGAAAAAAATGAAACGCGGCATCCGATTGGCTCGGTTGATGAGATTTACGATTATTCGGATCACTTGAAGAAGACAGTTGGATACTACGACTGACCTAAACAGCATACAAAGAACCGGCCCCTTGAGGCTAATGCCAGTCAGTTAAGAAAAGGACATGCCAGTGGAGAACCTGTGGCGAGGGGGCTTGCCCCCGTTCGGCTGCGAAGCAGTCGCAAACCCGATGCATGCGATGTGCCTGGCAGAACGAGAGTGCAGGTTTTAGGACTGCTTCGCAGTCCAACGGGGGCAAGCCCCCTCGCCACAGGTCTTATGTCTGACGAGACTTCACTTAACTGGCCGGCATCAGGCCCTTGATGCCGGTTTTTTTGTGCATATCCATTCACGCCGACAGCGTCACCTCAGTCTTCCAGCTGAAGTACCCCACCGCTTCACAGCGCTGGTTGATCAGCATGAAGTTCAGTTCGCAGGCTGTCACGCCCGTGCTCAGTTGCGAACATTCCCAATAGTGATCATCGGCGCTATGGCTGCCAGGCTGGGTCGGGTTGGCGGGGTCGGGCGCGGGGACTGTCTGGTCGCTGTGAACGATCAGTTTGGGCGGCGAAAGAACCCCGGCGTCGTCCACCGTCAGGTCGTGAAATACCACCGTATGTTCGGTCAGCAGGCTGACGGTTCTGCCGCGAATATGGAAGACCTTTCCGTTGCTGGCGGTCAGCGTTATTTTACTGTCATTTTCAGCATTTTGTGTCGTCGTGCTACTAGTCACGGGGAAGATGAAACCATCTTCAATCACCGTCGGGTTCTGCGATTCAAGACTGGGTTGCGGATAGCGTGAAAGCAACGATTCGGCATCGACAATCAGAAGCACACTACTGGCTATCACGGCGCCCGCCGAAGGGGAGCTAATCGGTTCGGAAGTCATCATGGATCCTTTCATGATGTTGACGCAAAACGGTAACCGCTTCGGTTCAAGCGAGACATCCTGTTCCAGCCGAGGCGGCAACGAGCCCGGTAGGCCCCTCGTTGCCAAGGGGCCCGGCCCAGCATCAGTTACGGATGGTAATGAACGGATCCCACGTGCAGCAGCCGATGATCTGGCAGTCGCGATTCACGATCAGAAACTGGAAGTGATAGGTCACGCTGCCGCAAGCAAGGGTTTCCGAAGACCAGTAATGGTTATCGACTTTCTGGCAGCTGGGCACCGACGGATTGCTGGTGTTAGGGACTGCAAAGGAGGCGGTAGCCTTGCGTGGCGTGGGCGTAGAGATCAACTCGTTGCCTGCGTTACCGACGAACTTGTAGAAAATCACTGCTTGCTCGAAGCCCAGCGACAGGCTGGCTTCACGCCAGCGAATCAAATCGCCTACCTGAGCTTTCAAGTTGAGTTCGCCACCGGCCTGGCCACTCACCACGTTGTTCTGATTGGTCACCATGTATACATGATTGACGTCGATCATCGTCGGCGCAGCAGGGTTTTTGCTGATGTTCGGGTAGTTTTTCAGAATGGTTTCGGTGTCGATCGAAACAAGTACATCCGTGACTCGAGACATAGTAAAGCTCCTTTGAACATAGTGATTACCTGGCTACCTACCAGGCACGACAACGCTTGTTTGCCTTGCGGCCGTTGCGAACACACTACTGGGGAACCCACTCGATCACGGGGTACGAGCTGGCCTTGCTCCTTGCCTTGAAATGACGGGTTGGGTTCCTTCCAACAGGCCGCGACTAGGACTATAGATGCCATTTCTATGCTGTCAAAATCGCTTTGCTCTTCGGTCGACGAACGGTCCTTTTGGTTATGGCTTTCAATGATTTTGCGATAAGAAAAGGCTCATTCAGATCCCTGTGTTTTTCAGTCGTCAAGTGATCCGGGTTCAGGCAATAGACAGACAAGGCCTGTTAAAAGAGTCATGAGCCAGGCAGGAGCATGGTTAGAAAAGGGGGCTGTTTTTTTTGCTGATTCACTCGATTTGGCTTTCAAGCCTGAGGAGGCGGCATGTTGTTACGTTACATGGTGTTGCTGGCGGTGGTGGTTGCCGCTGCGGGTTGTGTGCAGGAACGGGTTGTTCATGACCGGCGTCCGGTGCAGCGTGAATATGTTGAAATCATCGCACCGCAGCCGCCACCGGAACGCGTGGTTGAGGTAGAGCCTGCGGGGCGGCCGGGTTATCTCTGGTCCAGAGGGTACTGGCGTTGGGAAGGTGGGCGTTATGTCGCGGTTCATGGCCATTGGGTCCCGGAACGACCGGGGTATCGTTATGTGCATCCGCACTGGGAGCAACGTAACGATGGCTGGCATTGGCGGGTGGGGGCGTGGGTTAACTGACGCGGTCAATGTATCGTAGCGAACCGGTTGTCTGCCTCCGGCTACAACCTCCGACAGGAGAGCGATATGAGTTGGTCCGCCAAACAATACGTAGCGTTTGAAGATGAACGCACGCGCCCGGCGCGTGACTTGCTGGCTGCCATCCCCCCGGTGGACGTCCAATCGGCAATCGACATCGGTTGCGGCCCGGGTAATTCCACCGAGTTGCTGGTGCAGCGCTTTCCCAATGCCGCGGTGCGAGGGGTGGACAGTTCACCCGATATGATCGAGGCCGCTCGCAAGCGCTTGCCTCACCTGCGTTTCGACACTGCAGACATTGATGCCTGGAACGAGACCGGCCCGTTCGACGTGATTTTCGCCAACGCCGTGTTGCAGTGGCTGCCCGATCACGCCCGGTTGCTGCCGTCATTGGTGGCCAGGCTCGCGCCCGGCGGCAGCCTGGCGATTCAGATGCCCGACAACCTCAACGAACCGTCGCACAGGTTGATGCGCGAGGTCGCAGCGAACGGCCCTTGGGCTGAGAAACTGGCGAGGGCCGCAGGCCTGCGAACGGAAATGGAGGATGCGGGTGGTTACTACTCGATGCTGCGTGCCCACTGCACCCGCGTCGATGTATGGCGCACCACTTACTACCATCCACTCGCGGCCGGCGCGTCGGGCGTGGTCGAGTGGTTCAAGGGCAGCGGTTTACGGCCTTTCCTTGAGCCGCTGAATGAAGCGGAGCGGATGCAGTATCTCAAGCAGTATCTGACGGCGATCGAGCAGGCCTATCCGGCGCTGAGCGATGGCTCGGTACTGTTGCCGTTTCCGCGGTTGTTCATGGTGGCGACGCGCTGACGAACAAAGGGACACGCTTGGTCGATTGTCCCATTGGTGGGTTTCGTGAAAGTATTCAAATGCGAATACGTATCAAAGGCTAACGATACGGTATATCATGCGCCGCAAATTATTGGCACGTATGCCGTCTCATTTGGCCTCTCCACCAAGGTTCATCATCAATGCGTCGTACTCTGTTTTCTATCTGTGTGCTCCAGGCGTTTTCTCCGTCTACATGGGCAGAGCAAGCCGCTACGGAAAAGACCAGTCTGGAGTTGCAAGCGACCGACATCATCGGTACGACGGACTATGAAACAGCACAAGGGCCGGTGAAGGGGTATCACGCAACGCGGTCGGCCAGTGCGACACGAACCGACACTGCGATTCACGAAACGCCACAGTCCATTAGTGTGGTGTCCAAGGATGTTGTAGAGGACATCGGTGCTACTCGCCTTCAGGACGCACTCGATTATGCCGGCGGAGTGGGACGGGCCAACAACTTCGGTGGTCAGGGGCTGACCACCTTCACGGTGCGTGGATTTACCACCGGAGAGTTTTATCGCAACGGTTTTCCAATCAACCGTGGTTATCCGAACATGCCTGACGCAAACACCATCGAGCGGCTGGAGGTACTGCGCGGCCCAGCGACCATGCTCTACGGTCGAGGCGACCCGGGTGGCACGTTTAACGTGGTCTCCAAGCAACCGCTGGCTGAGCGCTCCGTCACTCTGGGGAGTCAGCTCGACGACCAGGGTATGCAGCGCGGTACGCTGGATGCCTCTGGCCCGCTCGACGAAGAAGGTCGTCTGGCGTATCGCCTGAATGTGGTGGGCGAGGGCGGGGAAACCTTCCGTGATCATGTCGAAACCGAACGTTATGGTGTGACGCCGGTTCTTTCCTGGCAGGCCAACGACGACACCAAGGTGATTTTCGAGGGCGACTTCATGCGCAACAATCACCCTCTGGACCGCGGTCTGACGCGCTATTCGAATCAAATTGGCACAGCGTCTCGTGACACCTTCTTCGGTGAAAAAGATGCGGGCAAATTACACAACGACAACAACATGGCGCAGCTGCGGTTCGAGCACCTGCTAAGCGATAACTGGACATTGGGTGGTGGTTTTCAATGGATCGATGGCACCTTGCAGGGCAACGCAATTGAAGCCAATGGTGTTGCCGCTGATGGGCGCACGTTGGGTCGTAACTTCAGCTACCGCAAGCTGGAGTGGACGGATAAAGACACTCAACTGAACCTCACCGGGCATTTCTCCACGGGCGGCTTCGAGCACACGCTGTTGACCGGTGTCGAGTATGAGGATTATGACTACAAGTCCATCATCCAGCGCTCCAGCGGAGCGGTCGGCGCCTATTCGATCGACCTCTTCAATCCGGTGTACGGCCAGCCTCGTCCAGCCTTGACCCGTACCCCGACCAACGACAAGGAAAACCTCAAGACATACGCAGCCTTCGTTCAGGATCAGGTGGCGTTGACCGAGCGTTTAAAAGTCCTGGCGGGCGCCCGTTTCGAGCGCTTTGAGCACGACTACGAAACTTTTGTGCCGGGTGGCAGGAGCTGGGCTGCGAGCGACAATGCGGTGACGCCGCGTCTTGGGGTGATTTACGATCTTACCGATTCTGTAGCGGTGTATGCCGATGCAGCGCGCTCCTTCAAACCCAATACGGGGGCCAGCCGTCAGGGCGGAGGTTTTGACCCGGAAAAGGGCAAGTCTTATGAGATGGGGATCAAATGGGAAGCCCTGGATCGCCAGTTGAGTGTTGACGCGGCGATATACCAGATTGAAAAACGCAACGTCCTCACTACCGATCCTGTGGACTCTACATTCAGCGTAGCGGCCGGTGAGGTGCGCAGCCGTGGCTTTGATCTGAACGTGGCCGGCAATCTGACTCCAGAATGGCGAGTGATTGGCGGCTATGCCTATGTCGATGCCGAGGTCACCAAGGACAATGTGATCCAGTCGGGAACCCGGCTGATGAACATTCCGCAGAACAGTTTCAGCCTGCTCAACGTCTACGAGTTCCAGGATGGCACTTTCAAAGGGCTAGGCTTGGGTGTGGGGGGTAAGTACGTCGATGAGCGTGCGGGCCAGACCGCTAATACGGCGTTTTCGATGGGCAGTTACACCGTTGTCGATCTGCTCGGCTTCTACAAGGTCAATGACAAGGTCAGGCTCAATCTCGATGTGAAGAACCTGTTCGACCGTGACTATGAAGAGGGCGCCTTTGGCAATGTCTATGCCTACCCTGGTGAGCCGAGAACCGTTCAGGTCGGTATTTCTTACACGCTCTAGCCGATCTTCAAGGCATCCTTGCGAGCAACACGCGCTCCCCTTCAAGCGGAATGCCAGTCAGGCTGACTGGCATTTTTATTTCCAAGCGGATGCTTCGGGGTGCTGCTAAAGCAACTGATCAATCAAAACCGCGTTGGTATAGATCAAGCTTCCATCGCTCGCTCGATGCCCGACCAAATGGAACTGACCGCGCCCGTGCTGCAAGTAGACGCGCATTTGGCAGTCGGACAAGGGGTCGTATCCCTCTGGCAAGACCAAATCCATTGAACTCATGTCGACATCAACCATGGCTTCAGGCTCATGGGTCTTCTGTAGGCGTTCTTCAGCTTCCTCCAGACGCAGATGGAGGGGGCCATCGACATCAAAGCTGATCTCACCCACCGGGGTGGACTTTGGGGCGCCGCTGGGTTTGCACCAGCCTTCGATCGTCAGGTTACTCATGACGAAACCTCCATCGTGGACTGCTGGACTCTATAGCTCTTGTCTCTTCTCAAGCCATCCGCTTCTGGCCGATTCTGCCATCGCCATCAGAATTGAGTATAGCTGGGAGCGCCAATTCGCTACGCCCATTTAGTCCCGAGAGACGTAACGCTGAATGTCCATAGTTGTATGTAGCGAATAGCTTTAAACGATTAACTTAATGTTCGAATTGGAATATCTGATCAGCAGGTTTTTCAGAAAAAGCACGTGTTCCGTCCATGCACTATACTTCCTGCTGACTTTACCGTCGGAATGGATGGTACTTGTCTGCCCTGCTTGGACGTCAGTGGCGATGCGTTTGCATAACCAGTGAACAACAGGAATAGGATGAAGAGAAAATGGCAATAGCAATTATCTTGATACTAATCGTTATTGCATCAGTGTTGTTCCATCTACTAGCGCCTTGGCATGCGACACCGGCAGCCTCCAACTGGGGATCCATAGACACCACCCTGTTCATCACCCTGATCATTAGCGGAATATTTTTCATCGCCATCACCGTATTTATGGCGGTAGCCGTGATGCGTTATCGTCACAAGGAGGGTGCCAGGGCGCACTACCAGCCAGAAAGTAAAAAACTGGAAACATGGTTGATTATCGTGACCTCTATAGGGATTGCCGCGATGTTGGCGCCAGGCCTGGTGGTTTACAGTGATTTCATCAATGTGCCGAAAAATGCTTATGAACTCGAAGTGGTCGCCCAGCAGTGGCAGTGGGCCTTTCGTTTTGCCGGCCAGGACGGGAAGCTGGGTAAATCGGATATCAAGTTTGTTGATTTCACCAATCCCCTCGGCCTTGATCCCAAGGATCCTGTCGGGCAGGACGATGTGCTTATAAAGAGCAATGAAGTTCGCCTTCCGCTCGATCAGCCAGTGAAAGTTTTACTGCGCTCTAAAGATGTGCTGCACAATTTTTATATCCCGCAAATTCGCAGCAAGATGGACATGGTGCCGGGGATGGTGTCGTACTTTTGGTTTACGCCGACTAAAACCGGGAAATATGAAATCCTTTGTGCTGAATATTGTGGTGTAGGTCATTACAACATGCGCGGCCAGATGATCGTGGAAGAGCAGGGCGCCTTCGATCAATGGCTGAACAGCCAACCGACTTTTGCGCAGACATTAACGACAGCTGCCAAACCCAGTCAGGACAGCGTGTTGGAAAAAGGTCGCTTGTTGGTCGAAAAATACGGCTGTGGTGCCTGCCATAGCCAGGATGGCAGTAGCAGTCTCGGCCCGGGATGGAAGGGGCTTTACGGCCGCACTGAACAGTTTGCCGATGGCACCCGTGCACTGGTCGATGAGGCCTACCTGAAAGAGTCGATCCTCGATCCGAAGGCCCGCCTGGTACAGGGCTACCCGCCAGTCATGGTGGCCTATACTCTCACTGGAGATGAACTGGGTGCTGTCGTCGCCCTGATCAAATCACTGGGTGCCGCGCAGCAAGAACCTTCTGCCAGCGAAAAGATGGACAGAGGTGACGACGTGGCGACGCAGGGGCAGCGGCTGGCCGAGTCGCTCGGCTGTCTGGCCTGCCACAGTGTCGATGGCAGCAAGGGCGTCGGCCCCAGCTGGCAGGGCCTGTATGGCGAGGCCGTAACCCTTGCCGACGGTACGAGTATCAAGGCCGATGAGGGCTATATAAAGGATTCGATTCTTAATCCCGGCGCCAAAATCGTCAAAGGCTATGCCGCCGTCATGCCGGCCTTTACCCCGAGTGATCAGGAGTTGAACGCACTGATCGCATTTATCAAATCCAAAGCGAATGCCGACGCTGATGCGAGCAAGGCGGAGCCAGGGAAGTAGCCGTAAAGCAGCCAGGAATGCACCGAAACTTCGAACAGGAGGATGACGTGATGGCCTATGCGGAGCAAGCCGAAACAGAAGCACTACACGAGCCCAAAAGCTTCCTGACCAAATATATCTGGAGTCAGGACCACAAGGTCATAGCCATTCAGTATTCCTTGACGGCTATATTCGTGGGCGTTATCGCCGTGGTGTTGTCCGGCTTGATGCGCATACAGATTGGCTTCCCCGGCGCTTTGGAGTTCATGGACGCCAGTGCTTACTATCAGGCGATGACCATGCACGGCATGATCATGGTCATTTACTTGCTGACGGCCTTGTTTCTGGGTGGCTTCGGTAACTATCTGATCCCGCTGATGGTGGGCGCCCGCGACATGGTCTTCCCCTACGTCAACATGCTGAGTTACTGGTTCTACCTGGTAGCGGTAGTGGTGTTGCTCTCCAGTTTCTTTGTTCCTGGCGGTCCCACCGGTTCGGGCTGGACGCTCTATCCGCCGCAGTCCATTTCTCAGGGGACACCGGGGGTCGAGTGGGGCATCGTCCTGATGCTCGTCTCACTGGCGATTTTTATTGTCGCGGCCACCATGGGCGGGTTGAACTACGTCACCACGGTGTTGCAGGCGCGCACGCACGGCATGACATTGTTTCGCATGCCGCTCTCCGTATGGGGAATCTTCATGGCCTCGATCATGGCCTTGCTGGCTTTCCCTGCGTTGTTTGTCAGTGCGGTCATGATGCTGTTTGACAAGCTATTGGGCACCAGCTTCTTTATGCCGGCGATGGTCTCGCTGGGGCAGCAGCTCGATCATCAGGGTGGCAGCCCGATATTGTTTCAGCACCTGTTCTGGTTCTTCGGCCACCCGGAGGTCTACATCGTTGCTCTCCCTGCGTTTGGTCTGGTCTCCGACTTGATCAGCACGCATGCGCGTAAAAATATCTTCGGCTACCGAATGATGGTGTGGGCCATTATTGCGATTGGCGTACTCAGCTTTGTGGTCTGGGCGCACCATATGTATGTCAGCGGAATGAATCCGTACTTTGGCTTTTTCTTCGCCGTCACCACCTTGATCATCGCAGTGCCGACCGCACTGAAAGTCTACAACTGGGTGCTGACCCTGTGGCGCGGCGACATCCATCTGACCGTGCCGATGCTGTTTGCCCTGGCCTTTATCGTCACCTTCCTGGTCGGCGGGCTGACCGGGTTGTTTCTCGGCAATGTGATTGTGGATATTCCGCTTTCGGACACCTATTTCGTCGTCGCCCATTTTCATATGGTCATGGGGGTCGCACCGGTACTGGTGGTGTTCGGCGGCATTTATCATTGGTTCCCGAAAGTCACCGGGCGCATGTTGAACGACACCCTGGGCAAGCTGCATTTCTGGATTACCTTTCTGGGCACCTACGCCATCTTCTTCCCCATGCACTACCTGGGTTTTCAGGGCATGCCACGCCGCTACTACGCCTATGAAAACTACGCGTTCATCCCGCAGTCGGCGCAAGAGTTGAATGCCTTCATTACGGTGATCGCATTGACCGTCGGCGTTTCCCAGTTGCTGTTCCTGTTCAACCTGGCCTGGAGTGCATTCAAGGGCAAGCCCGCAGGCAGTAATCCCTGGGGTGCGGCCAGTCTGGAATGGCAAACGCCGAATACCCCGCCGATACACGGTAACTGGGGGGCGAAGCTGCCGGTCGTGCATCGCTGGGCCTATGACTACAGTGTGCCGGGGATAGAGCAGGATTTCGTTCCGCAAACGGTCTCCGCCGAGGAGCTGGAGCAGATGCGGCAACTGAGTGCCGGAACCAAGATAGCGGACGTTAAAACATGAAAAGGCTGCTATTGAGAAACGCCGACGGCGCTGACCCCGGCGGCAGTTGGAGTCGCGACCCTGAAGGTATCCAGGCCCCCGAGGGTGCCGATAGAGGCCAAATCGCAAGAGTGGGCCTGCGCTTGTTTCTGGTTGTGGTGAGTTCGTTATTCTTTCTCTTCCTTTTCGCCTTTATTGCCCGCTCACAAATGGCTGACTGGCTCCCCCTGACAGACCCCTTGGCGCCGTTAGCCAACCTCTGGCAGCTATGGCTGAATTCGGCTTTTCTGGTATTCAGTTGCATCGCACTGCAGTGGTCGCGTATGGCTGCCCGGAAGGCTCGGCTGGACGCTACGGTCATTGGTTTTGCATTGGGGGGCGTATTTGCCATTGCCTTTCTGGTGGGGCAACTCTGGGTCTGGCAGCAGTTTGTGGCCTGGGGCTACTTTGTCGCCAGCAATCCGGCCAACAGTTTCTTCTACCTGTTGACCGGCCTGCACGGGCTCCACCTGCTGGGCGGGCTGATAGCCTGGAGCATAATCGTCGCTAAATTCCTGCGTCGCGTGCCGTTGCCGCAACTGCGCGTCAGCGTAGAACTCTGTACCACCTATTGGCACTACTTACTGGGTCTTTGGTTCGTACTATTCGCTTTGCTGGCCAGCACGCCGCAAACCTATGAAGCGATCGCCAGATTCTGCGGCCTGAGGTGAAAAGCCATGGCATCGCCCCCACTTGCCCCAGTCGAATCCAGTTCATCCAATCCACCAGACTCACCGCCTGCACCGGGATGGCAGGGCATCGCCAGCGACTGGTCCTCGGATAGAGAGGCCTTCAAGCAGGTCCCTTGGGGCAAGGCGATGATGTGGATATTCCTGCTCAGCGATACGTTCATATTCACCTGTTTTTTAACCGGCTACATGTCGGTACGCATGACCATCACCACCGCCTGGCCGAACCCCAGTGAAGTGTTCGCGTTGACGATTGGCGGTAGAGAGATCCCGCTTATTCTGATCGCGATCATGACCTTTGTGCTGATCAGTAGCAGCGGCACCATGGCCATGGCCGTTAATTTCGCCTATCGCCGTGATCGCGCGAAAACCACTGCGCTGATGCTGGCGACCGCGGCCTTGGGTGTGACCTTCGTCGGCATGCAGGCATTTGAATGGAGCAAACTTATCGCAGAAGGGGTGCGTCCTTGGGGGAACCCCATGGGGGCGGCGCAATTTGGTGCCAGCTTTTTCATGATTACAGGTTTCCACGGACTGCATGTGTCAATCGGCGCCATCTACCTCAGCATTGTGGCGATGAAAGTATTGCGGGGAGATTATGAGCGCTCCGGAAACTATCAAAACGTCGAGATAGCCGGGCTTTACTGGCACTTCGTGGATTTGGTGTGGGTGTTTATTTTTGCATTCTTCTATTTATGGTAGAGGAGCACGGGTGATGGCACATGCTCAGGGTCAGCAACATCCAATCAGCTTGTACCTTAAAATCTGGGGGCTGTTATTCGTCCTCAGCACGCTGTCGTACCTTGTCGACTATTTCCACTTCCATGGCTACCTTCGGTGGTCCCTGATTATCACTTTCATGTTGTTGAAGGTAGGTTTGATTGTCTCCATCTTCATGCATATGGCCTGGGAACGGTTGGCCATGGTCTACGCCATATTGGTGCCACCGTTATGTTTACTGGTGCTCGTCGGACTGATGGCCACCGAGGCGGACTATGTTTTCCTCAGCCGGGTCATTTCCTTCGGCCAATAAGCAGCTTCCAGATGGCCATGAGTCTTCAGGGCTAACCTGATATCACTCGCTTGAACTGATGCCATTTGTGCTGCCAGGCCACTGTCCAGTGAGGGGCTGCAGTTCCCGTGCCGGCGGTCTTCAGCGTTGGATGGTGTTCGATTACCTGGTCCAATACCGATTCCTGATTCGGTTCAACATCCACGAAGAAGATATGTTTTCCCTCTTCTACCATCTGTTTAAAACTGCGGAAGTGAGCGTTCGGCACCTGGATACCAAAAAAGCCGCCTTCCCAGATGCAGAAGCCAAATACAACAATGGCCAGGAAGATAAAAGGCACCCAGCCTGCGGCGGATTCGGTCCAGCCCATCCAATAGGCGCCGCCAAGGACCAGCGCCGCGAGTGGCACGCCGATCAACGCACCAATCTCGCCAGAGTGAACAACATCCTGTTTCATCAACGAGTTAACCTCGTGGAGGTGATGTTCTTCAACATCAGCCACTTGTTCACTGAGCACATGAATTTGTTCGGTATTGATGCCGTTGGCTTCCAGTTCATTTTCAACGGCCTCGAGATCGTCGAGATTGTCACTGATGTAATAGTGCCGATTCATGCCACACCTCCCATCTCGTGCTGGCTGTAGACCTCCCTTGTCCTGCAGCCGTTAACTGAGATTTGCAGTCGATGTCTGTGCACGTGGGGAACGCTGCACGCTTGATGCAATTCGTAGGAAGTATAGCATTCGCTAGTTTGCGGGGCGGGAGGCGTCAAGGACTGGAGGGCAGCATTGGGGCTTGGCGTGCGCCGACGAGTTCTGCATTGCAGCGCCACATCCAGACGTTCCCCTGTCAGCCATTCGTAGAGGAATCCCAAACGCTATGAAAATGCTAACGCTTGATGAAATTTGATAATAAATCCGTGTTTTCTGAAAAAAACGCTAACGGACTTGAGTAGTCGCGCTCATCGATCAGCGGATAATGGACGAAAATTGGGGGATGTCTCAGAGCCCATTCCACCAAATCCCAGACACAAAAAAACCGGCCATCGAGGCCGGTTTTTCTTTACCTGCATCTCCCGTCAAAAACCGACGTGAGACAAAAATTCGATTGGAGCGGGTGAAGGGAATCGAACCCTCGTTATCAGCTTGGGAAGCTGGAGTAATGCCATTATACGACACCCGCTCAGAGCGGCTGACTTTGTACCAGATGTCGGCGTGAAAATGAAGTTTTTCTTTGCGCGCGATGGCTTTAGCACGGGTGAAACGAAAGCAGAGACCGCATTGCGGTCATTCGCGGGCAAGCCTCGCTCCTACTGGAATGGGCTTGCTCGCGATGACTCTGTTTCAGATTGCCAATGCATGCTGGTCCTGGACGTAGTGGTAGCGCGGTCGGCTTTCGTGTTGCGCCGGTTTCAGGAAGCCCAGCAGTGCGTTGCGGCTGTCTCGGCAGGCGGCTTTGTGCTCCATGTCGAGAAAGTGGCCGGTGGCCTGAAGGGTGCTGAAGGTGCTGTGCTGCACGTGGCCGGCGAACAGCCTGGCATCGGCGGCGGCGGTGTACTCGTCCCATTCGCCGTTCATGAACAGCACCGGCACGTTGATTTTCTTTGCCGCATTCAGATAGCAGTTGCGATCACTGTTGAGCACGTCGCTGATGTGAAAGTGCATCTGCCCGTATTCATGTTCGGCCAACGAACTGACGTGACGGTAGTTGAAACGCTTGAACAGCGAGGGCAGGTGTTTGCCGATGGTGCTGTTCACCAAGTCACCGACCCGGTTACCGTCCCGGCTGCCGAGATAATCGACGCCGCGCTCAAGGTAGTCGAGCATGTGCTCGTTGACCACCGGCGAGAACGAGCTGATCACGGCCTTTTCGATGCGCCGTGGCCGTTGGGCCAGGGCGACGAGCGTGGCGGCGCCACCAAAGGAAAACGACAGCACGTGTTCGGCGGCGAAGTGGTCGATCAGCTCCAGGAGGATCTGCCCTTCGATTTCCTTGGTCAGCATCTTCTCATGCAGGTTGTGGGCCTTCGACTTGCCCGCGTAGGGCTGGTCGTAGCACACCACATTGAACTGCGGATAAAGGTTTTTCACGGTTTGGGCAAACGACGCAGTCGTGGACATCGAGCCGTTGACCAGAATGATGGTCTTCTCTGCGGCGTCTGCGCGATAGAACTCCGTGTAAACCCGATACTGACCCTGTATATCCAGCACAGCGATTTCTGGCCTCATGTCATAAGACTCCTGGCAAGCGGGTATGCGCGCAAATCAGATTGCACGAGCTTTGTGACAGGTAGGCATACGCCTGGAATTTTGAAGGCCCATGTCGATCCATTGCTGGCTGGTCGACGGGTATTGTTATAAGCGGGCAGTTTGCCGGGGGAAGGCGGAACCTGAGGGTTCTCTGCCGGCAAAAAGTTTCTTAGAGTAGTTTTGTGACTCGTCGGTCACGTTTCGCGCCGACGTCCTGATTCAAGCAGGGGTCACGTCATCGCGCAAGTATCTTTCGTAAAATTTTCAGCGGCTTCTGCTGAGCGGTCGTCTGCTTAGATCATTCGGATCTCATCGCTGCTCAACGGCCGGTATTCGCCGGGCTTCAACACAGCGTCGAGCGCCAGTGGCCCCATGCGTTCGCGGTGCAGGCGTATCACCTTGTTGTCGAAGTGGCCGAACATCCGTTTAACCTGATGATAGCGACCCTCGACGATGCTCAAGCGCGCGGATTTTGGCCCGAGTACGACCAGTTCGGCAGGTTGTGTGGTGAGGTCTTCGAAGGCGAAATACAGCCCTTTGGCGAAGGTGATAGCGTATTCGGCAGTGATGTCCTGCTCGGTCTCGACGTAGTAGACCTTGGGCAGTTTGGTCTGCGGTTGGGTCAAGCGTCGCGACCAGGTGCCATCGTTGGTGATCAGCATCAGGCCGGTGGTGTTGAAGTCCAGGCGACCGGCGATGTGCAGGTCTTCCTTGTCCGGTTCGTCGATCAGGTCGAGCACCGTCGGGTGTTGCGGGTCGCGGGTGGCACTGACGCAGCCGGGTGGTTTGTGCAGCATGAAGTAGCGGGCCGGCTTGCCAGCTTGCAGCACCGCGTCGTCGACTTCCACGCGGCTGAATTCGAGTACCTCGGCGTGAGGGTCGCTGACGACTTCTCCGTCGATCCTGACGCGTTTTTCCACCAGCAACAGGCGTACCTGCTTACGGTTGAAGCGGGGCAGGTTGCTGAGGAAGCGGTCAACGCGCATGGCTAGGGTTCGGTGGGAGGATTCGGTGGGAGAGCGCCGCGCATCTTACGTGATCGGCTCAGCGGCTGCTTGCAACTGCATCTCGACCTGGGCGCAGGCCGGACACAGGCAGGACTTGTCGCGCAGCTCGGCGGGCAACGCCTGGAGCACCGCCGGATCGATGCTGACGCCGTAGCACCAGCAGGCACGATCGACGGTTCGCGGGTCAGCCAGGCTGCAGTCGTTGGAGGCGCCGCAAGCCGGGCAGAGATCAGGTTTATTCATGAAGGAGCATTCGATTACAGCCAGTTTGCTTGGCCCGAGACCGCGCATGATCGGCCGGCAAGCACTCCTGCGCAAGCCGGCGATCCTGAAAATCAACGCCGATCTTGCAGATACGCTCGCCACCCGCCCAAATGACTGATATCCACCGCCCCCTCCAGCCCATAGGGCTCACAGATAAACCCGCTCTCCCAGCGCCCATCCGCCAGTTGTACCTTGCCCAACCCCAGCGGCGCCGGAATGGCGGTCAGGAACGAACCCAACTCGCTGCTTGGCAACTCCCACACTTCCACCGCAATCGCCGCGCCACCTTCTTTCACTCGGACCATGCCAGGACGATAGGGTGGGCCACCGGCCAGGGCATACAGCTGATAATCGGGGGAACTGTGAGTGGCTTCGAGCAAACGGGCTCCACGCAGCTGGAGTTGCCAGTTCAGCGCCAGCCCATCCAGGTGCGCGCCGCAGACCACCAGCCGTGCGCGATCATTGCGCGCAATATTGGTCGGCGCAGGCGCTGCCAAGCCTTGCTGACGTTGCAAGGCATCCGCCACGCTCAACAGATACTGATCGGTAAACGCCCGTCCGAACAACGTCACGCCCCATGGCAAACCATTGCCCATGAACCCGCTGGGCACGGCGACGGCGGCGTAATCGAGCAGGTTCATGAAGTTGGTGTAGTAGCCCAGTTCCGAGTTGCGCAGCACCGGTTCTGCCGCAAGCTCCGCCAATGTCACCGGGCGACCGATGGTTGGCGTGACCACGCAATCAAGGCCTTCCAGAGCTTTGTCGCACAGCGCTTTCAAGGCCTGCAGACGGTATTGGGCACGGAAGGTTTGCACGCCGGTCACCGCTGGCGCCTTGGCCAATACGGCGCGAATCACCGGCAGCACGGCTTGAGGATGTTGCTCCATCAACTCGCCGGCCACGCTGTAACGCTCCGCCACCCACGGCCCTTCGTAGAGCAACCGCGCTGCTTCGAGAAACGGCGACAAATCCAGTTCGACCGCTTCGCCGCCCATGGCTTTGAGCTGGTCGATGGCGTCACCGAACAGCAACGGGCCTTCAGGACAGCCGAAGAATGCCAGATCCTGCGCACGGGGCACGCCAAAACGGAAGGGTGACAGAGTCCCGAAGGCCGAGCCGTCATTCCACAGCGGATTACTGCGGCTGTATTCGTCCCGTGGATCGAGATGAGCGGTGAGCGCCAGTAACTGACTGGCTTCCCGGGCCGTGGCCGTGAAGGTCGTGACGCAATCGAGCGTTCGACAGGCTGGAACCACTCCGGCCGTGGAGATCAGCCCTTTGCTGGCTTTCAAACCGACCAGATTATTCAATGCCGCCGGCACCCGACCAGAGCCTGCCGTGTCCGTGCCCAGGGAAAAACTCGCCACGCCGAGTGCCACCGCCAGTGAAGACCCGGCGCTGGAACCGCCCGACGGATACTCCGTCAACACGCTGTTCGGGCAAGCGCCATACGGCGAGCGGCTGCCATTGAGGCCAGTGGCGAACTGATCGAGATTGGTCTTGCCCAACGGAATCGCACCCAGCGCCAGCAGTTGCTCGACGATGGTTGCCGAGCGTTCCGGCACATAGGCAAACGCCGGACACGCCGCCGTGGTGGGAATGCCCGCCAAGTCGATATTGTCCTTGATCGCGAACGGCACGCCGTACAGCGGCAGGCTGCCTGGGTCACGACCGTCGAGTGCGGCGAGATACGGTTCCAGTTCCTCGACACTGAGCAAATGGATGAACAGGTGATAATCCGGGTTCAGTGCCGCGGCTTTTTCACGCAGGTTCAGCAGCAGTTGCCGAGGCGTGATTTGGCCTTGGTGGTAAGCGTTGCGCAGGGCATCGAGTTGCAGATTGATGTTCATGGCGTTAATCCTTTTTCAATGGCTTGAGTCGAGTTCCAGCACCACCACACGCTGCCCGGCGCGCACCGCCGAACCCGGTTGCACGCGAATCTCGCGCACCACACCCGCCATGGGCGCGAGCAGCGGGATTTCCATCTTCATCGACTCCAGAATCACCAGCACATCCCCCGCCGCGACCCGGCTGCCAGCCTGCACCTGAACCTGCCAGAGGTTACCGGCGATGTGGCTGTCGATGCTCTGCTGACCGTCGGCCAGCAGTGCATCTTCGGTCACTTCCGGAGCCAGCTCTTCGCTGTCGAAATGCGCCTGGCCGCTGGCTATCCAGCGTTCGCGCTCGGCGTTGAACGCGCTTTTTTGCTGATCCCGAAATGCCGCGATGCCTTGGGCTTCTTTCGCCAAAAACGCCTGGTAATCTGCCAGATTCAGCTGACTGTGTTCGATGTTCAGATCAAAACGTCCAAGCGGGAAATCCCGACGAATGCGCAGCAGTTCATCGGCGCTCACCGGGTAGAAGCGGATCTGATCGAAGAAGCGCAGCAGCCACGGCTTGCCGTCGAACGCGGAGACTTCGCGATAGCGATTCCACATCTGCAGCGTGCGGCCGACGAACTGATAACCACCGGGGCCTTCCATGCCGTACACGCACAGGTAGGCGCCGCCGATGCCTACCGAGTTTTCCGCGGTCCAGGTGCGGGCCGGGTTGTACTTGGTAGTCACCAGGCGATGCCGTGGATCGAGCGGGGTGGCGACTGGTGCGCCGAGGTAGACGTCGCCCAGGCCCATGACCAGATAGCTGGCGTCGAACACTGTGCGTTGCACTTCGTCGAGGTTCGGCAGATCGTTGATGCGGCGGATGAACTCCAGATTGCTCGGGCACCAGGGGGCGTCCTTGCGTACGGTGGTCATGTATTTCTCGATCGCCAACTGACAGGCCGGGTCATCCCAGGACAGTGGCAGATGGACGATGCGCGAGGGCACTTGCAGGTCATTGGCGGCGCACACGGCGTCCCATTCACCGGCGACAAGCCCCAGCAGATCGGCCAGCGGCAGTTGCTCCGGTTGGTAGTGCACTTGCAGCGAGCGGATGCCCGGTGTCAGGTCGATCACGCCATGCAGGTGTTTGCTTTCCAATGCCTGCATCAGCGCGTGGGCTCGGAAGCGCAGGACCAGGTCCAGCTCGGGGGCACCGATTTCCAATAACAAATGAGTGTCGCCCGACAGACGTGCAACCAGCCGCGTATCCCCCTGACCCAAATCCAACACCACAGGCGACACAACCCCCTGTGGGAGCACATTACCTGTGGCGAGGGGGCTTGCCCCCGTTGGGTCGCGAAGCGGCCCCAATACCTGCAACCGCGTAGTACCAGATGTGTCGAGTTCACCGATTGGCGACTGCTTCGCAGCCGAACGGGGGCAAGCCCCCTCGCCACAAGGGGGCTGTATTGCCAGAGAGCGCGCGGTTTTCAGATCAACCGGCAAAAACTGAACCTTGTCCCCAGCCTTGAGCTGCCCCAGCTGCCAAAGGTCCGCCTCGATCACCGTCACCGGGCAGACAAACCCGCCCAAGCTCGGACCATCCGGTCCCAGAATCACCGGCATGTCACCGGTGAAATCCACCGCGCCAATCGCGTACGGATTGTCATGAATATTCGACGGATGCAATCCCGCTTCGCCACCGTCGGCCCGCACCCATTCAGGCTTCGGCCCGATCAGCCGCACGCCGGTGCGGCTGGAGTTGAAGTGCACTTCCCACTGCGTGGCGAAGAAGGTGCCGATGTAGTTTTCGGTGAAATATTCCGGGGCACCGTGGGGGCCGTAAATCACCCGAACCTGCCGCACGGCGGGCAACTCGGTAATGTGCTGGATCACCAGGTCTTGCCCGGCGCTGTGGTCGCTCAAGGCCGGAATATGCAATACGTCCCCAGTGCGCAATGCACGACCGGCATGGCCACCAAACTGGCCGAGGGTGAAGGTACTTTTGCTACCCAGATAATCCGGCACTTGCACGCCACCGCGCAGGCACAGATAGCTGCGCGCGCCTGCACCGCCAATGGTGCCGAGGCTCAAAGTGGCACCGGCGGGAATCAACAGTGCGGTATTCATCGGCACTGCTTCACCGTTCAGCATCAACGCAATCACCGCCCCCGTAACGGTCACCACCGCCTCACAATTGAAACGCAGCAGCGGCCCGCTCATGGTGATTTCCAGCGCTGCCGCACCTTCATCGTTACCCAGCAAGCGATTGCCCAGACGCAGCGCCCGGCTGTCCATCGGCCCCGACGGCGGCACGCCTACCGCCCAGTAACCGAGGCGTCCCGGATAGTCCTGAACGCTGGTCTGCGTGCCGGCGCTGAGCACTTCAAAGGTGTTGGCTTGATAGATCAGGCTTTCCAGGCAACGGGTCCACGGCTGGCCGCTGGCAAAGGGCGTATCGAGCAGAATCTGCCGCAAGTAATCGCGGTTGGTTTCCACCCCGTACAGCAGGCTGTCGCCCAGAGCCTGATGCAGATCGGCGCGCGCTGCTTCGCGAGTCGGTGCCCAGCTGATGACCTTGGCGATCATCGGATCGAAGTACGGCGGGATCTCGCAACCAGCCTCGACCCAAGTGTCGATGCGCAAGTGTTGGCCATCGGCAACCGGGAAATTGACGGCAGTGAGCAGACCGGGACTCGGCTGGAAATCCCGACCCGGATCTTCGGCATAGAGTCGTGCCTGAATCGCATGACCATTGGCTTTCAATCGCTGATTCAACTCGCGCAGCGGCGGCAAATCACCGGCCGCCAGTTCCACCATCCAGCGCACCAGATCGACGCCCCACACCTGTTCGGTGACGCCGTGCTCCACCTGCAAACGAGTGTTCACTTCAAGAAAATAGAAACGCTGGGCATCGCTGTCGAAGACGAACTCCACAGTGCCCGCGCTGCGGTAATTCACCGCTTTGGCCAGTTTGATGGCCGCTGCACAGAGTTCCTCGGCCATGCCCTCGGGCAGATTCGGCGCCGGGGTTTCTTCAAGGACTTTCTGGTTGCGCCGCTGCACCGAACAGTCGCGCACGCCGAGGGCAATCACCTCACCCCGGCCATCGCCGAACACCTGCACTTCCAGGTGTCGGGCGCGCTGGATGTACTTCTCGATGAACACGCCGGCGTCGCTGAAATTGTTCTGACCAAGGCGTTTGACGGCTTCGAATGATTCGCTCAGTTCAGCAGCGCTGCGGCACACGCGCATACCGATCCCGCCACCACCGGCGGTGCTTTTGAGCATCACCGGGTAGCCGACTTGTTCGCCTGCTATCAACGCTGCGTCGAGGCTGTCGAGCAGCTCGGTGCCTTCGAGCATTGGCACGCCGTGTTGCTTGGCCAGGGCGCGGGCGGTGTGCTTGAGGCCGAACACCCGCAGGTGCTCCGGTGTGGGGCCGATGAAGGCGATGTCGGCCGCTTCGCAGGCTTGGGCGAATGCGGCGTTTTCCGAGAGAAAACCGTAGCCGGGATGAACCGCCGTGGCGCCGGTGGCTTTGGCGATGGCGAGGATTTTTTCGACCGCCAGATAAGTGCCAGCGGCAGCGCCTTCGCCCAGGCTGTGGGCTTCATTGGCTTGCAGGATATGCAGGCTGGCGGCGTCAGCTTCGGAGTAAACCGCGACGCCCTTGACCTGCAACTCTTGCAGGGTACGCAGGATGCGGCAGGCAATGGCGCCGCGGTTGGCGATGAGGACTTTTTCGAACATGGCATAACCCCCGGAGGCGATAACGCATCAGCCTCGACCTGGGATGCGGGCCGTCCCGCAGTTTTTCGATAGGCGCCGAGGTCGTCCCAGGCGGCAGAATCAACTTTCTTCAAAACACCACTGACCCCCTGTGGGAGCGGGCTTGTGTGGCGAGGGGGCTTGCCCCCGTTCGGCTGCGAAGCAGTCGCAAATCCAGACAACTTGGTCTGTCTGGACGGGCGTCGGGGGCCGCTTCGCGCCCCAACGGGGGCAAGCCCCCTCGCCACACAAGCCCGCACCCACAGGGTTTAGTGGTGTTTTTACTGTTTGATGCACTGGCCGGAGCGGGCCTGACACAAGACAAACAACCACCGCCGCAAACGCGAAAATTTCAGTTCCATACCAATAGCTCCGCAGGTGTCGGGTTGTAGGCGTTGCACGGGTTGTTCAGTTGCGGGCAGTTGGAGATCAACACGATCACGTCCATCTCGGCCCGCAGGTCGACGTATTTGCCCGGCGCCGAAATCCCGTCTTCGAACGTCAGCCCGCCGTCGGCCGTCACCGGCACGTTCATGAAGAAGTTGATGTTCGGCCCGATGTCTCCCTTGCCCAGCCGACCATCGTGGACACACGCGCGCAGGTAGTTGTCGCGACAGCTGTGCATGTAGCGTTTCTCCAGCGCATAACGCACGGTGTTGCTCTCTTGTGCGCAAGCACCGCCGAGGGTGTCGTGACGCCCGCAAGTGTCGGCGACGATGGTCAGCATCGGTTTGCCGAGGTTGGAATAGAGCACGCTGCCGGTGCTCAGGTAGACGCTGTTCTGCCGACGCAACGTTCGCTGTACGTCATAGCGCTCCTTGGGATTGGCGAGGCTGTAGAACAGAGTGTCGACGGCCTGATTGCCTTCCAGGTCGAGGATGCGCAAGGTCTGGCCGGCCTTGACCTCCATCAGCCAGGGTTCGCCGGCGGGGATGGTGGCGCGGTACACCGCGGTTTCAGGCAGCTGTTGAGCGGTGGCGATAACAAGTGACATTGCAGCGATCCTCAAGCGAACAGACGGTCGGTGTTGATGAAGCCGCGCTCGTTTTCCGGGCGCGAGGTGCGGCAGTGTTCGGCGACGCTGGCATCAGCGTTCATCCAGCTCAACTTCAATGGTTTCGGCGCGTATTCAGGCGAAGGATCCATCGGATGTTGCAGCGCGGTGAGCACCACCAGCGTGTCCATCGGCGCATACAACTCGATGTAGTCACCGGCCCTGGAATTGCCTTCGACGAAATGAAAACGCCCGGCCTCATCGACGTTCACACGGCTGAACAGGTTGAGGGTCATCAACAGATCGGACAGGCCCAAACCCCACTTGCCCAATTCCACCAACAGGTTGTCGGTGCCGTTGCGGAAGAAGCCGTTGCGCAGTTCCTGATAGCGACCCGCGCCGTATTTTTCCGCGACTTCTTCAGCGCAGAGCACACCGCCGAGACTGTCGCTCCAGCCGCAGGTGTTGGCGGTAATGGCGGCGAGCACGCGCCCCATGTCCGAATACAGGCAATGGCCGGTGGTGAGCTTGGCGGTGTGTTGGCATTTGAGGCTGTCGGGCAGGTTCAGGCGTTCGGTTTTTTCGTTGGCGTTGAGCAGCGTCAGGCTTACATTGGCACCGCCGCGCAGGTCGGTCAGGCGCAGCAATTGGCCGCGTTTCAGAACGAAGGAACGATGGCCGCCGCCGGGGAGCATTTCTTCGGCGAAGGGCGGGAACAGCTGGGTCGAATCAGTCATGTGCAAATCCTCTCAAGCGGTGCGAAGCGTGCCTGCCAACTGAGCCGGCAAGGCATCGACGGCGGCACGATGGGTGCGGCGGTCGCTGTTCAAAGGGATGTCGTAGGTGATGCGTGCGCCATAGGCGCCGGGGGCGTGCGGGTCGAGGCGGACCTTGTCGAACACCAGCAAACGGGTGCCGAGGCTGAAACCTTCGGACAGGTCATGGGTGACCATGAACACTGTCAGCTGGGTCTCGCGCCACAGTTCCAGCAGCAAGCCGTGCATGTCCTTGCGGATGCCCGGATCGAGCGCGCCGAAGGGTTCGTCGAGCAGCAACACACGCGGCTTCATGATCAGCGCCTGGGCAATCGCCAGCCGTTGTTGCATACCGCCGGAGAGCTGTGCCGGGTACTTGTCCAGCGAGTGACCGAGGCCGACTTTGTGCAGCAACACTGAGGCTTGTTCGCGTGCGTCTTTTTTAGCGCTGCCGAACAAGCGCCCAAGTAGCGGTGAACGCGGCAGTTCGAGGCCGAGGGCGACGTTGTCCAGCACCGTTAAATGCGGGAACACAGAGTAGCGCTGGAACACCACGCCGCGGCTGGCATCCGGTTCGCTGGCCAGGGCCTGGCCGTCCAACAGAATCTCACCGCGACTAGCGCGTTCCTGGCCCAGCAGTAGCCGCAGGAAAGTCGATTTACCGCAACCTGAAGCGCCGACCAAGGTGCAGAACTCACCCTCGTTGACGTTCAGGTTCAATCCCTCGAGTACCACCTGATCGGCATATTGCTGCCAGACGTTTTTTACCGTGATGAAGCTCATGCGCGGGCCCCCTCATACCAAGGGAACGCCCGTTGGGTCAGGCGTTTCAGACCCCAGTCCATCAGCCAGGCGAGCAGGGTGATCCACACCACGTAGGGCAGGATTACGTCCATCGCCAGGTAGCGGCGCACCAGGAAAATCCGATAGCCGAGACCATCGGTGGAGGCGATGGCTTCGGCGGCGATCAGGAACAACCACGCCGAACCCAGCATCAGTCGCAGCGAGATCAACAGGCGCGGCAACAATTGCGGCAGCACCACGCGCAGCATCAAGGTCCAGGTCGAAGCGCCAAGCGTCTGCGCCTTGATCAGCAACTCGACGGGAATTTCCCGGGCGCGCTGTTCCAGATCGCGGGCCAGGCACGGGGTGATGCCGATCACGATCAGCATCACTTTCGACAACTCCCCCAGCCCGAACACGATGAACAGAATCGGCAGGATCGCCAGCGGCGGCACCATCGACAGCACGGTGAGTACCGGCGACAACGGTGCGCCAAACAGCGGCAGGGTCCCGGCGGCGATGCCCAGGCACAGCCCGGCCAATGCGCTGATGCCGAGGCCGATGGCCAGCCGTCGCAGGCTGGCGGCGCTGTCTTGCCAGAGCAGGTATTCACCGGTGCGGGTGTCGGCGGTGAAGGCCAGGCGTTTCACCGCGTCGGTCATCTGCACGGCACTGGGCAGCAGTTTGTCGTTGGGGTTGTCCGTCAGCCGATCGGCCGAGCCCATGAAGTAGGCGAACAAAACCAGGGCGAATGGCAGGATCACCAACAGCAGGCGACTCGGGCGATCCGGGTGGCGATTGATCAGGCGCATGGCCTAGTCCTCCGTTGTTACAACGTGGAGTCGGCAGCCATCTGCACGTAGCTCGGGTCGAAGCGCAGCTTGAGGTTGGTCTTGTCGCCGCTGGTCACGCCATTGGCGAAGGCCATGCCGATGGCGCTGGTGTCCTTGGCACCTTCACCCAACAAGCCGTGCTGGAACGAGAACTCGGCGACCTTGCGCATGGTGTCGGGCAGTTGCTTGCTGGTGGAAAACGCCAAGGCTTCCTGGGGGGTGGCGAACAGCTTGGTGGTGTCGAGTTGCGCCTGGAAACCGGCCAGGTCGGTGCCCGAGGCTTTGGCCATGTGTTCGAGGGCGGCTTTGCTGGCGGCGTTTTTGGCGTTCATCAATGCCACCACTTCAAACCAGGCGCCGGTCAGGGCTTTGCCCAGGGCCGGGTTGTCTTTGAGGGTGGCGCTGTTGACCACCATCATGTCCATGATTTCGCCGGGAACCTGGCTGGAGTTGAAGACTTCGGTCACGCCGGGCTTGGCCTTGATGTCCGAGAGCATCGGGTTCCAGGTGGTGACAGCGTTGACCTGATCGGTGTTGAAGGCGGCCGAAATGTCGGCGTCGGAAGTGTTGACCACTTTCAGGTCTTTCTCGGTGAGGTCCACCGAATCGAGTGCCCGGGCCAATAGATAGTGGGACACCGAGAGCTCAACCAGATTGACGTCCATGCCCTTGAGGTCGGCGACTTTCTTGCCTTCGCCCTTGAGCACGATGCCGTCGTTGCCGTTGGAGAAGTCGCTGACGATCAGCGCCGTGCTGTCGACGCCACCGGCAGCCGGAATGGTCAGCGCGTCCATGTTGGTCATGGTGCAGCCATCGAACTGGCCGGCGGTGTATTGGTTGATGGATTCGACGTAATCGTTGAGCTGCACCACATCGATTTTGATGCCGTACTTTTTCGCCCATTTGTCGACGATGCCTTGGCTGCCGGCGTATTCCCAAGGCATCCAGCCAGCATAAATAGTCCAGCAGACGCTGAAATGGTCTTTTTGTGCGGCCTGGGACGAGACGCTCACGAGGGCTGCAAAAGCAGCGGCAAGCAGGGCGGGTAAACGAAGTCGGGACATGGTGTGGTTCTCCAGTTGATCAAGGGCGGACAGGAAGGCAGCGGCACCGCGAACGGTGGCTTGTCTCCCGGGCTTTTGTCCCGCCGTGTAACCTCAACTGGAGGTCGCCAACTCTCGGACCAGCCACTCGCGATCGCGAGCCGGAACCCTAGTCAGCCATTGCAAATTGTGGTGCCGCGAACCTGTGATGACTCCTGCACGCCTTTGGTTAAGCGAGAGCCGTGCCAAGTCGGCTTGAACCCTCTGGGTGGGGGCATGCAGGGAAGAGGGCGGATAAAGGGGGCTTGCGCCTTGCCTTGTCATGGTGCGTTGGCGCGCAACCGTGCACCGTAGATGGACGGGCTGGCCGCTGATCTGAAGGCCGATACCGTCTGGCACTCGGTGCAGGTTTGAAAGTCAAAACAGGTGTCAGTCGACTGCTGTTGCAGGTCTTTCAGGAGGCCTCCATGTTCTGTCAAAAAAAGCTCCGCCAAATATTCCTCAGCGTGTTTTTTGGTTTGGGCCTGTCCGGCTGTTACTACTATGCAGGTGGCGGTGATATTTATCCGACACCCTATTACTATCCCGGCTATTACTACTCACCTTACTACTACGGCGGCCCGCGTTTTTACGGCGGCTATCGTTACTATTATTTCAGTGGTCCCCGTCATTACCATGGCGGCGGACACTATCGCGGGCACCGCTGATCAGCTCATGAATGCAACGGCGCGTCCGGCTTCCCGGACGCGCCGTTTTTCTTGTGTGAAAGATGAAGAACCTTTCATCGGCTACTTGTTTCAACGTGTTACAGGAACGCACCAGATTCCGAATTCACTGTCTGATCTTTCGACAGTTGTGAACAATTGACTGTCGCCTGCCAGCGTCGCTGGTGTGGCTCACTCGCGGTCCAGGAGGCCGCCATGCTCTGTCAAAAAAAGCTCCACCAAATTCTGCTGATTGCTCTATCGGGATTGTTTCTTGGTGCGTGCGTACCCTATTCCGACGGAGGAGACAGCTACTACCGTTCCGAGGTTTACACGTCCCCAGCGCCGTATTACTCCGGTGGCGGGTCTTACTACTCTGATGGGGGTTACTACTCGGCCCCACGCAGGTATTACTCACCACCAGCACGGTATTACCAGCCATCGCCGCGTTACTACCACCAGCCGCGGGTTTATCAACCGGCACCGCGCTATTACGACTACCGCGGCTACCAGAATCGTGGATGGGACCGTCATGACCGCGGCGGTTGGGACGGTCGTAACCGGGGCGATTGGGACGGCCGGAACCGAGGCGGCCGGGGCGATGACTATCGCGGCCACAGGGATCACCGTGATGGAAGAGGCGATCGCCACGATCGTGGCGATAACGATGGCCGAGGCCACCGCCGCTAACCCCTCAATAAAAAACGGCGCTTGAAGCGCCGTTTTTTTGTGCCTGGATTTCAGTACTCAGACAGATCGGCCAGAGGGTGCCGACCTTCCCATACCTTGCGAAAATGCGCCTCCACCGCCGCCTCCGGCACATTGTTGATATCCGGCCAGTGCCAGTGAGGTTTCTGGTCCTTGTCGATCAACCGCGCTCGTACGCCTTCGCTGAACTCCGGATGACGGCAGCAGTTGAGGCTTATGGTGTATTCCATCTGAAAGACTTGAGCCAGTGACAGGTGCCGGGCGCGAACGATCTGTTCCCACACCAGATGAGCGGTCAGGGGCGAGCCTTCAGTCATGGTTTTGGCGGCACGACCGAGCAGCGGGTCGGAATGATCGCGCAGCGCACTGATGGCCTTCCAGGCGCAACGAACGTCGCTGACATCCAGCAGTTCGTCGATCAGCTCGCGTCGAGGCAACCACTGCGCTTCGGGCATCTGCGCGAGCGCTTCCTGCTGCAAGGCCTTGAGCAGGCTGTTGAGCTGCATGGCTGTCTGTTCCTGCCAGTTCAATTGCAGCAAACCTTCGATCAGCTCATGCTGTTGATCATCGCGCAAGAAGCGGTCGGCGAGGTCCAGATCGATCGCATCGCGACCGTTCATCTGGGCGCCGGTCAGGCCCAGAAACAATCCGAGCTTGCCGGGCAACCGCGACAGAAACCAGCTGGCGCCGACGTCCGGGTACAAGCCGATGCCGATCTCCGGCATCGCCAACCGGCTGCTCGGCGTGACGATCCGAATGCTCGCCCCTTGCAGCAGCCCCATGCCACCGCCCAGCACGTAACCATGCCCCCAACAGATCAGCGGTTTCGGGTAGGTGTGCAGGTTGAAGTCGAGGCGATATTCTGCCGCAAAGAAGTGTGCAGCCAAGGGCGGCACTTCACCGGGAAGGGCGCGACACGCCTCCACCAGGCTGCGTACTTCACCGCCGGCGCAAAAAGCCTTGGCGCCATTGCCGCGCAGCAGCACGCAAACGATCTGTGGCTCCTTGGCCCAGGCGTCCAGTTGATCGCGCAGGGCGTTGATCATCGGCAAGGAGAGGGCGTTGAGGGACTTTTCGGCATCCAGGCTGGCAATGCCGATGCGTGCGCCGTCGGTGCCGGTGAGTTCTTCGAAGTGCAGATTCATCGTGACCTCGATCGGGAATTTGAGCGTTCAGTATGATCGCTCTATAGGAAAGTGCCGGATCTGCGTCAGATCAATTGACAAGCGTGATGGGCTTTCCTAGGGTTCGCCCCATTGTTTTTACCGGATGTAATCATGACTGCTGACGACCGTATCAAACTCGAACCGAGCTGGAAGGAGGCACTGCGTGCCGAATTCGACCAGCCTTACATGGCAGAGTTGCGCTCATTCCTGCAACAGGAACGCGCGGCGGGCAAAGAGATCTATCCACCCGGACCGATGATTTTCAACGCGCTCAATTCCACGCCGCTGGACAAGGTCAAAGTGGTCATCCTCGGTCAAGACCCTTACCACGGCCCGGGTCAGGCCCATGGGCTGTGCTTCTCGGTGCAACCGGGCGTACCGGCGCCGCCATCGCTGGTGAACATTTACAAAGAGTTGAAGCGCGACCTGAACATCGACATTCCCAACCATGGCTACCTGCAGAGTTGGGCAGAGCAAGGCGTGTTGATGCTCAACACCACCATGACCGTCGAACGCGCGAATGCCAACGCCCATGCGGGCAAGGGCTGGCAGTACTTTACCGATCGGATTATCGAAGTGGTCAGCGAACATCAGCCACATCTGGTGTTCCTGCTGTGGGGCGCACATGCCCAGAGCAAGCAGAAACTCATCGATGCCACCAAACATCTGGTGCTGACCTCAGTCCATCCATCGCCGCTGTCCGCTTATCGCGGCTTCCTCGGATGTGGGCACTTCAGCCGGGCGAACAAGTTTCTGGAACAGAATGGCGAGACGCCGATCGAGTGGCGGTTGCCGCCGGTTATGTAACGATCACCGCCAGCCAGAGAGCCGCTCGTCAGATATCACCGGATACCTGTTACTTCTGACAGTAGACGTGATAGGGCGCCATCTGTTCAATTGATCCCTACGGGCTTGCACTATTAAAGCTCTAATCGGGTTTTATTAATTAAACAGGAGTTCGTTATGAATAATCTGGAGCGCAATAAAATAATGGCCCTTCCAAAGGCTAAAGGAAATTTATTTGCGAAAACAACTCGTTGGCCTACTTCCGACCCTAGAAATACTATCGATACAGGCGATGTGTATTTTATCGACGATGTCGTTGTAGGTAATTATCAGGTGGGCGGCCGGGTTAACGATGATCAAAGTGATTACTTTACCTCGGTGACTTTCGAAATTCCGCGGGATACTCAAAGTGGAGTATATGATATTAAACCGGGTGTTATTGAGGCCCGGTACGGTATTGTCTTGGGCGAGGATTCAGAGCTGTACAGGGCTGTAAGTGGAAAAATCAAACTTACTGTCAATTCTGAAGGTACTCATTTCGAGGCCGAGGATTTTCACTTCGTAGCCCGTATAGGAAGTGCCGGCAAGACTGCTGAGCTCTTCTTGGGTAATTTCAATATCTTGTTTTGAAATTCAAGAAGTGCTCCAAGGCAATAATTCTCCAAGAGTGGGGCACTTCTTTTATTTAACTAAAAACAAAATCCTCATGGCCGTTCGGGCTCCCGGTTCCAATACCGAAACAACGGCTCTGCCAGAAACAATACAAACAACAACCGCATCACCTGCATCGCCGTCACCAACGGTACCGACAATTGCAGGGTTTCCGCCGTCAAACTCATCTCGGCAATCCCGCCGGGCATCATGCCCAGGGTCAGCGAACGCAGATCCAGCTGAGTCAGCGCGCTCAAACCCAATGCCGCCAGGGTAGCGATCAACATGGTCAACACCGTGCCGAGCAGGGTTCGGCCCATGAAGGACGGTGCCCGCCGGAAGAACTGCCGATTGAAGTGACACCCCAACCCGCTGCCGATCAGCCACTGGCCGATCTGACTGCCGCCGTTGGGCAGTCCGATGTGCAGGTCCCAACCAATGCTCACCGCCGCACTCACCAGCAACGGTCCGAATAGCCACGGATTGGGCTGGCGCAGACGTTGCCAGATCCAGGCGGCAAGGGCGCCCGCCGGGAACAGAATCGCCAGCCAGCGCCAGTCGACGCTGCCGGCATGGGCGATCGGCGCACCGTCGCCCAATAGATATTTGAAGGCCGCCGGCACACACAGCACCACCACCAGCACCCGCAAACTCTGCCCCGCCGCGACACGGCTGAGCACCGCGCCGTTGCGCGCGCCGAGGTTGACCATCTCCCCGGAGCCGCCGGGCATGCTGGAAAAGAATGCGGTGGCGCGATCTTCCCCGGTACGCCGCATCAACCAGACCCCGACCACCGCGGACAGGCTGGTGACCAACGCACCGAAGAAGATCAGACCGAAGTGGCTCAACACCTGCTCCATCACCACTGGGGTGAAGTGCAGGCCGATGCCGATGCCGACGATCCACTGGCCACACTTGCGCCCGCCAGGGATTTCCGCCAATTGCCAGGGAGTCAGGCAGCGCACCAGGATGATCGCCAACAACGAGCCGACCATCCACGGCAGCGGCCAGCCGATCTGGCTGGCGAGGTAACCGCCCAGCAGACCGACCAGCGGTGTTCCCCACCAGCTTTTGAACGGGGTGCGATCAGACATCGGCGATAGTGCGCCGGGCGACCGAACGTTTGCGCCAGATACGCAGGATCGGCACCAGCAGCATCACTGCGATCAACGCCCAGACACCCATGGTGATCCCGCTGGACCAGAGAATTTCCAGTGAACCGTTGGAGATCGACAAGGCGCGACGCAGATTCTGTTCCATCAACCCACCGAGAATGAAACCCAGCAGCACGGGCGACAACGGGAAGTCTAGCTTGCGCAGGATGTAGCCGAAGATGCCGATACCGATCATCAGGAACAGGTCGAAGGTGGTCGCATGTACCGCGAAGACGCCGATGGCGGTGATGATCGCGATCATCGGCACCAGCGCCCAGTTCGGCACGGCGAGGATGCGGGTGAAGATACGGATCATCGGAATGTTGAGGATCACCAGCATGATGTTGGCAACAAACAACGAGGCGATCAGGCCCCAGACGATGTCCGGTTGCTGTTGGAACAGCAGCGGGCCCGGCGTGATGTTGTACAGCGACAGTGCGCCGATCATCACCGCAGTCGTGCCCGAACCTGGCACACCCAGCGTCAACATCGGCACCAGTGCGCCGCAAGCTTCAGCGCCGATAGCGGTTTCCGGGGCGGCGAGACCACGTTTGTCGCCCTGCCCGAATTTGCCGCTTGAGCCCGCGATGCGTTTTTCGGTCATGTAGGCCACGGCGCTGGCCAGCGTCGCGCCGGCACCGGGCAGCACGCCCATGATGAAACCGAGCACACCGCAACGCATGTTCACCCAGAACACTGAGGCGGCTTCCTTGAAGTTGAACATCATGCGACCGGTGGCTTTGAACGCTTCCTGACCGCGGTGGGTTTTTTCCAGCAGCAGGAGAATTTCACTGATGGAGAAGAGGCCCAGTACCAGCACCACAAACTGAA
This sequence comes from Pseudomonas sp. GM50, assembly GCF_000282375.1. Classification (GTDB taxonomy): domain Bacteria; phylum Pseudomonadota; class Gammaproteobacteria; order Pseudomonadales; family Pseudomonadaceae; genus Aquipseudomonas. Next base: position 42,260 of record NZ_AKJK01000138.1, read on the forward strand.
TGCCGTCAGTGAGGTGGATGTTGTCACCGGTGAATCGATAGACGCCGCTATTGGCATCAATGCCGACGGTCGACAGGAACAGGCCGATCAGCGCGGCGATAAAGGTCTTCAGTGGTCGGTCGCCGGCCATGCCGCCGAGGCAGACAATCGCGAACACCATCAGGACGAAGTATTCCGCCGGACCGAAGGCAATCGCCCATTTCGCCAGAATCGGTGCAAACACCACCATCCCGCAGGTCGCGATGAAGGCGCCGATGAACGAGCTCCAGGCCGACAGCGACAGTGCAACCCCCGCCATGCCTTGACGCGCCATCGGGTAGCCGTCGAGGGTGGTCATCACGGTGGACGCTTCCCCCGGAATGTTCAGCAGGATCGAGCTGATCCGGCCGCCGTACTCGCAACCCAGATAGACCGCCGCCAGCAGGATCAACGCCGACTCCGGTGGCAGGCCCAGGGCGAACGCGATGGGGATCAACAGCGCCACGCCGTTGATCGGCCCCAGGCCCGGCAGCAGGCCGACCACGGTGCCGATCAGTGTGCCGCTGAGTGCGGTCACCAGGTTGTATGGCGTTAATGCGACGCCGAAGCCGTGACTCAAATAACCAAGCGTATCCATATCAGTTCTCCAAAACGTCAAGCAGGCCCAAAGGCAGCGGGACGTCCATGACTTTGTCGAACAGCAGGTACAGGCCGATACTCATCAGGCTGATGATCACCGCGCTCGGCACCCAGCGTCCGCCGTACAGGCGCGCCATCGGAATGCCGATCAACAGGCTGCTGAGGATGAAGCCCAAGGGTTCGAACAGACCGGCGAAGATCAGCAACAACAGCACGCAAAGGCCAATCTTGTGCAGGGTCTCGCGATCCATCGGTGGATCGTCAGTCGTGTGGATGATCGGCGACGGGCGAAATACCATGTAAACCAGCCCCAGCCCCATCAGGCCCAACATCAATAACGGGAAGGCGCGGGGACCGATGGGTTCATAGGAAAACGGAGCCTGATAGGGCCAGGCCATCAGTATCAGGCACAGACAGGCCAGCAACAGCACCGAAGCAAAAATGCGTTGTATGAGCATGAGGAACTCCTGGGCCACGACCCCGAGAGCCGGGGTCGTGGCCGCTAGACAGAGGCGATCACTGGATCAGGCCGAACTCTTTGGCCAGCACTTTGTAGTCCGCGACCTGCTTCTTCACGTAGGTGTCCAGCTCCGGGCCGGTCATGGCGAACGGGAACAGTTCACGCTGATCGCGCAGCTTGGCGAAGTCCTCGGAGGCCAGCAGTTTGTCGAAGGCGTCTTTCCACCAGGCGTAGTCTTCGTCGCTGACTTTTGGCCCGAGATAGAAGCCGCGAACCACGGGCCAGACGATGTCGTAGCCTTGCTCTTTAGCCGTCGGAATGTTCTTCATTTCCGGCTCGTCCAGACGCTTCTCGGAGAACACCGCCAGCAGGCGCATGTCGCCGCTCTGAATGTGTGGCATGGAGTCGGAGATGTCGGTGCTGCCGACCTGGATGTGGCCACCGAGCAGGGCGGTGGCGATTTCACCACCGCCTTCCAGGGCGACATAACGCAGGTCGCGCGGGTTGATCCCGGCCGCCTTGGCGATCAGGGCAGTTTGCATCCAGTCCTGGCTGCCGACGGTGCCGCCGGAACCGATCACCACTTTGCTCGGATCTTTCTTCAGCGCCTGAACCAGGTCGTCCAGGGTCTTGTAAGGCGAATCGCTTTTCACCGCGATGGCGCCATAGCTGGTGCCGACGGCGGCCAGCCAGCGGACGTTGGTTTCATCGAAACGACCGAACTTGCCTTGCGCCAGGTTCAGCAGCGAACCGCTGGACCACGCCACCAGCGTGCCGGCATCGGCAGGACGCTGGGCGACCACCGCGTTGTACGCCACCGCGCCGACACCGCCGGGCATGTAGGTCACGCGCATCGGTTTGGTCAGCAGTTTTTCGTTCACCAGCGCGCTTTGCGCCAGTTTGCAGGTCAGGTCGAAACCGCCGCCTGGCGAGGCCGGGGCGATGCATTCCGGACGTTTCGGTTCGGCCATCAATTGGCCGGCGAACAGCATGACGCCAGCGGCCAGAGCAACTTTACGCAGTGATAGGTTCATTCAAGTCTCCTTGGGATTTTTGTTATGGACGTACTGAATTACCAAAGTGCAACGCTATAGCTCACCAGCAGACGCACTTCATCGGCATCGCGGGCGGAGTAGTTGGAACGGTAGGTGGCATTGCGCAGGCGTACGGCGACATCTTTCAGGGCGCCACTTTGTACGACGTATTTGATCTCGGTGTTGCGTTCCCACTCTTTGCCTTCATCACCGTTCTTGAGCTTGATGTTGTCACCGCTCAGGTAACGGCTCATGAAGCTCAGGCCCGGAATACCGAGTTTGGAGAAGTCATAGTCGTAACGCGCTTGCCAGGAGCGTTCTTCGGCGCCGGCAAAGTCGTTGATCTGCACGAAGTTGACCAGGTACGGATCGCTGCCATCGACGTAAGGGAAAGCGCTGTCACCGGACATGTGCTGATAGCCGGCGCTGAGTTTATGCCCGTTCAAGGCGTAGCTCACCAGACCGTTCAGGGATTTGTTGTCGATCTTGCCGCCCCGGGCAGCGCCCTCGTCGTCACTGATGGCCAATCGCAGATCGGTGCCGAACGTGCCGGGGCCGAACGGTTGCGACGCGACAACGCCGACAAAGTGCTGGTTGTAGACTTCATCGAGCTGAGCGAAGTGGTAGCTGCCGGTGATTTTGTCGGTGAACTTGTAGTCCACGCCGCCAAAGTCAAAGTGCTTGCCGGCCACGGTGCCAGCGAAGCGGCTGTTCTTGTTGTTGAGGGCGATGTCCTCGAAGTCGGTGCTGTCGCGGTCCTTGGCTTTCTCCAGACGCCCGCCGGTGAAGGTCAGGTTCTTGATCTCTTTGGAGGTCAGCAGGCCGCCTTCAAAGGTCTGCGGCAGAATGCGCCCGTCGTTGGGTTTGAGGATCGGCAGTTCCGGAATCAGGCTGCCGATTTTCAGTTCCGTGGCGGAGATTTTCACTTTGCCGGTCAGGCCGAGCTTGGAATACTCGTCAGCCGCGCGACCGTCGTCATGGGTCGGCAACAGGCCGGTGCCGGTGCGATCCGGACTCGAATCGAGTTTTACCCCGAGCATGCCCAGTGCATCGACACCGAACCCCACGGTGCCGTCGGTGTAACCCGATTGCAGATTGAGCATGAACCCCTGGGCCCATTCGTCCCGCTTGGATTGCTGGGCGCTGGTACCGTCGCGAAAGTCGCGGTTGAAATACATGTTGCGGGTTTCGAAGGTTGCCGTACTGTCTTCGAAGAAGGCAGCCTGGCTCAACGGCGAAAAGCCGGCGAGGGCGGCGGCACTGGCAAGGGCGGTGTGGCTGAGGCGGGAAAAACGAGCAGGCGGGCGAGCCTGAAGCTGCATGGACAGCATGGTGACGTACTCCGTTTATTGTTCTTATTGGCGAAAACGCTTCGGGGCGTTTTTCGTACAGCGACGGCAGTCGAAACTGTCCGTGGCTGGACTCTAACCGGCCAACCTTTCGCTAACCTTTCAGCTGACTTTCACGGTTTTCGGGCTTCACAGCGACGGATGCGGCTGTAAACTCCGCGCCAAAGAATGGCGTCGACCATCCCTGAATGAGGTAAAGATCCATGCGTGTTCTGCTCGTCGAAGACCACCTGCAGCTTGCCGAAAGTGTCGCCCAGGCGCTCAAGAGCACCGGCCTGACCGTGGATGTGCTGCACGACGGTGTGGCAGCCGACCTGGCCTTGAGCAGCGAGGAATACGCCGTGGCGATCCTCGATGTCGGCCTGCCGCGCATGGATGGCTTCGAAGTGCTGGCGCGCTTGCGGGCTCGGGGCAAGAACCTGCCGGTGCTGATGCTGACCGCCCGCAGCGACGTCAAGGATCGGGTCCATGGCCTGAACCTTGGGGCCGACGATTACCTGGCCAAACCCTTCGAACTGACAGAGCTCGAAGCCCGGGTCAAAGCCTTGCTGCGCCGCAGTGTGCTTGGCGGTGAACGCCAGCAGCGTTGTGGCGTGCTGGCCTATGATCTGGACACCCGGCGCTTCACCCTTGGCGAAGAATTGCTGACCCTGACCTCCCGTGAACAGGCGGTGCTCGAGGCCCTGATCGCCCGTCCCGGTCGGGTGATGAGCAAGGAGCAACTGGCCGCCCAGGTCTTCGGCCTGGACGAGGAGGCCAGTCCCGATGCCATCGAAATCTACGTTCACCGCTTGCGCAAGAAACTCGACGGTCAGCCGGTAGCCATCGTGACCTTCCGCGGCCTTGGCTATCTGCTGGAAAGCCGCGATGCATAAGCTCAGCAGCCTGCGTTGGCGGTTGCTGTGGAACCTCGCGCTGCTGTTGGTGGTGTTGATGCTCGCCAGTGGTTTGAGCGCGTACTGGAACGGTCGCGAAGCCGCCGACACCGCTTATGACCGCACCTTGCTGGCCTCGGCGCGGACCATCGCCGCCGGCCTGTCCCAGCGCGATGGCAGCCTCAGCGCCAACGTGCCTTACGTGGCCCTCGATACGTTCGCCTACGACAGTGCCGGGCGAATTTTTTACCTGGTCAACGACATCAACCAGAAGCTGATCTCGGGCTATGAAAACCTGCCGGCACCGCCGCCGGGAACGCCGCGCACCGATGATTATCCGGCGCTGGCGCGTTTCTATAACGCCACTTATCAAGGGCAGAACGTGCGAGTGGTCAGCCTGCTCAAAGCGGTCAGCGAGCCGAACATGAACGGCATGGCGGAAATCCGCGTGGCGGAAACCGATGAGGCACGGGTCCGCATGGCTCGCAGCCTGATGGCCGACACGTTGTTGCGTCTGGGCATGCTGGCGATCGGTGCGCTGCTGCTGGTGTGGTTTGCGGTCAGTGCGGCGCTGCGTCCGCTGGAGCGCTTGCGCACGGCGGTGGAAGAGCGTCAGCCCGATGACTTGCGGCCCTTGCCCCTGGTGGAAGTGCAACATGAGTTGGGGCCGCTGGTGCGTGCGCTCAATCACTTTACCGAGCGTTTGCGCGGGCAGTTCGAGCGCCAGGCGCAGTTCATCGCTGACGCCGCCCACGAATTGCGTACGCCGTTAGCGGCGCTCAAGGCACGACTTGAACTGGGTATGCGGTCGAACGAACCCGAAACCTGGCGCAGCACCCTGGAAACCGCCGCTCAGGGCACGGATCGTCTGACTCACCTGGCCAATCAACTGCTTTCGCTGGCACGGGTCGAGAATGGCGCCCGGGCAATCGCCGAGGGCGGTGCGCAGTTGCTCGACCTCAGTCAGCTGGCCCGTGAGCTGGGCATGGCCATGGCGCCGTTGGCCCATGCACGTGGCGTGGCGTTGGCGCTGGAAGCTGACGAACCGGTGTGGCTGCGTGGCGAGCCGACATTGTTGAATGAACTGTTGAGTAACCTGGTGGACAACGCGCTGGCCCACACGCCGCCGGGCGGCAATGTGATCCTGCGGGTCATGGCGCCAGCGGTGCTGGAGGTCGAAGACGATGGCCCGGGAATTCCCCTTGAAGAACGGGATCGGGTATTCGAGCGTTTTTATCGGCGTAACGAACAGGTGGCTGGATCGGGGTTGGGATTGGCCATCGTCGGCGAGATCTGCCGCGCCCACCTGGCGCAGATCAGCCTGCACGATGGCGAGCAGGCAGGGCTGAAGGTGCGGGTGAGTTTTATCGCGGGAGAGTGAACACAGCCCTGTGGCGAGGGGGCTTGCCCCCGTTGGAGCGCGAAGCGGTCCCCGGAGTCCGTCTGGTAAATCGTATCTAGCAGGTTTTACGACTGCTGCGCAGCCGAACGGGGGCAAGCCCCCTCGCCACAGAAATCAATAAAACATCGAGCGCGACTCTTCCAGATCCTTGCACATCGCCTTGTTCTCCGGATCGATCCCCAGCTTCTTGAAGGCCGGTACGCTGAATGGATCAATCCGGGCCAGTGGATGATCGGTGTCCTTGTGGCAATACAGGCTGGCCACTTGCACCAGATCGACATAGTCGACCCGCTCCGATTGCCGCTTGAAATCCAGATACAGCCCCGGCAATTGCACCAGCATTTCCGGAAACTCCCAGACCCTGAGCAATTTATCGCCGAGCAGCGGATGAATCCGGTCGATCACATGGTTGAGGCTGACCGGGTCAGACAGCAATTCATAGTGATCTTCGGCGTAGGTCAGGATCGGCAGTACACCGATCTGATGCACGAGCCCGCCGAGCGCCGCCTGATCGGGCTTGAGTTGCGTATAGCTGCGGCACAACGCGTAGCTGACACCGGCGATTTCCAGGCTTTTGCGCCAGACTTCGCGCATTTTCTGTTCCACCACTTCGGAACGGGCGTTGAAAATCTGTTCCATCACCAGGCCGATGGCCAGGTTGCTGCTGTAATTGACGCCCAGCCGGGTGATGGCCGTGTGCAAGTCAGTCACTTCCTGGGTCGCGCGCAGCAACGGGCTGTTGACCACTTTGATCAGGCGCGCCGACAGCGCGGTATCGCGGCCAATCACTTTGCTCAGTGTGCTGACACTGATTTCCGGGTCTTCGGCGGCCTTGCGAATCTGCAGGGCCACTTCCGGTAACGTTGGCAGAACCAGGTCATCGTTATCGATGGCCTCAACCAAATCCTGTTGGACCTTATCCGCCAGCTCGCTCATTTCTTTTCTCTAGGGTATTGCGACAAGTGCTGCTGTTAACGCTGGATTTCGCGATCACGATCCAGTTGGTAAGGCAGGTCGAGCAGATGCAGGCCCGGACCTTCGAGTGCGCCAAGGTGCAGGTTGCCATCTTCTGCAGCTTCGGCTTGCAGCACGGCCAGGAGTTCAATGTTTTGCTCGGCGCGGGCGGCCAGCACCACTTCACCGATCGAACTGCCGTGGGTCGGGGAGAACAGTTGGGTACCGGGCTCCGGTAATTCGCTGGCTTCCAGCTGCAGGCGATACAGACGGCGCTTGAGCTTGCCGAGGTATTGCATGCGCGCGACGATTTCCTGGCCGGTGTAGCAACCTTTCTTGAAACTCACGCCACCGACGGCTTGCAGGTTGAGCATCTGCGGGATGAACAGCTCGCGGGTGCTCGGCATGACCTGACCGATCCCGGCGCGGATCTGGCCCAGCAGCCATTGATTCAATTCACCTTCGGCCAACAGAGCGGACAGCTTGCCCTTGATGGTGTCGGCTTGATCGGCGCGAACCCAGAGTTCAGCGCGATCCGGCGAGACGCGAAGGGCGATCAGACCGTCATTGCGCACCACGCTGTCGGTTTCTGCCGGTAGTTCCAGGCCCAGGCTGGCCAGTGCCGCATCGCCATGCTCAAGGCCAAAGCGAACCCAGCTGGCACTTTCATCGGTCAGTTTCGATTTGGAGAACACCGCATACTTTTTCAGGTCCGCCAGTTGCGGCTCCAGCAGCTCGCTGGCCATCGCCATGAGCACACCGTCGCCTTCCAGCAGAATGCGGAAACTCGACTGCATCCGGCCTTTCTGCGTGCAACGCGCGCCAAGGCTGGCCTGGGTGTCACTCAGGTAATTAAGGTTGCAAGTCAATTGGCCTTGCAGGAATTTGCCGGCATCCGCGCCGCGTACCGCGAGAACGCCTTCGTGAGACAGGGTGCAGAAAAAAGCAGAATCGGCCATGGGTCATCGCAGGGTAAAGAGTCCGAGGGACATCATAAGGGGGCGCCCATGAAATGGGTAGTTCACAAAGGATCGATGGGGGCGACCAAAGCCGACTGTTCGAGCGGGCCCGGGGCTGTATACTTGCCGCCTATTTGAGGAGCGCTCCATGGTCGAAGATGTTGAACTGAATCGCCTCTACTGGCACAGCCGCCGCGGCATGCTTGAGCTTGACGTGTTGCTGGTGCCGTTTGTGAAAGAGGTTTACCCGCACCTCAACGAAGTTGATCGCGCATGCTATGTCAGGCTGCTCGAATGCGAAGATCAGGACATGTTCGGCTGGTTTATGGAACGTGCCGAATCGGAAGATCCGGAGCTTCAGCGCATGGTTCGCATGATCCTGGATCGTGTCCAGCCCAAGTAGCGCGTTCGAATGCCGCTGGCATGCCTCACGGCATTTGCTGGCGGCCTATCTTCTGGCCCAGCTGTTCGCGCTGGGTTCGTTGTTTCTTCTTTCCCTACCGGTCTGGGCCAGTTTGCTTGGCGCGTTTTGCTGCCTGGCTCATGGCGCTTGGGCATTGCCGCGTCAGATTCTGTTGACACACCCGCAGGCGTTTCGCGGCTTGCGTCGCGATGCCGATGGCTGGCAGTTGTGGAATCAGGCGGTGGGTTGGCAGCCCGTGCAGCTGCGGCCGGACAGTCTGGCGTTGCCATTGATTGTGGTGCTGCGTTTTCGTCTGCGCGATGAGCGACGGGTCAGGGCGATCTGTGTGCCGCGGGATTCGCAGGCGGCGGATGTGCACCGACGCCTGCGGGTTCGGCTCAAGTTCAGTCGGCGTAGGTGGGCGGCACCAGAATAGTGTCCAGGGCGACCGGCAGCATGTTCGGGTAGTCGAGGGTGTAATGCAGGCCGCGACTTTCCTTGCGCTCCATGGCTGACTGGATCATCAGTTCGGCTACTTGCGCCAGATTACGCAGCTCGATCAAATCCCGGCTGACCTTGTAGTTGCTGTAGAACTCGTCGATTTCATCCAGCAACAGACGCACCCGGTGCTGGGCCCGTTGCAAGCGCTTGTTGGTACGCACGATGCCGACGTAGTCCCACATGAATCGCCGCAGTTCGTCCCAGTTGTGCGCAATGATTACGTCTTCATCGGAATCGGTGACCTGGCTCGCATCCCAAACGGGCAGGGCGGTCGGAATCGACACTTCTGGCAACTGCTCAAGAATATCCGCCGCAGCTGAACGGGCGTAAACGAAACATTCCAGCAGGGAGTTACTGGCCATGCGGTTGGCGCCATGCAGGCCGGTGAAGCTGGTTTCACCAATCGCATACAGGCCCGGCACGTCGGTGCGACCCCGCTGATCGACCATCACGCCGCCGCAGGTGTAGTGCGCTGCGGGTACCACCGGGATCGGTTGCTTGGTGATATCGATGGAGAATTCCAGGCAGCGCTCATAGACCGTCGGGAAGTGCGTCTTGATGAAGTCTTCGGGCTTGTGGCTGATGTCCAGATAGACGCAGTCGATACCCAGGCGCTTCATCTCATGGTCGATGGCGCGGGCAACGATGTCCCGTGGTGCCAGCTCGGCCCGTGGGTCGAAACGCTGCATGAAGCGTTCACCATTGGGCAGCTTCAGGTGGCCACCTTCGCCGCGCAGGGCTTCGGTGATCAGGAAACTCTTGGCTTGTGGGTGATAAAGGCAAGTGGGATGGAACTGGTTGAACTCCAGGTTCGCCACTCGGCAGCCCGAACGCCAGGCCATGGCGATGCCGTCACCGCAGGCTCCATCGGGGTTGCTGGTATAGAGGTAAACCTTTGCCGCGCCGCCCGATGCAAGGATCACGAAACGCGCGCCGTAGGTGTCGACTTCACCGGTGCCGCGATTGAGCACATAGGCGCCGAGGCAACGGTCGCCTTCAAGGCCCAGGCGCTTTTCGGTGATCAGGTCGACCGCGACCCGCTGCTCCAGCAGTTCGATGTTGGGACGCTGCTTGGCCTGATCGAGCAGGGTTCTGAAGATCGCCGCGCCCGTCGCATCGGCAGCGTGGATGATGCGCCGATGGCTGTGACCGCCTTCGCGGGTCAGGTGAAACTCGAAACCACCGTCTTCGGTGCCGGACTGTTCATCGCGGGTAAAGGGCACGCCTTGGTCGATCAGCCATTGAATCGCCTCTCTGCTGTGCTCGACAGTAAAGCGCACAGCGTCTTCATGGCACAGGCCACCGCCGGCGTTGAGGGTGTCATCGACATGGGATTCGACAGTGTCGGTGTCATCCAGAACGGCAGCGACACCGCCCTGGGCCCAGAAGGTTGAGCCATTGGCGAGATCGCCTTTGCTCAATACGGCGATGCGCAAATGACCGGGCAAGGTCAGCGCAAGGCTCAAGCCGGCAGCACCGCTGCCAATTACCAGAACATCGTGTTGAAACTGTTGGCTCATTTCAGGATTCCGCTCAAAGCGACCCGGGACGGGGTTGGCGCAAGACAGCTGGATCGGCGAGTCAAGACAGCCACACAGCCCACTAGTATATAGAGGGGGGGAGCGGCACAATAGCCGGGCTCACATGGCATTGTGAAACTACTGTGACGGAAAAGGCTGGGCGCTTCGTCGGAAGTTTTTTTGACGGCTTCGACGACAAGGCAACTGTATCGTGGATTTAACAGTCTTTTTCTCTTCACAGTTGCACAATGCCGGTTTCGGGCAGCTATAAATATGGAACTTTTGCCAAAGGCCCAAGATCAATAGACGGTTGCCTGAAACAAGGGACAGTGTCGGCTTCGGTGCGGGACTTGCGGTTGGGTCCTTGCTGACGAATCCGATGACAAGATTATTCGCGCAGCCGGGTTATCCCGCGCTGCGCTTTTCGTGCGTGCCAAATCAGAGCGCGCAGGAAACTTGCTTGGAGGGGGAGAACTTTTGCGAAAAGCCCGAGTCTATGTTTGCAAGTCTGGTCGTTCAGTAATGCAAGCCTCCTTCGAGCTTATCGAGGAGTGTTCATGCTAACCCAGGAAGAGGATCAGCAGCTGGTCGAGCGCGTTCAACGCGGTGACAAGCGAGCTTTCGATCTGCTAGTGCTGAAATACCAGCACAAAATTCTCGGGTTGATCGTGCGGTTCGTGCACGACACCCATGAAGCCCAGGATGTCGCACAGGAAGCCTTTATCAAGGCATACCGTGCACTTGGTAATTTTCGCGGAGACAGCGCGTTTTATACGTGGCTTTACCGCATCGCCATCAACACGGCGAAAAACTATCTGGTTTCACGCGGCCGTCGGCCGCCGGATAGCGATGTCAGTTCCGAGGATGCAGAGTTCTACGATGGCGATCATGGCCTCAAGGATCTCGAGTCGCCAGAACGTGCATTGCTGCGGGATGAGATCGAAGGCACCGTCCATCGAACCATTCAGCAACTGCCAGAAGATTTGCGTACGGCTTTAACTTTACGTGAATTCGATGGTCTGAGTTACGAGGACATTGCCAGCGTCATGCAGTGTCCGGTGGGTACCGTGCGCTCCCGGATTTTCCGCGCCCGGGAGGCCATCGATAAAGCCCTGCAGCCGTTGTTGCAGGAAAACTGAGACAGCGGCGACAGCCAAGAGAGGAACGCCATGAGTCGTGAAGCCCTGCAGGAATCGCTGTCCGCAGTGATGGATAACGAAGCGGACGAATTGGAATTGCGTCGGGTGTTGAATGCCTTCGACGATGTTGAAACCCGCGATACCTGGGCTCGTTACCAGATCGCTCGGGCAGTTATGCACAAGGACCTGTTGCTTCCTCGTCTGGACATCGCTGCGGCAGTCTCTGCTGCGCTGGCTGACGAAGCCGTACCGGCAAAAGCCTCTCGCGGTCCATGGCGCAGCCTGGGTCGTCTGGCAGTTGCTGCTTCGGTGACCGTTGCTGTGCTGGCAGGTGTTCGTCTGTATAACCAGGACGAGATCGCCGGTGTCGAGTTGGCCCAGCAATCCAGTCAACCGGGTCTGACCGCTCCTCAGGTCAAGGGCCCCGCTGTATTGGCAGGCTACAATGAGAGTTCGGAAGCCACTGGCCCTATGGCCAACGGCGTATTGCAAGGTCAACCAGGCTGGCACGATCAGCGTCTGCCAGGTTACTTGCGCCAACATGCTCAACAGGCTGCATTGAAAGGTACTGAGAGCGCTCTGCCTTACGCTCGTGCAGCAAGCCTGGAAAACCGTTAAGGAGGATCATGCGCGCCATACCTCTACTTACGCTTCTGCTCAGTGGCTGGTTTGTTGTTCCAGCCCACGCCGATGAAGCCCAGGACTGGCTGAAGCGTCTGGGACAGGCGGAGCAAACGCAGAGCTTTCACGGTACTTTCGTCTACGAGCGTAACGGTAGTTTCTCTACCCATAACATCTGGCATCGCGTCCAGGATGGCAAGGTCCGCGAGCGTTTACTCCAGCTCGACGGCTCGGCACAGGAAGTCGTACGCATTGATGGGCATACTCAATGCGTTAGCGGCACCCTGATAGCAGGGCTGGGGGACTCACCCAACTCCACCGCTCGTGCACTCGATCCACAAAAGCTAAAGAATTGGTACGACCTTGCCGTCATCGGCAAGTCGCGTGTGGCCGGGCGTGCGGCAGTGATCGTGTCGTTAAAGCCTCGCGATCAGCATCGCTACGGTTTTGAGCTGCATCTGGACAAGGAAACCGGTTTGCCGTTGAAGTCATTGTTGCTCAATGACAAAGGGCAACTGCTGGAGCGGTTCCAGTTCACCCGACTGGATACTGCCGAGGTGCCTTCCGACAGCGATTTGCAGGCAGGTCCTGATTGCAAAACCATTACCCTCGACAGTGACAAGGCTTCCGCCGTCAAAACTGCGCAGGTCTGGCATTCGGACTGGTTACCACCAGGTTTCGAGCTGACCAGCAGTACCTCTCACAAGGACCCGGAGACCAAAGCCCAGGTCAACAGTCTGATGTTCGACGACGGTCTGGCCCGATTCTCGGTATTCCTCGAGCCGTTGAATGGCGCAACAGTCACTGATACGCGCACCCAGCTGGGGCCAACTGTCGCTGTCTCCCGGCGATTGACTACACCGCAAGGCGAGATGATGGTGACCGTGGTCGGTGAAATACCGATTGGCACCGCCGAACGGATTGCGCTGTCCATGCGCAACGATGCCGCGGCTACCAGCAAGCAGTGAGCTGATCAGCCATGCTCGCCCATCAGGGGCTGGTTGGAGCGGGGATCGGTAATGGCTGTCGCGCCATTAATGTCTCGAAATGTTTTGCCGAGCATTTTCATTTGCAAATATCCCGAAAATTTTTTATAGGTCAGAGCCCCCTCGGCTCTGGCCTTGTTTGTTGTTCCCGGAACAAAAATACCGGCGTATCGTTTCCGGTGTTCCTTGCTCCATATCGCTTAACCATGCTCGTCGTAACGGGAGCCGTATGTCGATACCACGCTTGAAGTCTTATCTCTCCATTTTTGCCACCGTGCTAGTGCTCGGTCAGGCGGTCGCTGCGCAAGCGGTCGAGTTGCCTGACTTCACGCAGTTGGTCGAGCAAGCCTCGCCCGCGGTGGTTAACATCAGTACTACCCAGAAGCTGCCGGACCGTAAGGTGTCCAGCGAGCAAATGCCAGACCTTGAAGGCTTGCCGCCGATGCTGCGCGAGTTCTTTGAACGGGGCATGCCGCAGCAGCCACGTTCCCCCCGCGGCGATCGTCAGCGTGAAGCGCAATCCCTGGGCTCGGGCTTTATCATCTCGTCCGACGGTTACATCCTGACCAACAACCATGTGATTGCCGATGCCGACGAGATTCTCGTGCGTCTCGCCGATCGCAGTGAGTTGAAGGCCAAGCTGATCGGTACCGATCCGCGCTCTGACGTCGCTTTGCTGAAAATCGAAGGCAAGGACCTGCCGGTTCTGAAGCTTGGCAAGTCGCAGGACCTGAAAGCCGGCCAATGGGTCGTGGCCATCGGTTCGCCGTTCGGCTTTGATCACACGGTGACCCAAGGTATCGTCAGTGCCATCGGCCGTAGCCTGCCGAACGAAAATTATGTGCCGTTCATCCAGACCGACGTGCCGATCAACCCGGGCAACTCCGGTGGTCCGCTGTTCAACCTGGCCGGTGAAGTGGTCGGCATCAACTCGCAGATATACACCCGTTCCGGCGGCTTCATGGGCGTGTCGTTCGCGATCCCTATCGATGTGGCGATGGACGTTTCCAATCAACTGAAAAGCGGCGGTAAAGTCAGTCGTGGCTGGTTGGGCGTAGTCATCCAGGAAGTGAACAAGGATCTGGCCGAGTCGTTCGGTCTCGAGAAGCCGGCCGGTGCGCTGGTGGCTCAGATCCAGGATGACGGTCCGGCTGCCAAGGGTGGCCTGCAAGTGGGCGACGTGATCCTCAGCATGAACGGTCAACCGATCGTCATGTCCGCCGATCTGCCGCACCTGGTGGGCGCGCTGAAGGCTGGCTCGAAAGCCGATCTTGAAGTGATCCGCGAAGGCAAACGCAAGAACGTCGAGCTGACCGTCGGCGCTATCCCTGAGGAAGGCAAAGAGCTGGAAGCCCTGCCTAAATCCAGCGTCGAGCGCAGCAGCAATCGCCTGGGTGTTTCCGTGGCCGAGTTGACCGAAGAGCAGAAGAAAACCCTCGACCTCAAGGGTGGCGTGGTTATCAAGGAAGTTCAGGATGGCCCTGCTGCCCTGATCGGCTTGCAGCCGGGCGACGTGATCACTCACCTGAACAACCAGGCGATTGGCTCCTCCAAGGAGTTCACGGACATTGCCAAGGCGCTGCCGAAGAACCGCTCGGTGTCGATGCGAGTTCTGCGTCAAGGACGCGCCAGCTTCATCACCTTCAAACTGGCTGAATAAACCGGTTGTCGGCTGAATAAAAAACCGCCTCGAAAGAGGCGGTTTTTTTGTGCCTGGATTTTTTGTTTCTGAGGCGGTCAGCCCATCATGTCCTTGACCATGCGTTCCTGCTCCATCAACTCCCGTTGCCGTGCGTCGATCCGCGATGACAGCGGGAAGTTGCTGCCAGCCTTGCGCTTGGCGAAGTCCAGTTGCTGGATCGCCTGGCGATAGTCGCCGACCAGCGCAAAGTACTCCGCACGAGCCTGATGCAGACCGATGATGTTGCCCGACAGGCCACGAGTCTCGGCCACCATGTACCAGACGTCCGGATCATCGGGTCGGCTCTTGAGCAGGGTTTCCAGCGCTTTTTCCGCATCGCTCGCTCGATTCTGCTTGAGCAGCAGGTCGACACGCACCTGATTCAGCGGGTAGTTGCCGGGGTATTGAGTGAGCATCCGGTCGACCCGTGATTGAGCATCGGGCAGACGATTATTGGTGATGTCCAGATCGACCTGCGCCAGGTTGTAGATGATCTCATTCGGCGATTTGGCCAACAGCAGCTTGAGGTTCTCGCGAGCTTCATTCAACTGGCCGCCCTTGATCTGGGCGATCGCCAGGCCATAGCGCGCCACGTCGTTTTTCGGGTTTTCATCGAGTTGAGCCCGAAAGCGCTTGGCGCCAAGGCCCGGGGTTTCTTCATAGATCAGCTGCACGCGCGCCCGAATCAGCTGGTAACGCATGCTGTCTTCGATACCGCCCGGTTTGGCCTGTTCGGCGCGGTTGCGGGTGTCGGCGATTCGCGATTCGGTCACCGGGTGAGTCAACAGGAACTCCGGTGGCTTGGCGTCGAAGCGGTACTGGCGCATCAGCCGTTCGAACATGGTCGGCATCGAACGCGGATCGTAACCGGCCTTTTCCAGATTCATGATGCCGATACGGTCGGCTTCCTGTTCGTTCTGGCGCGAGAAGCGTCGTTGTTCCTGAATCGCCGCCGCCTGAGTGCCGGCAATGGCTGCGATCCCGGCATCGCCTGCACCGGCCGCGGCAATCACGATGCCGGCCAGCAGCGCAGCCATCATGGGCACTTGCATGCGTTGCGACGCTTCGACACCGCGGGCGAAGTGACGCTGCGACAAGTGAGCCAGTTCGTGGGCCATTACCGAAGCATATTCACCCTCGGTCTGGGCATTGAGGAACAAGCCCCCGTTGACGCCGACAATCCCGCCTGGCGCAGCAAAAGCGTTGAGCTGCGGGCTGTTGATCAGGATGAACTCCAGGCGCCGGTCATTGACCTGGCTGGTTTCCACCAGCCGGTAGACGCTGGATTCGACGTAATCCTTGAGCTGCGGATCGTTGAGCTGTGACACCTGACTGCGCAACAGCGCCAGCCATGCACGGCCCAATTGGTGTTCCTGTTGTGGCGAGACGATGGCAGAACTGGCGTCACCGAGTGACGGCAAGTCGTCGGCGAAGCCCGGTGAGGCGAGCAGGCAAGCGAGCGTCAGCAGGGTAGGGCGCAAAAAAGTCATGCACAAAGCCTTAGTCGACAAAGACCTTACTGTAGCCGGACACTACGCTTGGGACCAGATATTCTAAGCTGCTTAACCCCCTGCCCCGGAGTGATTCGATGACTGACGCTGTAACCCACGACGCCGAACTGGACGCCAGCGGTCTGAATTGTCCGTTGCCGTTGCTCAAAGCCAAACTGGAGCTAAACCGACTGGCCAGCGGTGCGGTACTCAAGGTGATCGCCACCGATGCAGGTTCCCAGCGCGACTTTCGCACCTTTGCCCGATTGGCCGGTCATACGCTGCTTCGTGAAGAAGATGAGGCGGGCGTTTACCGCTATTGGTTGAAAAAAGCCTGAAACCTGCTGCGTTCGTTTTTAAGGATTATTGATGTTCAAGGTGTTACGCGACTGGATTCAGCGCTATTTCTCGGATGAAGAAGCCGTGGTGCTGGCGGTGCTGCTGTTTCTGGCATTTACCGCGGTGCTCACCCTGGGTGGAATGCTCGCGCCAGTATTGGCCGGTATGGTGCTGGCGTATCTGATGCAGGGGCTGGTGGTGACCCTCGAACGCCTGCGCGTGCCGGGTGGCGTGGCGGTGGGGCTGGTTTTCGCGTTGTTCATGGGGTTGTTGCTGGTCTTTATCATCGTCGTGGTACCACTGCTCTGGCACCAACTGATCACGCTGTTCAACGAATTGCCCGGCATGCTCGCCAAGTGGCAGTCGCTGCTGTTGCTGCTGCCTGAGCGCTATCCGCACCTGGTGTCGGATGAGCAAGTGCTGCAGGCGATCGAAGTGGCACGGGGCGAGATCGGCAAGTTCGGCCAGTGGGCGCTGACATTCTCGCTGTCGAGTCTGCCGCTGCTGGTGAACATCATGATCTACCTGGTGCTGGTGCCAATCCTGGTGTTCTTCTTTCTCAAGGACCGGGAGATGATCGGCCAGTGGGTGCGCGGTTATCTGCCGCGCGAGCGGGCGCTGATCACCCGGGTAGCCCAGGAAATGAACCGGCAGATCGCCAATTACATTCGCGGCAAGGTCATCGAAATCTTCATTTGCGGTGGCGTGACTTACATCGCGTTCGTGGCGCTGGGGCTCAATTATTCGGCGCTGTTGGCGTTGCTGGTGGGTGTGTCGGTGGTGGTGCCTTACGTCGGGGCGGTGGTGGTGACCGTGCCAGTGCTGCTGATTGCGCTGTTCCAGTGGGGCTGGAGCGATCAGTTCATCTATTTGATGGCGGTCTACGGGATCATCCAGACGCTGGACGGCAACGTGCTGGTGCCACTGCTGTTCTCGGAAGCGGTCAACCTGCACCCGGTGGCGATCATTTGCGCGGTGCTGTTGTTTGGCGGGTTGTGGGGCTTTTGGGGCGTATTCTTTGCGATTCCCCTGGCGACGCTGTTCAAGGCCGTGCTGGATGCCTGGCCGCGCAAGGAGCCGATGGTGGCGCCACTGCTTTAATTGTCAGTCTTGAGGGCCTCTTCGCGGGCAAGCCTCGCTCCTACAGGGTGTGAAATCTTGTAGGAGCGAGGCTTGCCCGCGAAGA
>NZ_AKJK01000139.1 GCF_000282375.1 Pseudomonas sp. GM50
AAGCCCGCTCCCACAGGGATTTGCGTTTGCGATTCATCCACGATAAATCAGCCGCGAGGCTTTCTCGTTTCGCAAGATCAGGTGCTCCATGCCCTGCCCCGGCGCGTCGGCTTCGTCCCGGGCCTTGAGAATGACGCTGTGGTGCGCCGACTTGCTGCACACCGGGTCAGCGTTGCTGGCGTCTCCCGTGAGCATGAACGCCTGGCAGCGACAGCCGCCGAGGTCCTTGTGCTTTTCATCGCAGGAACGGCATGGCTCCTTCATCCAGTCATCGCCACGAAAACGGTTGAAGCCGAAGGAGTCGTTCCAGATGTGCGCGATGGTGTGCTCACGCACGTTGGGAAACTGCACCGGTAACTGGCGGGCGCTATGACAAGGCAACGCCGTGCCGTCCGGGGTGATGTCGAGAAACAGGTTGGCCCAGCCGTTCATGCAGGTCTTGGGGCGTTCTTCGTAGTAATCCGGGGTGACGAAAATCAGCTTGCACGGGTGGCCCTGCGCTTCAAGCCGCTGGCGGTATTCATTGGTGATGCGTTCGGCGCGCTGCAATTGTTCGCGGGTCGGCAACAGGCCGACGCGGTTGAGTTCGGCCCAACCGTAAAACTGACACGTCGCCAACTCGACGAAATCCGCCTCCAGCTCCAGGCAGAGGTCGATGATCTGCGCGATCTGATCGATGTTGTGCCGATGGGTGACGAAGTTCAGCACCATCGGATAGCCCTGGGCTTTCACCGCCCGGGCCATGGCCAGTTTCTGGGCGAAGGCCTTGCGCGAACCGGCGAGCATATTGTTGGCCGCTTCGTCGGCGGCCTGAAAGCTGATCTGGATGTGGTCCAGCCCGGCGACTTTGAAGTCGCGGACCTTCTGCTCCGTCAGGCCGATGCCTGAGGTGATCAGGTTGGTGTAGTAACCCATGTCCCGCGCGGCCTTGATCAACTCGGCGAGGTCTTGACGCACCAACGGCTCGCCCCCGGAAAAACCCAGTTGTGCAGCGCCCATCTCCCGCGCCTCGCGGAACACCCGAATCCATTCTTCTGTGCTCAACTCCTCACCCTGTTGGGCGAAGTCCAGCGGGTTGGAGCAATACGGGCATTGCAATGGGCAGCGATAGGTCAGCTCCGCCAGCAACCATAGCGGTGGGCCCGGTTGCTGTTCGATCAGGCTCACAAGGAGATCCCCCGGTGCCAGACCCGCTCGGTGGTGACGGTGTGATACGGCGGGCGATCCAGTTCATAGGCCATGCTCATCGCATCGAGCATGCTCCACAGCACATCGAGCTTGAACTGCAGAATCTCCAGCATCCGTTGCTGGCCTTCGACCGTGACGTAGTGCGCCAGGGTGATGCGCAAACCATGCTCGACATCGCGCCGCGCCTGGCTCAGACGCGTACGGAAATAGTCGTAGCCGGCCGGATCGATCCATGGGTAATGGGTGGGCCAGGCGTCGAGCCGGGACTGGTGGATTTGTGGCGCGAACAGTTCGGTCAGCGAGCTGCTGGCCGCTTCTTGCCAGCAAGCGCGACGGGCGAAATTGACATAAGCGTCCACGGCGAAACGCACGCCGGGCAGCACCCGTTCTTGCGAGAGGATCTGTTCGCGGTCCAGCCCCACGGCTTCGCCCAATCGTAGCCACGCTTCGATGCCGCCTTCACTGCCGGGGACGCCGTCATGGTCGAGAATCCGTTGCAGCCACTCCCGACGCACGTCGCGGTCCGGGCAATTGGCGAGGATGGCGGCATCCTTGAGCGGGATGTTCACCTGGTAATAGAAGCGATTGGCGACCCAGCCCTGGATCTGCTCGCGGGTGGCGCGCCCGGCGTACATGGCTTGGTGGAACGGGTGGTGGATGTGGTAACAGGCGCCTTTGGCGCGTAACGCCTGTTCGAATTCGGCAGGGGTCATGGGGGTGTCGGTCATTGCGGTTCTCCGGGGAATAACCGTTGGGTTCTACGGTGTCTGGTCTGGCCTCATCGCGAGCAGGCTCGCTCCCACAGGAGTCAGGGTCTTAGCCGATTTTCTGCACAAAGCAGGTCCATTGTGGGAGCGAGCCTGCTCGCGATGGGCATCCTGGCCTGGCGCCTTCGCGGGCAAGCCTCGCTCCTACAAGGGTTCTGCGGTGTGCACAAAGCCCTGTAGGAGCGAGGCTTGCCCGCGAAGAGGCCATCCGCTACAACTCAATACTCATGCCGTCATAAGCCACTTCAATCCCGAGCCGCTCCAGCAAGGCGCGCTCGGCCGAGTCTTCATCGAGGATCGGGTTGGTGTTGTTGATGTGGATCAGCACCTTGCGTTGGCGATTGAAGCCCTCCAGCACGTCGAGCATGCCGCCGGGACCGCTTTGCGGCAGGTGGCCCATTTCACTGCCCAGGCTCTGGCCGACTTCGCACACACGCATTTCATCGTCGCGCCACAGCGTGCCGTCCAGCAGCAGGCAGTCGGCGCGCTGCATCCAGCTCAATACTTCGGCGTCGACCTGCCCCAGCCCCGGTGCGTAGAAAACCGATGCACCGCTGCGCAGGTCTTCGATGAACAGGCCTATGGTGTCCCCCGGTTGCGGGTTGCCACGGTTGGGTGAATATGGCGGCGCGTTGCTGACCAATGGAATCGCACGAAATTGCAGGTGTGGGCAGGCAGCGATGCTGAACGGCTCGCGATCGAGTCCGATGGGTTGCCACTGCAAACCACCGTTCCAGTGTTTGAGCATAGTGAACAAGGGAAAACCGCTGCTCAGGTCTTGATGAACCCGCTCGGTGCACCAGACCGAATGCGGGCAGCCTTCACGCAGGCTCAACAAGCCGGTGCAATGGTCGATTTGACTGTCCAGCAGGACGACACCGCCGATCGCCGTGTCACGCAAGCGTCGAGCCGGTTGCATCGCCGGGAAGCTCTCGAGTTGCGCGCGAATATCCGGTGAAGCATTGCAGAGCACCCACTCCACACCGTCGTCGCTCAGGGCAATGGACGACTGCGTGCGACGTTGTGCGCGCAGGTTGCCGTTGCGCATTGCGGCGCATTGACGGCAGTTGCAGTTCCATTGCGGAAAACCACCGCCAGCGGCGGAACCGAGAACACGGATGTGCATGGGATGGCTCCAGAAGGCAGGCCCGGCCAACGCGACGGCTGACCGGGCGATCAATCAACGGTTGGCGAAATACATCGTCACTTCGAAGCCAATGCGCAGATCGGTAAACGCGGGTTTATTCCACATGGGTCAATCCTCTTCTTGTGCCGGACGATTCCGGTAAGACCATTAATGCACGGGGGATGAGATGACCGAATGCTACTTTCGAAGGAGGTTGTGGGGTGCGTTGGTAGGGGGTGTTGCGCAGATTCTGGAAACACACAAAACCAATGTGGGAGCGAGCCTGCTCGCGATGGCGGAATGTCAGTCAACATCAATATTGACTGTGACGACGCCTTCGCGGGCAAGCCTCGCTCCTACAGGTTATGTGTTGGTCGTGAAATTCACGCAACCCTGTAGGAGCGAGGCTTGCCCGCGAAGGCCATCACCCGATTCCGAGTCGAATCAGAAGAACCCCATCGGATTGATGTCGTAACTCACCAGCAGGTTTTTGGTCTGTTGGTAATGGTCGAGCATCATCTTGTGGTTCTCACGACCGACACCGGACTTCTTGTAGCCACCGAACGCGGCGTGGGCCGGGTACAGGTGGTAGCAGTTGGTCCAGACGCGCCCGGCCTTGATCGCCCGGCCCATGCGGTAGGCGCGGTTGATGTCGCGGGTCCACAGGCCGGCGCCGAGGCCGAACTCGCTGTCGTTGGCAATCGCCAGGGCTTCGGCTTCATCCTTGAAAGTGGTGATGCCCACCACCGGGCCGAAGATTTCTTCCTGGAACACGCGCATTTTGTTGTGGCCCTTGAGCAGGGTCGGCTGGATGTAATAGCCGCTCGACAAGTCGCCTTCAAGACGCTCGGCCGCGCCGCCGGTGAGCAGTTCGGCGCCCTCCTCCTGGGCGATTTTCAGGTACGAGAGGATTTTGTCATATTGCTGCTCGGACGCTTGGGCGCCGACCATGGTTTCGGTGTCCAGCGGGTTGCCGCGCTTGATCTTGACGATCTTCTTCATCACCTCGACCATGAACGGCTCGTAGATCGATTCCTGCACCAGCGCCCGGGACGGACAGGTGCAGACTTCGCCCTGGTTGAAGAACGCCAGCACCAGGCCTTCGGCGGCTTTCTCGATGAACTGCGGCTCGGCGTTCATGATGTCTTCGAAGAAAATGTTCGGCGACTTGCCGCCCAGTTCAACGGTGCTCGGAATGATGTTCTCGGCGGCGCAATGCATGATGTGCGCGCCTACCGGGGTGGAACCGGTGAAGGCGATCTTGGCGATGCGCTTGCTGGTGGCCAGCGCCTCACCGGCTTCGCGACCGAAACCCTGGACGATGTTCAGCACGCCTGCCGGCAGCAAGTCGGCGATCAGCTCGGCGAACACCATGATCGACAGCGGCGTTTGTTCGGCAGGT
The DNA here is from genome assembly GCF_000282375.1 of Pseudomonas sp. GM50. GTDB lineage: Bacteria > Pseudomonadota > Gammaproteobacteria > Pseudomonadales > Pseudomonadaceae > Aquipseudomonas. Next base: position 4,484 of record NZ_AKJK01000139.1, read on the forward strand.
TTGAGCACGATGCAGTTGCCCGCCGCCAGGGCCGGGGCGAGTTTCCAGGCGGCCATCAGCAGCGGGAAGTTCCACGGGATGATCTGTCCGACCACGCCCAGCGGTTCGTGGAAATGATAGGCGGTGGTCAGTTCGTTGATCTCGGCGGCGCCGCCTTCCTGAGCGCGGATGCAACCGGCGAAATAACGGAAGTGGTCGGCAGCCAAAGGCACGTCGGCGTTGAGGGTTTCGCGCACGGCCTTGCCGTTGTCCCAGGTTTCGGTGACAGCGAGGATTTCCAGGTTCTGTTCGATGCGGTCGGCGATTTTCAGCAACACCCGCGAGCGATCCTGCGCCGAGGTTTTACCCCAGGCATCGGCGGCGGCATGGGCGGCGTCGAGGGCTTTTTCGATGTCGGCGGCGCTGGAGCGCGGGAACTCGGCGATCACTTCACCGGTGACCGGTGAGGTGTTGGTGAAGTACTCGCCGTTGACTGGGGCAACGAATTCGCCGCCGATGAAATTGCCGTAGCGCGGTTTGAAGGAAACGACGGCGCCGGGTGTTCCGGGTTGTGCGTAGATCATGGTGGGCCTCTGTCTGGGTCGATGCCTGTCAGGCCAACAGGCGATGAACCGATAGTAGAGAGCCCCGCCTGCCAGACGAATGCGCCGTTGGCAGGGGGATTCTCGTTATTTGGTAGTAGGTTCAGGTGATCCTTGTGGCGAGGGGGCTTGCCCCCGTTGGGTCGCGAAGCGGCCCCCAGCATTTTTCCAGACTCACCGAGTTGCCTGGATTTACGACTGCTGCGCAGCCGAACGGGGGCAAGCCCCCTCGCCACAAAAGCCCGCTCCCACAGGGTTATGTGGTGAATTTTGAGTTAATGCTTGGCTACGAGATCTTTAGGCAGCTTGAACGTCCAGAGCATGCCGCCCTGGTTGAAGTCCTTGACGCGCTTGGCCACTTCCCCGCCCCACAGCGGTACCGCGCCGCCCCAACCGGACAGCACCGAGACGTATTGTTCGCCGTCCATTTCCCAGGTGATGGGCGAGCCGAGCACGCCGGAGCCAGTCTGGAACTCCCAGACTTTCTCGCCAGTCTTGGCGTTGAACGCTTGCAGGAAACCTTCCGGCGTACCGGTGAACACCAGGTTGCCCTTGGTGGTCAGCACTCCGCCCCACAGCGGTGCGAAGTTCTTGTGGCGCCAGACTTCCTTGCCGGTTTTCGGGTCGATGGCGCGCAGCACGCCGATGTAGTCTTCGTTCAACGGTTTGATGGTGAAACCGGCACCGAGGAACGCCGCGCCTTTTTTGTAGGCGATGCCTTCGTTCCAGATGTCCATGCCCCACTCGTTGGACGGCACATAGAACAGGCCGGTGTCGCGGTTGTAGGCCATCGGCATCCAGTTTTTCGCCCCCAGGAACGCTGGCGCGACGAATACCGAACTGCCTTTGGCCTCGGAGCCCGGCGCCCCCGGACGGCTGGCTTCGTTGTAGATCGGCCGACCGTTTTTATCCAGGCCGCTGGCCCAGGTGATTTTGTCCACGAACGGGAAGCCACGGATGAATTTTCCGTTGGTGCGATCGAGCACGTAGAAGAAACCGTTGCGGTCCGCGGTGGCCGCGGCTTTGATTTCCTTGCCGCCTTCGTTGTAGTTGAACGACACCAGTTCGTTCACGCCGTCATAGTCCCAACCGTCGTGGGGCGTGCTCTGGAAGTGCCATTTGATCGTGCCGTCGTCCGGGTTCAGCGCCAGGCGCGAGGACGAGTAGAGGTTGTCGCCAGGACGCAGGTGCGAGTTCCACGGCGCCGGGTTGCCGGTACCGAACAGCAGCAGATTGGTTTCCGGGTCGTAGTAGCCGCCTAGCCAAGGCGCCGCGCCGCCGGTTTTCCACAGATCGCCCGGCCAGGTCTTGCCCGCTTCGCCGCCGGAGATGCCGTTTTCTACCGCTTTGCCGTCCTTGTAGACATAACCCATGTGGCCTTCGACGGTGGGACGAGTCCACAGCAGGTCGCCGTTTTTCGGATCGTAGGCTTCGATCTTGCCCACCACCCCGAACTCGCCACCGGCCACGCCGGTGATCAATTTACCGTTGATTACCAACGGCGCGGCGCTGATCGAATAGCCTTCCTTGTGGTCGGCAACTTTCTTGCTCCAGACGACTTTGCCAGTGTCCTTGTTCAGGGCCACGAGCTTGGCGTCGAGGGTGCCGAAAATCACCAGGTCGCCATACAGTGCGACACCACGGTTGATCACGTCGCAGCACGGACGGATGTCATCGGGCAGGCGCGCGTCGTATTGCCAGAGCTTCCTGCCGGTACGCGCATCCACCGCGAATACCCGCGAGTAGGAGCCGGTCATGTACATCACGCCGTCCTTGATCATCGGCTGCGCCTGCTGACCGCGCTGTTTTTCACCGCCGAACGAAAAGGCCCAGACCGGTCGCAGATCCTTCACGTTGTCGACATTGAGGGTGTCCAGCGGGCTGTAGCGCTGACCCTGGACGCCCAGGCCGTTGGTGACGACCTGCTCCGGGTTCTTCGGGTCCTGGAGGATGTCTTGATCGGAGACTGCGGCCAATGCCTGGCCAGACAGCAGCATGGCACTGAGCAGCACGCTCAAGACGAAGGGTTGGCGACGTGCGGGTTGGGTCATGACGGCTACCTCTGCGGTTTTTGTTATACCCGGGAAATTTTCCCGGTCTGGTGCAGATTCTTGGGCGCCGCCGCCCTTGCAACAATTGCCCGCAGTGCGGAGATTGCTAGTTCCTTAGTACCGGGTCGGATTATACGAACACCGGATAGGTTGATCGACACCAGTCCCCTGTGGGAGCGAGCCTGCTCGCGATGAGGCCCTCACATTCAGCATTGATGTCGGCTGATACACCGCCATCGCGAGCAGGCTCGCTCCCACAGGGGTTTTGTGTTGCTCACTTGTTTGCGGCGGAATCCACCCGCCTCATCTGCCCCCGCTCGTAACGCGGGTACAAATGGCTGACGCTGCGAATCAGCTCATAACGGCTCAGGCTGATCCCGGCGAAACGCTCGGGGATGGGGCTGCGGATCATCTCGGCCATGTCGCTGCCATTGGCCGCGCCGTCGCGCATCAGTTGATCGAGCCAAGTGAGATAGTCGCGCATCTGCTCGAACGGTTTTGTATCCGTGGCCACCGGCCCATGGCCGGGGACGATCAGCGTCCACGGCAAATCCTGCAGGGTCGCGAGGTCCGCCAGCCACACCGACAACCCCGGGCTGTTGGGCGTGGTCAGGGCGCGTTGATAAAACACCAGGTCCCCGGCAAACAACACGCCGGTTTTCTGGTCGAGAATAGCCAGATCCGCGCCGGTGTGCCCACCCAGACTCAGTAGGCGCAAATCGTGGTTCCCAAAACTGTGCACGCCAGGCGTCAGCAACTGCGTCGGCAACACCACTTCGGTGCCGCGCATCCAGTCGCCCACCAGCCGATACATGTTCTCAGCCATGGCATCACCCTGTTGCCGCAACAGCTCGGTGGTACCGGCCAAGGCGCCAATCGGCACGTCGGCGAAAGCCTGATTGCCCAACACATGATCAGGATGGTGATGGGTCAGCAGTACCTGAATCACCGGTTTATCGGTGGTCGCCGCAATCGCGTTGCGCAGGGCTTCGCCATAGCGTTTCGACGGCCCGGTGTCGATGACCACCACACCCTGCTCGGTAACGATGAACGCGGTATTGACGATGTTGCCGCCGTTGCTCTTGGCGAAATTGTCGGTGCTGCCTTCCAGCAGCCAGGTGTCTTCGGCGATCTGCCGAGGCTTGAGTGTGTAATCGGGATCGGCCAGGGCCGGCAGGCTCAGACTGATAAACAACAGCAGCATCCAGCGCATCACACGCTCCTTGGGTCAGGGTATGGCCGCATCGAATTGATTGCCGCTGTTGTCGCGCAACACCAGGCGCGTCTGCCCTGCACCTTCGATGTCGAAGGCCAGATTGGGGTTTTCGCTGACCGCCGGGAACAACTGCAGACGCGCCAGCAATTGATCGTTTTGATCGCGCAGCTCGGCCTGGTTGATGAAAAATTCCGGAATGCCGCTGACCATGCCGTTGTCCATCGGATGCGCCACCTGCAAACGCACACGACTGAATGAACCACGGGGATAACGGCCACCCAGCACTTCGCCGATGTGTTCTTCCCAACCTGGCTGAGTGCGCACCACGCTTGGCGCCGTGCATCCGCCGCCTGCCGCATCGATCAGGGTCGAGCCGACATGCCACAGCCCGTCGCGGGTCAGTACCGCAGCACGCAACGGCGTGGCTTGTTCAACGCGGATGCGGATCGACAGCCACGGCAGCACACCGGTCAAGGGTTCGAAGTCGACGATTTTCGGCAGCGGATTGAGTTCGGCCCAGGCGAGGATTCGCACCACTTCGCCCTTGAACGCCCGGGCATCGATTTCCAGCGGCACTTGCCGAGCGTCTTCGGCAAATGGCGGCGCGAGCAACTTGACCCGCTCGTCGAACACGAACGGTGCGTCGCCGAGCATCTGCTTGTGATAGAACCCCCACATCACCGACGGCACCGGATCGACCTCAACCGCCTGCGCGGCCAATGGCAACCAGCAGGCCAACAGACAACTCGCGCGCCAGTTCACTATTGATACATCTCGGGCACGTCATACCGCAGGCCGTAACGGGCATAAATGGCTTTCACCGAGCCCTCGCGAATCAACGCTTCCAGCGCCTCTTCCACGGCGTAGGCCAGTTGCCGGTTGCTTTCATGCACCGCCATGCCGATCTCCCAAAGCTGTTTGCCCATGTTCGGGTAGGCGTTTTCCGCCAGCGCCACTTGCGGGTCGGCGGCCTGATGGACTTGCCAGTCGATCTCGCCGCGCATGGCCATTACCGCGTCGACTTCACCAGCCTTCATCGCGGCAAACGCCTGGGGCACGCCTGGGTAATGGTGGGTCTTGGCGGCGAGCATGCCGTTGAACACCGAGGTCAGGTAAAACGACGGCACGCTGTCGACTTCGACGCCGATCGGGTGCTGCTGGAATACCGCGACACTGGCCACCGAGTCCAGACGACGACGGTCGTAAGCGACTTGCCATTGTTCGGTCTGGTACGGCCCGAACATCACCACATGGCCGTTTTCCAGTTCACCCAGTTCATTGCGTTTCTGGGAGTAATCGCGATCGTAGGGCACGCGCATCATCAGGTCGGCCAGTTGCTGATTGTGCAACTGGCTAGCACGCCAGATGTAATCGCGCAGGTCGTCGTCGAGCTTCTCCCCGGCGGGTGCCCAGATCAGTTTCAGGCGTACCCCCATGGCCTTGGCCAGGGCCTGTGCAAGTTCGACATCGACCCCGCGAGCCTCGCCAGCGTCTTCAAAGCTGTAGGGCGCGAAGTCCTTGTACACCGCGACTTTCAGCTCGGCGGCGGCGATCATTTCGTCATAGGTACGGACCTGCGCCTGCGTTGCCTGGCAACACAGCCACACAGCACTGATCAACACCGCGAGCAAACGCATGGGTCACTCCTCGACGCGCACGCTGTCCAGGTAGGTGCGTACCGCCCACAAGGCTTCCTGGCTCAGGTAGTCAGCCATTTTCGGCATGTACACCCGGCCGTCACGCACGGCGCCATGGCGCACGCGTTCGACGAACCATTCATCACCGGCCTCGCCGGCGTCGAGCATGCGCAAGTCGGGAGCGATGCCGCCGGACTTGGCTTCCAGGCCATGACAGGCCGCACAGTTCTGGTTGTAGGCCGAAGAGCCGATTTGCACGGCTTTATCGCGCTCCGGGGAGGAGCGGTAAGGGTTCGCCGCCGCCCAACCATCGGCATCGACCTGCACACCGGCATCCTTGATCGGGGTCAGTCCCTGGGTTTCGACGGCTTGGGGTACCACGTTGCCGTGGGCCCAGACGGAACCTGCGTTGATGAAACCGGCCAGCAGTCCGGCAACGAGCAAGGCGTTGCGTTTTGTTGTCATTGTTCTGCCCTCAAGATTGCACGCAAAACCTCTTTGAAGAGGCTATGGCACCCATCTTAGGAACGGCTTTGCGCCAACCCCATGCTGCTTTGGTGGCCGCGGCCTACTCCCTTGGTAGTAGGGCTTGTGGCGCAGGCCCAACCAATACGGGTCGGGCGCCGTGAAGCTTGTCGACGCCGATCAGGGTCAGGATCAGCAAAAACGGCAGGAGCAGTGCCTTGAGAATACGCATGGTCAATCTCCCCCCTTGAGTGATGGCCGTTGCAGCCCATGCTAAAACCGCGCCGCCCGGGGTGAGTTACTACCTTGGTACTGGCCCATCGGTACTTTCTGCATATTTCCCCGCCCGTCCAGGGTTCCTATGCTGACGCTACCTGTGATGGAGTGCCTTTATGCGCCAGCTCGCCCCTTACGCCTTGATCTACCTGTTGGCGATAGCCTGCGCCGCCGGGGTTGCGACCCAGGTACAGGCGGCTGATGCACCGCTGCAAGTGCAGATCGGCTACCTCGGTTATCGCCCCGACCTCGGGCCGTTACTGTCGAACGTCATCCCCGAACCGACCGATGCCGGCCTGCGCGGCGCCGAACTGGCGATCACCGACAGCAACAGTACCGGGCGCTTTCTCAATCACAGCTACAGTCTGGTCAGCGTCAGCGTCGACAGTCCGGATGCGCTGATCGAAGCGGCCAAGGCCCAATACGAACAAGGCCTGCGCCTGTTTGTGGTGAATGCACCGGCGGAAACACTGCGCCGTCTCAGCGCCGTGCTACCCGACAGTTTGCTGTTCAATGCCGGCAGCCCGGATGACAGCCTGCGCAGCACCGACTGCCTGCCGAACGTGCTGCACAGCCTGCCAAGCCGCGCGATGCTGGCCGATGCGTTGGCGCAATTTCTGGTGCTGCGCAAATGGCAACGGGCACTGCTGATCGTCGGCCCGACCGCGGACGATCAAGCCTATGCCGCCGCCCTGCGCCGGGCGGCCAAACGCTTCGGCCTGCAACTGGTGGCGGAGAAAGCCTGGAGCTTCGATAACGATCAGCGCCGCAGCGCCCAGGCCGACATGCCGCTGTTCACCCAGACCGCCGAGTACGACGTGGTGCTGGTGGCGGATGAACGCGGCGACTTCGGCGAGTACGTGCCCTACCAGACCTGGTATCCACGGCCGGTCGCTGGCACCCAGGGCCTGACGCCGGTGGGCTGGCACAAAACCGTGGAAACCTACGGCGCCGCGCAGTTGCAAAAGCGCTTCGAAGCCCTGGCCGGGCGCTGGATGAATGACCGGGATTTCGCCGCGTGGATTGCCGTACGCAGCATCGCCAGTGCGGTGGGCAAACTGCGTCAGGCCGATGCCATGGCGATTCGTACGCTTGAAGTCAGCGATCAATTGCCATTGGACGGTTTCAAGGGTCGCAAGCTCAGTTATCGGTCGTGGAACGGTCAGTTGCGCCAGCCGATCCCCATCGTGCAACCCCGGGCGCTGGTCAGCACCTCGCCGCAAGACGGCTTCCTGCACCCCGTCAATGAAATGGACAGCCTGGGTTACGACAAAGCCGAGGTCCGCTGCCGCTTTCTCTGATCCTTTTTTCACGACAACAACAATAAGGAATCTGCCATGCGCCGCACCCTGCTTTCCTGTGCCCTGCTTTCCTGGGCTCTGCTGCTCGCCGCCGGGCACGCCGCTGCCAGCACCGCCTGGGTTTCGAACGAAAAGGACAACAGCCTGAGCCTGATCGACATGCAGACCCTGCAAGTCACCGACACCCTGCCCGTCGGCCAGCGCCCGCGTGGCCTGTTGCTGTCCCACGACAATACGCTGCTGTACATCTGCGCCAGCGATTCGGACCGGGTCCAGGTGATGGACGTCGCCACGCGCAAGATCATCAAGGAACTGCCCTCGGGCAAAGACCCCGAGCAATTCGCCCTGCACCCCAACAATCGCTGGTTGTACGTCTCCAACGAGGACGATGCGCTGGTGACGGTGATCGACACCGAAACCTCCAAGGTGCTGGGGCAGATCAACGTTGGCGTCGAGCCCGAAGGCATGGCCGTCAGCCCCGACGGCAAGTGGGCGGTGAACACCAGTGAAACCACCAACATGCTGCACTGGATCGACACCAGCACCCAGACCCTAACCGACAACACCCTGGTCGATCAGCGGCCGCGTTTCGTCGAATTCAATCCCGATGGCTCGCAGCTCTGGGCCTCGGCGGAAATCGGCGGCACGGTGACGATTCTCGACGTCGCCAGCCGCAAGGTCCTCAAGACCCTGACCTTCCAGATCAAAGGCGTGCACCCAGACAAAGTCCAACCGGTGGGGATCAAACTCAGCGCCGACGGCAAGTACGGTTTCGTCGCCCTCGGCCCGGCCAACCATGTGGCGGTGATCGACGCCAAGACCTTCGAGATCGTTGATTACCTGTTGGTGGGCCGACGGGTCTGGCAGATGTCGTTCACCCCGGATCAACGCCAATTGCTGGCCACCAATGGCGTCAGCGGCGACGTATCGGTGATCGATGTCGACAGCCTCAAGGTCACTAAATCGGTGAAAGTCGGGCGCTATCCGTGGGGCGTGGTGGTGACGCCATGAACGCCCTTGAAGTCAGCGACCTGAGTTTCGCTTACGGCCAGCGGGAGGCCTTGCGTCAGGTGAGTTTCAATCTGGCAGCGGGGCGTTTTGCCGCGCTGTTGGGACCGAACGGCGCGGGCAAGTCGACGCTGATTGCGCTGCTCACCCGCCTCTATGATCTGCAGCGCGGTGATATTCGGGTCGGCGGCTGCTCCTTGCGCACCTCGGTACGTCCAGCGTTGAAACAATTGGGTGTGGTGTTTCAGCAAAGCACCCTGGATCTGGACCTCAGCGTTGAGCAAAACCTGCGTTATCACGCCGCGTTGCATGGTTTGTCCCGGCGCCAGACTGGCCTTCGGGTCGATGCCGAACTGGCGCGCCAGGCCCTGACCGAGCGCCGTCGCGAACGGGTACGCGAGCTCAATGGCGGCCATCGCCGCCGGGTGGAAATTGCCCGCGCGTTGCTGCATGAGCCAAGCCTGTTGCTGCTCGACGAAGCGAGCGTCGGCCTTGATCCAGCCAGCCGACTGGCGCTCAACCAACACATCCGCAGCCTGTGCCGCGAGCACAACATCAGCGTGCTCTGGACCACCCATTTGCTGGATGAAGTGCAGCCCAGGGACGACTTGCTGATCCTGCACCAAGGGCGGTTGGTGGCCAGCGGACAGGCTGAGGCGTTGAGCCTGGAACATGGCGGCGACCTGGGTTCGGCCTTCACTCGACTGACGACTTCAGGAGCCGCCCAATGAACGCCTACTGGCAATGTTTCAGCGGTATCGTACTGCGCGAATGGCTGCGCTTTGTGTTACAGCGCACGCGGTTTCTCAGCGCGCTGGTGCGGCCGTTGCTGTGGCTGCTGGTGTTCGCTGCCGGTTTCCGCGCGGCACTCGGCATCGCCATCATCGAGCCCTACGACACTTACATTCCCTACGAGGTTTACATCATCCCGGGCCTGGCCTGCATGATCCTGTTGTTCAACGGCATGCAAGGTTCGCTGTCGATGGTCTACGACCGGGAGATGGGCAGCATGCGCGTGCTGCTGACCAGCCCCCTGCCCCGGACCTTCCTGCTGTGCAGCAAATTGCTGGCGACGTCGCTGATTTCGCTGTTGCAGGTGTACGCCTTTCTGGCGATTGCCTGGCTGTACGGTGTACAACCGCCGGCCATGGGTTTGTTGCTGGCCTTGCCGGCATTGCTGCAGGTGGCGTTGATGCTCAGTGCGCTGGGGCTGTTGCTGTCCAACGCCATCCGCCAACTGGAGAACTTTGCCGGGGTGATGAACTTCGTGATCTTCCCGCTGTTTTTCCTGTCGTCGGCACTGTATCCGCTGTGGAAAATGCGCGAGTCCAGCGAGTGGTTGTATTGGCTGTGCGCCTTGAACCCCTTTACTCATGCGGTGGAACTGGTGCGGTTTGCTCTGTATGAACGCTTCAACCCGATGGCGCTGGCGGTATGTACGGGGCTGACACTGATATTCACCCTGCTCGCCGTACTCACCTTCAACCCGCAGCATGCGGCCCTGCGCAAAACCAACTGACAACACAATTCCCCCTGTGGGAGC
>NZ_AKJK01000140.1 GCF_000282375.1 Pseudomonas sp. GM50
CCGTTCAGGGAAAGCCAGTGGACATCGGCGGTTACTACCACGCCAATGCCGAACTGATCAGCAAGGCCATGCGCCCGAGCAACACCTTCAACGCCGCGATCGCTGCGCTGGTTTAAGGTTGTAAGGATGCAAAGAAGCCCCGGCCCAGCGCCGGGGTTTCTGTTTCTGGCGCTCGCACATATTTATCTGGTCGTAACCCGCCCCCTGTGGGAGCGAGCCTGCTCGCGATAGCGCTATATCATTCAACATTGATGTCGACTGACCCGCCGTCATCGCGAGCAGGCTCGCTCCCACAGGTGGGCCGGTTCCCACATTGAAATCTTTGCGTAACCGAATCGAGGAAGTCTTATGGACTGGCTACCCCACATCACCGTCGCGACCATCGTCGAAGACAACGGCCGCTTCCTGATGGTAGAAGAACTCAAGCACGGACAAACGGTGCTCAACCAGCCCGCCGGCCATCTGGACCCGGATGAAACCCTGATCGAGGCCGCTGTGCGCGAAACCCTCGAGGAAACCGGCTGGGACGTCGAGCCGACAGGCGTGGTGGGTATTTATCTCTACACCGCTCCGAGCAACGGCGTAACTTACCAGCGGGTCTGCTTCACCGCAAAACCGCTCAAACACCACCCGGATTATCAGCTGGATGACGGTATCGTCGGCGCAAAATGGCTGACGCGTGACGAACTGCTGCAACAGCGCGCAAACTGGCGCAGTGAGCTGATCATCCGCTGTATCGATGATTATCTGGACGGTAAACACTTCAGCCTCGAGCTGATCCGCCCTTCTCTTTAGCCTTGCAGGCTTGAGCCTGCTAGAATCGCGTCCTTTTTCAAGACACTCATTGAATCCCTATGCGTGATCCAGCCCCTTCTGACACACAAAAGAAGCGCGTTATTGTCGGCATGTCCGGCGGCGTGGACTCTTCCGTTTCCGCTCTCCTGCTGATCGAGCAGGGTTATGAGGTGGAAGGCCTGTTCATGAAGAACTGGGAAGAAGACGATGGAACCGAATACTGCACCGCCATGGATGACCTGGCGGACGCTCAGGCCGTGTGCGACAAGATTGGCATCAAGCTGCACACCGCCAACTTCGCCGCCGAGTACTGGGACAACGTGTTCGAGCATTTCCTGGCCGAGTACAAGGCCGGTCGCACGCCGAACCCGGACATCCTCTGCAACCGCGAAATCAAGTTCAAGGCGTTCCTCGACTACGCCATGATGCTCGGCGCCGACCTGATCGCCACCGGCCACTACGTGCGCCGCCGCGACATCGATGGCCGCACCGAATTGCTCAAGGGCCTGGATCCGAACAAGGACCAGAGCTACTTCCTGCATGCCGTGGGCGGCGAACAGATCGCCAAGACCCTGTTCCCGGTCGGCGAGCTGGAAAAACCCGAAGTGCGCGCGATTGCCGAGAAACACGACCTGGCCACCGCGAAGAAAAAGGACTCCACCGGGATCTGCTTTATCGGCGAACGCCGCTTCAGCGACTTCCTCAAGCAATACCTGCCAGCCCAGCCAGGCGAGATCAAGACCACCGAAGGCGAAGTCATCGGCCGTCACCACGGCTTGATGTACCACACCATCGGCCAGCGTCAGGGCCTGGGCATCGGCGGCCTGAAAGACGCCAGCGACGAGCCGTGGTATGTGCTGATCAAGGACCTGGAACACAACGAGCTGATCGTTGGCCAGGGCAATGATCACCCTTATTTGTTCTCCCGCGCCCTGCTCGCCTCGGACATCTATTGGGTCAACCCGATCGATTTGACCGAGCCGCGCAAGCTGACCGCCAAAGTGCGCTATCGCCAAAGCGACCAGCCTTGCACGCTGGAAAAGACCGCCACCGGCTACCGCGCGACCTTCGATGACCCGCAACGCGCAGTCACTCCAGGCCAGTCCGTGGTGTTCTACGACGGTGAAATCTGCCTCGGCGGCGGCGTGATCGAAGTGGCCGAACCCTGGACCAGCAAGGGTCAGCGTTCATGAGCCCGACTCAGGAGCAACTGACGGCCCTGGGCGGCGTGTTTCTCGCCGCCGTACTGGTCGACAAGATCGCCAAGAGCGGCCAGACCAACGAAGCCGGCCTGACCTGCATGCTCGGCAGCCTGTTGATTCGCGACCCCAAGGACACGCTGGAAGTCTATGGCGGTGACGATATCAATCTGCGTGACGGCTACCGCGCCCTGATCGGCGCCCTGGAGCGCGACCCCAGCACCCTTCAGCGCGAACCTCTGCGGTACGCCCTGGCGATGCTGGGGCTGGAGCGTCAGCTGGCCAAGCGCGACGACATGCTGGAAGTGATCGGCAAGCGTTTGCCGCAGATTCAGTCCCAGGTCGAACACTTCGGCCCGGCTCACGAAAACGTGATCGCCGCCTGCGGTGCGCTGTATCAGGACACCCTGAGCACCCTGCGCCAACGGATTCAGGTGCATGGCGACATGCGCAACCTGCAGCAACCAAGCAATGCCTCGAAGATTCGCGCGCTGTTGCTCGCCGGGATCCGTTCGGCGCGCCTGTGGCGGCAGTTGGGCGGTCATCGCTGGCAGTTGGTGATCAGCCGGCGCAAGCTGCTTAAAGAGCTTTACCCGCTGATGCGCAGCAGCTGAACCGCGCCCGCAATACCGCTTTGTAGTCAGTAACGCGTAATACGCCGGTCAGTTGGCAACGGACCGGCGGATTTTTTCATGTATGATACGCGCCCCATTTCGTTGCCCGACTGTCCGAGAACACCCCATGCAGCTCTCTTCGCTCACTGCGGTTTCCCCTGTTGACGGCCGCTACGCCGGCAAAACCCAGGCCCTGCGCCCAATTTTCAGCGAATACGGCCTGATCCGTGCTCGCGTCCTGGTTGAAGTGCGCTGGCTCCAGCGCCTGGCCGCTCACCCTGCCATCAGCGAAGTGCCGGCGTTCTCCGCCGAAGCCAACGCGGTGCTGAACACCCTGGCGGAAAACTTCTCTCTGGAGCACGCCGAGCGTGTCAAAGAGATCGAGCGCACCACCAACCACGACGTCAAAGCCATTGAGTACCTGCTCAAAGAGCAAGCGGCCAAGTTGCCAGAACTGGCTGCCGTCAGCGAATTCATCCACTTTGCCTGCACCAGCGAGGACATCAACAACCTGTCCCACGCCCTGATGCTGCGCGAAGGCCGTGATGATGTGATGCTGCCGCTGATGCGCCAGACTGCCGAAGCCATTCGCGAGCTGGCCATCCGTTTCGCTGACGTGCCTATGCTGTCGCGCACCCACGGTCAACCGGCCTCGCCGACCACCCTGGGCAAAGAGCTGGCGAACGTGGTTTACCGTCTGGAGCGTCAGATCGCTCAAGTCGCCGCCGTTCCGCTGCTGGGCAAGATCAACGGCGCTGTCGGCAACTACAACGCTCACCTGTCGGCCTACCCTGAGATCGACTGGGAAGCCAATGCCCGCGCCTTCATCGAAGACGAGCTGGGCCTGGGCTTCAACCCGTACACCACGCAGATCGAACCGCACGACTACATCGCCGAGCTGTTCGACGCGATCGCGCGCTTCAACACCATCCTGATCGACTTCGACCGCGACATCTGGGGCTACATCTCCCTGGGGTATTTCAAACAGCGCACCATCGCTGGCGAAATCGGTTCGTCGACCATGCCGCACAAGGTCAACCCGATCGACTTCGAAAACTCCGAAGGCAACCTGGGGATCGCCAACGCACTGTTCCAGCACCTGGCGAGCAAGCTGCCGATCTCCCGCTGGCAGCGCGACCTGACCGACTCCACCGTACTGCGCAACCTCGGTGTCGGCTTCGCCCACAGCGTGATCGCGTACGAAGCCAGCCTCAAAGGCATCAGCAAACTGGAGCTCAACGCTCAGAAAATCGCTGCTGACCTGGACGCCTGCTGGGAAGTATTGGCCGAGCCGATCCAGACCGTGATGCGCCGCTACAACATCGAAAACCCGTACGAAAAGCTGAAAGAACTGACTCGCGGCAAGGGCATCAGCCCTGAAGCGCTGCAGACTTTCATCGACGGCCTGGACATGCCAGCCGCCGCCAAGGCCGAGCTGAAACTGCTCACTCCGGCGAACTACATCGGTAACGCTGTGGCACAAGCCAAACGCATCTGATCGACCGCTTTACCCGTTTGAGACGCCCGGCAGCGCCGGGCGTTTTTATTCCCGTCTGAAAAGTGCATTTTTTCAATAGGTTACACATGAATCCTGACATTCCTCTTCAACTTCTGGGCGGCATCACGGCGCGCGAATTCCTGCGTGACTACTGGCAGAAAAAACCCCTGCTGATCCGCCAGGCGATCCCTGATTTCGAAAGCCCGATCGACGCCGACGAACTGGCCGGCCTGGCGCTGGAAGAAGAAGTCGAATCGCGCCTGGTGATCGAGAACGGCGAGCGTCCTTGGGAATTGCGCCGTGGTCCGTTCGCCGAAGACGAATTCAGCAAACTGCCGGAACGTGACTGGACCCTGCTGGTGCAAGCCGTCGACCAGTTCGTGCCGGAAGTCGCCGAGCTGCTGGAGAACTTCCGCTTCCTGCCGAGCTGGCGCGTCGACGATGTGATGATCAGCTTCGCCGCCCCGGGTGGCAGCGTGGGTCCGCACTTCGACAACTACGATGTGTTCCTGCTTCAGGGTCACGGCAAGCGCAACTGGAAAATCGGCCAGATGTGCGATTCCGAGAGCAAGCTGCTGCAACACGCCGACTTGCGCATCCTCGCTGATTTCGAAGCCACCGATGAGTGGGTTCTGGAACCGGGCGACATGCTGTATCTGCCACCGCGCCTGGCCCACTGCGGCGTGGCCGTCGATGACTGCATGACCTACTCGGTTGGTTTCCGCGCCCCGAGCGCCGCTGAAGTGCTGACCCACTTCACCGACTTCCTCAGCCAGTTCCTGTCGGACGAAGAGCGTTACACCGACGCCGACGCCCTGCCGGCGGTCGATCCTCATCAGATCCAGCACGACGCCCTCGATCGCCTGAAAAGCCTGCTGGCCGAGCACATGAGCGATGAGCGCCTGCTGCTGACCTGGTTCGGCCAGTTCATGACCGAGCCGCGCTACCCGGAGCTGGTGGTTGGCCCGGAAGAAATCGAAGAAGACGACCTGCTCGCCAGCCTCGAGCAAGGCGCGATCCTGATCCGCAACCCGAGCGCACGCCTGGCCTGGTCGGAAGTTGATGACGACCTGCTGCTGTTTGCCAGCGGTCAGAGCCGTTACCTGCCGGGCAAACTGCGCGAGCTGCTGAAGATGATCTGCGCCGCCGATGCGCTGCACGTCGACAACCTTGGCGAGTGGCTGATCGACGAAGACGGCCGCGGCCTGCTGTGTGAGCTGATCAAGCAGGGAAGCCTGGGGTTTGCCGATGAATAAAATTCGCGTTCGTGTCGCAGACTGGCAAAAGGATAACGCCGAGATCCGGCGCATTCGTGAGACGGTGTTCATCGCCGAGCAATCCGTTCCGCCTGAACTGGAATGGGATGCTGATGACGCAACGGCAGTCCACTTCCTGGCCTTTGAAGGCGACTTCCCGATCGGCACCGCCCGGCTACTGCCAGATGGTCACATCGGCCGGGTATCGGTGCTGAAGGACTGGCGCGGCTTGAAAGTCGGCGATGCGCTGATGCAAGCGGTGATCGGTGAAGCCGAGGAGCGCGGGCTGAAGCAACAAATGCTGAGCGCGCAAGTGCAGGCCACGGCGTTCTATGAACGCTTGGGCTTCAGCATGGTCAGTGAGGAATTCCTGGAAGCCGGGATTCCGCATGTGGACATGGTGCGGCACTCCGCCTGAGACCTGTGGCGAGGGGGCTTGCCCCCGTTGGGCTGCGCAGCAGCCCTAAAATCTGGGGGCCGCTTCGCGACCCAACGGGGGCAAGCCCCCTCGCCACAAATGCACATCAGGAACAACCCAAAACGCCCCGCCATCCTCGGATGCCGGGGCGTTTTGCTGTCTACGATTCAACTTGCCCCACCATGGGCCGACAAACTGGCAAACTCAAGCCTTTGATTGCGGAGATAACGGATATGTCCCTACGCACCCTGCTCACCACGCTGCTGCTGACCTGCAGTTTTTCGGTCATGGCCGCCACCGAGATCGTGCCCCTGAACTATCGCACCAGCGCCGACCTGCTGCCGGTGGCGCAGAATTTCATCGGCAAGGACGGCCAGGTCAGCGCCTACGGCAATCAGCTGATCGTCAACGCCGAACAACGCAAGATCGACGAACTCAAGGCCTTGATCGGCCAACTCGACGTGGCCGCCAAGCGCTTGCTGATCACCGTCGACACCAACGAAAACAACTTCCAGGGCGATCAGGGTTACTCGGTGAACGGTGCCAAGCCGAGCCAGACTCGCATCATCAACCGCAGCACCGACAGCCGTGACGGCGGTATCCAGCAGGTTCAGGCCAGCGAAGGCACACCAGCACTGATCCAGGTCGGTCAGAGCGTACCGTTGACCAGCACGCAGACCGATTCTTATGGCGATCTGCGCAGCCAGACCGAATACCGCAATGTCACTCAAGGTTTCTACGTCACCGCCAGCGTCACCGGCGACATCGTTCATCTGGCAATCAGTACCAACCGTGACCGGATGAGCCAGGAACGTTCCGATGTAGTGAATGTGCAAAGTACCGACACAACTGTCACGGGTCGACTGGGTGAATGGATCACCCTGGCCGGCGTGAACCGCCAGACTCAGGCCGACAAACAGGGCCAGACCCGCAGCTACTCGACTCAGGGCCGGGATGACATGACTCTGCGGGTGAAAGTCGATACTTTGGACTAAACCACCGAAAACTGACTGATTAGTCGTATTAGACCAAAGATGTAGTGCTTTAAAAAAAGCACTACAAAACGTTTGACGAGCCAAAAAAGCAAAGGCATGATGGCCTCGCTCCCGCTAATCAGAGGCCCTGGCAAGGGCTTTCGAGTCGCTGTTCGCACCTACCCCGCGAGCCGATTCGTGTCTGTACCGCCCACAAGGTGTGTTTGACGAGGTTGCCGACTGGAACGAAGTTGTCCCGAGGGACGGAAGCGTAATTAGGTAACCCGGCTCCACACTGAAGTTCGCACCAAGGCCCACGACGCCCGAATGCGCTCGCCAGTTCGCCCTTACCTGCTCACTTCCCCTCGAGCCCATCGTTCATCCCGTCGCCATCCCCGCCGAACCCGACTTGACCACCTAAGCTTCTGGTCAGCGAGCAGCCTTTTACGCCCCTTTGAATTGCGTACCAGGCAGGGGCATGAATTTCCAATCAAGACCTATGCGACGAGGTTTATCTCCATGGCACTGACACGCGAACAGCAAATTGCAGCCCTCGAAAAAGATTGGGCTGAAAACCCGCGCTGGAAAGGCGTGACACGCAATTACTCCGCTGCTGACGTCGTCCGTCTGCGTGGCTCGGTTCAACCTGAGCACACCTTTGCAAAAATGGGCGCCGACAAGCTTTGGAACCTGGTCACCCAGGGTGCCAAGCCGTCCTTCCGTCCTGAGAAAGATTTCGTCAACTGCATGGGCGCCCTGACCGGCGGCCAGGCTGTGCAACAAGTCAAAGCCGGTATCCAGGCGATCTACCTGTCGGGCTGGCAAGTGGCCGCGGACAACAACTCCGCCGAATCGATGTACCCGGATCAGTCGCTGTACCCGGTGGATTCGGTTCCGACCGTGGTCAAGCGCATCAACAACTCGTTCCGTCGCGCTGACCAGATCCAGTGGAAAGCCGGCAAGAACCCGGGCGACGAAGGTTACATCGACTACTTCGCTCCGATCGTGGCTGACGCTGAAGCCGGTTTCGGTGGTGTACTGAACGCCTACGAACTGATGAAGAGCATGATCGAAGCAGGCGCTGCCGGCGTTCACTTCGAAGACCAACTGGCTTCCGTGAAAAAATGCGGCCACATGGGCGGCAAGGTACTGGTTCCGACCCAGGAAGCCGTGCAGAAGCTGACTGCTGCTCGTCTGGCAGCTGACGTTGCCGGTACACCGACCATCATCCTGGCCCGTACCGACGCCAACGCAGCCGACCTGCTGACTTCCGATTGCGATCCGTACGACCAGCCATTCGTGACTGGCGAACGTACCCAGGAAGGCTTCTACAAAGTGCGTGCCGGTCTCGACCAGGCCATCGCTCGCGGCCTGGCCTACGCGCCGTTCGCCGACCTGATCTGGTGCGAAACCGCCAAGCCGGATCTGGACGAGGCTCGTCGCTTCGCTGAAGCGATCAAAAAGGAATACCCGGACCAACTGCTGTCGTACAACTGCTCGCCTTCCTTCAACTGGAAGAAAAACCTGGACGACGCGACCATCGCCAAGTTCCAGCGCGAACTGTCCGCCATGGGCTACAAGCACCAGTTCATCACCCTGGCCGGCATTCACAACATGTGGCACAGCATGTTCAACCTGGCGCACGACTACGCCCGCAACGACATGACTGCCTACGTGAAGCTGCAAGAGCAAGAGTTCGCTGACGCTGCCAAGGGTTACACCTTCGTGGCTCACCAGCAGGAAGTGGGCACCGGCTACTTCGACGACATGACCACCGTGATTCAAGGTGGCACGTCCTCGGTGACCGCGCTGACCGGTTCGACCGAAGAAGAACAGTTCCACTGATCTGCTTCGCCTGAGTAAACGGCCGTTGCGGACCGAATAAAAGCTAACCGCAGCGCTGCACATCTGACGCCCCGACTGGTTCGGGGCGTTTTTTTGCCTGGGATTTCACCTGCTTTTGTAGGAGCGAGGCTTGCCCGCGAAGAACGATGACGCGGTACGCCTGAAAAACCATGGCGCGTTCTTCGCGGGCAAGCCTCGCTCCTACAGACCCAGACAGACAAAAACATTGATCCAGAGCGGTGTCGCGATCAGAAAAAGAGGGTAAAACGGGGACGCCTGCTACTTGCAGTAACGCGCATATAAGACAACTTCCCAGCCACTCACCCGTTAAACAGTTTGAAAACCACGTCAAATAATATTGATTATCATTCAGCAGCAACTATGTTCGTTACATTCCCTACAACACATATTTGACAAAACCCCCGCTAATGCCCGAGCCGCATGGGCTACAGGGCTTTGGAGACACGCTATGTCCTTATTCTTGTAAATAATTTCGCTATCTGAATTTTACTTGCTCGGTGTTTAGCCATAAAATCACCGCGATTGATTGCTGCGACATATCGTCACTGCTTTGTTTCTTTTCAAGCTCAGAGACCTTTGCTCTCTGTTAAGGATTACCAGCATGCCCGAAGCGACCGGACTCATGGCCCACAACTGGGGCTTTGCCATTTTCCTTCTGGGTGTCGGCGGCCTTTGCGCCTTCATGCTCGGCGTCTCCAGCCTCCTCGGGTCAAAAGCCTGGGGCCGCAGCAAAAACGAACCGTTCGAGTCCGGCATGCTACCTACCGGTGGCGCCCGCTTGCGGCTCTCAGCCAAATTCTATCTGGTCGCGATGCTTTTCGTGATCTTCGATATCGAAGCCCTTTTTCTCTTTGCCTGGTCTGTGTCCGTCCGCGAAAGCGGCTGGACCGGATTCGTCGAAGCTCTCGTTTTCATAGCAATTCTGTTGGCAGGCCTTGTCTACCTATTCCGAGTGGGCGCCCTTGACTGGGCTCCGGAAGCTCGTCGTAAGCGGCAAGCGAAGCTGAAACAATGAGGCTTTGGCAATGCAATACAATCTCACCAGGATCGACCCCGATGCTCCTAACGAGCAGTATCCGATTGGCAAACGGGAAACCGTTTCCGATCCGTTAGAAGATCAAGTCCACAAAAACATTTTCATGGGCAAGCTCGAAGACGTGCTCAACGGCACGATCAACTGGGGGCGCAAGAACTCCCTGTGGCCGTATAACTTCGGTCTTTCGTGCTGCTACGTGGAAATGACCACCGCCTTCACGGCGCCCCACGACATCGCGCGCTTTGGCGCCGAGGTTATCCGGGCATCGCCGCGTCAGGCGGATTTCATGGTTATCGCCGGTACCTGCTTCATCAAGATGGCGCCGATCATTCAGCGTCTCTACGAGCAAATGCTCGAGCCTAAATGGGTCATCTCCATGGGTTCGTGCGCCAACTCCGGTGGCATGTACGACATCTACTCCGTCGTTCAAGGGGTGGACAAGTTCCTGCCCGTGGACGTCTACGTGCCTGGCTGCCCACCCCGCCCTGAAGCTTTTCTGCAAGGCTTGATGCTGTTGCAGGAGTCGATTGGCCAGGAGCGTCGCCCACTTTCCTGGGTCGTTGGCGATCAAGGCGTTTACCGCGCCGAGATGCCTTCGCAAAAGGAACAGCGCCGCGAACAGCGTATTCAGGTAACCAACCTGCGCAGCCCCGACGAAGTCTGATCCAGATCTGTTCTTACAAAGAAACGAGAAACTGGCTTCATTCTTTACGTTGACCGAAAGCGATAAATAACCATGACTACAGGCAGTGCTCTGTACATCCCGCCTTATAAGGCAGACGACCAGGATGTGGTCGTCGAACTGAACAATCGTTTTGGCCCGGAGGCGTTCACCGCCCAGCCGACCCGCACCGGCATGCCGGTGCTTTGGGTTGCCCGCGCCAAACTCGTCGAAGTCCTGACCTTCCTGCGCAACCTGCCCAAGCCGTACGTCATGCTCTATGACCTGCACGGCGTGGACGAGCGTCTGCGCACCAAGCGTCAAGGGCTGCCAAGCGGCGCCGACTTCACTGTGTTCTATCACTTGATGTCGATCGAGCGTAATAGTGACGTAATGATCAAGGTCGCCTTGTCCGAGAGCGACCTCAGCGTGCCGACCGTTACCGGTCTCTGGCCGAACGCCAACTGGTACGAGCGTGAAGTGTGGGACATGTACGGCATCAACTTTGCCGGTCACCCGCACCTGACCCGCATCATGATGCCGCCGACCTGGGAAGGTCACCCGCTGCGCAAGGACTTCCCGGCCCGTGCCACCGAGTTTGACCCGTTCAGCCTGACCCTGGCCAAGCAACAGCTTGAGGAAGAAGCCGCGCGCTTCAAGCCTGAAGACTGGGGCATGAAGCGTTCCGGTGCGAACGAGGACTACATGTTCCTCAACCTCGGTCCCAACCACCCTTCGGCGCACGGTGCGTTCCGCATCATTCTGCAGCTGGACGGTGAAGAGATCGTCGACTGCGTGCCCGACGTCGGTTACCACCACCGTGGTGCCGAGAAGATGGCCGAGCGTCAGTCCTGGCACAGTTTCATTCCGTACACCGACCGTATCGACTACCTCGGCGGCGTGATGAACAACCTGCCGTACGTGCTCTCGGTCGAGAAGCTGGCCGGCATCAAGGTGCCCGAGAAGGTCGACGTCATCCGCATCATGATGGCCGAGTTCTTCCGGATCACCAGCCACCTGCTGTTCCTGGGGACTTACATCCAGGACGTCGGCGCCATGACCCCGGTGTTCTTCACCTTCACCGACCGCCAGAAGGCGTACACGGTGATCGAAGCCATCACCGGTTTCCGTCTGCACCCGGCCTGGTACCGCATCGGTGGCGTCGCTCACGACTTGCCGCGCGGCTGGGAAAAACTGGTCAAGGATTTCGTCGAGTGGATGCCAAAGCGTCTGGACGAATACCAGAAAGCCGCACTGGACAACAGCATCCTGCGTGGCCGGACCATCGGCGTCGCTGCCTACAACACCAAGGAAGCCCTGGAATGGGGCGTCACTGGTGCCGGCCTGCGTTCCACCGGTTGCGATTTCGACCTGCGTAAGGCTCGCCCTTACTCCGGCTACGAAAACTTCGAATTCGAAATCCCGCTGGCGGCCAATGGCGATGCCTACGACCGTTGCATCGTTCGCGTCGAAGAAATGCGCCAGAGCCTCAAGATCATCGAGCAGTGCATGCGCAACATGCCGGAAGGCCCGTACAAGGCGGATCACCCGCTGACCACGCCGCCGCCCAAAGAGCGCACGCTGCAACACATCGAGACCCTGATCACGCACTTCCTGCAAGTTTCGTGGGGCCCGGTCATGCCGGCCAACGAATCCTTCCAGATGATCGAAGCGACCAAGGGCATCAACAGTTATTACCTGACGAGCGATGGCGGCACCATGAGCTACCGCACCCGGATTCGTACTCCAAGCTTCCCGCACCTGCAGCAGATCCCTTCGGTGATCAAAGGCAGCATGGTCGCGGACTTGATCGCGTACCTGGGTAGTATCGATTTCGTTATGGCCGACGTGGACCGCTAAGCATGAACAGCCCGCTTATCCAGACAGACCGTTTCGCCCTGAGCGAAACCGAGCGCTCGGCCATCGAGCACGAGCTGCATCACTACGAAGACCCGCGCGCGGCGTCGATCGAAGCCCTGAAGATCGTCCAGAAGGAACGTGGCTGGGTGCCTGACGGCGCGCTCTACGCCATCGGCGAAATCCTCGGCATCCCGGCCAGCGACGTTGAAGGCGTGGCGACGTTCTATAGCCAGATCTTCCGTCAGCCTGTGGGCCGTCACATCATTCGCGTCTGCGACAGCATGGTCTGCTACATCGGCGGCCACGAGTCGGTGGTCAGCGAAATCCAGAGCAAGCTGGGCATCGGCCTGGGTCAGACCACCGCCGACGGTCGTTTCACCCTGCTGCCAGTCTGCTGCCTCGGCAACTGCGACAAGGCGCCGGCGTTGATGATCGACGACGACACGTTCGGTGATGTGCAGCCTGCCGGTGTTGCCAAATTGCTCGAGGGCTACGTATGACCCTGACTTCCTTCGGTCCAGCCAACCGCATCAAGCGTTCGGCCGAGACTCACCCGCTGACCTGGCGTCTGCGTGACGACGGCGAAGCCGTATGGCTCGACGAGTACCAAGCCAAGAACGGTTACGCCGCTGCGCGCAAGGCCTTCGCCGACATGGCCCAGGACGACATCGTCCAGACCGTGAAAGACTCCGGCCTCAAGGGCCGCGGCGGTGCAGGCTTCCCCACGGGCGTGAAGTGGGGCCTGATGCCCAAGGACGAATCCATCAACATCCGCTACCTGTTGTGCAACGCGGATGAAATGGAGCCGAACACCTGGAAAGACCGCATGCTGATGGAGCAACTGCCCCATCTGCTGATCGAAGGCATGCTGATCAGTGCTCGCGCGCTGAAAACCTACCGTGGCTACATCTTCCTGCGTGGCGAATACACCACCGCCGCCAAGCACCTCAACCGTGCCGTGGAAGAAGCCAAGGCAGCAGGCCTGCTGGGTAAAAACATCCTGGGCAGCGGCTTCGATTTCGAGCTGTTCGTCCACACCGGCGCCGGGCGTTACATCTGCGGTGAAGAAACCGCACTGATCAACTCCCTCGAAGGCCGCCGCGCCAACCCGCGCTCCAAGCCGCCCTTCCCTGCCGCCGTGGGCGTGTGGGGCAAGCCGACTTGCGTGAACAACGTGGAAACCCTGTGCAACGTGCCGGCGATCATTGCCGACGGCGTGGACTGGTACAAATCGTTGGCCCGCGAAGGCAGTGAAGACATGGGCACCAAGCTCATGGGCTTCTCCGGCAAGGTCAAGAACCCCGGCCTGTGGGAACTGCCGTTCGGCGTCACCGGTCGCGAGCTGTTCGAAGACTACGCCGGCGGCATGCGCGACGGTTACAAGCTCAAGTGCTGGCAGCCAGGCGGCGCCGGTACCGGTTTCCTGTTGCCGGAACACCTGGACGCACAAATGTATGCCGGCGGCATCGCCAAAGTGGGCACCCGTATGGGTACCGGCCTGGCCATGGCGGTGGACGACAGCGTCAACATGGTGTCGTTGCTGCGCAACATGGAAGAGTTCTTCTCCCGCGAATCCTGCGGCTTCTGCACCCCGTGCCGTGACGGTCTGCCGTGGAGCGTCAAGCTGCTGCGCGCGATCGAGAACGGTGAAGGCCAAGCCGGCGATATCGAGACCCTGCTGGGTCTGGTCGGTTTCCTCGGCCCGGGCAAGACCTTCTGTGCACACGCACCGGGTGCCGTGGAGCCGTTGGGCAGCGCAATCAAATACTTCCGCCATGAGTTCGAAGCCGGCATCGCGCCTACCAGCGCCGTCGTCCCGCCTCTGGCAAAGCCGATCGTAGTCGGCGCGTAAACGCTTAAAAAGGCGAAGGGTCCGTGCCCTTCGTCTTCTCGTGTGATGACGCCGTAAACGGCTGTGTTGATTCACGCGAATAACAAGATTCCATTAGCCACGCCCGCTGACACCGGGCCAACGAAGAACTTTGAACCATGGCCACTATCCACGTAGACGGCAAAGAGCTCGAAGTCGATGGGGCAGACAACCTGTTACAGGCGTGTCTGTCGCTAGGCCTCGATATCCCTTATTTCTGCTGGCACCCAGCCCTTGGCAGCGTTGGCGCTTGCCGCCAGTGCGCGGTCAAGCAGTACACCGACGAGAACGACAAGCGTGGTCGGATCGTCATGTCCTGCATGACCCCCGCCACCGACGGCAGCTGGATCTCCATCGACGACGAAGAAGCGAAAGTGTTTCGCGCCAGCGTCGTCGAATGGCTGATGACCAACCACCCTCACGACTGCCCGGTCTGTGAGGAAGGCGGTCACTGCCACCTGCAAGACATGACGGTGATGACCGGCCACAACGAGCGCCGCTATCGCTTCACCAAGCGTACTCACCAGAACCAGCAACTGGGCCCGTTCATTTCCCACGAAATGAACCGCTGCATCGCCTGCTATCGCTGCGTACGCTTCTATAAAGACTACGCCGGCGGTACCGACCTCGGCGTATTCGGCGCACACGACAACGTGTACTTCGGTCGCGTTGAAGACGGCACCCTCGAAAGCGAGTTCTCCGGCAACCTCACCGAGGTCTGCCCGACCGGTGTGTTCACCGACAAGACTCACTCCGAGCGCTACAACCGCAAGTGGGACATGCAGTTCTCGCCGAGCATCTGCCATGGCTGCTCCAGCGGTTGCAACATTTCCCCGGGCGAGCGTTACGGCGAACTGCGTCGCATCGAAAACCGTTTCAACGGTTCGGTGAACCAGTACTTCCTGTGCGACCGTGGCCGTTTCGGCTATGGCTACGTCAACCGCGAAGACCGCCCGCGTCAGCCACTGCTGGCCAACGGCGCCAAGCTGAGCCTCGACGAAGCGCTGGATAAAGCCGCCGACCTGCTGCGCGGTCGCAATATCGTCGGTATCGGTTCGCCGCGCGCCAGCCTCGAAAGCAACTACGCGTTGCTGGAACTGGTCGGCGCCGAGCACTTCTACTCCGGTATCGAAGCCGCTGAGCTTGAGCGCATTCGTCTGGTAGTACAGGTGCTCAAAGACAGCCCGCTGCCGATCCCGAACATGCGCGACATCGAAGACCACGATGCGATTTTCGTCCTCGGCGAAGACCTGACCCAGACTGCTGCGCGCATGGCCCTGGCCCTGCGTCAATCGGTCAAGAGCAAGGCCGAAGACATGGCCGACGCCATGCGTGTTCAGCCGTGGCTCGATGCCGCGGTGAAGAACATCGGTCAGAACGCGCTGAACCCGCTGTTCATCGCCAGCCTGGCTGAAACCAAGCTCGACGACATCGCTGAAGAATGCGTGCACGCCGCGCCAGACGACCTGGCCCGCATCGGTTTCGCCGTGGCTCACGCCCTCGACGCCAGCGCTCCAGCGGTTGAAGGCCTCGATGCCGAAGCCCTCGAACTGGCCAAACGCATTGCCGACGCCCTGCTCGCTGCCAAGCGTCCACTGATCATTGCCGGTACCTCACTGGGTTCCAAGGCGTTGATCGAAGCCGCGGCGAACATCGCCAAGGCCCTGAAGCTGCGCGAGAAGAACGGTTCCATCAGCCTGATCGTGCCAGAGGCCAACAGCCTCGGCCTGGCCATGCTCGGTGGTGATTCGGTCGACGCAGCCCTGCAAGCGGTGATCGACGGTAAGGCTGACGCCATCGTCGTGCTGGAAAACGATCTGTACACCCGCACCGACAAAGCCCGTGTCGATGCTGCCCTGAACGCCGCGAAAGTGGTGATCGTGGCGGACCATCAGAAGACCGCCACCAGCGATCGCGCGCACCTGGTTCTGCCAGCCGCCAGCTTCGCTGAAGGCGACGGTACGCTGGTCAGCCAGGAAGGCCGCGCCCAGCGCTTCTTCCAGGTCTTCGACCCGACTTACCTCGACGCAAGCATTCTGGTTCACGAAGGCTGGCGCTGGCTGCATGCCCTGCGTTCGACCCTGTTGAACCAGCCGATCGACTGGACCCAACTGGACCACGTCACCGCTGCCGTTGCTGCGAGCAAACCGCAACTGGCGCGCATCGTCGATGCCGCACCGTCCGCCGCGTTCCGCATCAAAGGCCTGAAACTGGCTCGCGAACCGCTGCGTTACAGCGGCCGGACCGCCATGCGCGCCGACATCAGCGTGCACGAACCGCGTACTTCCCAGGACAACGACACCGCGTTCTCGTTCTCCATGGAAGGTTACTCGGGCTCGGTCGAACCGCGTCAGCAAGTACCCTTCGCCTGGTCTCCGGGCTGGAACTCGCCGCAAGCCTGGAACAAGTTCCAGGACGAAGTCGGTGGTCACATCCGCGCTGGCGACCCGGGCACTCGCCTGATCGAAAGCACCGGTGATTCGCTGAACTGGTTCGCCAGTGTTCCGCGCGCGTTCAACCCGGCTCCGGGCACCTGGCAGGTCGTGCCGTTCTTCCACCTGTTCGGCAGCGAAGAGAACTCTTCCAAAGCCGCACCGGTGCAGGAACGCATCCCGGCCGCTTATGTGTCGCTGGCCAAGTCTGAAGCCGATCGCCTGGGTGTCAATGACGGTGCCCTGCTGAGCCTGAACGTGGCTGGCCAGACCCTGCGTCTGCCACTGCGCATCAACGAAGAACTGGGTGCCGGTCTGGTTGCATTGCCGGCCGGTATCGCCGGTATTCCGCCAGCGATCTTCGGCAAATCCGTTGACGGTCTGCAGGAGGCAGCGCTATGACCTGGTTCACTCCTGAAGTGATCGACGTAATCATCGCGGTCCTCAAGGCCATCGTGATTCTGCTCGCCGTGGTGGTGTGCGGCGCGCTGCTGAGCTGGGTCGAGCGTCGTCTGCTCGCCCTCTGGCAGGACCGTTACGGTCCGAACCGCGTCGGCCCGTTCGGCGCGTTCCAGATCGCCGCCGACATGATCAAGATGTTCTTCAAGGAAGACTGGACCCCGCCGTTCGCCGACAAAGTGATCTTCACGTTGGCACCGGTCGTGGCCATGAGCGCCTTGCTGATTGCCTTCGCGATCATCCCGATCACCCCGACCTGGGGCGTGGCGGACATCAACATCGGCATCCTGTTCTTCTTCGCCATGGCCGGTCTGTCGGTCTACGCGGTGCTGTTCGCCGGCTGGTCGAGTAACAACAAGTTCGCCCTGTTGGGCAGCTTGCGGGCCTCGGCACAAACCGTGTCGTACGAAGTGTTCATGGGCCTGTCGCTGATGGGCATCGTGATCCAGGTCGGCTCGTTCAACATGCGCGACATCGTTGAATACCAGGCGCAGAACCTGTGGTTCGTCATTCCGCAGATCTTCGGTTTCCTGACCTTCTTCATCGCTGGCGTCGCCGTGACTCACCGTCACCCGTTCGACCAGCCGGAAGCGGAACAGGAACTGGCCGACGGTTACCACATTGAATACGCCGGCATGAAATGGGGCATGTTCTTCGTCGGTGAGTACATCGGCATCGTGTTGATTTCGGCGCTGCTGGTGACCTTGTTCTTCGGTGGCTGGCACGGTCCGTTCGGCATTCTGCCGCAGATCCCGTTCATCTGGTTTGCACTGAAAACCGCGTTCTTCATCATGTTCTTCATCCTGCTGCGCGCCTCGATTCCGCGCCCACGGTATGACCAAGTGATGGATTTCAGCTGGAAGTTCTGCCTGCCGCTGACCCTCGTCAACATGCTGGTGACCGCTGCGGTCGTGTTGCTCAACACGCCCGCCGTCGCGGCTCAGTGAGGATAGAGAATCATGAAGTACATTTTTGACATCGTGCATGGCTTCTTCACCCAGCTTCGCAGCCTGGTGATGATCTTCGGCCACGCCTTCCGCAAGCGCGACACGCTGCAGTACCCGGAAGAAGCCGTGTACCTGCCGCCGCGCTTCCGTGGCCGTATCGTCCTGACCCGCGACCCTGACGGTGAAGAGCGTTGTGTAGCCTGCAACCTGTGCGCCGTGGCGTGCCCGGTGGGTTGCATCTCGCTGCAGAAAGCTGAAACCGAAGACGGTCGCTGGTACCCGGACTTCTTCCGCATCAACTTCTCGCGCTGCATTTTCTGCGGCCTCTGCGAGGAAGCCTGCCCGACCACCGCGATCCAGCTGACACCGGATTTCGAAATGGCCGAGTTCAAACGTCAGGACCTGGTGTACGAGAAAGAAGATCTGTTGATCTCCGGCCCCGGCAAAAACCCTGATTACAACTTCTATCGTGTTGCAGGTATGGCGATTGCCGGTAAGCCCAAAGGCGCCGCGCAGAATGAAGCCCAGCCGATCAACGTGAAGAGCTTGCTGCCTTAAGGAAGAAAGATGGAATTCGCTTTCTATTTCGCATCGGGTATCGCTGTTGTGTCCACGCTTCGCGTGATCACCAACACCAACCCCGTGCACGCCCTGCTCTACCTGATCATTTCGCTGATCGCCGTGGCCATGACGTTCTTCGCCCTCGGCGCACCGTTTGCCGGTGTACTGGAAGTGATCGCCTACGCTGGCGCCATCATGGTGCTGTTCGTGTTCGTGGTGATGATGCTGAACCTGGGCCCGGCCTCGGTTCAGCAAGAGCGCGTCTGGCTCAAACCCGGCATCTGGCTGGGTCCGGTCGCACTCGGCGCGCTGCTGCTGGCTGAACTGCTGTACGTGCTGTTCGCCCATCAGAGTGGCCAGGCCATCGGCCACACCACCGTAGACGCCAAGGCCGTGGGCATCAGCCTGTTCGGTCCTTACCTGCTGGTGGTCGAACTCGCCTCGATGCTGCTGCTCGCCGCAGCCGTCACGGCGTTCCACTTGGGCCGCAACGAAGCCAAGGAGCAATGACGATGCCTGCTATCCCTATGGAGCATGGTCTGGCGGTTGCCGGCATCCTGTTCTGCCTCGGTCTGGTCGGCCTGATGGTCCGGCGCAACATTCTTTTCGTGCTGATGAGCCTGGAGGTCATGATGAATGCCTCCGCGTTGGCGTTCATCGTTGCCGGTAGCCGCTGGGCGCAGCCGGATGGACAGATCATGTTCATCCTGGTGATCAGCCTGGCAGCCGCCGAGGCCAGTATTGGCCTGGCGATTCTGTTGCAGCTGTATCGCCGCTTCCACACTCTCGATATCGACGCTGCCAGCGAGATGCGCGGATGAACCTTCTCTATCTGACTTTCGTATTCCCTCTTATAGGTTTCCTGCTGCTGGCGTTCTCACGCGGTCGCTTGTCGGAAAACCTTTCGGCGCTGATTGGCGTCGGCTCCATTGGCCTGTCGGCAATCGTCACTGCTTACATAATCTGGCAGTTCAACGTTGCACCACCTGAAGGCGGTCACTACACCCACGTGTTGTGGCAGTGGATGGCGGTAGAAGGCTTCACGCCTAACTTCGCCCTGTACCTGGATGGCCTGTCCCTGACCATGCTCGGTGTGGTGGTCGGCGTCGGCTTCCTGATCCACCTGTTCGCGTCCTGGTACATGCGCGGTGAAGCCGGTTATTCGCGCTTCTTCGCCTACACCAACCTGTTTATCGCCAGCATGCTGTTCCTGGTCCTGGCCGATAACCTGCTGTTCGTGTACTTCGGCTGGGAAGGCGTGGGCCTGTGCTCGTACCTGTTGATCGGTTTCTACTACAGCAACCGCAACAACGGTAACGCAGCACTCAAAGCCTTCATCGTGACCCGCGTCGGCGACGTGTTCATGGCCATCGGCCTGTTCATCCTGTTCCAACAGTTGGGCACGCTGAACATTCAGGAACTGCTGGTCAAGGCGCCTGAGCACTTCAAGGCCGGTGACTTCTGGATCGTTCTGGCGACCCTGATGCTGCTGGGCGGCGCTGTCGGTAAATCCGCGCAACTGCCGCTGCAAACCTGGCTGGCGGATGCGATGGCCGGCCCTACCCCGGTTTCGGCACTGATCCACGCCGCGACCATGGTGACCGCTGGTGTCTACCTGATTGCCCGTACCCACGGTCTGTTCGCCCTGGCGCCGGACATCCTGCACCTGGTAGGTGTAGTGGGTGGCGTGACGCTGGTGCTGGCAGGTTTCGCGGCACTGGTGCAGACCGACATCAAACGTATCCTCGCCTACTCGACCATGAGCCAGATCGGCTACATGTTCCTGGCCCTGGGCGTAGGTGCATGGGACGGCGCGATCTTCCACCTGATGACCCACGCCTTCTTCAAGGCGCTGTTGTTCCTTGCATCCGGTGCGGTGATCGTTGCCTGCCACCACGAGCAGAACATCTTCAAGATGGGCGGCCTGTGGAAGAAACTGCCACTGGCCTACGCCAGCTTCATCGTCGGCGGCGCGGCCCTGGCGGCCTTGCCTCTGGTGACTGCGGGCTTCTATTCCAAGGATGAAATTCTTTGGGAAGCGTTCGCCAGCGGTAACCAGGGTCTGCTTTATGCAGGTCTGGTCGGTGCCTTCATGACTTCGCTGTACACCTTCCGCCTGATCTTCATCGCGTTCCACGGCGAAGCGAAGACCGAAGCGCATGCCGGTCACGGTATCGCTCACTGGCTGCCGCTGTCGGTGCTGATCGTACTGTCGACGTTCGTCGGCGCGATGATCGTTCCACCGCTGCACGGTGTACTGCCGGAAAGCGTCGGCCATGCCGGCGGCGAAGCCAAGCACAGTCTGGAAATCGCCTCGGGCGCCATCGCCCTGGCCGGTATCCTGCTGGCCGCGCTGCTGTTCCTCGGCAAGCGCCGCTTCGTCACCGCCATCGCCAACAGCGGCGTCGGCCGCTTCCTTTCGGCCTGGTGGTTCGCTGCCTGGGGCTTCGACTGGATCTACGACAAACTGTTCGTCAAGCCTTACCTTGCGATCAGCCACATTCTGCGCAAAGACCCGCTCGACCAGACCATCGGTCTGATCCCGCGTATGGCCAAGGGCGGTCACACCGCCCTGAGCCGCACCGAGACCGGTCAACTGCGTTGGTATGCCGCCTCGATGGCTGCTGGTGCCGTGCTGGTAATCGGCGCCGTCGTGCTGGTAGCGGTCTGATATGAACCTTGCGAACTTGCGAAAGGAAACGAGCCCGTCATGATTCTGCCCTGGCTAATCCTGATCCCCTTCATCGGCGGCCTGCTGTGCTGGATGGGTGAGCGCTTCGGCGCCACCCTCCCCCGCTGGATTGCGCTGATCACCATGTCCCTGCTGCTCTCCCTCGGCCTCTGGCTGTGGGCCAACGGTGACTATTCATTTGCACCGGCGCCTGGCGCCGATCCGACCTGGGCGATTGAGTTCAAGCACGTCTGGATCCAGCGTTTCGGCATCAACGTGCACCTGGCCCTCGACGGCCTGTCACTGTTGATGATCCTGCTGACCGGCCTGCTGGGTGTCCTCTCGGTACTCTGCTCGTGGAAAGAGATCCAGCGTCACGTGGGCTTCTTCCACCTGAACCTGATGTGGATCCTGGGCGGTGTCGTCGGCGTGTTCCTCGCCCTCGACCTGTTCATGTTCTTCTTCTTCTGGGAAATGATGCTGGTGCCGATGTACTTCCTCATCGCGCTCTGGGGTCACAGTTCTTCGGACGGCAAGAAAACCCGGATCTACGCGGCAACCAAGTTCTTCATCTTCACTCAGGCTTCCGGCCTGATCATGTTGGTGGCGATCCTGGGCCTGGTACTGGTCAACTTCAACGACACTGGCGTGATTACCTTCAACTACGCCGATCTGTTGAAAACCAAGATGTCGACGACCACCGAGTACATCCTGATGCTCGGCTTCTTCATCGCCTTCGCGGTCAAGCTGCCAGTCGTACCGTTCCACTCCTGGTTGCCTGACGCTCACGCCCAGGCACCGACCGCGGGTTCCGTGGACCTGGCCGGTATCTTGTTGAAGACTGCGGCCTATGGCCTGCTGCGTTTCGCCCTGCCGCTGTTCCCGAATGCCTCGGCCGAGTTCGCACCGTTCGCGATGACCCTGGGTCTGATCGGGATCTTCTACGGTGCGTTCCTGGCTTTCGCACAAACCGACATCAAGCGTCTGATCGCCTTCTCGTCCGTTTCTCACATGGGCTTCGTACTGATCGGTATCTATTCCGGCAGCCAACTGGCGCTGCAGGGCGCGGTGATGCAGATGCTGGCGCACGGTCTGTCGGCCGCGGCACTCTTTATCCTCTCCGGTCAGCTCTACGAGCGTACCCACACCCGCGATATGCGTGAGATGGGTGGCCTGTGGTCGAAGATTGCCTACCTGCCGGCTCTTAGCCTGTTCTTCGCCGCCGCATCGCTGGGCTTGCCGGCGACCGGTAACTTTGTCGGTGAGTTCCTGATTCTGATCGGCACCTTCGCCAGCGCCCCATGGATTACCGTGATTGCGACGTCCGGCCTGGTGTTCGGTTCGGTGTACTCGCTGATCATGATCCACCGTGCCTACTTCGGCCCGTCGAAATCGGACGCGGTGCTGCATGGCATGGACGGTCGCGAACTGATCATGGTGGTTGGGCTTGCGGCGCTGCTGATCTACATCGGCGTGTACCCGCAGCCGTTCCTCGATACCTCTGCCGCGACGATGCATGGCGTGCAGCAGTGGCTCGGCACCGCCTTCACTCAACTCGCTTCGGCCCGGTAAGAGCGCTATGGAATTCACGACTCAACACTTTATCGCGCTTGCGCCGTTGTTGATCACCAGCGCCACGATCATCGTGGTGATGCTGGCTATCGCATGGCGCCGCAACCACTCACAGACCTTCCTGCTGTCGGTGGCAGGTCTGAACCTGGCTCTGCTGTCGATCCTGCCAGCCCTGAAAGTCGCGCCGCTGGCCGTGACTCCACTGCTGCAGATCGACACCTTCGCTTGCCTGTACATGGCGCTGATCCTGGTCGCCACCCTCGCTTGCGTGACCCTCGCCCACGCCTACCTGGGCGATGGCGGTTCGGGTTACCCGGGCAACCGTGAAGAACTTTACCTGCTGATCCTGATGGCCGCCGCCGGTGGCCTGGTACTGGTCAGCGCGCAGCACCTGGCCGGCTTGTTCGTCGGTCTGGAACTGCTCTCGGTACCGGTTTACGGTCTGGTGGCTTACGCCTTCTTCAACAAACGCTCGCTGGAAGCCGGTATCAAGTACATGGTGCTGTCGGCCGCCGGTTCCGCGTTCCTGTTGTTCGGTATGGCCCTGCTCTACGCCGACGCTGGCAGCCTGAGCTTCAACGGCATCGGTCAGGCCCTGGCGGCCACCGGTCTGCCAAGCTCTCTGGCTCAACTGGGCCTGGGCATGATGCTGATCGGCCTGGCGTTCAAGTTGTCGCTGGTACCGTTCCACCTCTGGACCCCGGACGTTTACGAAGGTGCTCCGGCACCGGTGGCAGCGTTCCTGGCCACCGCGTCGAAAGTCGCTGTGTTCGCAGTGATGGTGCGTCTGTTCCAGATCTCGCCAGCGGCGAGCAGCGGTGTGCTGAGCGACGTGCTGACCATCATCGCCATCGCGTCGATCCTGTTCGGTAACCTGCTGGCACTGACCCAGAGCAACCTCAAGCGTCTGCTGGGTTACTCGTCCATCGCCCACTTCGGCTACCTGCTGATCGCCCTGGTGGCGAGCAAAGGCCTGGCCGTGGAAGCCATCGGGGTGTACCTGGTCACCTACGTGATCACCAGCCTCGGCGCGTTCGGCGTGATCACCCTGATGTCCTCGCCGTACAACGGCCGTGACGCCGATGCCCTGTACGAATACCGCGGCCTGTTCTGGCGCCGTCCGTACCTGACCGCCGTGCTGACCGTGATGATGCTGTCCCTGGCCGGTATCCCGCTGACCGCGGGCTTCATCGGCAAGTTCTACATCATCGCTACCGGTGTCGAATCGCACCAATGGTGGCTGGTCGGCTCCCTGGTATTGGGCAGCGCCATCGGCGTCTTCTACTACCTGCGTGTGATGGTCACCTTGTACCTGATGGAACCAAACCTGCGTCGCCACGATGCGCAACTGCACTGGGAACAACGTGCAGGCGGCGTGATGCTGCTGGCGATTGCCGTACTGGCGTTCTTCCTCGGCCTGTATCCACAGCCGCTGCTGAACCTGGTTCAGCAGTCGGGGTTGGCGGGTTGATCGCGTAAGCGACACTCGACAGAAAACAGAAACGGCACCTTCGGGTGCCGTTTTTGCGTTTGTGGGATTTATTACCGCCGCACTCCCCTCCTCCTGCAATACCCGAAAGCTCTCGCCAGACTATCCGCCTCGTCCTACATCCAGCACTGCGCACTTGGCTCTATCTTGAATGACTGGCTGGATCGATAAATCAACGCGAGAAATAACAATGAACCGTGACATTTTTTCCGAACTGGTAGAAGACTTCGACGCCTTGGCCGCTGATCGCCGGGGTAATGTCACGCTGCTGCCCCATAGAGTGAAGCGCTCCAAACTGGCCCCCGTCCCCCTTGAGGAATCGCGCAGCTTTACCGCCTCCAAATATTCTGGCTATATTTGTCCAGAATATGGGAGTGAAATCATGATCGTCGTTCCGTTGGCCGAAGCAAAAAACAATCTGTCCAAACTCGTCGATGACGCAGCCGCCGGACAGATCATCACGATTGCCAAACATGGTCGGGCTCTTGCGCAGCTGGTTCCGGTGGGAAAACCCTGCGGGCAGCGTATCGGAGCGATGAAAGGCAAACTGGTGCTTCCCGAAGACTTTGACACCTCACTGCCGGACGACATGCTCGATACTTTTGAAGGCACTCAAGAATGAGGCTTCTGCTCGACACGCATATTTTGCTCTGGACGCTAAGCGATGACCCCAGGCTATCCGGCAAAGCCAGAAAGCTAATTGAGAACGCTGCCGATATTTACATTAGCGCAGCGACATTCTGGGAGATGGCGATCAAGGTCGGGCTGGGAAAGCTGAACGTTGACCTGGAAGAAATCCGCCAGTACTGCCTTGACAGCGGGTTCATCGAGCTGCCTGTGACCTCAGAACACGCCATTGCCGTGAAGGACCTGGAACATCACCATCGTGACCCTTTTGACCGCCTCATTGTTGCAACGGCCATGACAGAACCCATGAAACTCCTCACTGCCGATCCATTGGTTGCCCAGTACACGGATTTGGCTGTTCTGGTCTGATCGGGCAACACCACACCCACATGACGAAATTGTAATTCCCCCATCACCTTGGCGTTATCCGCAGCTTGCAACGATGTCACCCGGCGACCATGCCGGCGGCCCTTGCCCGCCGAACAATAAAACCCACGCCGAAGCACGTTCCCGTTCTGCCGAACCCAAGGAGTGATTGATGGTTAACAATACAAAAATGTCGATGGCCGCTTTAGCGGTGGTGGTCGGCTCCGGGCCGTCCATTGTGTGGGCGGAAGATAAAGCCGAGGGGTTTATCGAGGGCAGCAGCCTGACGGTGCTCAACCGCAACTTATACTTCAATCGTGATCATCGTGACGGCCAGTCGAGTCCCACCGGCAATGGTTATTCCCAGGCCTGGGCCCACGCGATCATCAGCAAGTTCGAATCCGGCTTTACCCAAGGCACCGTCGGGGTCGGTGTCGATGCGTTTGCGATGATCGGCTTGAAGCTCGATACCGGTGACGGTCGCAACGGTGGCCGCAGTTCTTTCGATGTGCTGCCGGTCGACAGGGACGGCCAGGCGCGGGACGAATACACCAAGGTTGGTGGCGCCGCCAAAGTGCGCGCCTTCGATACAGTCGTGAAGGTCGGCGATGTGTTCCCCGCCAACCCGGTGGTTGCGGCGGGTGACTCCCGACTGTTGCCGGAAAGCTTCCGGGGTGTCACGGCCACCAACACCAGTATCGAAGGTCTGTCGGTACAGGGAGGTCGCCTGCATGCGATGAGCCAACCAGTGTCCAGCGACATGCGCGAGAACTTCGCGACCTTCTACGCAGGTCCAGTCAATTCGCCATGGATCGCTTACGGCGGTGGCGACTACGCGCTGAACAAGAACCTCAGTTTCAGCCTGTATTCCAGTCGCCTCAAGGATGCCTGGAATCAGTACTACGCCGGCACTGCATGGACTTATCCGCTGTCGGATGACCTGTCGCTGTTCGGTGGCCTGAACTATTACAAGGCGGTCGACGAAGGCAAACAACTGCTTGGCGAGTTCGACAACGACATCTGGAGCGGCCGCGTCGGCGTGAAACTCGGCGCCCACTCCGTTGCCTTGTCGCACCAGCGCAACAACGGCAACGACGACTTCGATTACCTGCGCCAGTCCGACTCGATCTTCCTCGACAACTCCATCCAGTACAGCGACTTCAACTCGCCCAAGGAACGTTCGTGGATGGTGCGCTACGACCTCGACATGAGCAGCTATGGCGTGCCGGGTTTGTCGTTCATGACCCGTTACGCCCGAGGCACCGACGCCGACTATTCCAGCGCCAACGCCGTGTACATGCGTCGCGATGCCGACGGCAACCCGCTGACCGACCAGAAGCGCTGGGAGCGTGATATCGAAGTCAAATACGTGGTGCAGAGCGGCTCGCTGAAAGACATGTCGTTGCGCCTGCGCCAAGCCACTACCCGCGCCACGGCATTTGAGTCGGATCTGGATGAGGTACGGGTGATTGTCGAGTATCCGCTGACGATTCTCTGACTTCACGGTTTATGCCAATTCACCTTTAGAAGCTCCTTGCTCCTTTGGTAAGAGGTGAATCTTTTGGCGTCCTTCGGGGCGCCTTTTTTATGCCCGGCTTTTAACACACCGCGAAAAACTGTGGGAGCGAGCCTGCTCGCGATGATGTCGGCACAGCCAATATCTTCATTGGCTGAACCACCGCTATCGCGA
>NZ_AKJK01000141.1 GCF_000282375.1 Pseudomonas sp. GM50
GGCGGCCCCCGCCGCACCGACTGCCCCGAAAGCGGCAGGCGACAGCTCCGATATTACCGACGACGAGTTCGAAGCACTGCTCGACCAGTTGCACGGTAAAGGCAACTTTGCCGTCGATGCATTGGAGTCGGCAATTTCCGCCGTACCAGCCCCGGCTGCGCCAACCGCTAAAGCGGCCGGCGGCGATCTGATCTCGGATCATGAGTTCGAATCGCTGCTCGACGAATTGCACGGTAAAGGCAAATTCACCGAGGTCGGCACTGGCGCAGTGGTTTCTGCTCCTGTCGCCAAGGCGCCAGCACCGGCTGCGAAACCTGTGGCCAAAGCACCCGAGCCAAAAGCCGAAGCGCCGAAACCGGCCGCCGCTGCTGCACCGGCCCCGGCCCGTGCCCCGTCTGCGCCACCACCAGAAAAACCGGCCAGCGAAGCCGAGACCACCGTGCGGGTCGATACCGCGCGTCTCGACGAAATCATGAACATGGTCGGCGAGTTGGTACTGGTGCGTAACCGCCTGGTCCGTCTGGGCCTCAACAGCGGCGACGAAGCCATGTCCAAGGCCGTGTCGAACCTCGACGTGGTCACGGCCGACCTGCAGACCGCGGTCATGAAGACCCGTATGCAGCCGATCAAGAAAGTCTTCGGGCGCTTCCCGCGTCTGGTTCGCGACCTGGCTCGCCAGCTCAAGAAAGAGATCAACCTGGAGCTGGTCGGCGAAGAAACCGACCTCGACAAGAACCTCGTCGAGGCCCTGGCCGACCCGCTGGTCCACTTGGTGCGCAACTCGGTCGACCACGGTATTGAAGAACCGGCTGAGCGCGAAGCGATGGGCAAGCCTCGCAGCGGCAAGGTGATCCTGTCCGCGGAACAGGAAGGCGATCACATCCTGCTGTCCATCTCCGATGATGGCAAAGGTATGGACGCCGATGTTCTGCGCGGTATTGCCGTGAAGAAAGGCCTGATGGACAAGGATGCGGCGGACCGTCTCAGCGAGTCGGATTGCTTCAACCTGATCTTCGCGCCGGGCTTCTCGACCAAGACCGAAATTTCCGACGTCTCCGGGCGCGGCGTGGGCATGGACGTGGTGAAAACCAAGATCGCCCAGCTCAACGGCACCATCAATATCTACTCGACCAAGGGCAAGGGCTCGAAGATTGTCATCAAGGTCCCGTTGACCCTGGCGATCATGCCGACGCTGATGGTCATGCTCGGCAACCAGGCGTTCGCGTTCCCGCTGGTGAACGTCAACGAGATCTTCCACCTCGACCTGTCGCGCACCAACGTGGTGGACGGCCAGGAAGTGGTGATCGTGCGGGACAAGGCGTTGCCGCTGTTCTACCTCAAGCGCTGGCTGGTCAGCTCCGCTGCTCACGAAGAGCAGCGCGAAGGCCACGTGGTGATTCTTTCGGTGGGCACTCAGCGGATCGGCTTTGTCGTCGATCAACTGGTGGGCCAGGAAGAAGTGGTCATCAAGCCATTGGGCAAAATGCTCCAGGGAACCCCGGGCATGTCCGGCGCCACCATCACCGGTGACGGCCGCATTGCGCTGATTCTCGATGTTCCGAGCATGCTCAAGCGTTACGCCGCACGGCGTATTTGATTCTGGGGGAGCGGGGCGACTGAGCCTCGCCCCGTCTAACGGAGTGTTTATGGCAGTCAAAGTCCTGGTGGTGGACGATTCGGGGTTTTTCCGCCGCCGCGTCTCGGAAATTCTTTCAGCGGATTCGAATATCCAGGTCGTCGGTACGGCGACCAACGGCAAAGAGGCGATCGATCAGGCACTGGCTCTCAAGCCAGACGTGATCACCATGGACTACGAGATGCCGATGATGGATGGCATCACCGCAGTGCGGCACATCATGCAGCGCTGCCCGACCCCGGTGTTGATGTTCTCCTCGCTGACTCACGAAGGCGCGCGGGTCACCCTCGATGCGCTGGACGCCGGCGCGGTGGACTTCCTGCCGAAGAATTTCGAAGACATCTCGCGTAACCCGGAGAAGGTCAAGCAACTGCTGTGCGAGAAGATTCTCAGCA
This sequence comes from Pseudomonas sp. GM50, assembly GCF_000282375.1. Taxonomy (GTDB): domain Bacteria; phylum Pseudomonadota; class Gammaproteobacteria; order Pseudomonadales; family Pseudomonadaceae; genus Aquipseudomonas. The sequence continues at coordinate 2,032 of NZ_AKJK01000141.1, forward strand.
TCTCGCGCAGTAACCGTCGTGTCGGCGCCTACAGTGCCCCGGCTCCAGTGGCCGCACCAGCCCCGACGCCTGCGCCTTCGAGCGTCAGCAGCTACGGCAGCAGCAGTGCGCCTGCGCGTCCGGCCCCGCCACCGATTCCGGCTCGCACCCATGCAGCGACTCCATCGTCGCCTGCGCCGAAACGCAAAGCCTACAAACTGGTCGCCATCGGTACCTCCACCGGTGGCCCGGTTGCCCTGCAACGGGTGCTGACGCAGTTGCCGGCCAACTTCCCGGCGCCGATCGTGCTGATCCAGCACATGCCAGCAGCCTTCACCAAGGCTTTCGCCGAGCGTCTGGACAAACTGTGCCGCATCAGCGTCAAGGAAGCCGAAGATGGCGACATCCTGCGTCCGGGCCTGGCGCTGCTGGCTCCGGGTGGCAAGCAAATGATGATCGACGGCCGTGGCGCGGTGAAAATCCTGCCAGGCGACGAGCGTCTGAACTACAAACCGTGCGTGGACATCACCTTTGGCTCCGCGGCCAAGTCCTACGGCGACAAAGTTCTGGCGGTGGTGCTGACCGGCATGGGCGCCGACGGTCGCGAAGGCGCGCGTCTGCTCAAGCAGGGCGGCAGTGCGATCTGGGCCCAGGATGAAGCCAGCTGCGTGATCTACGGCATGCCGATGGCCATCGTCAAAGCCGACCTGGCAGATGCGATCTACGGTCTGGAAGATATTGGCAAGCACCTGGTCGAGGCGTGTCTCTGATGGATGTACTCAGCCTTATCGGGATCATCATGGCGTTCGTCGCCATCATTGGCGGCAACTACCTTGAAGGCGGTCACCTCGGCGCGCTGGCCAACGGCCCGGCAGCGTTGATCGTACTCGGTGGGACTATCGGTGCGGCGCTGCTGCAATCACCGATGAGCGCCTTCAAGCGCGCGATGCAGATTCTCGCCTGGATCCTGTTTCCACCGCGCGTGGATCTGGCCGGCGGCATCGATCGCGTAGTGAACTGGAGCCTGACCGCCCGCAAGGAAGGTTTGCTCGGTCTGGAAGGGGTGGCCGACGCCGAACCCGATAGCTACTCGCGCAAAGGTCTGCAACTGCTGGTGGACGGCGCCGAGCCGGAAGCAATTCGCAGCATTCTGGAAGTGGATTTCTACACCCAGGAAAGCCGCGACATCGAAGCCGCCAAAGTCTTTGAAAGCATGGGCGGCTACGCGCCGACCATCGGCATCATCGGTGCGGTGATGGGCCTGATCCACGTCATGGGCAACCTGGCCGATCCGTCGCAACTGGGCAGCGGCATTGCCGTCGCCTTTGTCGCCACCATCTATGGCGTGGCCAGTGCCAACCTGATCTTGCTGCCGGTTGCCGCCAAGCTCAAGTCCATCGCGTTGCGGCAGTCGCGTTATCGCGAGATGTTGCTGGAAGGGATTCTGTCGATCGCCGAAGGTGAAAACCCTCGCTCTATTGAGTTGAAGCTTCAGGGCTTCATGGATTAAGGGAATAACCTCATGGCTCGTCGTCGGCAACCTGAAGAACACGTAAACCATGAACGCTGGCTCGTTTCATACGCCGACTTCATTACCTTGCTGTTCGCTTTCTTCGTGGTGATGTACTCGATCTCTTCGATCAACGAAGGCAAGTACAAGATCATTTCCGAGGCGTTGATCGGGGTATTTACCGACTCCGATCGCGCCCTCAAGCCGATTCCTATTGGTGAAGAGCGACCGAAGACCGTGACCCCGGCCAAGCCGCTGGTCAAGGACAGCGAACAGATCGACGCCGGTATCGCCCAGGCTGCCAACGATCCGCTCAAAAGCATTGCCGATGACATCAGCGCGGCGTTCGGCGACTTGATCAGCTCCAAACAGATGACCGTGCGCGGCAATGAGTTGTGGGTCGAGATCGAACTCAATTCCAGTCTGTTGTTCGGCAGTGGCGACGCCATGCCCAGCGACATCGCCTTCAACATTATCGACAAGGTCGCCGCGATCCTCAGGCCGTTCGACAACCCGATCCACGTCGAAGGCTTTACCGACGATCAACCGATTCGCACCGCGCAATACCCGACCAACTGGGAACTGTCCTCGGCCCGTTCGGCGAGCATCGTGCGCATGCTGGCGATACAGGGCGTTAACCCGGGGCGCTTGGCGTCGGTGGGTTACGGTGAGTTCCAGCCTGTGGCCAACAACGCCACCGCCGAAGGCCGGGCGCGTAACCGTCGGGTGGTGCTGGTGGTGTCACGAAATCTCGATGTACGACGCAGCCTCACCGGCACCGGAACGGCTCATGCACAACCGGATGCCGCGTTGAAGCGGGCTGGCACACAAACTGCACCGACCCCGGTCAAGTCGCCGGGACGAGAGAGTGCCGTCAATTCTCCGTCACCCGCATTAACACGTTGAGCTAATTCTCGGTCGACCTTTTCGACCGGGAGGAACAATTCGAATGAGAGTCTGGGCAGTCGCCAATCAAAAAGGTGGTGTCGGTAAAACCACTTCCTCCATCGCTTTAGCCGGTTTGCTGGCTGAGGCGGGCAAGCGCGTGGTTGTGGTCGATCTCGACCCCCATGGCTCCATGACCAGCTACTTCGGTTACGACCCCGACAGCCTGGAACACAGCAGCTACGACTTGTTTCTGCACAAGGGCAGCGTGCCGCAAGGCTTGCCCGGTCAGTTGTTGATGCCCACCAGTGATGAACGCATTTCCCTGTTGCCATCGAGCACCGCGCTGGCAACCCTTGAGCGCCAATCGCCGGGCCAGAGTGGTTTGGGCCTGGTGATCGCCAAGAGCCTGGCGCAGTTGTGGCAGGACTTCGATTACGCGGTGATCGACAGCCCGCCGTTGCTCGGCGTGCTGATGGTCAATGCCTTGGCGGCCAGCCAGCAGTTGGTGATTCCGGTGCAGACCGAACACTTGGCGGTCAAAGGCCTGGAACGCATGGTCAATACCCTGGCGATGATCAACCGCTCGCGCAAACAGGCGTTGCCGTTCAGCATCGTGCCGACCTTGTTCGACCGCCGCACCCAGGCGTCCCTCGGCACCCTTCGCGTGCTGCGCGACAAGTACCCGGAAGAAATCTGGCAAGGCTACATCCCGATCGATACTCGCTTGCGTGACGCGAGCCGGGCAGGGCTGACGCCTTCGCAATTCGACGGCAAAAGCCGTGGCGTTCTCGCTTATCGCGCACTGCTCAAGCATTTGCTGGCGCAGCAACTTGTTCCGGCGGTGGCCTGATGAACACAGTTCCTGTAGGAGCGAGGCTTGCCCGCGAAGAACGATTACGCGATTTAACTGTAGATACCGTGGTGCTGCCTTCGCGGGCAAGCCTCGCTCCTACAGGGGGGGGCTTTTCATGAATCGCCCGGTGAAGATCACCTCGCGTCCGCAACTGGCCCTTCAGTCTTATCTGGACGCCTTGCTGCAGGACGCGACCGAAGAGTTGCCGCCAGAAATCGAGGCGCTGCCCGAGGTTGTCGAAGTTGAAGCCGCGCTGGATGAGTTCCAGGCTGCCGTGCTTGAAGAGCAGGCCCGTGATGCGCAGAAACCGGCCGTGGCCGCTGCACCCATCGTTGCGCCAGTGGTGAAAGCACCGGTGGCCCTGATCGACGCGCCGGCACCGATTCTGGCGCCCGTGTCGACGATTGCCCCGCTGCTGCAAGCGTTGGTGCCGCCGGTGGTTGAAGTTCATCTGCCGCCAAGCAACACGCCGCCACCGGTGGAAACCGACGGTCGTCCGGCATGGGCTGCCGAGCCGTTCGAATGCCTGTTGTTCGACGTCGCCGGGTTGACCCTGGCGGTGCCGCTGGTGTGCCTGGGCTCTATTTATTCCCTGGCCGGTCACGAACTGACGCCGTTGTTCGGTCAGCCGGAATGGTTCCTCGGAATCCTGCCGAGCCAGGCCGGCAACCTGAAAGTTTTGGATACTGCGCGCTGGGTCATGCCGGACCGCTACCGCGATGATTTCCGCCAGGGCCTGCAATACGTTATTTCGGTTCAGGGCTACGAGTGGGGGCTGGCGGTGCATCAGGTCAGCCGCTCGTTGCGCCTGGACCCGAACGAAATCAAATGGCGCAGTCACCGTGGCCAGCGGCCATGGCTCGCCGGAACGGTGATTGAGCACATGTGTGCGCTGCTGGACGTTTCCGCCCTGGCCGAGTTGATCGCCAGCGGCGGGGCAAAGCACATGAGCGGCAGCAAGCCGCTACACAAACCGACATAGCTGCCGACATAACAAGTATGCGACGGCATTGTTGAATGCTGCCTACAGAACACACACCGCCAGAGGCGGTTTTTCGAGGGGTCAGGGTATGAGTAATCAAGCGACGAATGCAAAAGGTTCTGAAGATCCGATCCTGCAATGGGTAACCTTCAAACTGGACAATGAAACCTACGGCATCAACGTGATGCGCGTTCAGGAAGTCCTGCGTTACACCGAAATCGCCCCGGTCCCGGGTGCTCCGAGCTACGTGCTGGGCATCATCAACCTGCGCGGTAACGTGGTCACCGTGATCGACACCCGTCAGCGCTTCGGCCTGATGAATGCCGAGATCAGCGACAACACCCGCATCGTCATCATCGAAGCCGACAAGCAAGTGGTCGGGATCATGGTCGACAGCGTGGCTGAAGTGGTTTACCTGCGTCAGTCGGAAATCGAGACCGCGCCGAATGTCGGTAACGAAGAGTCCGCCAAGTTCATTCAAGGCGTGTGCAACAAGAACAACGAACTGCTGATCCTGGTCGAACTGGACAAGATGATGAGCGAAGAAGAATGGTCGGAACTGGAGAGTATCTGATTGATTCTTGAGGTAGCTGTCATTGTCCTGTTCCTCTTCTGGGCAGGCACGCTGGCGATGTTCCTGGCGTACATCCGCGCTCAGCGGCAGATCGCCGCGCAACAGGCCCAGGGCGATGCGCTGCGCGATCAGCGCATCAAGGACCTGGCCAAACGCGTCGACGACTACCAGAACGGCAACGTGCGCATGGGTGAAGACCTGCACGAACTGCGCGCCGTCGTCGGGCCGTTACCGGACAAACTGGCTCAGCTGGAACAGCGTGATCCGTCGAGTCTTTCATTCGCTCAGGCAGCACGCCTGGTAGGGATGGGGGCCAGTGTCGATGAACTGACTCAGTCTTGCGGGTTGACCCAGGCTGAGGCGGAGTTGATGAGCAAGTTGCACAGAAACTGATAACAACGATTCAGTTGAGATCGCTATCGCGAGCAGGCTCGCTCCCACAAGGGATTGGGGTGGACACAGAATGTGTGAACGCCGCCACTCCCCCTGTGGGAGCGAGCCTGCTCGCGATGGCGTCTTCGAAACCTCAGTAATCATCCCCGCGCTCGGTGACGTCCTTCTCGACCATCACCGCATGCGGATCATGCCCTGCCGGAAACTTGCCCTTCAAATTCCACGCAAACGCAATGATCTCGGCAATCGTGCGGTACAACTCTTCCGGAATACTCTCCCCCAATTCCATCCGCGCCAGCAGTTTCACCAGCTCGGCGTTTTCGTAGATCGGCACTTCGCAGTCGCGGGCAATCTGCAGAATGGCTTCGGCCAGTTCCTCATCACCTTTTGCCGTAAGGGTAGGGGCGTGGCTGCCGTCGTATTTGAGGGCGATGGCCTGGCGCGGTGTAGTGGACTTGTTCATGCGGTTTCGTCGACCCAGCGTTGTTCGAGGAGGGTTTGAGGGCCTTGAGGCGGTGTGCCGAGGTGGCAATCCAGATCGCCGACGTTCAGGCCTGACGCCAACAGGCGTTCGCGCAGCCCGGCCAGATTGCTTTCGATCAGGCTGGCGGTGTACGGCCGCTCGGCCCACAGCTGGCTGGAGAGGCTGCCTTTGATCAGCTGCGCCTGAATCTGCAACGGCCCTAAGGGCTCCATGTCGAACGCCAGCTCGACGCGCCACAACTGTTGCTTGGGTTCGCGTTCGTCGCGGCGCTCTTGCGGTTGTTCTTTCTCGGGTGCTTCTTCGCGCTGGAATTTGACCTGCAACGGCACGATGTCCTGCAGGTTGCGCATGGGGATTTCCAGTTGCCAGGTGTTGAGCAGGCGACCATCGTCGGTGACGCCAGTCTGTTCCAGGCTCGACAGTTGATGGCTTTGCAGGCGTGAAACGGCCGCGGCTGCCAAACGCAGCAAGTGCTCCAGATCGTTTTCACCGTCCTGACTTTGCAGCAGACGCTCCGGGAGCGGGAAACTGGTCGGCAACGGTTTGGCGCTGACTTGCCCAAGCATTCCCAGAGCGCTGCGCACGAAACTCGGCAGCGCTTGCGCCAGTGTATTGGCGGCGATGATCGCGTTGAGATTGGTGTTGGCCGGCAGGCTCGGCGTCAGTTGTGCGATCAACTTGAGCAGGTCGCCCTTCATGTCGGGTGTCAGCGTCGGGTTTTGACCGACGAGGAGTTTCGCTTCGAGGAACAGGCCGCTGTTGGCCAATGCCTGGGCCAGGCCTTTGGGCGTACTCAGTTGCTGAATGTCTGGCAGGCCGGCGAGCAGTTTGTCCACGGCGGCGCGCAGGTCGCTGGAGGTCTGATCCGACGGCGGCAGGTTCTGCAGGACTTTGATCAAGCCATCCAGAGAACCCTGGCGACTTTGCTGGCTGACCAGTTGCTGTGTCACCGCCAACTGTTCCTGGCGGCTGCTCAACGGGACGAATTTCAGGGTCTGGGTGTCTTGCACCAAGGCGCTCAGCAAGGTGCCGATGCGCAGTGGCGTCGGGCTGTCGATGCTCAGCGTGCTGCCACTCAGTGCAGTGTTGAGCAGGCTCACCATCGAGCGATATACCGTCGGCTGGCCCGGCACCTGTGGCATCACCTGAGCGGTCACTACTTTGCCTTGCAGCAACGTACCGACCGGCAGTTGTGCCGTGTCGATGCGGGTGAGGGTAGCGACGTTGGAGGCGATGGCCTGTTGCACCGTGATGGCCAGGTTGCTCGCTGACGGTTGGGTGATCGCCAGGCTAGTGCCTTGGGGCAGCGGCTGGGTGCTGGTGGCCTGAACGGTGGTCTGGCGGCCGCTGTCGAGGGTGACCTTGAGCAACAGTTGAAAAGTCTGATCCGTCTGCTTGAGCGAGAGCACTTCAGCCTTGGCGGTTTGCCCAACGGAGATCAGGCCCTCCATCGGCGTCAGCAGCTTGAGTAGCTCACCACTCACCACCAGCGGCCGCGAAGTCGCGGGCGTGGTCGGCGGCAGCGGGAGGATGTTCATTTCGCCTGTCATACGCGGTCACAACCTGAGGAAAATGCACTCTTTAGAGTAGGGCATGGCATGTATAATGCCGCCCGTCTTTCGGGGAGTGGCGAAAACATTGCATTTGTTTGACGCAGCTCTCTAGAACAAGCCGCCAATGCATCTATGCTGCATCTCTTTAGCGGCCGCTCCGCCGCCGACTTGAACCGCAAAAGGCCCGTGATCTCTTGACCAGTCCTGTCCTGCAAACCGTTGCCCTTGCCTGTGAGCGAGACCTTCGGCTGCTCTTCGAAAATCTCGAATTGAGACTGGCCAGTGGCGAAATGTTGCAAATCAGCGGCCCCAACGGCAGTGGCAAGACCAGTCTTTTACGTCTGTTATGCGGTTTGATGCACCCGACCGCCGGTCAAGTGTTGCTCAATGGCCAGCCGCTGAACGATCAGCGTCTTGAACTGGCGCGCAATCTGCTGTGGATCGGCCATGCGGCCGGGATCAAGGACCTGCTGACACCAGAAGAGAACCTGAGCTGGCTCTGTGCGCTGCATCAACCGGCGTCGCATGACGCCATTTGGCAGGCGCTGGGTGCTGTCGGGCTGCGCGGTTTCGAGGATGTTCCCTGCCACACGCTCTCCGCCGGGCAACAACGCCGCGTCGCGTTGGCGCGCTTGTATCTGGACGGCCCGTCGCTGTGGATCCTCGATGAGCCGTTCACCGCGCTCGACAAACAAGGCGTGGCGCAACTCGAAGAACACCTGGCTGCGCACTGCGAGCGGGGTGGCATGGTGGTTCTCACCACTCACCACACGCTGACCCGGATGCCGGCCGGCTATCGCGATATTGATCTGGGGAACTGGGCCGTATGAGTGTTTTCGGCCTGTTGGTCGCCCGCGAGGCACGTTTGCTGTTCCGCCGTCCTGCCGAATTGGCGAATCCGCTGGTGTTCTTCGCCATCGTTGTCTCTTTGTTCCCGTTGGCGGTCGGTCCTGAGACTCAATTGTTGCAAACCTTGTCCCCGGGGCTGGTCTGGGTGGCAGCACTTTTATCGGTTTTGCTCTCGCTGGACGGGCTTTTCCGCAGTGATTTCGAAGACGGATCGCTTGAACAGTGGGTCCTTTCGTCGCACCCCCTGCCTCTTCTGGTTTTGGCCAAGGTACTGGCACACTGGGCCTTTTCCGGCCTGGCACTGGTTTTGCTCGCACCCCTGCTGGCGTTGATGCTCGGTTTGCCAACCGCCTGTCTGCCGGTGTTGCTGCTTTCTTTATTGCTGGGTACACCGGTGCTGAGCCTGCTCGGTGCGGTGGGCGCAGCGCTGACGGTAGGATTGAAGCGCGGCGGCCTGTTGCTGGCGCTGCTGATTCTTCCGCTGTACATCCCGGTGTTGATTCTCGGCAGTGGCGCCTTACAGGCGGCATTGCAGGGCATGCCGGCGACCGGTTATCTCTTGTGGCTTGGTAGCCTGACCGCCCTGGCGATAACCCTGACACCTTTTGCAATAGCTGCTGGCCTGAAGATCAGCGTCGGCGAATAATGAGGTCTGGTTATTTTTTAACCAGTAAAGACCCTTTGGCTGCTTCGTGATGACGAGCAGCACCCGTGATGGAAACAGCAATGAACTGGACCTGGTTTCATAAGCTCGGCTCACCCAAATGGTTTTACGGCATCAGTGGCAAACTGCTGCCGTGGCTGAGCGTCGCGGCGTTGCTGCTGATTAGCGTCGGCGTGGTCTGGGGCCTGGCCTTCGCGCCGCCGGACTACCAGCAAGGCAACAGCTTTCGCATCATTTACATCCACGTTCCCGCCGCCATGCTGGCGCAGTCCATCTACGTGATGCTGGCCGTGTGCGGCATCGTCGGGCTGGTCTGGAAGATGAAGCTGGCCGACGTCGCCCTGCAATGTGCCGCGCCGATCGGTGCCTGGATGACCGCCGTGGCGCTGGTCACCGGTGCAATCTGGGGCAAACCGACCTGGGGGTCGTGGTGGGTCTGGGATGCGCGACTAACGTCCATGCTGATTCTGCTGTTTCTGTACTTCGGTCTTATTGCGCTGGGCAACGCCATCAGCAATCGTGACAGCGCCGCCAAGGCCTGCGCGGTATTGGCGATTGTCGGCGTGATCAACATCCCGATCATCAAGTACTCGGTGGAGTGGTGGAACACCCTGCACCAGGGCGCGACCTTCACCCTCACCGAAAAACCGGCGATGCCCGCCGAGATGTGGCTGCCACTGCTGCTGACGGCGCTGGGTTTCTACTGTTTCTTCGGCGCGGTGCTGTTGCTGCGCATGCGCCTTGAAGTGCTCAAGCGCGAAGCCCGGGCGAGCTGGGTGAAAGCCGAAGTGCAGAACAGCCTGGAGGTCGCTCGATGAGTTTCGCTTCATTCGGCGATTTTCTCGCCATGGGCCATCACGGCCTGTATGTCTGGTCAGCCTATGGCATTAGCCTGGCGGTGCTGGCCCTCAACGTGGCGGCGCCGATCCTGGCCCGCAAGCGGTATCTGCAACAAGAGGCGCGTCGTCTGCGCCGGGAGAACGGCAAGTGAATCCCCTGCGTAAAAAGCGTCTTATCATCATTTTCGCGATCCTGGTCGGTGTCGGCGCTGCCGTTGGCCTGGCCTTGAGCGCCTTGAAGCAGAACATCAATCTGTTTTACACCCCGACCCAGATCGCCAACGGCGAAGCGCCGCAAGACACACGAATCCGCGCGGGCGGCATGGTCGAGAAAGGTTCGCTGCAACGTTCCGGCGATTCCCTGGACGTGAAATTCATCGTCACCGACTTCAACAAATCCGTGACTATCAGCTATCGCGGCATCCTGCCGGATCTGTTCCGTGAAGGGCAGGGCATCGTCGCCCTGGGCAAGCTCAACGCTGACGGTGTGGTGGTGGCCGATGAAGTACTGGCCAAGCACGACGAGAAGTACATGCCACCAGAAGTGACCAAAGCGCTGAAAGACAGTGGTCAATCCGCCCCAACACCCGTGAAGGAGGGTTGATCCATGACTTCCGGCATCTTTATCCCCGAACTCGGCCACCTGGCCATGATCCTCGCGTTGTGTTTCGCGCTGGTTCAAGCCGTGGTGCCGTTGCTCGGTGCCTGGCGCGGCGATCGCTTGTGGATGAGCCTGGCCCAGCCGGCCGCGTGGGGCCAGTTCGCGTTTCTGTTGTTCGCGTTTGGTTGCCTGACCTACGCCTTCATGGCCGATGACTTCTCCGTCGCTTATGTAGCCAGCAACTCCAACAGCGCCTTGCCTTGGTACTACAAGTTCAGCGCAGTGTGGGGGGCTCACGAAGGTTCGTTGCTGCTGTGGGCGTTGATTCTCGGCGGCTGGACCTTCGCGGTGTCGGTGTTCTCCCGGCAGTTGCCGCAAGTGATGCTGGCTCGCGTATTGGCGGTGATGGGCATGATCAGCACCGGTTTCCTGCTGTTCCTGATCCTGACGTCTAACCCTTTCGCCCGAATCCTGCCGCAGATGCCGACGGATGGCCGCGACCTTAATCCACTGCTGCAAGACATCGGCCTGATCGTTCACCCGCCGATGCTGTACATGGGCTATGTCGGTTTCTCCGTGGCGTTTGCCTTCGCCATCGCCGCGCTGCTGGGCGGTCGCCTCGATGCGGCGTGGGCGCGCTGGTCGCGTCCGTGGACCATCGTCGCCTGGGCCTTCCTCGGTATCGGTATTACGTTGGGCTCCTGGTGGGCCTACTACGAACTCGGCTGGGGCGGCTGGTGGTTCTGGGACCCGGTAGAAAACGCATCCTTCATGCCTTGGCTGGTGGGCACGGCGCTGATTCACTCGTTGGCGGTCACGGAAAAACGTGGCGTGTTCAAGAGCTGGACGGTGTTGCTGGCGATCGCCGCGTTCTCGTTGAGTTTGCTCGGGACCTTCCTCGTGCGTTCCGGCGTGCTGACCTCGGTTCACGCCTTTGCGTCCGATCCTGAACGCGGTGTGTTCATCCTGATCTTCCTGCTGTTTGTGGTCGGTGGTTCGCTGACGTTGTTCGCCTTGCGCGCGCCGGTGGTCAAGAGCCATGTCGGCTTCAACCTCTGGTCTCGGGAAACCCTGCTGCTGGGCAATAACCTGGTGCTGGTGGTGGCCGCTTCGATGATCCTGCTCGGCACTTTGTATCCATTGATCCTCGATGCGATGACCGGCGCCAAATTGTCGGTCGGCCCGCCGTACTTCAACGCGCTGTTCATTCCATTGATGGCGATACTGATGGTGGTGATGGCGGTTGGCATGCTGGTGCGCTGGAAAGACACCCCGGTCAAGTGGCTGATGAGCATGTTGACCCCGGTGTTGCTCGGCAGCGCTGCGCTGGCTGTCGTGGCAGGCGTCGCTTACGGCGATTTCAACTGGGCGGTGCTGGCGACGTTCATGCTCGCCGCCTGGGTGTTGCTGGCCGGTGTGCGGGACATTTTCGACAAGACTCGCCACAAAGGCCTGATCAAAGGCCTGCCGACCCTGACCCGCAGCTATTGGGGCATGCAAGTCGCGCATTTGGGCATTGCCGTGTGCGCGCTGGGTGTCGTGTTGTCGAGCCAGAACAGTGCCGAGCGTGATCTGCGCCTGGCGCCGGGTGAATCCATGAGCCTGGCCGGTTATCAGTTTGTGTTCGAAGGTGCCAAGCACTTCGAAGGGCCGAACTTCACGTCCGACAAGGGCACCGTACGGGTGATCCGCGACGGCAAGGAAGTCAGCGTGCTGCACCCGGAAAAACGCCTCTACACCGTGCAGAACTCGGTGATGACCGAAGCCGGGATCGACGCCGGTTTCACCCGTGACCTTTACGTCGCATTGGGCGAGCCGCTGGGCGAGGGCGCCTGGGCGGTTCGTGTGCACGTCAAGCCGTTTGTGCGCTGGATCTGGTTCGGCGGTCTGCTTACAGGTTTCGGTGGTTTGCTGGCGGCGCTGGATCGCCGTTATCGGGTCAAGGTGAAAAGCCGCGTGCGTGAAGCGCTTGGCATGACGGGAGCCACTGCATGAGACGTTGGTTGATGCTGTTGCCACTGGCGATTTTTCTGGTGGTTGCTGTTTTTCTGTATCGGGGGCTGTACCTGAACCCGGCCGAGCTGCCTTCGGCGATGATCAACAAACCGTTCCCGGAGTTTTCGCTGCCCTCGGTGCAGGGTGACAAAACCCTGACCAAAGCGGACATTCTGGGTAAACCGGCACTGGTCAACGTCTGGGGCACCTGGTGCATTTCCTGCCGGGTCGAGCACCCGGTGCTGAACAAACTGGCCGGGCAAGGCGTGGTGATCTACGGCATCAATTACAAGGACGTCAACACCGATGCCTTGAAATGGCTGGCCGAATTCCACAACCCGTATCAACTGGACATCCGTGACGATGCCGGCACCCTGGGCCTGAACCTCGGCGTATACGGCGCGCCGGAAACCTTCTTCATCGACGCCAAGGGCATCATCCGCGACAAATTCGTCGGCGTGATCGACGAGCAAGTCTGGCGCGAAAAACTGGCGGCCAAGTATCAGGCGCTGGTTGATGAGGCCAAGCCATGAAGCGCTGGATTGCCGCCGCTGTTCTGGGCTTGAGCATGGCCGGTGTGGCCCACGCGGCCATCGACACCTACGAGTTCGCCAAAGAAGGCGACCGTGAGCGTTTTCGCGAGCTGACCAAAGAGCTGCGTTGCCCCAAGTGCCAGAATCAGGACATCGCCGATTCCAACGCACCGATCGCCGCCGACCTGCGCAAAGAGATTTTTCGCATGCTCGGCGAGGGCAAGGACAATCAACAGATCATCGATTTCATGGTCGACCGTTACGGTGATTTCGTCCGCTACAAACCTGCCCTCAACGCCAAAACCGCACTGCTCTGGTTCGGCCCCGCCGGCCTGTTGCTGGGCGGTTTTGTGATCATCGCCGTGATCGTCCGCCGTCGTCGCGTGCAACGCACTGATAGCCCGGACACGCTTTCTGCCGAGGAGCGCGAGCGCCTCGACCACCTGTTGGATAAAACCAAGAATGATTGATTTCTGGCTCACTGCAGGCCTGCTGCTCCTGGTTGCCCTGAGTTTTCTGCTGATCCCCGTTCTGCGTGGTCGTCGCGCCCAGCTTGAAGAGGACCGCACGGCACTGAACGTCGCGCTTTATCAGGAGCGCGTGGCTGAGTTGCAGGCTCAGCAGGAAGAGGGCGTGCTCAACGCCGAACAAATGGACACCGGCCGCGCCGAAGCCGCCCGTGAACTGCTCGCCGACACCGAAGGCGTCGAGGCGCCGCGCGTGTCGCGTCTGGGCAAACCGTTGCCATTGCTGGCGGCAATCCTGGTGCCGGTGCTGGGCCTTGGGCTGTACCTGCATTTCGGCGCCAGCGACAAAGTCGAGCTGACCCGCGAGTTCGCCCAGGCGCCGCAGTCGATGGAAGAGATGACCCGGCGCCTGGAGCGTGCGGTCGCGGCCCAACCGGATTCGGCCGAAGGCCTGTACTTCCTCGGCCGCACCTACATGGCTCAGGACCGTCCGGGCGATGCGGCGAAGATCTTCGAACGCACCGTGAACCTGGCTGGTCGTCAGCCAGAACTGCTCGGGCAGTGGGCCCAGGCGCAATACTTCGCCGACGGCAAGAAGTGGTCGGACAAGGTCCAGGCCCTGACCGACGAAGCGCTGAAAGCTGATCCGAAAGAAGTCACCAGCCTCGGTCTGCTGGGCATCGCGGCCTTTGAAAGTGAGCGTTACCAGGACGCCATCGACTACTGGAATCGCCTGCTGGCGCAACTGCCGCCGGATGATAAATCCCGCGTCGCGCTGCAAGGCGGCATTACTCGGGCTGCCGAGAAGCTTGAAGCCAGCGGTGGCAAGGTTGCCCAAGCGCCTGCAGCTAAAGCTGCAGCACTGCTCAAAGTGCAAGTCGAACTTTCGCCAGAGCTGAAAGCCAAGGTCCTGCCGGGTGACAGCGTGTTCATCTTCGCCCGCGCCATCTCCGGCCCGCCCGCGCCGCTGGCCGCCAAGCGTCTGACTGTCGCCGACTTGCCGGCAACCGTCGAACTGGGCGATGCCGACGCCATGATGCCGCAGTTGAAACTGTCGAACTTCCCTGAAGTCCAACTGGTTGCGCGCATCTCCCGCGCCGGCCAACCGACTGCCGGCGAATGGATCGGTCGCAGCCAACCCTTGGCCACCAGCACCACCGCGCAACAAAAACTGATCATCGACAGCCCGGATAAATAACAGGAAGCGCCACCATGACCGCCATCGCTCGTATCACTCTCCTCAGTATGGTTTTGGGGTTAAGCGCCTGTGCGGTCCAGCAGCCCGAGCCCACACGGCTGCCGTCAATCCCGCCTTCGCAGCCGAGCACCAAACCGGCTCCAACGACACCGAGCAAACCGAGTACCCCGGTCAAACCGTCCAAGCCGATTCCACGCACCTCCGCCAGCTTCGCCCCGCCACCGGGGGGCAATAACCATTGGGACGCGAAACTCGGCGTTTACGTTCTCGATGATCAGACCAACACCTTCTACCGCCAGCGCACCTACTACCGCTGGAACAACGGCTGGAGTCGCTCGATCAGCCCGAACGGGCCATGGGAAGAGACAGACATCCATGGCGTGCCGGGTGGGTTGGGCAGGCAATTCGGGCAGTGAATGGAAACGGCGATCTGAGGATCGCCGTTTTGCTTTTTGGGGGCTGAAAAGATCGCAGGCTTCGTCAGCTCCTACAGGATCGCGTACGACGATGAATGGCGTGTGTACGCAAAGGTAGGAGCTGGCGATCTTCGAATCAAACGAAAATCGCAATAAACGAAACCAGGGCTTGTTTAAGGTTCTTTGCCAGCAAGGTCTGGACGTAATCGACAAACGTCCGAGCCTTCGCACTGGCCAGCTCCGGTCCGATCAAATCAACACCCTGTAAAACAACCGAGCGTCGTGATCCGGATTTTTGTGCTTGAGTAAAAGTAACCCTAGGGTTATTTTTGTCGGGCCGGAGCAAGGAGGCTGGTGGTGCAGAGCAGGTTATTGATCAAGGAACTGATAGAGGCGGGCTGGACACTGGACCGGGTCACCGGCAGTCATCACATCTTCACTCACCGTTACAACCCTTACACGATACCCGTCCCTCATCCGAAGAAGGATTTGCCGATCGGGACGGTCAAAAGCATCAGGAGGCGAGCCGGGCTTTATTGCCCGGGAGCCAGTTTGGCAGGAGATCCATAATGCAATACCCAATCTGTATCGAGTGGGGCGACGAGAACACCGCCATCGGTATTCAGATCCCCGATATTCCTGGTGCCGTTACGGCCGGGGATACGTTTGAAGATGCTTACAACGCGGCGGTCGAAATTGCCCACATCATGCTGCAGGAGATCATGGCAGACGGGGAGTCAATTCCGATGCCGACCTCAGCGGCTGCGCACCGCGAGAATCCGGAATTTGCCGACATGGGTTGGGGAATGCTGGAACTCGACATCTCGCCGTATCTGGGCAAGACCGAGAAGGTCAACGTGACGCTGCCTGGCTACGTGATCCAGCGTATTGACCGCTATGTACGAGAGCACAATGTCAAAAGCCGCTCCTCCTTTCTCGCGGATGCGGCGATGGAGAAGCTGGTTCGGCATTGAGGGGTTTCAGTCGAATCGCCTTCGCGGGCAAGCCTCGCTCCTACAGAAATTACGCTACCCCTGTAGGAGCGAGGCTCGCCCGCGAAGCTTTTAGCGTCCTAAGCCGTCGCCAGTGCAGGTCTCCGCGAAACACTTAAAAACCGCAACAACGCCAACAGCGGAAACGCACTACCCACAATCACGATCCACAACCAGCCGCCATGCTCATACACCGCGCTGGCCACCGAAGAACCAAACGCGCCGCCGATGAAGATGCTGGTCATGTACAGCGCATTCAGACGGCCGCGGCTTTTAGCGTCGAGGGTGTAGACCGCGCGCTGGCCGAGGACCATGTTCATTTGCACGCAGAAATCCAGCAGCACCCCCGTCACCGCCAGGCCGATAACGCTGTAGGCCGGGTGGATGAAGGCGGGCAGGAAGCTCAAGCTGGCGAATAGCAGGGCCAGCAGCGAGGCGATGCGTGTATGGCCGGCATCGGCCAATCGACCGGCGATGGGGGCGGCAATAGCGCCGATGGCGCCGACCAGGGCGAAGATCGCGATCTGGGTTTGCGACAAGCCATGATTGCGCGACAGCTCCAGCGGTACTGCAGTCCAGAACAGGCTGAATGTGGCGAACATGCAGGCTTGGTAAAACGCGCGCTGACGCAATACTGGCTGCCGACGCAACAGCGTCCAGAGCGAACCCAACAACTGGCCATAAGAAGCGCTGTGATCAGGCTGGCGCTTGGGGATGGTCAGGGCCAGCACAATGCTGATTGCTGCCATCAACACCGCTGCGATGATGAACATCGCACGCCAGCCGAAGTGGTCGGCTACTACGCTGGACACTGGTCGAGCCAGCAGAATCCCCAGCAGCAAACCACCCATGATGCCGCCGACCACGCGGCCACGTGATTCTTCCGGCGCCAGGTGGGCGGCCAGTGGAATCAGGATTTGCACCGACACCGAGCTGAACCCCACCAGCAACGAGATCAGCAGAAACACGTTCGGCTGATCGGTGAACGCCGCGCCCAGCAGACTGGCAATCGCCACCACGGTGGTGATGATCATCAAGCGGCGGTTTTCCAGCAGATCTCCCAACGGCACCAGGAAGAACAGACCCAGCGCATAACCAATCTGCGTCAGCGAAACGATCAGGCTGGCCATGGTGTCGGTCAGGCCGATGTCCGGCGCGATCAGGCCGATGATCGGCTGGGCGTAGTAAATGTTGGCTACGATGGCGCCGCAGCAGAAGGCGAAGAGCAGCACCATGCCTCGGGTCATTGTGGCGGCACCGTGGGGTACCTGAGTCGCTGGGTTCATAACGGGGCTCGTTGAACAAGGAGGAATGCGGGGAGGCTAATCGGCTGGCTAGAGCGGCGGAAGAGGGAATAGGGTGATAGTAATCATGCCTCTGAAGAATGATTGAGAGAGGCCGTTCATTTGCACCTTTGAATCGTCGCGTCCGATGATACATTCACTAACATCTTCTTCGATAGCGTGCTTATGTTCTCTCTTAACGCTTCATAAAACGGAAGGCACTTCCATGAATGCGATGTTCCGTCACCTGATCCGCGGCGCTTCAGCAGTCACCTTGATCACTGTGTTCACGATAACTTTTGCTCAGGCCCAGGACGCGCCGGGTATGCGTATCGGTGTACGCGGCGAGATTACCGGTATCAGCGCCGACATCATGAAAGTTCACGTCAACAGCGGCGAAAACGTGGTGATCAACCTGACCAAGGACACCAAAGTCCGCGCCGTCACCGTGGCCAATATCGAAGACATCAAACCCGGCAGCTACATCGGCTCGGCTGCCGTGCCCCAGGAAGATGGCACTCTCAAGGCCCTGGAAGTCCACGTGTTCCCACCGGAACTGGCCGGCAGCGGCGACGGCCATCGGCCTTTTGATTTGGTCAAGGGCAGCAGCATGACCAACGGCAGCGTGGGCGATCTGGTGGTCAGCAACGGTCGGGTGCTGAGCGTCAACTACAAGGGTGGCCAGCAGAAGATTCTGGTGCCGGAGGATGTGCCGATTGTGAATCTGGTGCCGGGGGATCGGAGCTTGTTGAAGGTGGGCGTGAAGATCGTGACGTTCGTCACCCAAAGCGCCGACGGGACCCTGACCGCTCAATCCATCGCGGCCGGCAAGGACGGTATAACCCCGCCGATGTAGCGGCATGACGCAAACCTTGAAAAAAAAAATCAAAAGATCGCAGCCTTCGGCAGCTCCTACAAAGGGTTTTTCATACACCCGTAGGAGCTGCCGAAGGCTGCGATCCTTTGATCTTCAAGCTCCCACAAAAAAGGCGACCTTCATAGGTCGCCTTTTCATGGGCGTCAGGAATTACTGACCGCTGTAAATCTGATCGAAAACCCCACCATCATTGAAGTGGGTCTTCTGCACAGTGCGCCAGTCACCAAAGGTCTTCTCTACCGACAGGAAATCAACCTTCGGGAAGCGATCGGTGTACTTGGCCAATACCGCCGGATCCCGCGGACGCAGGTAGTTTGCCGCAGCAATTTCCTGACCTTCCGGCGACCACAGGTACTTCAAATATTCCTCAGCAGCGGCGCGGGTGCCTTTCTTCTCGACGACTTTATCAACCACCGATACCGGCGGCTCTGCCTCAGCAGAAACACTTGGGTAGATCACTTCGAACTGGTCGCGGCCAAACTCACGCGCAATCATTTCCGCTTCGTTTTCGAAGGTCACCAGCACGTCGCCGATCTGGTTGGTCATGAAGGTAGTCGTGGCCGCACGGCCGCCGGTATCCAGCACCGGTGCCTGTTTGAACAGCTTGCCAACGAAGTCCTTTGCCTTGCCCTCATCACCGCCGTTTTTCAGTACATAACCCCAGGCCGAAAGGTAGGTGTAGCGGCCGTTGCCCGAGGTTTTCGGGTTGGGGACGATCACTTGCACGCCGTCCTTGAGCAGGTCCGGCCAGTCTTTCAGGGCTTTCGGGTTGCCTTTGCGCACGATAAACACCGTGGCCGACGTGAACGGCGCGCTGTTGTTCGGCAGGCGCGTAACCCAGTTGTCCGGGACCAGCTTGCTGTTGTCCGCCAGGGCGTTGATGTCGGTGGCCATGTTCATGGTGATGACGTCTGCCGGCAGGCCATCGATTACCGAGCGCGCCTGTTTGCTGGAACCGCCGAAGGACATCTGCAGCGTGATGTTTTCATTGTGTTCGGCTTGCCAGTGTTTCTGGAAGGCAGCGTTGTAGTCCTTGTAGAAATCTCGCATCACATCGTAGGAAACGTTAAGCAGGGTCGGTGCAGCCTGAGCCACGCTGCCCAAGGCCAGGCCAGCGGCCAGAAGTGAGGCGCCAAAGAGTTTTTTCACTGCGCATTCCTTGTTTTATCAAATATGTTCTATGGAAAGTGTTGGCAATTTGCCAGCGACTATAGCCGGGCTCCCATAGTCCTTTAAAGATTAAAAAGCACTTTACTTATTCCAGTTTCTTGAACAGCGCATTGCCGCAACGGGAGCAGAATGCTGCGCTGTGTTCATGGCTGTTTTTCTTGCAGGTCGGGCAATCGTGTTGCAGTTGTTCACCGCGCATGGCATTGGCCAGTTCCGCGGTAAAAATCCCGGTCGGTACGGCGATGATCGAGTAACCGGTGATCATCACCAGCGACGAAATCACCTGACCCAACGGCGTTTTTGGCACGATATCGCCAAAGCCCACGGTAGTCAGCGTGACGATGGCCCAATAGATGCCTTTGGGGATGCTGGTGAAACCGTGCTCCGGGCCTTCGATCACGTACATCAGAGTGCCGAACACCGTCACCAGGGTACTGACGCTGAGCAGAAACACCACGATCTTCTGTTTACTGCCGCGCAACGCCGTCATCAAATAGTTGGCTTGTTTCAGGTACGGGCTGAGTTTGAGCACGCGGAAAATCCGCAGCATCCGAATGATCCGGATGATCAGCAGGTACTGCGCATCGCTGTAGTACAGCGCGAGGATGCCGGGCACGATCGCCAGCAAATCCACCAGCCCATAGAAGCTGAACGCGTAGCGCAGCGGCTTGGGCGAGCAGTACAGGCGCAGGCCGTATTCGACGGCGAAAACGATTGTGAAGCCCCATTCGATGTACGCCAGCATGTCGGCGTAGTTCTGATGAACGCTGTCGATACTGTCCAGAATCACGATCACCAGGCTGGCGAGGATGATCAACAACAGAATGCTGTCGAAGCGCCGACCGGCCGGGGTATCGGATTGGAAAATGATGACGTAAAGGTCATCACGCCAGTTTTTATTGCTGTCCATGGAAAACGCCTGAACCGAGAATCAGCGAAGCCTAGGGTGATTCTCCCCGGTAGCGCAAGGCGCGCTGTCTATGACGGCCTGGCGCAGCACCCGAATGCCTGCGCGAATCAGCCAGCAGGCGAGGATGAAAGGGGCGGTCAACGTGGCCAGGCCGAGTGCGGCGAAACCCGGTGCGAGCAACACCGCCAGCAGGATTCCCAACAATGGCAGCCAAGGCTGGCGACGATTTTGGCTGAAGGCGAGGGCGGCGAGCACCGCGTTGTAACCGCTCAAACCCTGCAGTGCGGCTGATGTTTCGTGATGCAGAAGGGCGAATCCGAGGGCGGCAACGGAGCCGAGCAGAGCCCACAGGAAGGCACGACGGTCAGCGATCAGCAAACCGACTGCAATCAGAGCACCGGCCAGTGGATGACCGAGAAACAGCACCTGACCGAGCCCTTTCAATGAGGCGGCGAGCAAGTTGAGTGTGGTCATTTCGATCAGCGGCGCGGGTTGCTGGGGTGCGGCAAACGACAGTAACAACCAGCTCATCCCGACGAAGGGCGCGGTGTAGACGGGAAGGCAATGAAGATCGCGCGAATGCTTGAGCCATTGCTGAGTGAGCATCGCGCTCAGGCCCCCAGCGGCAATGATCAGCGGTGGCAACAGCACCGACCATGGGAAATAAAGGCTCAGCAGCAGGCCGAGCAGAATACCGTTGTAACTGAAAAGCCCGGCCTGACGATCAACCTTGGCATACCCGCGACGTTGCGCGGTGAGTAACCCGGCGACCCCTCCCAGCAGCGCACCGCCGAGCAGGGCTGGGGCGGTGAGCAGGATGGCTAAAAGGCACAGCAGACCGCACAGCGGATGGCGCTGGAGGAATACCTGGCTGAAGCCATTGAGCAGGGCAGTGGCCCAGTCGGGGCAGTGGGTGTTGAAGTGGTTGGCAGGCATGATGGGTCTGTGTGTCAGAGGAACCGTGTAATCGTTCTTCGCGGGCAAGCCTCGCTCCTACAGATTTTGCATAGGTCGTGAGAACGACACCGGACCTGTAGGAGCGAGGCTTGCCCGCGAAGAGACTGGTACAGGCGCTAAATCATGTGGCGAGGGGGCTTGCCCCCGTTGGGCTGCGGAGCGGACCCAAATCGGCGAATGCGGTTTTCTATCGAAACCGTCATACCGAATCTACGACTGCTACGCAGCCGAACGGAGGCAAGCCTCCTCGCCACAAAAGCTGTTTTTAAATCAATGTCTCAATGCGCAGTGAGTTGGTCGACCCCGGCTGCCCGAACGGCACGCCCGCAGTAATCAACAACGTATCGCCGCGTTGAGCCATGCCCTGTGCCTGGGCAATTTCCAACGCCGTCGAGCACACTTCATCCACCTGGCGTAGCCGATCGTTGACCACCGAGTGCACGCCCCACGCCACCGTCAATCGGCGAGCGGTCTGCAAATTCGGCGTCAGGTTGAGGATCGGCACCGTCGGCCGTTCCCGCGCCGCCCGCAGGCTCGAAGTGCCGGACTCGCTGTAGTTCACCAGCACCGCCACCGGTAGCACGTTGCTGATGCGGCGGATCGCGCAACTGATCGCGTCCGACACCGTGGCTTCGGCTTTAGGCCGGCTCACGTCCAGTTGGGCCTGATAGTCCGGGCCGTTTTCCACCTGACGGATGATCTTGCTCATCATCTGTACGGCTTCCAGTGGGTACTCACCGGACGCGGTTTCCGCCGACAGCATCACCGCGTCCGCGCCTTCGGCCACCGCGTTGGCCACGTCAGTGACTTCGGCGCGGGTCGGTGCGGGAGAGAAACGCATCGACTCCAGCATCTGCGTTGCTACCACCACTGGTTTGCCGAGTTGGCGGCAAGTGCTGATGATGTTTTTCTGAATCTGCGGCACGCTCTCGGCCGGCACTTCCACGCCCAGGTCACCGCGAGCGACCATGATCGCATCGCTCAATTCGGCGATTTCCCGCAGTTGAGTCACGGCCGATGGCTTCTCGATTTTTGCCATCAAAAACGCCTTTTCACCGATCAGTGCGCGAGCTTCGCGGATGTCTTCCGGGCGTTGCACGAACGACAGCGCAACCCAATCCACACCCAGCTCCAGACCGAAGCTCAAGTCGCGACGATCCTTGGCGGTCAACGGGCTCAGGTCGAGCACCGCTTGCGGCACGTTGACGCCTTTGCGATCCGACAGCTCACCGCCATTGAGCACCGTGGTGTCGATCGCGTCGGCGTACTTGGTCACCACTCGCAGGCGCAGCTTGCCGTCGTCCAGCAGCAGGTCCATGCCTGGCTCCAGCGCGGCGATGATTTCCGGATGAGGCAGGTTGACCCGGCGCTCATCCCCCGGCGTCGCATCCAGATCCAGGCGCAAGGCCTGACCGCGATGCAGCTGCACTTTGCCTTGGGCGAATTTGCCGACCCGCAGTTTCGGGCCTTGCAGGTCCATCAGAATCCCCAGCGGGTAATTCAGCTGACGCTCGACCTCACGAATCCACTGATAGCGCTGTGCGTGGTCGGCGTGATCGCCGTGGCTGAAGTTCAGGCGAAAGATATTGACCCCGGCCTGCACCAGCTCACGGATGTCGTCGATTCCGTTGGTGGCCGGGCCAAGGGTGGCGAGGATTTTGACCTTCTTGTCAGGCGTCATGTTTAGTGCTCTCGAGAATCAGGATGGCGCGGAAGTCGTTGACGTTGGTGCGGGTCGGCTCGGTGACGATCAGCGCATCCAGCGCGGCGAAATAGCCGTAGCCATTGTTGTTGTCCAGTTCATCGCTGGCGCTCAGACCGAGGGCGGCAGCGCGGGCGTAACTGCCCGGGGTCATGATGGCGCCGGCGTTGTCTTCGGAGCCGTCGATGCCGTCGGTGTCGCCGGCCAGCGCGTAGACGCCGGGCAGGCCTTTGAGGCTGTCGGTCAGGCTCAGCAGGAATTCGGCGTTGCGCCCGCCACGGCCATTGCCGCGCACGGTGACGGTGGTTTCGCCGCCGGACAGAATCACACACGGCGCCGCCAACGGCTGGCCGTGCTGGACGATCTGCCGGGCAATGCCGGCATGGACTTTCGCCACGTCCCGGGATTCGCCTTCGAGGTCGCCGAGAATCAACGGACTGAAACCAGCCTGACGGGCTTTCACCGCCGCCGCTTCCAGCGATTGCTGTGGGCGGGCGATCAACTGGAAATGACTGCGGGCCAGGCTCGGATCGCCGGGTTTGACCGTTTCCGATTCCGGGCTTTGCAGCCAGGTGCGCACCGAGGCCGGAACTTCGATGTCGTAACGCTTGAGGATCGCCAACGCTTCGGCCGAGGTGCTTGGGTCGGCCACGGTGGGGCCGGACGCGATGACCGTGGCGAGATCGCCCGGTACATCGGAAATCGCATAGGTATAAACCGTGGCCGGCCAGCAGGCTTTGCCCAGACGACCGCCCTTGATTGCCGAGAGGTGCTTGCGCACGCAATTCATCTCGCCGATGGTCGCGCCGGATTTGAGCAGGGCTTTGTTGATCGACTGTTTGTCGGCGAGGGTGATGCCGGCGGCGGGCAAGGCGAGGAGGGCAGAGCCACCGCCCGAGAGCAGGAAGATCACACGGTCGTCTTCAGTCAAGTCGCTGACCAGTTCCAGTACCCGTTTCGCGACAGCCAAACCCGCCGCATCCGGCACCGGGTGCGCGGCTTCGACCACTTCGATTTTTTCGCACGGTGCGCCGTGGCCGTAACGGGTCACCACTAAACCTGCCACCTCACCCTGCCAGCAGCGCTCGACCACCTGGGCCATGGCGGCTGCGGCTTTACCGGCGCCGATGACGATCACCCGACCGCTGCGATCTTTGGGCAAATGAGCTTCGAGGACTTGCTGCGGATGGGCCGCGTCGATGGCTGTGGCAAACAGCTCGCGCAGCAATTGTTGCGGATCGACCGACATGGCGGGCTCCCGGAATTCTTGTTATTGGAGGGCGACTCGGTTCCCTGTAGGAGCGAATCTGTGGCGAGGGGGCTTGCCCCCGTTGGGTTGCGAAGCAGCCCCAAAATCTCTGATGCACCAAAGATCTTGTGAGTGCTGCGCACTCAAACGGGGGCAAGCCCCCTCGCCACAGCCTCGCTCCTACAGGGGCGGGTGATGGCTTTACTTATCGCGAATCGAGAAATTCGCCATGTGTTCCAGGCCTTTGATCAGCGCCGAGTGGTCCCAGTTGCTGCCACCGATGGCCGCGCAGGTGCTGAACACTTGCTGGGTATTGGCGGTGTTGGGCAGGTTGATGTTCAGCTCCTTGGCACCTTGCAGGGCCAGATTGAGGTCCTTCTGGTGCAGGCTGATGCGGAAGCCTGGGTCGAAGGTGCCCTTGATCATGCGTTCGCCGTGAACTTCAAGGATCTTCGACGACGCGAAACCGCCCATCAGCGCTTCACGCACCTTGGCTGGATCGGCACCGTTTTTCGAGGCGAACAGCAAGGCTTCGGCGACGGCCTGGATGTTCAGCGCAACGATGATCTGGTTCGCCACTTTCGCGGTTTGACCGTCGCCATTACCGCCCACCAAGGTGATGTTCTTGCCCATGGCCTGGAACAGCGGCAGGGCGCGTTCGAAGGCATCGGCATCGCCGCCGACCATGATGCTCAGGGTCGCAGCCTTGGCGCCGACTTCGCCGCCGGAAACCGGGGCGTCGAGGTACTGCGCGCCTTTCTCGTTGATTTTAGCTGCGAAGGCTTTAGTGGCAGTCGGCGAGATCGAGCTCATGTCGATCACGACTTTGCCCTTGCTCACGCCTGCCGCAACGCCATCGGCGCGGAACAGCACGTCATCGACCTGCGGGGTATCCGGGACCATGACGATGATGAACTCGGCTTCCTGGGCCACTTCTTTCGGGTTAGCCAGCGCGACGGCGCCAGCGGCGATCAGGTCGGCAGGTGCTGGGTCGTGGTGTGCCGACAGGAACAGGCTGTGACCGGCTTTCTGCAGGTTCAACGCCATTGGGTGGCCCATGATGCCGGTGCCGATAAATCCGATTTTAGCCATGAGAAAATCCTCTTGTTTTTATTGCTCTGTTCGCAAAATTCGTGGGATGGCAGCGAGGACGCCTTCGCGGGCAAGCCTCGCTCCTACAGACAACCCTGGCCCCCCCTTAGGAGCGAGGCTTGCCCGCGAAGAACGATGACGCGGTGTCAGATCAAATTGCGTTATGGGTTTTCAACCAGCCCAAGCCCGCCTCGGTGGTGGTCAGCGGCTTGTATTCACAGCCAACCCAACCCTGATAACCGATGCGGTCCAGGTGTTCGAACAGGAAGCGGTAGTTGATTTCACCGGTGCCCGGTTCGTTGCGCCCTGGGTTGTCGGCCAACTGGATGTGGTTGATCTCGCCCAGGTGCGCAGCCATGGTCCGGGCCAGGTCGCCCTCCATGATTTGCATGTGATAGATGTCGTATTGCAGGAACAGATTGGCGCTGCCGACTTGTTCGCGAATCGACAGGGCTTGCGCCGTGTTGTTCAGGTAGAAGCCTGGGATGTCACGGGTGTTGATCGCTTCCATCACCAGTTTGATGCCCACCGCTTGCAGCTTGTCGGCCGCGTACTTGAGGTTGGCGACAAAGGTCTTTTCCACGGTGGCATCGTCGACACCTTGTGGACGAATACCGGCCAGGCAATTGATCTGGGTATTGCCCAGCACTTTGGCGTAAGCGATAGCCAGATCGACACCGGCGCGGAATTCTTCGACCCGATCCGGCAAGCACGCAATACCGCGCTCGCCCTTGGCCCAGTCACCGGCCGGCAGGTTGAACAGCACCTGGGTCAAGCCGTTGGCATCGAGCTTGGCCTTGATTTCGGCGGAGCTGAAATCGTAGGGGAACAGGTATTCGACACCACTGAAGCCGGCCTTGGCGGCAGCATCGAAACGGGCAAGAAAATCCTGCTCGGTGAACAGCATGGACAGGTTGGCTGCGAAACGCGGCATGGTGGTCTCCTAAGTGTGTTAGGCCCCTTGTGGGAGCGAGCCTGCTCGCGATTGCGGTGTGCTAGACAACATAGATATTGAATGTGCCGGCCTCATCGCGAGCAGGCTCGCTCCCACAGTGGGAACGATCAGCAGTTAATCGAGCAGCGAAATCGCCGTTGGCGCATCGTTGCCGACCAGTGCCAGGTCTTCGAATTCGTTGACGGCGTTGATCTCGGTGCCCATGGAAATATTGGTCACGCGCTCCAGAATGATTTCGACGATCACCGGCACCTTGAACTCTTCGATCAGTTCCTGAGCCTTGCGCAGGGCAGGCTGGATCTGATCCGGTTCAAATACCCGCAGCGCCTTGCAACCCAGGCCTTCGGCGACAGCGACGTGGTCGACACCGTAACCGTTGAGTTCCGGAGCATTGAGGTTGTCGAAGGACAGCTGCACGCAGTAGTCCATGTCGAAACCGCGCTGGGCCTGACGGATCAGCCCCAGGTACGAGTTGTTCACGACAACGTGGATGTACGGCAGCTTGAACTGCGCGCCCACCGCCAGTTCTTCGATCATGAACTGGAAGTCGTAGTCGCCCGAGAGCGCCACCACCTTGCGGGTCGGATCAGCCTTGACCACGCCGAGTGCGGCCGGAATGGTCCAGCCCAACGGACCGGCTTGACCGCAGTTGATCCAGTGACGCGGTTTGTAGACGTGCAGGAACTGCGCGCCGGCAATCTGCGACAGACCGATGGTGCTGACGTAGCAGGTGTCCTTGCCGAAGACCTGGTTCATCTCTTCGTAAACACGTTGCGGCTTGACCGGTACGTTGTCGAAGTGAGTCTTGCGCTGCAGGCTGGCTTTGCGCTGTTGGCAGTCTTGCAGCCAGGCGCTGCGGTTTTTCAGCTTGCCGGCGGCTTGCCATTCGCGAGCGACTTCGATGAACACGGTCAACGCGGCAGCGGCGTCGGACACGATGCCCAGGTCCGGGGTGAACACGCGGCCGATCTGGGTCGGTTCGATGTCGACGTGAATGAACTTGCGGCCTTCGGTGTAAACGTCGACCGAACCGGTGTGACGGTTGGCCCAACGGTTACCGACGCCCAGTACCACGTCCGACTTCAGCATCGTGGCGTTGCCGTAGCGGTGCGAGGTTTGCAGACCGACCATGCCGACCATCAGCGGGTGATCGTCCGGGATGGTGCCCCAGCCCATCAGGGTCGGGATCACTGGAATGCCGGTCAGCTCGGCGAACTCCACCAGCAACTCGCTGGCGTCGGCATTGATGATGCCGCCACCGGCGACCAGCAATGGACGTTCAGCCTGATCGAGCATGGCCAGGGCCTTCTCGATTTGCACGCGGTTAGCGGTCGGCTTGGCCAGTGGCAGCGGCTCGTAGGCGTCGATGTCGAATTCGATTTCGGCCATCTGCACGTCGAACGGCAGGTCGATCAGCACTGGGCCTGGGCGGCCGGAGCGCATTTCATAGAAGGCTTTCTGGAACGCGTAAGGCACCTGGCCCGGCTCCATAACGGTGGTCGACCACTTGGTGACCGGCTTGACTATGCTGGTGATATCGACGGCCTGGAAGTCTTCCTTGTGCATCCGGGCCCGCGGTGCCTGGCCGGTGATGCACAGGATCGGGATCGAGTCGGCCGAGGCGCTGTAGAGCCCGGTGACCATGTCGGTGCCGGCCGGGCCGGACGTGCCGATGCACACGCCGATGTTGCCGGCCTTGGTGCGGGTGTAGCCCTCGGCCATGTGCGAGGCGCCTTCAACGTGGCGAGCGAGGACGTGATCGATGCCACCGACCTTCTGCAAGGCGGAGTACAGCGGGTTGATCGCGGCGCCCGGGATGCCAAAAGCGGTATCGACCCCTTCACGGCGCATCACCAGAACGGCGGCTTCGATTGCTCTCATTTTGCTCATGGTTTTGTGCCTCTTACGTTTTGTAATTGTATACAAGTGGCTTTGCGCAGAGTGTATTCACGGCGGACGGCGCAGGTCAATCCATTTTCTCAAGCAGCTGTTTCATTCGTCGGAAGCCCAAAGAACTGTGGCTTTTCGTCGCATGTGGCGCTTTTCGAGAATTATTGTATACAAAAAAATAATTCATTGTGTTCTATTTGTTGCATCGGATTGCGCAACAGAAAGCAATCCAACGGCTTTCCCAATAACAAAATGAGGACGGCACCATGAGCGCTTTAACCTTGAACATCGCAGTCAACCTGGCCAACCAGGCCATCTCCGCAGGCCGCGCAATCTCTGCCGCGCCCTTGACCGTTGCCGTGCTGGACGCCGGCGGGCACTTGATAACGCTGCAACGCGAAGACGGCGCCAGCCTGCTGCGCCCGCAGATCGCCATCGGTAAAGCCTGGGGCGCCATCGCCCTGGGCAAGGGCTCACGCCTGCTGGCCCAAGACGCCCAACAACGCCCGGCCTTCTTCGCCGCGCTGAATAGCCTGGGGCAGGGCAGCGTCGTCCCGGTACCGGGCGGCGTGTTGATTCGGGATCAGGATGGGAGTGTGTTGGGGGCGGTGGGGATCAGCGGTGATTTGTCTGATGTGGATGAGCAGTGCGCGATCAGGGCGATCGAGACGCAGGGGTTGAGGGCGGATGCGGGGGTGACGGCTTGATTATTGGGTAACTGATCTACCGCCTTCGCGAGCAAGCCCGCTCCCACACGGAATCGTCGGTGGACACAAATTGTGTGAACACCGCAGATCAACGGTGGGAGCGGGCTTGCTCGCGAAGGCGATGTTCCAGACACATCCGGCTAAAAGTCTACCCTGCTATCCGGTATTCGCTGATCTAGCCTTTTCATGATTTCATCCATGAAGGGGCAAAGGAATGCCTGAACTGTCAGCATCACATCGCCTGCGCATTGGTCGCTATGCAGAGCAAAACCGCATCTATCTACTGACGGCCAATACCCTTGGGCGGGAGCCTGTTTTCAAGGATTACACCTTGGGCAGGATGGTCGTACATCAATTCAAGCAAGCACAGAGCGAGGGTTTTGCCGATTCATTGGCCTGGGTTGTCATGCCCGATCATTTTCATTGGCTTGTTCAATTGCAAAAGGGATCGCTGGGGCAGTTGATGTGTCAGGCGAAATCCTTGAGCACTCGATCAATCAATTTGGCGACTGGACGGACAGGCAGTCTTTGGCAGCAGAGTTTTCATGATCATGCACTGCGGCAAGAGGAGAGTTTGGTGAGAGTGGCACGGTATGTCGTTGCCAACCCATTGCGGGCGGGACTGGTTGAGAAGTTGGGTGACTATCCGTTGTGGGATGCCATTTGGGTTTGATAGGGAACCGAGTTGCCCCATTCGCGAGCAAGCCCGCTCCCACAGTTGATCTCGGTTGTTCACAGATTTTGTGTACGCAGTAGATCCAATGTGGGAGCGGGCTTGCTCGCGAAGGCCGCGCCACGGTCTACCGATCCAGCTCACACCCCTTGAGCACCAACCGGATAATCGTCTGCGCCGCCGCCTCATAGTCGGCCTCATCCAGCTTGGCTTTACCGGTAACCGCAGAGATCTGCCAGTCAAAGTCGGCATAGGTCTGGGTCGCGGCCCAGATGCTGAACATCAAGTGGTTGGGGTCGATCGGGGCGATCTGGCCGCGGTCGATCCAGGTCTGGATGCAGTCGATGTTGTGCCTGGCCTGGCCGTTGAGCTGCTCGACCAGGTCAGGGCTCAGGTGCGGGGCGCCGTGCATGATTTCGCTGGCGAACACTTTGGAGGCGAAGGGCAGGTCACGGGAGATGCGGATTTTCGAGCGAATGTAGCCGCTCAGCACTTCGCCGGGCACGCCATCGGCGTTGAACGGCGTCGAGGCCTGCAGGATCGGCACGATGATACTTTCCAGGACCTCGCGGTAGAGGTTTTCCTTGGATTTGAAGTAGTAGTAGACGTTAGGCTTGGGCAGCCCGGCCTTGGCCGCGATGTCACTGGTTTTGGTCGCAGCGAAGCCCTTGTCGGCAAATTCTTCACTGGCGGCACGCAGGATCAGTTGTTTGTTGCGCTCGCGGATGGTGCTCATAAACCAAGGAGTTCCTTGCCTGTTCTGGCGGTTGCGCATGGTAGCACCGGCCTCGCGCGGCGCTCAAGAATGCCCCGTGTAGCCTCGGGTCGCGCTATGCTGCGCACCATTCATTCAAGAAGGAAACCTGATTCATGGCAGGAAGCAGTTTGCTGGTGCTGATCGACGACATCGCCACCGTACTGGACGATGTGGCGTTGATGACCAAAATGGCCGCGAAGAAGACCGCCGGTGTGCTTGGCGACGATCTGGCGCTCAACGCCCAGCAGGTTTCCGGCGTGCGTGCCGAGCGGGAAATCCCGGTGGTGTGGGCGGTGGCCAAGGGTTCGTTCCTCAACAAATTGATCCTGGTGCCATCGGCGTTGGCCATCAGTGCGTTCATTCCGTGGCTGGTCACGCCGTTGTTGATGGTCGGTGGCGCTTACCTGTGCTTCGAAGGTTTCGAGAAACTCGCCCACAAATTCCTGCACAGCAAAGCTGAAGATCAGGCCGAACACGCAGAACTGGTCGAGGCCGTGGCCAACCCGGCGGTCGATCTGGTGGCGTTCGAGAAGGACAAGATCAAAGGGGCGATCCGTACCGACTTCATCCTCTCGGCGGAAATCATCGCCATCACCTTGGGCACCGTGGCTGCCGCTTCGCTGACCCAGCAAGTGATCGTGCTCTCGGGCATCGCCATCGTCATGACCATCGGCGTCTACGGCCTGGTGGCCGGCATCGTCAAACTCGATGACCTCGGTCTATGGTTGACCCAGAAGCCCGGGCAAATGGCCAAAAGCATCGGCGGCGGGATTCTGCGTGCAGCGCCGTACATGATGAAAAGCCTGTCGGTGATCGGCACCGCAGCGATGTTTTTGGTCGGCGGCGGGATTCTGACCCACGGCGTGCCGGTGGTTCATCACTGGATCGAGAGTGTCAGCGCAGGTGCTGGTGGGGCCGGGTTTATCGTGCCGACGTTGCTGAATGCGGTGGCCGGGATTATTGCCGGTGCGGCGGTGTTGGTGGGAGTGATGGCGGTGAGCAAGACCTGGAAAGCAGTCAAAGGTTGAAGCCTGGCAATACGATCAAGTGTGGGAGCGGGCTTGCTCGCGAAGAGGTAATAACATTCAGCATCAATGTTGACTGTTATACCGCCTTCGCGAGCAAGCCCGCTCCCACATTTGTTTTGTGGTGTTGCCGATGCAATTACTCGGCGACCTGCAGCTTGCGCGACTCGGTGTACACGTAACGCACTTTTTCATACTCGAACGGCGTATTCAGCTGGCCGTAGCGGAAGCTGTTCTGATAGCGCTTGTCGATGATGCGAAGAGCCCAGACTTCCGGATGGTTGGAGCTGACTTCGGCCACGTTCAGGAAGTTGATCGCCGATTCGCCGGTGTAATCCACCACCAGGCCTGCAGTGTCACGCAGGTTTGACGGGCCGAGGATCGGCAGCACGAAGTAGGCGCCGCCCGGTACGCCGTAGAAGCCCAGTGTCTGACCGAAGTCTTCGCTCTGGCGCGGCAGCCCCATGGCGGTGGCCGGGTCCCACAGGCCGGCGACACCGATGGTGGTGTTGAGCAGCAGGCGCGCGGTGGTTTCCATCGAACGCTGCCCCTTGAATTGCAGCAGGCTGTTCACCAGGTTCGGTATATCGCCGACGTTGTTGAAGAAGTTACTGACGCCGGTGCGCAGGAAGCTTGGGGTGATGTAGCGATAGCCGTTGACCACGGGCAGGAACACCCATTGGTCGAAACGGTAGTTGAAGTGGTAGACGCGGCGGTTCCATTCTTCCAGCGGGTCGTAGACGTTCAGCGCGTTCAGCGTCGAACGTTCGAACTCGCGCTGATCCAGCCCCGGGTTGAATTTGAGTTTGCTCAGCGGTTCCTTGAAGCCGTCACTATCGACCACCACAGGTGCATTGGCCTTGCTGTTGTCGGCATTGGCGACGCCTGCACAGAGTAACGCTGCGATCAGCAGGGGGTATTTAGCCACGGAAAAACTCCAGCATGGCGTCGCTGTTGACGCGATAGTTGAGGTTGCCGCAATGGCCGCCCAATGGATAAACAGTCAAACGGTCGCCAAAGGTCCGGCGCAGAAACCCCAGGTCGCCAGGGCCGAGAATCACGTCGTCGGCGTTGTGCATGACGGCGATTTTCGGGCTGTCGTGCAGGTAGTCCTTGAGCGCATACAGACTGACCTGATCGATCAGTTGCAGCAGGCTGCCGCCGTCGGTGCGGGCGCGCCACATCGGAATGACCTGTTCGGTCAGGTAGCAGTCGAAGTCGCATTGCAGGGCGCGTTTGAGAAACGGCGTGAGGGTGGTGCCTTCGGTGATCGGGTATTTCGGTGGCGTGATCAGGCCGCGGCGGTTGATCAGGTCCGAAGTGAAGGCGATGTCCGCTGCCGAGAAACGGAACGAAGTGCCAATCAGCATGGCCATCTGTTCGTTGCTCAAGTGCTGCTTGGACTGCTGGAAGTCGTAGAGCAGGGCATCGTTGAGGTCGATGTAGCCTTTCTGCTGGAAGTAGCGGGTCAGTTTGTCCAGTACCAGTTCATAGAAGGTGGTGCTGTTGGTGATGCCCTTGACCTCTGTCTGTACCAGCTTGTCCAGGTTGGTGACCGAGGTGTAAAGGTTGACCGGCGGGTTTAGCAGCAAGACTTTCTTGAAATTGAAGCTGCGACGGGTTTCATCCAGGTGCGCGACAAATGCCGCATCCAGTGCGCCAAGGCTGTAACCGGTCAGGAAATAATCGGTGACCGGCAGCTTCGGGTTCTGTGCCCGCACGGCCTGCATCACCCGGTACATGTCTTCGGCATCTTCCTTGGTCACGCCGGGGGTGGCGAAACGCGAAGCGGCGGTCATGAAGTCGAAGCTGGTTGGCGACGACAGCTGCACCACGTGATAGCCGGCCTTGTAGTAGAGCTTTTTCAGGTACTCGTTGAGGGTGCTGTCATAGCGTGCACCCGTGCCGGAGATCAGGAAGATCAACGGTGCTGCTTGATCTTGCGTGGCGATGCGGTAGGTGAGTTTCTTTACCGGCCAGAAGTTGTCCGGCAGGCTGAACTCACGCTCGGGGCGCAACGTGACGCTGCGATCCTCCTGATTGATGTCGTCGTCCAGCGGCAAATCCGGGCGTAACTCCGGCGGTGTCGTGGCGATGGTCGCCTCGAACGGGTTGGTCAGGGGGTAGCCGTAACTGGCGGCATCAATGTCGGCCGCCAGTGCGGACGCACTTAAAATCAAGCCGCCAAGCAGGGCGGCGAAGCGCAAGGAACGGAGCATGACTAGATCCCTTAGAGGAAGGTGCCGAATGAAGTTCGCAGGCTATGACCATCGGATTTGCGCCAAAGTGCCATGATCGGCACCAAACAGCCCTGATTTCGGAGCAACGGTAGCGGGACGATACACTTTGCAGCTATTTCATGAACAGTTATCTGTTGATGTCACTTGCTTACCGCGGGCGGGAGATTAAGCTGGCCGCCGATTTCGTTTATTGGAGTGTTGCATGTCCCGCCGTCTGCCCGTGATCCTGTTGCTCGTTCTTCTGCCGTTATGGCTGGCCGTCAGTTATGGCGCGCGTTATGGCTTCATGGAGGATGCTCAATGGGTTGGCATTTGCGTGGATGAGGCCAGTCGCTGGGAATGCCAGATTCGGTCGAACCTGGGCTTTATGATTCATTTCAAGGTGTTGGGCTGGTCGGCAATGGCCGCCGCCGTGATCGGTTTTGTGCTGCCGGGGCGAGCGGGGTGGTGGCTGGCGGTGCTGGCGCTGGTGTTCGGGTTACCGGCGCTGGCGTTGTACAACACCACGTTGGCGGTGTTTGCGGTGGTGATTGCTGCTTTGCGTCTGGTCCGGGCTTCTCGTAGCGCCTGATAGTCAGCCTTCGCGAGCAAGCCTCGCTCCTACAGTTTAGAGTCGTTCGCAATTATCACGGTCGACATAAATCTGTAGGAGCGAGGCTTGCCCGCGAAGAGGCCGGCAGGCGCGCTGAAAATCAGCCCTTGCGAA
The DNA here is from genome assembly GCF_000282375.1 of Pseudomonas sp. GM50. Taxonomy (GTDB): domain Bacteria; phylum Pseudomonadota; class Gammaproteobacteria; order Pseudomonadales; family Pseudomonadaceae; genus Aquipseudomonas. The sequence continues at coordinate 35,995 of NZ_AKJK01000141.1, forward strand.
CCCGCAAGCTGCGCCACAACGCCGCCACCATCAACACACTCACCAGCGCCCAACCCCAGGCCTGCTGGTTCTGCAAACCTTCTTGATACAACTGCGGCGCAATGCCGGCGCCGATAATGAAGGTCAGCAGGGCGATTTCCCGACGCGGCACGCTGACCGGACGGCACAGGTACACTAGCGCCGGCAGGATGAACGCAACGCTCGGGAAGCTGCGATAACGCGGGTCGAACACCAGCTCCAGCATCATCACCGCCGCGGCAAAACCTGCCGCTGCCAGCCACCAGCCTGCCCGACGTTCCAGCATATTGAATGCTCGTTCACGCCAGCCAGTGCGAGCGCTCAGCGTCAGCGCGGCATGCGCCAGCACCAACAGGTTCAACCCCGTCAGCAAGGCGACCCATAGCCATTCACTGGTAAACCGGGTGGTGACACGGGCCAGATCGCCCCAGGCGCCAATCGAACAGGCCGCCAACGCGCCGAGCAGTGGCAGCACCAACGCCGCACGAGTACTGCGAACGCGACCGCCGAGAATCAGTGTGCCAATGAAGATCAAGCCACCCAGCGCCAGCCATTGCGACCAGTACGGCACGTTCGAGACCGGTCCGGCCAGCACGCCCTTGTCCTGACGATCGGCGTCGAACAGTCCCCAGTAACCCCCGACCGCACCTTCGCTGGCGCGTTTCCAGGGCTGGTCGAACGCCTCGATCAGGTTGTAATGCCAGCCTTGCTGTTCGGCCATGATCACAAAGCTGCGAATGAACTTGGCTTCATTGACCCGGCTCGGCAGGGCGGTTTCGCGCTGACGGCCTTCGCTCGGCCAGCCGGTTTCGCCAATCATCACGTCCTTGGGCGCAAATTTGTTGCCGAACACCTGACGCACTTCGGCCACATGCTGCAGCGCGGCGTCGATGTTCGACGGATCATCTTCCCAGTACGGCAGCAAATGAATGGTCAGGAAGTCCACCGCGGGGGCGATTTCTGGGTGCTTGAGCCAGAATTCCCAGACGTCGGCGTAGGTCACTGGTTGTTTGACCTGACTTTTGACCTTGTTAATCAGCGTTGCCAGCTGTGCGCCGGTCACTTCCTTGCGCAGCAGGGTTTCGTTACCTACGATCACCGAGGTCACTACATCGGCGTTGGCATTGGCCGAGGCGATCAGCAGATCGACTTCCTTGGCGGTGTCCACCGGGTTGCTGTTGACCCAGGCGCCGATCATCAGCTTCAAGCCGTGCTTGCGTGCCAGATCGGGCAGCGCCTCGAGGCCGGTCATGGAATAGGTGCGGATGCATTCGAAGCGGGTCGCCAGCAGCGCGAGGTCGGCGTCCATGCGCTCGGGGCGCAGCTTGAACGGCACATCGAACGGCGATTGGTCTTTGTCGAACGGGGTGTAGGAGGCGCATTGCAGCTTGTGCGTCGCGCTGGCCACGTCCGGCAGGATCACCGGTTTGCCGAGGCCGTACCAGAAGCCACCGAGGGCAAAAAGCCCCAGCAGGCAGGCAAATAAATAAGCAAAAAAAGGAAAGCGGGATGTCGCGGGCATGGTCAGGCCGTCTGGGAACAAAGCCGCGCATGTTACCTGCATTTGTCCCGCGCTTGGTGGCCTGCATAATTTTGTCATGCAAAGTTTGGGCGGGGTTGGCGCGCATGCTTTCACAGGGCACGATTAATGGCGTTCTGATGTCGTTTCTCGATGTCTTGAGGTCGCTGACAGAGCAGGTCGTCGTTGGCGTCAGGTTGATTATCGTGGCGTCAGTACTCCGCTGATGTTTGAACGAGTTTGCGGTGAGGCGTGATGGGGGCGCTGTGCACCATAACAATACGTTGAGCGGCTCGGCATCCGTCGAGCGCAGCACTTTCGGGGAAGTAACGATGAAGATGCGACGACTCTTGGGCGCAGGTGCCGCTTTGGTGCTGGCGATCAGTTCTACGATGGCCAGCGCTGAAGGCAAGGCAGTGACGATCGGTTATGTAGACGGCTGGTCGGACAGCGTCGCCACGACCAACGTGGCCGCGGAAGTGATCAGGCAGAAACTCGGTTATGACGTAAAGCTGCAAGCGGTTGCCACCGGGATCATGTGGCAAGGTGTGGCCACTGGCAAACTCGACGCCATGCTGTCGGCGTGGCTGCCCGTGACTCACGGTGAATACTGGACGAAGAACAAGGATCAGGTCGTCGATTACGGCCCGAACTTCAAGGATGCGAAAATCGGCCTGATCGTGCCGGAGTACGTCAAGGCCAAGTCTATTGCCGATCTGAAAACCGACGACAGCTTCAAAAATCGTATCGTCGGTATCGATGCCGGTTCAGGCGTGATGCTCAAGTCCGAGCAGGCGATCAAGGACTATGGCCTGGACGGCTACACCCTCAAGGCCAGTTCTGGCGCCGGGATGATTGCCGAGCTGACTCGTGCCGAGAAGAAAAACGAATCCATTGCCGTCACCGGTTGGGTGCCGCACTGGATGTTCGCCAAGTGGAAACTGCGCTTCCTGGAAGACCCGAAAGGCGTTTACGGCGCAGCTGAAACCGTGAACAGCATTGGCAGCAAAGAACTGGCAACCAAAGCGCCTGAAGTTGCGAAGTTCCTGAAGAACTTCCAGTGGGCGTCGAAAGACGAAATCGGCCAAGTCATGTTGGCGATTCAGGACGGTGCCAAGCCTGAAGCAGCAGCGAAAGACTGGGTGGCCAAACACCCGGATCGCGTTGCCGACTGGACCAAATGATTTGACCTGAAGCGTCTGGTCAGCACCTCTAAAGGCCCCTTGGCTTAAATGCCAAGGGGCTTTTTGCTTTTTCATGTGGGAGCGAGCCTGCTGGAAAATGGCGACTCTGTCATGTCGTTCTAATACTAAGGTCGTCTGGAACCTGTCCGGCAGCCGCATAGAGTGGATACCGTTCCAACTAAATCTGTGCTGCGAGGATAAAAACAATGAACGACAGCATTTACCTCTCGATTCAAAACAGCTCGCGCTTCAAGGAGCTGGTCAGCAAGAGAGAACGATTCGCCTGGATTCTTTCAGCGATCATGCTTGGGCTGTACTCCGGATTCATCCTTTTGATTGCTTACGGGCCGCATATCCTGGGCGCGAAAATCAGCCCCGAGTCTTCGATTACCTGGGGTATTCCGATCGGTGTCGGGCTGATTGTTTCGGCCTTTATCCTGACGGGCATCTACGTGCGACGCGCCAATGGCGAATTCGACGACTTGAACAATGCGATTCTCAAGGAGGCTCAGCAATGATCCGGCGTCTAATGGCTCTATTGAGCGTCGCAGCTTTTGCACCTGGCGCCTGGGCGGCTGACGCCTTGACCGGTGCAGTGACCAAGCAACCCCTGAACGTCGCGGCGATCCTGATGTTTGTGGCGTTCGTCGGTGCGACTTTATATATCACTTACTGGGCGTCCAAGAAAAACAACTCGGCCGCCGACTACTATGCGGCGGGCGGCAAGATCACCGGTTTCCAGAACGGTCTGGCGATTGCCGGTGACTACATGTCCGCGGCGTCCTTCCTGGGTATTTCCGCCCTGGTGTTCACCTCTGGCTACGACGGCCTGATCTACTCGATCGGTTTCCTGGTGGGCTGGCCGATCATTCTGTTCCTGATCGCTGAGCGCCTGCGCAACCTGGGCAAGTACACCTTTGCCGACGTGGCGTCCTACCGCCTGGGGCAAACCCAGATTCGCTCGCTGTCCGCTTGCGGTTCGCTGGTGGTGGTAGCGTTCTACCTGATCGCGCAAATGGTCGGTGCCGGCAAGCTGATTCAACTGTTGTTCGGTCTCGACTATCACGTTGCGGTGATCCTGGTCGGTATCCTGATGTGCCTGTACGTGCTGTTCGGCGGCATGCTGGCGACTACCTGGGTGCAGATCATCAAGGCGGTGCTGTTGCTGTCCGGTGCCTCGTTCATGGCACTGATGGTGATGAAGCACGTCAACTTCGACTTCAACGCGCTGTTCTCCGAGGCGATCAAGGTTCACCCTAAAGGTGAAGCGATCATGAGCCCGGGCGGCCTGGTGAAGGATCCGGTCTCGGCGTTCTCCCTCGGCCTGGCGCTGATGTTCGGTACCGCTGGCCTGCCGCACATCCTGATGCGCTTCTTCACCGTGAGTGACGCGAAAGAAGCCCGCAAGAGCGTGCTGTATGCCACCGGTTTCATTGGCTACTTCTACATCCTGACCTTCATCATCGGCTTCGGCGCGATCCTGCTGGTCAGCACCAACCCGGCCTTCAAAGATGCGGCTGGCGCGCTGTTGGGCGGCAACAACATGGCGGCGGTGCACCTGGCCAACGCGGTGGGTGGCAGTATCTTCCTGGGCTTCATCTCGGCGGTAGCGTTCGCGACCATCCTGGCGGTAGTGGCCGGTTTGACCCTGGCCGGTGCCTCGGCGGTGTCCCATGACCTGTATGCCAGCGTGATCAAGAAGGGCAAGGCCAACGAGAAGGACGAGATCCGTGTCTCGAAAATCACCACCATCGCTCTGGCGGTGCTGGCGATCGGCTTGGGTATTCTGTTCGAGAAGCAGAACATCGCGTTCATGGTGGGCCTGGCGTTCTCCATCGCGGCGAGCTGCAACTTCCCGGTGCTGCTGCTTTCCATGTACTGGAAGAAGCTGACGACTCGCGGTGCGATGATCGGCGGCTGGCTGGGTTTGGTCAGTGCTGTTGGCTTGATGGTGCTGGGGCCAACCATCTGGGTGCAGATCATGGGTCACGAGAAGGCGATCTTCCCGTACGAATACCCGGCGCTGTTCTCCATGGCCATTGCGTTTGTCGGGATCTGGTTCTTCTCGATCACCGATAAGTCGGCCGAGGGTGTGAACGAACGTGCGCTGTTCTTCCCGCAGTTTGTTCGTTCGCAGACTGGGTTAGGGGCGAGCGGGGCGGTTTCGCACTAAGGCTTTGAGTTTCTATATATAAGCTGAGCTGCACAAAATGCCCTGGTCGAGAGATTGGGGCATTTTTTATTGGGCGGTTATCGGAGTCTGTATGGTTTTTCCGCGGAGGTGGCCTGCTCTTTGATCGTGTACATATCCGTTTCTGCGGTAGCGACGGCTGGCGGTTATCGCCCGCACTTGTAGGAGCGAGGCTTGCCCGCGAAGGCGGCCTGATAGTCGACTGGGGTCTTTGATCGGGTACATATCCGTTTCTGCGGTCACGGC
>NZ_AKJK01000142.1 GCF_000282375.1 Pseudomonas sp. GM50
GCCTCGCTCCTACAGGTATTCGAGGTTGCCCGCAGAATCCGGATCGACATCTAACCCTGTAGGAGCGAAGCTTGCTCGCGAAGGGGCCAGTACATTCAACATCGATGTCATCTGACAGATCGCCTTCGCGGGCAAGTCGGATCGCCGCACCGCTCGCTCCTACGGGGCAAGCATTACTTGCCGGCGTTGATGGTCACTGTCTTGATTGCACCCAATTCCAGGTCCCACTTCTTCAGGATCGCCTGGTAGCTGCCGTCATCGACCATGCTTTGCATCGCCACTTTCACCGCTTCACTCAGCTCAGGCTTTTTCTTGCTCACACCCAGCCCGGTGAATTGCTTGGAAATTGGCAGGCCCACGGTTTTGTACATGTCCTTTTCCTGGGTCTTCAGGTACGGCAGGGTTTCGCTGCCTTGCATGGCCGCGTCGATACGGCTTTGACGCAGTTGCGCGCGGGCGTCGGCCGAGCCTTCGGTGCCGATCACGTTGATTGCAGGCTTGCCGGCGGCTTCGCAGTTGGCCTTGCTCCATTCGGCGATTTCCGCCGGGAACGTGGTGCGTCGGCTAGTGCCGACTTTCTTGCCGCACAGGTCGATGATTTCGTTCGTGTCCTTGTTTTTCTGCAAGGTGTAGAACTGCGGACCGCTGGTGAAGTAGTCGACGAAGGTCACGCTGGCCTGACGCTCGGCGGTGTCGGTCATGCCCGACATCACCATGTCGACGCGGTCGGTGGTCAGCGCGTTGATCATTTGCTCAAAACCGGTTTCCTGCCATTTGATCTTCACGCCCAGCCGCTCGGCCAGGGCGTTGCCCAGGTCATAGTCCAGGCCTGTGAGGGTGTTGGTGGCCGGGTCCTTGAAATCCATCGGCGGGTAGTTCGGCATGATTGCCACAACGACCTCGCCCTTGTCCTTGATGCTTGCCGGTAGCTCGGCGGCCCAGGTGAAGCTGGAAGCCATAACGCCTGCGAGTACTGCTGGGATAACTATGTTCTTCATGGTCGTTCTCTTATGAGTGTTATTACGCAGCTCTTGGTTTCCGAGGCTGGCGCTTAGGTTCGAACGGCAGAAATGAAGCTTTGGGTGCGTGGGTTTTGCGGACTTATTAGTATTTCTTCGGGGCTTCCAGCCTCCACGATCTGTCCTTCGTCCATGAACACCATGCGGTTGGAAACCTCGCGAGCGAAGCCCAGTTCATGGGTGACGACGATCATGGTCATGCCGGTCTGCGCCAGATCGCGCATCACCGACAGCACCTCACCGACCAGTTCCGGGTCGAGTGCCGAAGTGGGTTCATCGAACAGCATCAGCTTGGGGCGCATGGCCAATGCACGGGCAATGGCGACACGTTGTTGCTGACCACCCGACAGTTCGATCGGGTAGCTGTTGCGCTTGTCGGCCAGGCCGACGCGAGCGAGCAATTCCAAGGCTTCTTCGTGCGCCTCTTTGGGCGAACGCTTGAGCACCTGGCACGGCCCTTCGATGATGTTTTGCAGCACAGTCATGTGCGGGAACAGGTTGAAACGCTGGAACACCATGCCGGTCGCCAGGCGCTGACGGGCGATCTGCGACTCGTTGAGTTCGTGCAGCTTGTTGCCGACGATGCGGTAACCCACCAGTTCGCCGTCGACCCACAGGCCGCCCTTGTCGATTTTTTCCAGCTGATTCACGCAGCGCAGCAGGGTGCTCTTGCCGGAGCCGGACGGGCCGATGATGCACAGCACTTCGCCTTGCTCGACCTCGATGTTGATGTCCTTGAGTGCGTGGAAATGGTCGTAGTACTTGTTCAGGCTCACGGCCTTGACGATGCTTCTCATGTGGGGCTCCTCAAGAACGCTTGCCGGCGCCGCGAGCGAAACGACGCTCCAGACGGCTTTGACCAAAGGACAGAACAGTGACGGTGGCCAGGTACCAGATACCGGCGACGATTAGCAGCTCCATCACGCGGGCGTTGGCGTAGTAGATGTTCTGGGCGTTGTAGAGCAGTTCCGAGTACTGGATGACACTCGCCAGGGAGGTCATTTTCACCATGCCGATGAACTCGTTACCCACCGGCGGAATGATGATCCGCATGGCCTGGGGCAGGATGATCCGGCGCAAGGCTTGCAGGCGTGGCATGCCGATCGACTTGGCGGCTTCGTACTGCCCGGTGTCGACCGACAGCAGACCGGCGCGCACCACTTCGGCGGTGTAGGCACCCTGGTTGATGCTCAAGCCGAGGAGGGCGGCCACAAACGGTGTCATCAGGCTCACGGTGTCCATTTCGAACAGGCCGGGAATGCCGATGGTGGGGAAGATCAGCGCCAGGTTGAACCACAGCAGCAGCTGCAGAATCAGCGGCGTACCGCGAAACAGCCAGGTGTAGGTCAGCGCCACATAGCGCAGGATCGGATTGGCCGACATGCGCATGATGGCGGTGATCACCCCGAACACGATGCCCAACGCCATCGCCAGCACCGCCATGACGATGGTGTTGAGCAAGCCCCACATAATGGCCTGTGAGGTGAGGAACTGGCCGATGTACGACCATTCGATCTTGCCTTCGGCGAAGGCCCGCACCAGGCCGACAATCGCAATCACGATCACCGTGGCGAAGAAAATCCTCCCGTAATAACGCCGTGGCACATGCTGGTACTGGGTGATATCGAACTGGTTTTCCGCCAGTTTGCGCTCCGACTGGAGTCGTTCTGCCTGAGTCTGGCTCATGTTGGTTCTCCGTACGCTGGTATTAATCCCTGTAGGAGCGAAGCTTGCTCGCGAAGGCGGTGGATCAGTTGTAATCAGTGTTGACTGACCCACCGCCTTCGCGAGCAAGCTTCGCTCCTACAGGGTTTCGCCGTGAATCAGAGGCGGAAACCCTGATAGTTCTCGGTCCATTGCTGCTGGGCGGCGAGGGCAGTCTTCAGTCGGCCGATCTGCTCGCGCACCTGTTGCGGCGCGGTTCCGCCCCAGCCGCTGCGGGCGGCGATGGCGGCTTCCAGCGTCAGGCTGTCGCGCACTTCAGGCTTGAGGCGCGGATCGATCTCGGCCAGCAGCGCCGGGGACGCTTCCCACAATTCGATGTCGTGCTTCTCACAGGCCTGGACCAATGCGCCGGTGATTTCGTGTGCTTCCTTGAACGGCACGCCGCGCACCGCCAGCCAGTCGGCCACTTCGGTAGCGAGGGTGAAACCCAGCGGTGCCTGACGACGCAGCTCTTCGACGTTGACCTTCATGGTCGCGACCATTCCGGCCATGGCCGGCAATACCAGCAGCAGGGTGTCGACGCTGTCGAGCACGCCGTTCTTGTCTTCACTCAAGTCGCGGTTGTAGGACAGCGGCAGTGATTTGAGGGTCGACAGCAAACCAGTCAGGTTGCCGATCAGGCGCCCAGCCTTGCCCCGGGCCAGTTCAGCGATGTCCGGGTTTTTCTTCTGCGGCATGATCGAACTGCCGGTGGCGTAGGCATCGTCCAGCGCGACCCAGCGAAATTGCCGCGAGGACCACAGGCAGAACTCTTCGGCGAGGCGGGAAATGTTGATCCCCAGCATGCTGGCGATAAACAGGAACTCGGCAACGTGATCGCGGCTGGCCACGGCGTCGATGGAGTTTTCGCAAACACCGATGTAGCCCATTTCCTTGGCCGACTGCTGTGGCAGGCGAGCAATGGCGGAACCGGCCATGGCCGCCGCACCGAGTGGCGACAGCGAGGTGCGCACATCCCAATCCACCAGGCGCTGCACGTCACGCAGCATCGATTGGGCGTGGGCCAGCAAGTGGTGAGCGAAGACGATCGGCTGGGCCTGTTGCAGATGAGTGAAACCGGGGCAGATGCTCTCGATGTGTTGCTCGGCCTGATCCACCAGCGCTTGTTGCAGGGCCAGCACTTCAACGGCCAGTGTGCGCACGTGATCACGCAGGAACAGGCGCAGGTCGTTGGCGGTCTGGTCGTTGCGCGAACGGCCGGCGCGCAGCTTGCCGCCCAGAGCGCCGAGGCGCTCGGTCAGCAGGCGCTCGATGAAGGTGTGGACGTCTTCATCGTCCAGCGTCGGCGCGATGCTGCCGGCACGGAAGTCATCACCGATACGCTCCAGGGCGTCGAGCATGGTCTGGGTTTCCTGCTCGCTCAGAAGCCCAGCGCGCTGCAATTCCCGGGCATGCGCCTTGGAACCGGCGAGGTCGTACGGGGTGAGGCGAAAGTAGCGCTCGGGGCAACGGGACAGGGCCGCCAGGGCTTCGGACGGGCCGCTCTTGAAGCGGGCACCCCAGAGACGGTCGGTGGTTTGAGACATTGTTGTTTTCCTCGTCGTTGCTCGGAAGTTAAAAATTAATCCGGTGTGAGGCCGAAGAGCTTCGCGGACAAGCCTCGCTCCTACAGATCACCAGTGTGCAGAGCCCGGAACACCCGCCGAAAATCATTCGGGCGTGGTTCGGCTCAATCAATATTCGAGGGCAGGGGAAAGCGCAGTTGCTAAATGGCGAGAGCTGATCGAAGTGTCAGCTTTTAATAGTTCGAAATCAGTGAGTTGGCACTGATCGGCGGGATTTATTAACGGTTGCCAAGCCTTGTTTTCTGTGTTCATTATTATTAGCCAGCACTGTTTTTGTTGTTGGACACAGATTGTTGAATAGGGCGCCAGAGGTAAATAAGCATTATGGAAACCCCACTTTCCAATTCCGGAAACCCGCCGCCAAAATCGGTGCATCGGGCACCGCTGGCCCTCAGCGGTCTGGACTTCAAACTGCTCAAAGTATTCAAGGCTGTGGTCGAGGCTGGCGGCTTCAGTGCAGCGCAGAATGAGCTGAATGTGGGCCTGGCGGCCATCAGCAAACAGATCTCCGACCTCGAGATTCGCATCGGCATGCGCCTGTGCACTCGAGGGCGGGAAGGTTTTCACCTGACTGAAGAAGGCCGTCTGGTGTATCAGGCGTCGATCGATTTGTTTGCCTCCGTCGACAACTTTCGTGACCGGCTTAGTTCGGCTCAGAACGAACTTATTGGCGACCTTGGAGTGGGTGTTATTGATAATACGATCACGGACGCTAATTCGCCGTTAGTTGCAGCGCTTAGAAAAATAAATGAAGAGTCGCCAAAAGTAAGGTTTCAACTTCAAGCGTCTCAGTTAGATGAGGTAGAAAGAGGCGTGGTCGAGGGGCGGTTAGTGGCCGGGATCGTGCCGGTTTATCAGAAAAGAGAAGAGTTCGATTACTTTCCGCTTTATGAAGAACGCTCGTATGTGTATTGCGCCGTTGGCCATCCACTGTTCGCGCTACCGGAGGCGGACATGGGCAGCAACGTGCTGCTGGATTACGAGTGCATCAACCACCGCTACGCGATCCATCGGGACAAACTGAATTTTGCCCGCTACGACAGCTTTTCCGCCTCGGCGACTCAAGTGGAAGCCGTGGCGTTGCTGGTCAAGACCGGCCGTTTTGTGGGTTTTCTGCCCGAGCATTACGCGGCAACACTGGTGGCTCAGGGACTGTTTCGGGCGGTGCGGCCGGACCTGATCAACATCGTCACGCCGTTCAATCTGATCCTGCGCCACAACACCGTGCGCAGTCCGTTGGTGAAGGCGTTTGCCCAGGCGCTGGGCGTGGATTTGAAGGCCACGGTTTGATGTCAATGTGGCTAACAATAACTAGCGGACAATACATGCCTGTGCAGGAGCTGCCGAAGGCTGCGATCTTTTGATCTTGCTCTTTTGCAACCTTGAAGCCGCCAAAAGATCGCAGCCTTTGGCAGCTCCTACAGTCGCCAACAGGTCCGGCCCAAACTACGGTTTCAAATGCAGCAACACGAAATCGTTTTTATCGAAACGTCCGCTCAACACCGGTTGCAGGGCCCCGAGCGAAGTCCCTTGCAAGGCCTTATAGTCGCTTCGATCCATCATCAACCAAACCGGTGCCGAGAGGGCTTCCAGTTCCTGAATCGATTCGGTGAACACCGGTTGCAAATCCTGCTCGATATTGACCATGAACTTGATCGCCTTGGCATCCTTGCCCATGCCGTGCAGCACCAGCGGCGCCGGGTCTTTCTGAACCTCTGCAAACGTGGCTCGGCTGAAGGTTTGCGTGTCGTAAAGCTGACGTTCGACTGGTTCAAACACGAGGATGTAAACCGACCACAGTGCCAGGACCGCGCAACCGGCCAATACTTCGGCCCGCCAGTGAGATCGTAACCACGCCACCAGCGCGATGAGTTGCAACGCGGCAAGCCCGATCAGTACCGGCACAAAGGCTGTCGGTTGCGTGGGCAGGCGCCGCTGAGCAACCAGCAATGCGACGATCAATAGCCCCGGAATCAGCAACCACAGCCCTTGCATCAAGGTCCGCAACCAACCGAACACCCGCCCCTGGGCCACCTGAAACGGGTACGCCGCAATGATCGCCGCCATAGGCAGCATCGGCAGAAGGTAACGGGCCTTTTTCGCTTGCGGAATCGACAAGCCAATCATCACGATCAACCCGGCCGCCGTGCAGTACTGCAACAGCCGCAATGCCGGACCGGCCTGCCGTGGATTCGTCAGCCAGACCGCGGCCAACACCAGCAACGCCAGCGGATAAGCGAGCGCATAGTTGCCTAACGAAGCGGTGAAGTAATAAAGCGAACCACTGACACCTTCACTGCCGTCCATGCGCCCCAAAAACTGCATGCGCACCACGTCCTGCATGAAGGCCGGTCCGCCGCTGGTTTCGGCAAACCACAGCAGCACCCCGACACACACCGCCAGCGCCACGGCTGCCGCCAAACCGAAGCCGAATAACCGCGACCATTGGCGATTGAGCACGTAATAGCTGCACAGCATGCCGGTGGGAATCACCAGCCCGATCGGCCCGCGAATCCCGAAGCCCAGCAGCAACAAGGCAAGAATCAGCGGCAGCCGACGAGGCATCGCGAAATGATCGGTGGCATACCCCAGGTAGAACACCGAAAACGCGACGGCTGCCAGCATCAAGTCCTGGGAGACGGCACGTGTTTCAGTGACAAACGTACTGGTCAGCAACATCAGGGCGATGCTCAGCAGCGCCCAGCGTCTGGAGTACGGCGCGAGCAACCGGTACATCAACGTGACAATCACAGCGGCAGCGATGGCGCTCGGTAACCAGGCGCTAAGGCTGTTGACCTGCCCGAACGGCAGGGACAACAGCCAGATGAACAGCGTAGAAACCGCCGAGTAATCCGCATAAGGCTGACCATAAGTGGTCGGAAAAACCGATGGCCCGTGACGCAGCATCTCTTGGGCGAACAGCACAAACCGCGAGTCGAACCCGATTGCTGCTTGCTGATAAACCCCGGCGACGAACAGCATTAGCGCCAGCAGCCCAATCCCCAGGGACTGCCGACGAATGCCGGGTGATACCGTATTCACGCGACGACTGAGGCCGCTGGCCATTGCTGAAGGGGAATCGGCAGTTTGCGCGATTCACCGCGGCCCATCGGGAAGTACAGGAAGCCGCTGCGGGCCAGGCGCTCGGCGTCGTACAGGTTACGCCCGTCGAAAATCACCGGTGCGTTAAGCCGCTGCTGGATCAGATCGAAGTCCGGCGCCTTGAACTGCTGCCATTCGGTGCAGACGATCAGTGCGTCGGCCCCGGTAAGAACCGATTCTGGTGTGCCCATGAGCATCAGCCTGGATTCGTCCGGGTAAAGGTGCTGGGTTTCCTGCATGGCTTCCGGGTCGAACGCCCGCACATGAGCCCCGGCGGCCCACAGCGATTCCAGCAGCACCCGGCTCGGCGCATCGCGCATGTCGTCGGTGTTGGGCTTGAAGGCCAGGCCCCACACGGCGAAGGTCTTGCCGCGTAAATCGCCCTTGTAGAAGGCGTTGATGCGTTCGAACAGTTTGTGTTTCTGCCGCTCGTTGATAGCTTCCACTGCTTGCAGCAGGTCGCTGGAGCAGTGGGCCTCTTCGGCACTGTGAATCAGTGCGCGCATGTCTTTGGGGAAACACGAGCCGCCATAACCGCAGCCAGGATAGATAAAGTGGTAACCGATGCGTGAATCGGCGCCGATGCCCAGTCGTACCGATTCGATATCGGCGCCCAGGTGTTCGGCCAGCTCGGCGATCTGGTTGATGAAACTGATCTTGGTCGCCAGCATGCAGTTGGCGGCGTATTTGGTCAGCTCGGCGCTGCGCAGGTCCATGAACATGATGCGGTCATGGTTGCGGTTGAACGGGGCGTAGAGGTCGCGCATCACGTCGCGCACTTCATCGCGCTCACAGCCTATGATGATGCGGTCCGGGCGCCGGCAATCGGCCACGGCCGAACCTTCCTTGAGAAACTCGGGGTTGGAGACGATATCGAACTGCAGCAGCCGACCGGCCTTGAGCAGGTACTTTTCAATATGCGCGCGCAGCGTATCGCCCGTGCCCACCGGTACCGTGGATTTCTCCACCAGAATCACCGGTTGTTCGCGGTGACGCGCCACCGCTTCACCCACGGACAACACGTATTGCAGATCCGCTGAACCATCCTCCCGCGACGGCGTGCCGACGGCGATGAACAGCACCTGGCCATGTTGCACCGCGAATTTTTCGTCCGAGGTGAACTGCAGCCGTTTGGCTTCCAGGCTTTCGCGCACCAGGCTGGCCAGCCCCGGTTCGAAGATGCTGACGTGGCCTTGTTGCAGCAACGCAACCTTCTTCTCGTCAATGTCCATGCACACCACGTCGTGGCCGACTTCAGCCAGGACGGCGGCCTGCACCAGACCAACATAACCGCTACCAAATACACTGATTTTCATGATGCACTCCTAAGTTCGGGCGCGCGAGCAGGTCGAGAATTAATCGTGATAACACCGAGGATGACCAGCGCCACTCCCAGGGTTTTTGAAAGACTGAAGGATTCGTTGAACAGTGGCAGGCTGGCGGCCAGCACATACACCAGCGCGTAGCTGATGCTCAGCAGCGAATAAGCCCGGCCTAGGGGCAGATCCCGCAGGGCGGCGAGCCAGGTGAGCATCGAGACGGCATAGGCGAGGATGGCGGCCAGCACGACGGCCACGGCGGACACATCGACGCTGCCGTCGCTCAAGGAAGCCAGCCATTGTTCGGGATGTGGCAAGCGGGTCATGCTCCAACGCATGCCCAACTGTGCGACGCTGCCCAGCAGCACGCTGCCCAGGGCGTAGACGATTCCGCGACGCAGGCTCATGCGTGTTGCCCCAGCAGCGCCACGCCAGCGATCACCAGCGCCACACCCAACCAGTGACGGCGGTCGATGACTTCGTGAAAGACGAAACGGGCGACCAGTGTGATCAGCACGAAATTCAGGCTGAGCATGGGATAGGCGATACCGACTTCGAGGCGCTGCAACACCAGCAGCCAGACCAGCAAGCCCAACCCCAGAGAGGCGAGCGCCAGCCACAGCCACGGCGAACGCAGTTTCTCGCCCCAGCCCGAGGCCTTGCCGCGCCAGCTTTCCACGGCGTACTTCTGGGCGACCTGGCCCAGGCAGGTCAGCAGGCAGGCGGCCAGTAGCAGCAGCAGGCTCATGATGCACCCTGAGGGAAGATCAGAATCACCAGGTTGCCTTGTTCATAACGTTTGCCATCCTTGGGCAGCAGTTCGATTTCTTGCAGTTCGTCATCCCCTTTGACCCGCATCACCACGCCGACAGAACCGCTCTGGCGGGCTTCGCGCATCCACTGTTGCACGTGCTTGAGGTCGACCCGCTGCTGTATGCCGTCAGGATAGGCGAGGCCATATTTCAATTCACCTATTGTGTTGTACAAGGCCACGTCAGGGCGTTTCAGGCGCCAGGCCAGGGCCGAGGCGGCGCCCAGGTCATTGCTCAATAGCTTGTCGGTTTGCGCCAGTTCCGGGGCGTGCTGGAGGATGAACTGATCGGGCATCTTGTTCGCCACCACCGAGTCGGGCATCCCGGCCGGCAGCACGCCGATCAGCAGCAAGCTGCCGAAGGCCGGTGCCGCCCAGCATTGCAAGGGACGGAAGGCCTGAAGCAGGTTGGTGATGATCCAGCCGATCAACCCGATGAACACCAGCACCAGATTGTGCAGTTCGTGGGTGTACAGCGGTTTTTTCAGTTGTAGGTAGATCAGTGCAATCAGGACGATCAGGCCCAGCGTCATGTTAAGCAGGCCATTGATCCCCAGCACCCGGCCCTGCTCCAGTTTCAGTCGGTCCGCCAAGGCATGGCCCAGCAACAGCGCCAGGGGCAGCAGGCAGGGCATGATGTAGGTCGGCAGCTTGCCGTTGCTCAGGCTGAAAAACAGCAAGGGCATCAGCAACCACAGCAGCAGGAAAGCGATGTTGGCCTGACGCCGGGTCTGCCAGGCCTGTTTCAGCGCCGACGGCAGCAACGCCGCCCACGGCAGACTGAATGCCACCAGCAACGGCAGGTAGAACCACCATGGCGCATCGTGTTGTGCGTCATCCCCGGCGAAACGGCGAATGTGTTCGTGCCAGAAGAAGAACCGCCAGTAATCGGGTTCCTGCGTGTGCACCGCCAAGGCCCACGGCAGACTCACCGCTATGGCCACGGCAATCGCCACCGGGCCGTAAGTCAGCAATTCGCGCCAGCGTTTCTGCCAGAGTACCCAGGGCAGGGCGATCAGCACCGGCAGCAGCCAGGCGAGGAACCCCTTGGTCATGAAGCCCATGCCGCAGGCCAGCCCCAGCACCGCCCAACCGAGTAGACGCCGACCACGGCTGACGCTGTCCAGCGCAAACCACAAAGCCACCAGGCTCAAATTGACCCAGAAGGTGAATTGCGGATCAAGGTTGGCGTAACCCGCCTGGCCAGCAACCACCGTGAAGCTCATGTACAGCAGCGCGCAGGCAAAGCTCTTGCGCGGCTCATTCCACAGCCGCCGGGCGATCAGATAACACAGCAATACGCTCAGCCCGGTGCTCAGCACCGAGGCGATGCGCACACCAAACAGGTTGTCGCCAAACAGTGCCTGACCGATGGCGATCATCCAGTAGCCCGCGATGGGCTTTTCGAAGTAACGCAGGCTCATGAAGTGCGGCGACACCCAATTGCCGCTCAGGAGCATGTCCTGGCTGATCTGGGCGTAACGGGTTTCGTCGGGAATCCATAAGCCGTGGGTGCCTAGCGGCAGCAAGTACGCCAGCGCCAAGACGACCAGCAAAAACGGCAGTGCCCAGCGCTTGCTCATGCGCCTTGTACCCCCAGCCAGCCTTCACGGCCCTCGAGGGTGCCGCGTACAACCCGGCCCTTCGGCAAGATGACGGGGGCTTCGGGTAGTAAATTGCCCAAGGGTTGGAAATGAATATCACGTTGGCGAGCATCGGCCAATAATTGGCGAAAATCGTTGGCCATCAGAATCCCTTCTACTTCAGCATGGATCGTGTAGACGTTGAGTTTTTGCGGGGAGAACCGCTCAAGAATGAAGGCGTTGAAGTCTTTGGCTGCGACGGTCGGGCCGACCACCTCGTCGAAGGTCGGCAGGTCCACCGGAATCTGCGGTACCCCCGAACGGCCATCGGCCAAGGTCGGCCGGAACAGGTGCTGGCCTCGACAATCGCTGTTGTAGCGAAAGCCGAAACGCTGCTTGGCCTCAATCACGCGCTCGTCCGCCCGCCAACCGGCGGACGCCGAGCACTCGACCTTTTGCCCGAGGATGTCACTGAGGCTGTCGACGCCACGGCGAATCTGTTCGATCAGTTGCGCCTGGCTCCAGCGTCCGGCATTGGCTTGCCAGCCATGGTGATCCCAGGCGTGCAGGCCGACTTCATGCCCGGCCGCCAGGGTCTGGCGCATCAGGTGCCCGAGATCGCGACCGATCGGTTTGCCCGGCCACGCGGTGCCGGCCAGCAAAATGTCCCAGCCATACAGGCCGGCGGCGTTGGAACGCAGCATCTTCCAGAGGAACTGCGGGCGGATCAGGCGCCACAAGTGGCGGCCCATGTTGTCCGGCCCGACGCTGAAGAAAAACGTCGCCTTGACCTGCGCTTCATCGAGCATTTCCAGCAGCCGCGGCACCCCTTCACGGGTGCCTCGGTAAGTGTCGACATCGATTCGAAGGCCGGCCTGCATCAACGTTTTTTGTCCGCGATTTCGAGCATTGCCTCGCGCAAGAAGAAGTCCAGTGTGTTGCCGATGGTCTCGGTCATCTCCACCGTGGGTGCCCAGTCAAGCAGACGCTTGGCGTTGGCGATGCTCGGTTTGCGATGAGACACGTCCTGGTAGCCGGTGCCGTAGAAGGCCTTGCTTTCGATGTCGCGGAAACCGGCGAATGGCGGGAAGTTGCCGCGCAGTGGGTGCGCTTCGAACTGACGTAGCAGTTCTTCGCCCAACTGCCGAATACTGGCTTCGTTATCCGGGTTGCCAATGTTGATGATCTGGCCGTTGCAGGCGTCGTTGTCGTTGTCGATGATCCGCGCCAGGGCTTCGACGCCATCGGCGATGTCGGTGAAGCAGCGCTTTTGTTCGCCACCGTCGAACAGACGGATCGGCGTGCCTTCTACCAGGTTCAGGATCAATTGGGTGATGGCCCGGGAACTGCCGATGCGCGCCGAGTCCAGACGGTCCAGGCGTGGTCCCATCCAGTTGAAAGGTCGGAACAGGGTGAAGTTCAGGCCTTTCTGGCCGTAAGCCCAGATCACCCGGTCAAGCAGTTGCTTGGAGATCGAGTAGATCCAGCGTTGCTTGTTGATTGGCCCGACCACCAGGTTGGAGCTGTCCTCGTCGAAGTTGGCGTCCTGGCACATGCCATAGACTTCCGAGGTCGAGGGGAAGATCACGCGCTTGTTGTACTTGACGCAGTAGCGAACCAGTTTCAGGTTCTCTTCGAAATCCAGTTCGAATACCCGCAGCGGATTGCGGGTGTATTCGATCGGCGTGGCAATCGCCACCAGCGGCAGAACCACATCGCATTTCTTGATGTGGTATTCGATCCACTCGGAGTGGATGCTGATATCGCCTTCGACGAAGTGGAAATTCGGGTGGCTGCGCAGGCGATCGATGGCGTCCGAGCCAATGTCCAGGCCATACACTTCATAGCGGTCGTCACGCAGCAGGCGTTCAGACAGGTGATTGCCGATGAAACCGTTGACGCCAAGGATCAGTACCCGGGTGCGACGCGGTGCACGGCCCGATTCAGCGCCACGCAGCACCGAACCATCGACCAGCCCCAGTTCGTTGGCCAGTTGCGGGCCGCTCAGGTACAGGCCGTTGTCGTTACGCTGGCCGGCGTTGATTACCAGCGAGTCTTCGCCGCAAGCAATGCGTAGCGGATCGACGCTGATGACCCGGCCCGGTGCCTGGCCTTCATTGCCCTTGACGATGTCGGCGCTCCAGACAATCAGCTTGTGCTCTCCCACGGCGCAGAAGGCGCCCGGGTAAGGCTGGGTCACGGCGCGGACCAGATTGAACAGCTCTTCAGCCGGTTTGTTCCAGAGCAGTTTGCCGTCCGCCGGGGTGCGGCGACCGAACACCGTGGCTTTGGATTCGTCCTGTGGGGTTTCGCTGACTTTGCCCTGAAGCAGCGCGGGGAGGGTGTCGCGCAGCAGATCGGTGGCCGCCAGGCGCAATTTACCGTGCAAGGTCAGCGCGGTGTCGGTGCGCTCGATCGCCACCCGTTGCTGGGCGATGATCGCGCCGGCATCGGCACGTTTGACCATGCGGTGCAGGGTCACGCCGGTTTCCGTTTCACCGTTGACCAGCACCCAGTTGGCCGGTGCCCGGCCACGGTAGCGAGGCAGCAACGAGCCGTGCAGGTTGAATGCGCCTTTACTGGCCGTGGCCAACAGCGGTTCGCTCAACAGATTGCGGTAGTAGAACGAGAACAGGTAATCGGGGTTGAGCTTGCTGATGCGCTCGATCCACAGCGGGTGGTTGGCGTCTTCCGGGGCGTGCACCGGGATGCCTTTGCGCGCGCACAGCTGCGCAACCGAGCCATAGAACGCGTTTTCCTTCGGGTCATCGGGATGGGTGAACACGGCGGCAATCTCGTAACCCGAGTTGAGCAGGGTTTCGATGCCGGCACAGCCAATATCGTGATAAGCGAAGACAACAGCTTTTGCACTCATGAGAGAACCTGATCTGAAGAAGTGGAAGTGAGACCGTCAACGGTGACAACGGGGGCAGGAGCAGAGGGGGTGCTACGCAAAACCTTTTCGATAAAGAACCGTGGACGCGCCCGGACGTCGCTGTACATGCGGCCCAGGTATTCACCCAACAGGCCCATGCCGATGAATTGCCCGCCGGTAAAGACGAACAGCACGGCGAACAGCACAAACAGACCATCGCCAGCCCACTCGGCGCCGAAGACCAGGCGCAGGACGATCAGCATGACGGCGAACAGCAGGCCGATGCCGGCCATGCCGAAGCCGACGATGCTCAGTAATCGCAGCGGTGTGGTGGTCATGCAGGTGATCAGGTCGAACATCAGGCTGATCAGGCGCATCGGGCTGTATTTGGATTCGCCGTGTTCGCGCTCGGCGTGGGTCACCAGGATTTCGGTGGTGTGGCGGGCGAAGCTATTGGCCAGGATCGGGATGAAGGTGCTGCGTTCGCGGCAGGCGAGCATGGCGTCGACAATGGTCCGGCGATAGGCGCGCAACATGCAGCCGTAGTCGCTCATGGCAACACCGGTGGAACGTTGCACGGCGAGGTTGATCAGTTTCGACGGCCAGCGGCGCAAGGCCGAGTCCTGACGATTGTTGCGCACCGTGGCGACCACGTCGTAGCCCAGTTCGGCCTGAGCCACCAGCCGCGGGATTTCTTCCGGCGGGTTTTGCAGGTCCGCGTCTAGGGTGATGACCACATCACCCTTGCACTGTTCGAAACCGGCCATGATCGCTGCGTGCTGGCCGTAGTTACGGTTGAGAATGACCGCCACCACCGGGCTGCACTCGCGATTGGCAGCGTCCTCGAGGATTTGCGCCGAGTTGTCGCGACTGCCGTCATCGACCAACACTATTTCGTAATCGTGGTGCAGTTGCTGGCACGCCGCTTCGGTGCGACGCAGTAGCTCGGGCAGGCTGTCTTGCTCGTTGTAGACCGGGATGACGATTGATACGCAACGGATCGGATAAGGTTTCACAGGCTTCTGTCCAGTGTTTTTTCAATGGCGCCGACAACACGATCGACATCATCGGTGGTCATGTCAGGGAACAACGGGATCGAACACAGCCGCGCCGAATTCCATTCGGTGTTGGGCAGGTAGATGTTGGGGAAACGCTGGCGGTAGTAGGTGTGCAGGTGAGTGGCGATGAAGTGAATGCCGGTGCCGATGTTCTGTTCCTGCAGGGCTTTCATGAACGCCTCGCGGTCCAGCCCGCAACGTTCGGTGTCGATACGCAGAATGAACAGGTGCCAGGCGTGCTGCTGCGCGTACGCCGGAACGGCCAGCGGTTGCACCGGCAAGCCTTCCAGGCGTTGCAAATAGGTCTGGGCCAGCTCCGTGCGCTTGGCGTTGATCGCGTCCAGTCGTTCCAGTTGCACCAGGGCGATGGCCGCGTTGATGTCGGCCAGGTTGTACTTGAAGCCAGGCTCCATCACTTGGGCCTGAGGTTTGCGGCCGTGAGTCAGGCGGTCGTAGGCATCCACGCCAAGACCATGAAACTTGAGCATGCGCACCCGAGTGGCCAGCGCTTCATCGTCGCTGACGAACATCGCACCCTCGGCGCAGGTCATGTTCTTGATTGCGTGGAACGAGAAGATCGCCGTGCCTTGGGCGCCGACATGACGACCTTTGTAGAAAGTGCCCGCCGCATGCGCCGCGTCTTCGATGACAGCGATGCCATGTTTGTCGGCCAGCGCGTAGAGCGGATCGAGGTCGAACGCCGCGCCGGCGTAATGCACTGGAATGATTGCCTTGGTACGAGGCGTGATCGCCGCTTCGATGCTTGCCCGGTCGCTCATCAATGTGTCGCGGTCAACGTCGACGAAAACCGGCGTCGCGCCGAGCAGGCAGATCATGTTGGCGGTCGATACCCAGGTCTGGGACGGTGTGATGACCTCGTCGCCGGGACCAATTCCCAATGCCAGTAATGTGATGTGCATGCCGCCGGTGGCTGAAGACAATGCGACGGCATGGCGACAGCCGACATAGTTGGCGAAGTGCTCTTCCAGTTGCTGGTTTTTCGGCCCGGTGGTAATCCAGCCGGAGCGCAGTACTTGCTCTACGGCGGCAATTTCTTCGTCGCCGATACTGGGGCGAGAGAAGGGGAGAAACGCCTGACTCATGGGTACCTCGGAGCTGAAAAGTGAATAGCCTTGAAGCTAAAAACAGTGGATCCAATGTCAGCGTAGACGCTAAAACAAAAGCTGCATCAAGCAGTTGCCAGAAACTTGTGACAAATCACATTGATTGACTTTTCCTGCCGAGGCCGGCAGGTTGGGTGTTCGCAGGGAGTGACCCTCGACCCATTGAGGTTAAGCGCGATTTTGTGAAAGGAACATGAAAAACCGGTAGTTGAATCGTTTATCTGAAGCTCATACAGCCACTGTTCAGACTTCTACCGCTTATCGCGTTTTTCATAGGAAAAGACTTACAGAAGTGTCCTCGTTAAAGGACTTGTGTTGCATTCCTTAGTTGTTTTGTTGAACTTTATTCATTTCAAGGCCGTTTCATTGATTGACTTACCTGCAACTGAATCCATCGCTTCAAAAGCCAACCCGTTAACCCTGTATCTGGCGCGCCTGGCACCGTCCAGCCAGCTGACCATGCGCTATGTGTTGCAGGACGCCGCCGACCGTCTGGACTTCGAAGACGTGAACATCGAAGAGATTCCCTGGCACGAGCTGCAACCCGAGGATGTCGTTGCACTGGTGGCGACCTTGCGCGAAGACGGCTACGCGCCCAACACCTCGTCGCTGTACGTAAACGCGGTGCGCGGGGTGATGAACGAGGCGTGGCGCATGAGCCTGATCAGTCAGGAGCACTTGCTGAAAATGCGTTCGGTCAAAGGCATTGCCGGCACGCGACTGTCCCAGGGGCGCAACCTCAAGCGCACCTTGATCCGCGATCTGATGGAGGTTTGCGCCGCCGATCCACGGCCACAAGGGCTGCGGGATGCGGCAATCATCGGGATTCTGTACGGTTCGGGGATGCGCAAATCGGAATCGGTGAATCTGGACCTGGCCCAGGTGGATTTCACCGAGCGCAGCCTGTGCGTCACCGCCAAGGGCAACAAACAGTTGATCAAGTACGCGCCAGCCTGGGCCTTCGCCAAACTGGATGCGTGGCTGGAGTTGCGGCGTTCGCAGTTAAAGGAGGGCGAGACGGATGATCCGTTCCTGTTCAACCGCATCCGCCGTGGCAGCCACATTACCCGCGAGCGCATCACCAAGCATGCGATCTACTACATTGCCCGGCAACGCGGTGCGCAAGTCGGGGTGAAAATCATGCCGCACGATTTCAGGCGGTCGTTCATCACCCGAGTGATTGAAGAGCACGACCTGTCGATCGCGCAGAAACTGGCCCACCACAGCAACATCCAGACCACGGCCAATTACGATGTGCGCGACGACAATGAACGCCGTCGGGCAGTGGACCGCTTCGACCTTTGACGGCGGGTTTCAGACGATATCGTCGATCAGAATGTGGCTTTGGGCACGGCTGCATTTCTCGATCCGCGCTTCGACTTTGTAGACCTCTCGCAGCATCTGCTCAGTGATCACTTCATCACTGGGCCCGCTGCCGTGGCTGGTGCCGTTGGCGATGACCAGCACCTGATCGGCGAAGCGCAGGACCTGATTCAGGTCGTGGATCGCGATGAACACAATCACCTCGCGTCTACGCGCCAGTGCGCGCATGAAGTTCAGCACTTGCACCTGCCGGTGCATGTCGAGGGCGCTGGTTGGTTCGTCCATCAGCAGGATTTCCGGCTCGCGCACCAGGGTTTGTGCAATGGACACCAGTTGTTGCTGGCCGCCACTGAGTTCACCGAGGTTACGAAAAGACAGCTCGGTGATCCCCAGTGCTCCGAGGATATCGTCCACCAGTCTCAATTCGTCGTCGTGCACGACCCAAGCGGGCGTCAGCTGCTTGCGCGCCAGCAGTACCGATTCGTAAACCGTCAGACGGGCGCTGGCATTCAGGCCTTGGGGCATGTAGCTGATGCCTTGGAGGCCTTTTTTCGAGTCTTGCAGAATGACTTGTCCTGGCCCATCGATCAGCCCGGCCATGCGTTTGAACAGGGTCGACTTGCCCGCCGCGTTCGGCCCGACCACGGCGACCACCTGGCCACCGGTGAAGGTCGCGGTGGTCACGCCGGAAATGATCTCGCGCTGGCCGTAGCGGGCGCCGAGGTTCTCAAGCTGGATCTTCACCATGAGTTTTTCTTCCCGCTGAGAATCAGAGATATGAAGAACGGTACGCCGATCAGCGAGGTGACCACGCCAATGGGAAATATCGCACCCGGGATAAGGGTTTTACTGACCACCGAACTGGCGGACAGAATCAGCGAACCGGTCAGCAGCGAGGCGGGTAAAAAGAACCGCTGATCTTCGCCGATCAGCATCCGTGCGATGTGCGGCCCGACTAGCCCGATAAAGCCGATGGTGCCGACAAACGCCACCGGAAACGAGGCGAGCAGGCTGACCATGATCAGCGTCTGAAAGCGCAGCCTGCGCACGTTAATCCCGAAACTTGCGGCCTTGTCATCGCCCAGGCGCAGGGCGGTCAAAGCCCAGGCACGTCTGGCGAAAATCGGCAGGGTGATCAGGATCACCAGGCAGATCACGCCGAGTTTTGGCCAGGTGGCTTTGGTCAAACTGCCCATGGTCCAGAACACCACCGCCGCGACCGCTTGTTCGGTGGCAAAAAACTGCACCAGCGCCAGCAGCGCATTGAAGGTGAACACCAGAGCAATGCCCAGCAGCACGATGGTTTCCGCCGTCACGCCGCGACGCAGGCTCAGGAAGTGGATCAGCAGTGCGCAAAGCATCGCCATGATGAAGGCATTCACCGGCACCATGTACTGCGCTGCCAGCGGGAACAACGCCACGCCGAAGGCCAGCCCCATGGCTGCGCCAAAACTGGCGGCGGCGGAAATGCCAAGGGTGAAAGGGCTGGCGAGGGGGTTGTTGAGGATCGTCTGCATTTGCGCGCCAGCGAGGGACAACGCGGCGCCGACCGCCACCGCCATCAGCGCCACCGGCAGACGGATTTCCCACATCACCACCCGCACTTGCGCCGACGCGGTGTCCGGTGAAAACAGCGCATTGAGTACTTCGTTCAGGCTGTAACTGGCGGGTCCCAAGGCCAGGTCCAACAACACGCTGCACACCAGCAACACCACCAACGCCGCGAGGATCAGCCGTTTGCGCAAGACCAGTTGGCGATACGTATCGCGCTGCACGATCTGTACTTCACCCAGGGAGCTCATTGAGGGCTCTCCTTCAGACTGACGAAGTAACCCGACTCATACGGTACCGGCAGGAATCGCTCATGCAGTTCGCGAAACGAGGCGTCGGGATCGAGGTCGGCAAACAGCGTGGGGTGAAACCATTTGGCGAGTTGCTGGATAGCCACGAATTGGTAAGGGCTGTTGTAGAACTGGTGCCAAATTGCATGAAAGGCCTGAGTGTCCTGAGCCCTGATCCCGGCATAAGCCGGGCGCTGGGTGTACCAGGCCAGTTTGCGTCGACTCTCTGTGAGGTCGGCGCCCGGGCCGACGCCGACCCAACGCCCGTTGGGCGCAAACGCTTCCCAGTTGGCGCTGGTCACGACCACTTGATCCGGGTTGGCGACAATTACCTGTTCAGGGTTCAACTGGCCAAAGGTGCTTGGGATTATGCTTTTGGCGATGTTGTTGCCGCCGGCCATCTCGACGAAACGACCGAAGTTCTCGTTGCCGAAACTCAGGCAACAGTCGTCGGTGTAACCGCCGATGCGCTCGATGAACACGTTCGGGCGCGGCGCTTGACTGGCCTTGATGACGTCGGTGACACGACGGATTTGCTGGTTGCCGAAAGTCGAGGAATGCCTCGGCGCGCGCTTCCTTGCCGAACAGCTTGCCGAACAGGCGCATGGTCGGTTCGGTGTTGTCCATCGGGTTGTTGCGAAAATCGACATAGACCACTGGAATACCCAAGGCGTCGAGTTTCTCGATGTAGCGAGCGTCTTCAGTGGCATGTTGGGCTTCGATGTTGAGAATGATCACGTCCGGCTGCTGGGAGATCGCTTGCTCGATGTCGAACGTGCCGTCTTCAAAGCCGCCGAAGGTGGGAATCTTCCCAATGTCGGGGAATTTGCGCAGGTAGGCGCCGTAGGTGTCCGGGTCGGACTGGATCAAGTCCTTGCGCCAACCGACGATGCGCTCGATCGGGTTCTGCGTATCCAGTGCGGCGACCAGGTACAGCTGACGACCTTCGCCGAGAATCACCCGTCTGACCGGCAGGTGAACCTTGACCTTGCGGCCCAGCAAGTCGGTCACCGTAACTGCTGCAGGGTCCTGAACGGCGGCAACCGCGTTGCGCGGTGCCAGTGAAAAAAACAATGCCACGCCCAGCAGTCCTGCCAATAGCAGGGCAACGAAGGCGTGGCTGTGTCGATGAACAGATGCCATGGTTGAAGCCTTTACAGGGTCAGCCGAGCAGCGGTTCAGCCACTGCTCGGGCTGAACGTTTTCAGAAATCGACGGTGGCCGACAGTTGCAGGGTGCGTGGCGAACCTTGGGAGAAGGCGCCGTAAGACGCGACGCCAGACCAGTACTCACGATCGAACACGTTCTGCACTGTCGCCCGGAAAGTAGTCGGGCGTTCCGCGATACGGGTGGCATAACGAGCGCCGACATCGAAGCGGGTCCACGGATCGAGTTCCTGGGTGTTGGCCTGGTTCACGTATTGGCTGGCGGTGTAGATCGCGCCGCTGGTCAGCGTCAAACCTTCGACCCACGGCGTGTCCCACTCGGCCCAGAGGTTGGCCTGAACCTCGGGCACACCCACCGGTTTATTGCCGCGATTGGCGGCGGTGCCGGTTTTGGTCAGTTCGGCGTCGAGCAGGGTCACGCCACCGAGCAGGCGCGTGCCTTGGGCGATTTCACCGAACACGTTCAACTCCACGCCGCGGTTGCGTTGTTCGCCTTGCACCGAGAACACGCCGCTGGCCAGTTCGCCGCTGGGCTTCTTTATCTGGAACAGGGCGAGCGTTGAGGTGAAGGTGCCGTAATCGACCTTGACCCCGACCTCCTGTTGACGGGAGATGTAAGGCGCGAAGATCTCGCCCGAGTTCGAGGCTGTGGCTGGCGCGATGTCGCCCTTGCTCAAGCCTTCGATGTAGTTGTAGTAGAACGAAACGTGATCCCAGGGTTTGACCACTACCCCGAACAGCGGCGTGGTTTCGCTTTCATCGTACGAGGTTGTGACTACGCCGGCGGTGTTGAAGTTATCGGACTTGATGTTCTGCTTACGCAAGCCAAGGGTGACCTGCAAACGTTCGTCCATTATCGACAGGGTGTCGGCCAGGGCCACGCCGGACAGTTCGGTCTCGGAGACTTTCAGCGCATCGGGGCTGGCAATCGATGGTTTCGGACGGTCGACCGGGTGATGCATGTTCGACAGAACCGCCGGGCCGGAGTTGATACCCCTGGACAACTCATCGCGGTAACGGGTGACTTGCACGGTGGTGCTGTGGCTGATTGGGCCGGTGTCGAAGCGCAGGCGAGCACCGGCATCCACGGTGTAGCGCTCGACTTCGAATTTGTAATAGCCGGGGGTTGACCGGGTATCGCCAGCGCTGTTGAGGATGGTCGGGGTCTGGTCGGACATTCGCGCGACATCCGACTTGCCGCCGCCGGCGTGGGCGAATACGGTCAGGGCGTCGTTGAGGTCGTACTCGGCGCCGAGCAAGGCCGATTTGTCACGGGTTTCGGACCAACCCCAGTCCTGGCTGACGTTGGTTCGGCCGTTGGCGGCGGAGGGGATTTCCACACCGGAAGCGATGAGGAAAGGCCGGGACGCCCCGTCAAACTCTTCCTTCTGGCTGATCAGGTCCAGGGTGGTACGCAGGCGTTCACCCTGGTAATCCAGCGAGATCGAGCCGATATCGACGTCCCGGGATTGATCATCGATGGCGGTGTCGCCTTGCTGGGTGCTGCCGTTGATGCGCACGCCAAACTGGCGTTCCTCACCGAAGCGCCGACTGACGTCGATGTGCCCGCCGATCTGCGAGTTCATGGCATAACTGGCGGTGAACCGGGTCAGGTCTTCATCGAGGGAGCGCTTGGGCACCACGTTGATCACGCCGCCGACACCGCTGTTCGGTGACATGCCGTAGAGCAGGGCGCCGGGACCTTTGATCACTTCGATGCGCTCGGCGTACTCGGTGAACACCCGGTAGTTGGGGGCCACACCGTACACGCCATCGAAGGCCAACTCACCGAGGTTGCCTTCCCCTACCGGGAAGCCGCGGATGAAGAAGGAGTCGACGATGCCGCCGGTCTGGCCGGTGGAGCGCACCGAGGAATCACGCTCCAGCACATCGGCCACGGTGACCGCCTGCTGATCCTTCATCAGTGCCGAGGTGTAGTTGCTGACGCTGAAAGGCGCGTCCATCACATCCTTGTTGCCCAGCAGGCCGAGGCGCCCGCCGCGGGCGACCTGACCGCCTGCATAGGCCGGCGGCAGACTGTTGGTACGGCCGGCGATACCGTTGACCGTGGTTTCATCAAGGGTCAACCCGCCTGCACTGTCAGCTGGACGCGGTGCCAGAGTGTAGCTGCCGTCATTGCGTGAGACGATGTCCAGCCCGCTGCCGGCCAGCAATCGGTTGAGCGCTTCCTGCGTCGAGTAAGTGCCCGACAGGCCCGGGCTGGTCAGGCCTTCGGTCATCGAGGGCTGAAATGACAGGGCAATGCCGGCGTCCACGGCAAATCTGGACAACGTTGCACCCAATGGCCCCGGCGCGATGTTGTAGGCGCGGGTAGCTGCGGCATCCAGCTGTACCGGCGCGGCGGCCGAGGCAGTCGGGCTGACGGCACCGGTCAGGGCAAGGCTTAGCAACGCGCTACGGACAGCCAGTTTCAACGAGCGATCCGAACACTGAGGGCGTGCAACGAACATGGAGTGATGACCCTTTCGACGAGGTTGAGAAGTTCTTCCTTCCCTAGCCAGTCGAGATCAAAAAAAGTATCACCTGCACCGCAATATTTTTTTGCGAGCTCAGGCGGGAGAAAGCGTGACCCAATAGCCGCTTAAATGCCCGGTGGCGATTACTGGGTACGTTTGCACGAGCATGTTCAGGGTGCGTTGTGTGTCGCTGATGGGGAAGGCGCCGGAAATGCGCAGATCGGCAATGGCCGGGTCGCAGCGTACGAAGCCTTTGCGATAGCGCGCCAGTTCGGCGAGGAAGTCGGCCAGACGTACGTTGTCAGCCATCAACATGCCTTGAGCCCAGGCGCTGACGGCGCTGTCCACCGGGTTCAACCGGCCAAAGGCTTGCGCGGAAAAATCGGTGCGTTGCCCGGCATTGACGATCAATGGGGCGACGTGACTGTCACGGGGCAACTCGACTCTGACCGCGCCGTCCAGCACGGCAAGGTGGGTGCGGGTCTGCCATTGGCGAACGGTAAACCGTGTGCCCAAGGCCTGCATGCGCCCCTGACGGGTGCTGACCAGAAAAGGTCTGGCCTGGGGCAATACATCCGGCACGGTCTGCACCAGAATTTCACCTTCGCGCAAGTTGATCAGTCGCTGGTTAGCGTCGAACAGCACATCGATGGCGGTGTCGGTATTCAAGGTGATGTGCGAACCGTCGGCCAGGGTCATTTCACGACGTTGGCCCACGGCAGTCCGATAGTCGGCCGTCCATTGTTGCGATTCCAGCAGTTTCCAACTGCCCCAGCCGGTGGGCAGTACCGCGAGGATAGTCGCCAGTTTTGCCAGTGCGGTGCGTCGCTCAGGATTGCTTGGGCGATCCAGCGCCGACATCGCCAGTGACGGCGGCAGCCCGCCGAGCTTGCTTTGCAGCAATTGCGCACGAGCCCAGGCGCGATGACGCTCGGGGCTGCTGACACGCCAGCATTCCCACTCGGCACGCTGGGTTTCGTTGAAGTCGCTTTCGCTCAGACGCATCAGCCATTCGGCGGCTTCTTCGAGAACTCGCGGATCGATTTGCGCGTCGCTGTGGCGAGTCGGCATTCATTCCACCAGCATCAGGCATTGCACGAAGGCCTGCTTCATGTAGCGCTTGACGGTAATCAGCGAGACGCCCAGTTGCTTGGCGATGTCCTCGTATTTCAGCCCGCCGATCTGCGACAGCAGGAACGTACGCTTCACCAGTGGGGGCAGGGAGTCGAGCATCGCGTCGATTTCGTGCAGGGTTTCCAGCACCATGAAGCGCAATTCGGGGGAGGGCACCTCGGGCGCGGGCAACAGCGCCAAGGCGTCCAGATAGGCGCGTTCGAGCGCCTTGCGCTGATACCAATTGACCAGAATGCCCTTGGCCACGCAGCTGAGGTAAGCCCGAGGCTGCTCAATGACCGCGACTCGGGAGGCGAGTATGCGGGTGAAAGTGTCCTGTGCAAGATCGGCCGCATCCATGGCGTTGCCCAGTTTTTTGCGCAGCGTGGCGTACAGCCAGCCGTGATGGCCGCTGTACAGGGCCTCGATCGCGCGCAGATGGTTGTTATGGGTCGCGGGCAGGGTATCGCTCATGGATGATAATTTTTAGCGATTGAGAAGTATTCCCAATGCTAATTTACTGTGACCCTGCGGCGCAAGAGGGGCCTGCTGGATCAGTCGCCGGGGGGCACCTGGCTCGGCTGCATCACCACTGGCCAATAGCGCAGGGCGACAATGGGAATCAGCGCGACCACGTAGGCCAGGCAAACAAACAGGTAGGTGTATTGCAAACCATAGATCTGGCTGAGCACCCCCCCGGCCGAGATGCCTGCGATGGAAGCGAATTGCGCGGTGCTTTGGGCAATCCCCAATACATGACCTTGCTGTGAGCTGTCGGCGGTTTTCGAGATCAACGCCATCAGTACGGGCGTCGTCGCGCCCAACAGCACGCCCCAAACGAAGTAGGCAATGACAAATACTGCCGGGTTGCGGGTGATGCCGGCCACGGCGGTCAAGCCGACGCAACCGATGACAATCCAGGTGATGCGGTGCAGGGTTTCCTGGTGGCTCAGGTGTTCGAAATACCGCGACCATGGCGTGGCCGAGATGATGAACCCCAGCGCCAACAAGCCATAGCACAGACCGACCACCGAGTTGCTGACCTCGAACACCGAGCTGACATACAGCGAGAACGAAGTCTGCGGCAGCATCCGCGCCAGCAACAGAATCCCCATCACACCCAGCAACGACAGCAGTGGTGAACCTTGCCAGACGCTGCGTGAACGACTGACCGGCGTTATCGCATCCGCCATCGGTGTTTTTTTCACCGGAGGAACATCCGGCAAGGTCACGGCAGCCACCATGGTGCAGATCGCGCAGAGGGCCGAGGCAATGATGTTGATCCAGAAGAAGGTTGCGTAATCGAGGATCAGCCCGCCGATCACCGCGCCGAGCAATGAGCCGACGTTGGTGGATATTTGCAGGATCGCGAACAACCGGGCCCGTCGCGAAGGCGCTTCGATACTGACTCCGTAGGCTTGGGCCGGGGCAATGTACCCGGCGAACGCGCCCTGCAAGAAGCGCAGGAGCAGGATCACCCAGATATCGCTGAAGAGGGCCAGCCCAAGCTGGGTTAACGATAAGCCGGCGAGGGCACGGATCATCATCAACTTGTGGCCATAGCGGTCGCCGATACGACCCCAGAATGCGCTGGTCAGAATAATGCCCAGCATCGGCCCGACGTAGACGGCAATGCTGGCGAAGCTGAACACCGACTCCGACGACGTCAGCCCACGCAGGTGGACGGGCCAGAACGGCCCGCTCATTTCCATCGCGCCCATGGAGATGAGCTGGATCACGAACAGAAGAAAAATCAGGGTTCTTACGCTCGAACCCTGAAGGGTACCTGTATGGGACATCGGTCAGCCTCGGTGGTTGGGCGGCATCCTACGTGCTTTGCCATCGAGGGAAAACCACACCGGCATTTCTTGCGCACTCGCTACTTGACCGACGGGCAGCCCTGCGAAGCTCCGATTGCTGCCTGGCTGATGGCGGCAGCTAACCGCTTCACATTGTTCTGATGGGCGACCACCAGGTCATCAATGCTCGCACCGGAAGGGGTCTGCAACGTGCTGCGACAGGTGATCAGTGCGCTAACGCCAGCACCGAGGCTGCGCAGGCGCCATTTGGCGTCGATCAAGGCGTATTGACCGGGAATCGAATCAAAGCGCTGCACGTCCAGGCGCAACGACACTCTGCGTTGCAGATTGCTGTTGACCAGTTGATCGACCAGGGCGCTGCGCAATTCATCCACCAGTGTCGCGGCCCACCATTCGGTTTCGAGGATTGCCACGCCACTGTTGCCCTGGCGAATGACAATCTGCGGGCGGTCGACCTGGGGCGGCACCGTGATGCTTTCGATCTGGATCTCCGCGCTGCTGCTTGCGCCGCTCGGTTGGGCCGGGGTCAGGGTGTGGAACTGAATCGGATCGCTGCGGCAAGCGGTGAGCAACAACAACGCGGTGACCAGCGTGATCTTTAGCGAGAAAGTCATGGATGTTGCTCCTGTGGTCAGTTGCGCGGTGGCGCCTGCAAATCGATCGGCGCGGCATTGTCGGGGCGACCGCGAATCAGTGATTCCGGATGCCGGCCCAGGTAATCCGAGAGCTCACGCAGCGAGCGTGACATGCGTCCGAGTTCGTCCAGGGTTTGAGTCAACTGCTCCCGTTGCGGCGAATCGTCGGCGAGGGTCGAACTGGCCGATTGCAAGGTCTTGCTGACGTCCGCCAGGGTGGTCTGCACGCCGGGCAGGGTCCTGGCGTTGAACTGTACAAGGCTCTTGCGCAGTTCGACGAGGTTACCGTCGAGATTGCCGGCAATGCGTTCGATTGGCAGCTGGTTGATCTTGTTGACCATGCCCTCCAGTTTTTCCTGCAACTGCTCGAGGCTGCCGGGAATGGTGGGGATGATGACGGGACGGGCGGTCGGATCGAACACGACTTTCTCGGCTTTGGGGTAGAAGTCGAGTGCGATGTAAAGCTGACCGGTCAACAGATTGCCGCTGCGGGCCTGAGCGCGCAGGCCGTTTTCGATGAAACTGCCCATCAGCCGCACGCCAGCGGCTTCGTCATTAGGGTCATGCTTCAAGGCCTCGAGCATTTTGGCGTGAGCCTGACCGAGGCGTTGCGGGTAGATCACGATGCCGACATTGACTGGGAAGCTGCGTTTTTTCGCGTCGAAATCCAGAGTGACCGACACAACTTTGCCGAACTCCATGCCGAGGAATTCCACCGGTGCACCGACCTTGAGCCCGCGCAGGGCCTGGTCGAAACGCAAGCCCAGGTACTGCGCCTTGCCGTAGGGGGGAGCGAGGGCGGTTTGCTGATCTTCGAACAGGTCGAAGGCTTTATCCTCGCTGGCCGGCTGATCGTTGGGGCTGTATTCCGGCGCGCGAAACGCGATGCCGCCCACCAACAAGGACGATAAGGACTCGGTACTCACTGCAAAACCATTGGCACCGACGCTCACATCAATACCACTGGCGTTCCAGAACCGGGTGTTCTCCGTAACGTAGGCGTCATTGGGCGAATGCACGAAAATTTCGATGTTCACCCCTTTACCATCCGCATCCAGTGCATAGGCCACCACTTGGCCAACCGGAATCTTGCGATAGTAGATGGGGGAGCCGATGTCCAGCGAGCCCAGATCCTGGGTGTGCAGCATGAAGCGCTTGCCCGGCTCGCCATAGGTAATGGGCGGCGGGTTTTCCAGACCAATGAAGTGTTTGGAACGGGCATGCGCCACGCCGATGTCGGCGCCAATGTAATCGCCTGACAGCAGGGTATCGATGCCCGAGACGCCGCCGGCACCAATGCGCGGGCGCACGACCCAGAATTGCGAGTCTTCGCGGGTGAAGCTTTCAGCCTGTTTGTCGAGCTGGATCGTGGCGTTGACGCTTTTCTGATCGTTGCTCAGCTTCACTTCCGAGACGTGGCCGATGACCACGTTGCGATACTTGACCTCGGTCTTGTTGGCCGTAAGGCCACTACCGGTCTTGAAGGTGACGTTGATGGTCGGGCCTTCCTGCATCACGCTGTGTATCACCAGGGAGATGCCCACCAGCACCGCAACGATCGGCACGATCCACACCAGCGAAACGCTGAAGCGACGAGTCTTGATATTGGCCTGGCCGGGGTCTTGCGGCCCATCAGTGGCTTGCGACTTCATCCATGACCTCCTCGTTTGGTGGGTTGGCCCGCTCGTCATCCCAGATCAGCCGCGGGTCGAAACTCATGGCAGACAGCATGGTAAACACCACCACCAGGCCAAAAAACAGAATGCCCAGGCGCGGTTGAATATCGCCCAGGGCCTGGAATTTCACCAGTGCGGCGACCAGCGCGACAACAATCACATCGAGCATCGACCAGTAGCCGATCAACTCGACGAAACGGTAAAGCTTCGAACGCTCCTTGCGCGCCCAAAGGCTGCCGCGTTGCACCGTGATCAGCAGCAGGGAGAGGGCAACGAACTTGATGCCTGGCACCGCGATGCTGGCGATGAAAATGATCAGGGCAATGTCCCACGCTCCGTGTGCCCAGAACTCCAGCACACCGCTCATGATGGTGCTGTCGGAGCCGTTGCCGAACAGACTGGTGTTCATCACCGGCAGCAGATTGGCCGGGATATAAAACACCAGCGAGGTCAGCAAGTAGGCCCATGTGCGGGTCAATGAGTTGGTTTTACGGGCATGCAGTGGCGCGCCGCAGCGTGGGCATTCGTGAGGGTTATCGGTGATGTCGCAGGCCAGGCCGCAGCTATGGCACAGGCACAGGTTGAGTTCGCTGGCGAGCGGTGGCCGGTTCATAGGATGTCCCACAGTTCACGCACATCGCGCCCGGCAATGCGAATCAACAGCAGGCTGAGAACGGCCAGGGCAAACAGGCCGATGCCGGGTATGACATCCAGCAACCCGGCGAGCTTGAACACTGCGACCATTGCGCCCAGCAGGCAGACCTCGAGCATGCTCCAGGGCCTGAGGGTTTCCAGCCAGCGCATGCACAGCTTGAAGCCGGGCGAGCGCCGACGCCCGAGGGCGAAGCTCAGGACCCAGATCAGCAACACCAGTTGAAACAGCGGCGCGATGATGATGGATATCGCTGCCACCAGCGCAATAAAGGTGATCGGCCCCTGGCTCAACGCCAATACCGAATCCCACAGCGTCGCACTGTTTTTCAGGCCCTTGAGGCTGATGCTCATGACGGGATAGAAATTGGCGAAAATCCACAACACCGTTGCCGTGAAGGCCAAGGCCAGACGCTGCTCCACCGACAGCGCGTTATAACGCTGGAGCACGCCGCCGCAGCAGGTGCACAGGGCTTTTTGATGTTTGGCGAGCGTGACTTTTTCATACACGCAGTCGCAGTGCTCGCAAATGATCAGTTGGTCAGTCGTAGCCATAGGCCGCACTCGCGAGGAGGCAGGAAAGTCAGAGCACTCCCTCAATATAGAAGTGACTTGCGATTGAGCAAATTAAAAGACCGATCAAGGATGCACCGGCCCCATCATGATCAGATGGGCATTTGTGGCGAGGGGGCTTGCCCCCGTTGGGTCGCAACGCGGCCCCACAATTTGCCATCGCATTCCGTCAGGCATACCGCATATAGAATATTGACGACTGCTGCGCAGCCGAACGGGGGCAAGCCCCCTCGCCACAGGTTTGTGTAAGGTTCTTGTCCGAACCTCAGCCGAGCAATTCGCGCAGGCGATACCAGAACATCCCGAGGGCCAGCAGTGGCGAACGCAGGACTTTTCCACCGGGAAAAGTCATGTGTGGCACGGCGCTGAAAACGTCCAGCCCCTGGCTGTGCCCGGCATGAATCGCTTCGGCCAGCAACCGTGCGCACCAATGGGTCACGTTCAGGCCATGACCGGAGTAACCCTGGGCGTAGAACACGTTCGGGTACTGGCTCAAGCGTCCGGCCTGGGGAAAGCGGTTGGCGGTGATGCCGATCATGCCGCCCCATTGATAATCGATGCGCACGTCCGCCAACTGTGGGAAGACCTTGAGCATTTTTGGCCGCATGTAAGCGCCGATATCCCCCGGATCGCGCCCGGAATAATGACAGGCACCGCCGAACAACAAGCGTCGATCCGCCGAGAGCCGGTAGTAATCGAGGCCGACTTTCTGGTCGCACAGCGCCAGGTTCTGCGGGATCAATTGTGCAGCAACCTCAGGCGCCAAGGGTTCGGTAGCGATGATGTAACTGCCTGCCGGTAAAACCTTGCCGCTCAGGTGGGGTTCGAGTTCTTCCAGGTGCGCGTTGCAGGCCAGCACCAGACTACCGGCGCGCACCGTGCCGCCCGCGCAGCGAACCTGAACGGTGCCGCCATGGATCAACTCCAGCACCGGGCTTTGTTCGAATATTCGCACCCCGAGGGATTCGGCCACGCGCGCTTCGCCAAGCACCAGATTCAGCGGATGCAAATGCCCCGAACCCATGTCGATCAGGCCGCCGGCATAAACATCGGAGCCCACCACTTGCTGGCGGATCTGCTCGGGGCCGACAAGTCGGGTTTCATGGCTGTAACCCAGTTTGGCGAGGCTTTGCAGTTCCGCCTTGAACGCCTCGAACTGCGCCGGGGTGTTGGCCAACTCGCAGAAACCCCAGCGCAGGTCGCAATCGATCCCATGCTCGCGGATGCGGTTGCCCACCAGTTCCACCGATTCGATGCCTGCACGCTCCAAATAGCGCACGCCGTCCTGACCGACATATCGGGCGAAACCGCTGACGTCATGGCCGATACCGCGGATCAGTTGCCCGCCGTTACGCCCGCTGGCGCCCCAGCCGATTCGCCGGCCTTCCAGCAGAATCACCGAGAGCCCACGCTGCGCCAGCTCGATCGCGGTGTTGACGCCGGTAAAACCGCCGCCCACCACGCAGACATCGGCGGTGAGGTCGGAAGCCAGTACGGGGTAGGGCGCCAGGCTGTTGGCCGACGCGGCGTAATAGGAATGAGCGTGTTCGTTGTCGTACTGATTCATTGGTTGGACTTCACTTTGCTCCAGGAGCGGGTCATCAGACGCATGATCGGCTGGGGCGGGGTGGTGGAGATGTAGAGTTTGTCGAGGACTTCCTGAGGAGGATAGACCTCTGGATTATTGACCAGCTCCGGGTCCATGTATTGCTTGGCCGCCGGGTTCGGATTGGCGTAACCCACCGAGGCGCTGACCTTGGCGATTACCTGCGGGTCCAACAGGTTGTTGATGAACGAGAGGGCCTCTTTCGGGTTGCTGGCGTCGGCAGGTATCGCCAACAGGTCGAACCACAGGTTGCTGCCTTCCTTGGGGATCGAGTAGGCGATGTTCACGCCATTCTTCGCTTCCTTGGCACGGTTAGCCGCCTGGAACACATCGCCCGAATAGCCGAACGCAACGCAAATGTCGCCATTGGCCAGGTCCGACACGTACTTGGACGAATGGAAATAGGTGATGTAAGGCCGGATGGTCATCAGTTTGGCTTCGGCCTTTTTAAAGTCCGCGGGGTTTTCGCTGCGGGGGTCCATGCCCATGTAGTTCAGGACTGCCGGGAACACTTCATCCGCCGAATCCATCATCGACACGCCGCACTGACTGAGCTTCTTCAGGTTCTCTGGCTCGAAAAACACCGCCCAGGAATCGATGCGATCGATGCCCAGCACCTGCTTGACCTTGTCGACGTTGTAACCAATGCCGTTGGTGCCCCACAGGTACGGCACGGAATGTTCATTACCCGGATCGTTTTTTTCCAGCAGGGCCAATAGCTTCGGGTCGAGGTTTTTCCAGTTGGGCAACTGCGAGCGATCCAGTTTGAGGAACGCGCCGGCCTTCACCTGGCGCGCGAGGAAATGGTTGGAGGGCACTACCACGTCATAACCTGTGCGGCCGGCGAGCAGTTTGCCCTCCAGGGTTTCGTTGGAATCGAATACGTCGTAGATCACTTTGGTCCCGGTTTTCGCCTGGAAGTCGGCGAGGGTGGTCTCGCCGATGTAATCGGTCCAGTTGTAGACGCTCACACTTGGCTGAGCCTGTGCAGTGGCGCTGAACAGCAAGGTCAGCGCAACCGGAACCACGGATTTCAATAGACGCATATCGACACCTCTTGGAGTTATTGGATTCTTCAGGCGCTTCTTTGGTGTTTGGTAGGCCGTCATCGCGAGCAGGCTCGCTCCCACAGGGGAATGCATTTCAAATGTGGGAGCGAGCCTGCTCGCGATGGGGCCGTTTCGGACTAAACGCTGAGCAGCAGGAACTCGCGCTCCCAGGAGCTGATCACCCGCTTGAAGTTTTCGTGTTCGGCCCGCTTGACCGCGACGTAACCCCGGACGAATTTGCTGCCCAGATAACGCTCGATGGTTTCGCACTCTTCCATGCGCGTCAGTGCGTCCTCGATGGTGATCGGCAGGCGCAGATTGCGCCGCTCGTAGGCGCGGCCCTGCACTGCGGCGCTCGGTTCGACCTTTTCGACCATGCCCAGATAACCGCACAACAAGCTCGCGGCAATTGCCAGATAAGGGTTGGCATCGGCGCCCGGCAAGCGGTTTTCCACGCGCATGGCGTCGGGGCTGGAGGTCGGTACGCGCAGGCCGACGGTGCGGTTTTCTTCGCCCCATTCAACGTTGACCGGCGCCGAGGTGTCGGGCAGAAAGCGGCGGAACGAATTGACGTTGGGCGCGAACATCGGCAGCACTTTGGGAATGTACTTTTGCAAGCCACCGATGTGGTGCAGGAACAACTCG
This sequence comes from Pseudomonas sp. GM50, assembly GCF_000282375.1. GTDB lineage: Bacteria > Pseudomonadota > Gammaproteobacteria > Pseudomonadales > Pseudomonadaceae > Aquipseudomonas. The sequence continues at coordinate 32,757 of NZ_AKJK01000142.1, forward strand.
CTCATCTGCCCGTCTGCATCGGCAAAAATCGGCTGGCCGGTGGCGATGTCCACCACGCTTTGATGGATATGCATCGCGCTGCCGGGTTCGTCACCAATGGGTTTGGCCATGAAGGTTGCGGTGACGTTGTGCTTGAGCGCCGCCTCACGCAGGGTGCGTTTGAACACAGTGATCTGGTCCGCCAGGTCCAGCGCATCGCCGTGACGGAAGTTGATTTCCATCTGCGCCGGGCCGTCTTCGTGGATCAGCGTATCGAGGTCCAGGCCCTGGAGTTCGCACCAGTCGTAGACGTCTTCAAACAGCGGATCGAACTCGTTGGCGGCGTCGATGGAAAATGACTGACGACCGCTTTCCGCACGGCCGGAGCGTCCCAGTGGCGCCTTGAGCGGCAAGTCCGGGTCTTCGCAGCGCTGGGTCAGGTAGAACTCCATTTCCGGCGCGACAATCGGCTTCCAGCCTTTTTCGGTGTAGAGCTGCAGTACTTTCTTCAGCACGTTGCGTGGCGACAACTCGATGGGATTGCCGAACTTGTCGAACGTGTCGTGGATCACGATGGCGGTGGGTTCGATGGCCCATGGAATGACGTAAACCGCATCGGCGACGGGCTTGCAGACCATGTCGATGTCGGCCGGGTCGAGCAGGTCGTAGTAGATGTCGTCGTCGACAAAGTCCCCGGTTACCGTTTGCAACAGCACACTTTCCGGCAGGCGCATGCCTCGCTCATGCAGGAACTTGTTGGTGGGTGCAATCTTGCCGCGAGCAATGCCGGTCAAGTCGCTGACCACACACTCGACCTCGGTAATCTTGTGATCTTTCAGCCACGTGAGCAGCTGATCGAAAGGGACATTCATAAAGACCTCGTTGTTGGTTTTATTGACGCCGGGGAAAGCGGCTTCATCCACCGAACACTTCCCCTGTGGCGCGTTGACGACTATCTTGGGTGAGCCTTGCCGTTCCATCTATCCACTTTAAACAAGTACAAAGCGCACCAAAAGAGTGCGTAAGGCACCCCATGACAGCGTGCAATCCATTACAGGTTCAAGCGTTCAACACCGCCGACGTGGCCGAGCAAATCCGCGCCACACCGGGTTGGGTGCAGCATTACCAGCAGATGTCGCCGGGGCATTTCGCCGGGCGGGTGCGCTATCTGGACTTGCAAGGCGTAGAGATTTACGAGGAACAGATGAACACCCGGGTCGAGCAGAATTTCAGCGCCCCCGAGGGATCGCTGGCGTTCTGTTTCGATCGCAGCGACAACTCGCTGTATGTGTTGAATGGTGAAAGCCGCAACATCTGGATCACCCCGGAGAACTACCAGGAAATCGCCGTGGTGTTCGGTCCGGAATTCGTTCAACGGCATGGCCTGGACGTGGCGCGGCTCGAAGGCTTGTTCATGTCGCCGCTCAATTCAGGGCAGAACGCGCTGTTCAGCCGCTGGTTGAGCGGGACGTTGACGCGGCTGACGCAGACGCTGGATCCGCCGAACAAAGAGGCGTTGACCCAGCAACTGTTGGAGGACTGTTTGTACATCCTCGATAACGCCTGTGTGTGCCTTGATCGCGCAGGCTTGCAGCGCCGGGCGGACGAGCGAACGATCATGAAGCGCGTCGCCGAATGGGCCGCCGATACCCCGGAAGAAACCCTCAATTTACTGGAGCTGTCCCAGGTGGCCGGGGTTTCGCTGCGTCAGTTGCAGCATGCGTTCAAGGCATACACCGGAATGACACCCACGCATTGGTTGCGCTTGCGTCGGCTCAACAGCGCGCGCCGCGAATTGCTCAGGCGAACGGCCGGGGAAACGACGGTCGCGCAAGTGGCGATGGATTGGTCGTTCTGGCATTTGGGGCGGTTTTCCAGCAGTTATCGAGCGTTGTTCCAGGAGCTTCCCAGCCAAACACTGGCCCGCAAACACAGTGGACCTTGTCGGAGGTCATCATGAGTCGGTTATCGTCTTTTAGCCTGTGTGTCGTCATGTCGATGATCTATTCGCAGGTTCAGGCCGAAACGGTCGTGCCCTTGAAAGGGCAGACCTCGGAACAAATCCAGCTGGATATCAATGATTGCAGCAACGTCACGAACAACCAGAGCACCTCAAGCCCGCCAGCCTCGGAGGGTGCTGCGGTGGATGCTACGCAGGTACCAGGACGTCAACATGACGAGTTTTATGAGCAGCTCGAGGGGGATGTGAAACAGCAGCATCACGGTTGCCTGCAAGGGCGGGGTTATCAGGTCACTCCGTGAGCTGGGTGACGCCTGGATTGCGCTGCCGCCGATCAAGCAGATGGACCATCAGCAAGGCATAGAGCGTGAGGGCGATAAACAATCCCATGCGCACGACGAAGGCGGTATAGACGTCCTTTCCGGCGAGGCTGTCCTGAACCGATTGACCCAGCAGGATGATCAACGTGATCAGGCTGTTCAGCCAGAACCCCGGGGTTTGTCGGGTCGGGCTCAGGGCATAGAGCTTGCGCGCCAACAGCAAGCCGAACAGAAGCATCCACAAAAAGAACATCCACAAGTGCACAAACAGGCTGAGTGCGCACCAGAACACAACAGCCAACAGCCCCCCCATGAAAGTCGAACCGAGCAGCTCATGAGCAGCGTTGCGCGCCGTTGTTGTCGAACTCTGCTGGCCAAGACTGACCGCTTTCAAAATGATCGGCAGATAGCTGGCCGGGTCGATCAGGGCCAACAGGAATGCCGGCATGACAATCAGGGTCGCACGCAGTGCAACCCTGGCCACTTCTTGCGCTGGCAGAGCGCTGGCGGCGGGTGGGGAGGGCGCATTGGCCGGGTCGGGAAACAGCCAGTGACTGACCGTCACGACGAGGACGGCAAGGATCAAGCCCTTGACCAAGGCGCCGATGACCATGATCGCCAGATCGAACTCGGCGACGCCGGCCGAGGAAATCATGGTCAGGCCAATGATCAGAAAGGTCATGATCAAGGCGTTGCCGCCGCGCAGGCCAAAACCAAAAGCCAGGAACAGACTGACTCCGATCAGCAGTACGCCGGTAATCGGGTAATAACGCAGGATCGGAATCAACAACAGGCCGACGCCGGTGGTTAACATCGCAGCCAGTGCGAGAATCAATCCGGCCTTGAAGGGCAGCGGCCGATTGAGCGTGGCCAATAGCAACACGGCGAGCACCGGCGCAAGGAACGGGATCGGCAAACCCAGGCCGAAGCTGGCCGCCAGGCACAACGCCGTGCCTGTGCCTAGACGCAACGCCCGTTGAACACGAGGCGTGCGCTGAGTAGGCACGCCCTTAATAGGCATAGCTTAGCCAGCTCATCAGCCCCACAAACAGACGCCCAAGCGGGTTCAGTGGATTGCCTTCGGTAGGAAACGCCATGACTTCAGCCTGTCCACCGGCACGGATGGCGCGATTGTCGAACAGCGTTTTCCTTGAGTCCTCCGAAAACTCGATGATCACAGGAAAACGCTGGGCCGGACGCAGCCAGTCACGACTGTTCTGCACACTGGGGAGGCTGCCGGGCGCAGCGGGCTGACCGACGCTGACACCGTAGCCGACACTGCGCACGCGGCCCTCGAAAACCTTCCCCGGCATGGCATCCAGAACGATCGAGACAGGGGTGTCGACCTCGACCAGGCCGAGGTTGTTTTCGGTCATGTCCGCGCTGATCCATACATCGTGGATGGCAATCAGGGTCATGACCGGGCTGCCGGCAGTGGCGAACTGTCCGACATCGGTGCGCAGATCGGTGATCAGTCCCGCCGACCGTGCGCGAATCTGCGTGTTGGACAAGTCCAGTTCGGCTTTTGACAACGCCGTGGCGGCGCTACGCAACAGCGCGTTGTCTTCTTCGCTGCCACCTTCCTGCTCCCGTGCCCGCTGGACTTCGGCGCGGGCTGCGGCGACCTGGCTGACGGCCTGTTCACGGCTGGCCCGAGAAACCTCCAGCAGGCGCACGGAAATGGTGCCAGGGTCTTCGCGGTACAAACCTTCAAGACGCTGATTGTCCTGCCGCGCCTTGAGTTCATTGGCCTGGGCGGCGCGCAAATTGGCTTGCGCGGAGGCAATGCCGGCGGTGCTGGCACCGACCTGCCGGCGTGTCGATTCAAGGTCTGCGCGTGCGCGGTCGACGGCTATTTGATAGGGCTGCTGATCCACTTCAAACAGCACATCGCCCGCTTTGACGTCCTGATTGTTGCGCACATTCACACGGATCACCCGACCGGCCACTTCGCAGGCCACCGGAATGACAAAAGCGCCCACCCGAGCCTGTTGCGTATAGGGCGTGAAACGGTCAGCCAACAAGTACCAGGCCAGGCTCAATACGATCAGCAGCATCACCCATTTGATGCCCTTTTTTGCGGGATCGGCAGCAGGCTCGGGCGCTTTGGGGGAGGGCGCCTCTGTGGCGGGCGGCGAGGGCTCAGTCATCGGCTTTGACCTTCTGGCTCGGGATAGGATGCTTGCGAAGGGGCCGGCTCATTCAGCAGGTTGCCCCAGTCGGTGCGTTGTTCCATTTGCTGGCGAGTGCTTTGATCGACTGTCGGCCGCGTGCTGTACCACCCACCGCCAAGGGCTTTGTACAGCGCGATCAGGTTGCTCACGGCATTGCTGCGGCTGAGCAGGTAATTGTCCTGCTGTTCGAGCAATGCGCGTTGAGCATCCAGCACGCGCTGGAAGTCCGAGTAACCTTCGCGGTATTGGGTGCTGGCCAGGCTCAACGAGCGCTTGGCGGCGACCTGTGCTTCACCCAGGATGCGCTCGCGTTCCAGTGATTTGATCAGGCTGCTGGCGGCATCATCGGCCTCCCGTGCGGCCTGGCGGACTTTGTCGCGGTAAACCTCAATCAGCTGCTGCAACCGCGCATCCTGTACACGCACGTTGTTGCTGATCTGGCCGTGGTCAAACAGGTTCCAGCGCAAACTGGGGCCGCCGATCAGGTCCAGGCTGTTGGAGGTGCCGCTCAAGGTGTCGGTGGTCCAGACGATGCTGCCCAGCAAGGTCAGCGACGGATAGAAGTCGGTTTGCGCCACACCGATCAGCGCCGACTGGGCGGCGACATTGAGCTCGGCGGCGCGCACGTCCGGGCGACGCAACAACAGGCTGGCCGGCACGTCCTGCAGCACGGCTCGGTCCACCAGCGGGATCAGTCCCTCGTTTTCGAGCAATTGGGGCAGGGCGCTGGGCGGCCGGCCGATCAGCACGGCCAACGCGTTGCGGGTGCGCAGTACTTGCGCCTCAAGATCCGGGATACTGCTCAAGGTGCCCAGGTACTGAGTCTTGGCTTGTTGCAAATCGAGTTCGGCGCTCTGGCCACTGTTGAACAGTTTTTCGGTGATCTCAAAGTTGCGCTTTTGCTGCTCGGCGTTTTCTCGGGCGACGCGTAAACGCGCTTCGGTGGTGCGCAACGAGAAGTAGGTGTCGGCCACCTGAGCTCGCAGCAGTACAAGTGCGTCTTCATAGTTGGCTTGAGCCGCGAAGTAACTGGCATCGGACGACTCGATGGCGCGACTGAAACGCCCCCAGAAGTCCAGCTCCCAACCGACGTCAAAGCCCGCGCTGTGTTGCCAGAAGTGGCTGTCCTGCGGGTTGTTGCCGCCAGACTGGTTGCGGTTGAAGTACAGACTGTCGGCGCTGGCCTGTTGCAGTTGCGGATAGCGCCCGCTTTGCGCAATACCCAACCGGGCACGGGCTTCCATGACGCGAAGGCCGGCGATTTTCAGGTCTGAATTGTGCGCATCCGATTCGGCGATCAGCGCGTCGAGGACCGGGTCGGCGAACACTTGCCACCACTGGCGAAGATCAGGATCCAGGCGTCGTTGGCTGGCCTGTTCAAGTGCAGGACTGCTCCAGAGTTTTGTCCATGCTTCGCCGGGGGCCTGGAAATCCGGCCCCAGACGGACACAGCCGCCAAGGCTGAGGGTGCATAGCAGAAGCAGCCGACCCGAGCGCGTCAGCATCGCTGCACTACAAACAGATCACGGGAAAACCTCATCCAAGAGTCCCCAAGTATTGAGTGCCTACACAAATCCTGTGGGAGCAAGCGGTGCGGCGATCCGACTTGCCTGCGAAGAACGTTGACGCGTAATACCTGAAAAACCGCGGTGCATTCTTCGCGGGCAAGTCGGATCGCCGCACCGCTCGCTCCTACAGGTATCAAGGCTTGAGCCGGTTTGCTTAGGTTAGTACAGCTCCGACAAATACAAGGTCATGTTGAATGATCATGGAATCAACCAACTGCTACGCTTCTGAAGATCCATTAATCCCGGCAAAAAAGGTTAAGAAGACCATGAGCACCCCTCAGGATGACAATGCACCTGGTTCCGCTGGTTGGCGCTTCAAACTGGGCATCGCGATTATCTGTTTGATGCTGGGATCCTGGCTGATGGTGCCTATCGCTGCCGCACTGGATGTGCCCGGCTCAAAGATCGCGGCACTGACAGGCGTTTTGTTTATCAGTAACAAGGTTCTGTTGATTCTGGTCATTGCCATTATGGGAAAATCCGGCTTTCAGCAGCTCAAGCGCAGCATGTTCGGTTACGTCTCCACACTGGCACCGGCAGACGTGGAAGTAGGCCCGGCTCGCCATAGAATTGGCCTAGTGATGTTTTGCCTGCCGCTGATCTCGGGATTTCTCGAACCTTACATAGATACTCTCTGGCCGGGGCTGAGACCCAATATCTGGCAGCTCCAGGCGCTGGGCGATGCCATGTTGATCGGCAGCTTTTTCGTACTGGGCGGGAATTTCTGGGACAAGGTACGCGCCTTGTTCATTCGCACGGCACGTGTCGTTAACACGAGTGCGGTGTGAATCGCCTCTAGCGCGAAATGATCCCGTGATCGATCGCGTACTTTACGAGGGCGGCGGGTTTGTCGATGTTGAGCTTGCGACGGATGCTCAGGCGATGGGTTTCTACAGTGCGGACACTGATGTCCAGTTCGCGAGCCATTTCCTTGTTGTTCAGCCCCTGAGCCATCTTGTACAGCACCTGGCTTTCGCGCGGAGTAAGCTCGTTGTCGGTACTTTTATCGGCGATGAGCCGCTGTGCGATTTCGGCACTGTAGAACGTCCCGCCGCTGACAATGGCTTCGATCGCCGCAATGATTTCCCGTGAAGGCGCATTCTTCAGCACATAGCCGCTGGCACCCGAGCGAACCGATTCACTCACGTATTCATAGTTGTCGTACATGCTCAGCACCAGCACCTTGAGCGACGGGTACTGGCTGCGTAACAACCGCGTCAGCTCAAGGCCATTGATGTCCTTCAGGCTGATGTCGACCAGCAACAGATCCGGCTGGCAGCGCCCGACCATCTCGATGGCATCGACGCCATTCTCGGCTTCTCCGACCACTTCCAGCTGCGCCATGACCGCCAGCAGCGATTTGATCCCGTCGCGGACCAGGGAGTGATCGTCGACCAGGGCGACGCGGATCGGGTAGGGCAGGTTCATCGCAGGCATTCACTCTAATTGTTATGGGGTGAGTCAGCGTTCTGTACCGGGCAGTTTCATCGGCAACAGCACGTCCAGCTCACTTCTTCCCGGCATCGAGGTCAGGTCGAATCGACCGCCAAAATGCTCGATACGTTCACGGATGTTGCGCAGGCCAATGCCAGCGTGACGACGTTCGACCTGGGCGACGTTGAAACCGATACCGTCATCGACCACCGTCAACTGTACGGACTTTTCAGAGCCGTGCAGGGTAATGATGACGTTTTTTGCCTGTGCGTGGCGTTCGATATTGGTCAGGGCTTCTTGCACGATGCGAAACAACGAGACGGCAGCGCCATCGACCAGGTGACAGTCGAATTCGTTATCGTTGAAGGTCACGACAAGACCGCTGCGTTGCTCGAACTCTGCGGCGAGCTGACCGATCGCCGCCGGCAGGCCGAGGGTGTCGAGCAGCGACGAGCGCAGGTCATGAGAGAGGCTGCGAACTTCGCCAATCGCGTCTCCGAGGCGCTGCGTGGCGTCTCTTAAAATGCCCAATCCCTTGTCTTGCCCATTCTCCAGCACATGGCTGGCCAGTTCGAACTGAAACTTGATAGACACCAGTAGCTGGCTGATGCCGTCGTGCAGCTCTCGGGAAACCCGCGACCGTTCTTCCTCCTGCAAGCTGACGATGCGTTGAGTCAGGCGCTGGAGTTTTTTGTCGGCCAGGCGATGTTCGCTGACGTTCAGCGTCATGCCGCTGGCGAAGACAAACAGCACTGCCACAAGGGCCACCGCGGCAATCGCCAGCATGGTTTTACGGATGCCCTGAGCCACCTCGGCACGCGCTTGTTGGGTGGCGCGTTCGACGTCTTCAAGGTAGATGCCGGTGCCGAGCATCCAGCCCCAATGGTCGAGCATCACCACGTAGGCGAGCTTGTCGGTCACCTGGCCGGAAGAGGGTTTGTTCCAGGCGTAACGTTGAAAACCTTCGCCCGATTGCGCACTTTTGAGCAACGCCTGGATCACCGGCAGGCCATGAGGGTCGGTCATGTTCCACAGGTATTTGCCCACCAGCTCAGACTGGCGCGCGTGCATCAGACTGCGACCTTCGCGGTCGTAGACGAAGAAGTAGCCGTTGATGCCAAAGCTGAGCTTGCGCAGTTCTTCGAGCACTTGTTGCTGTGCGCGCTCATCACCCCGACCGTCGTCGTACAGCGGCGCGATCAGGCTCTGCGCCATTTCGACGTAGTTTTTCAGTTCTGCGCGCTTGCTGGCCAGAATGCTGTCTTCGATCAGTTGCGCCTGTTGATCACCCAGTTGGCGGTTCAGGGAAATCACCAGCGCGCAGATGACCGCGATCGCCAGCACAAGCGGCAGAATCCCGAGCGCGACGATTTTGTGTTTGAGCTGCATCTCTACTCCTGGCCAGACCGAGGGAGGGCGAAGGCCCGGCATCATATGCCAAAGATACGCGCCTCCAGTAGCGGTGCTGGACAGAATGACCTGCGAAATGCAAAACCTTGTGGGAGCGAGCCTGCTCGCGATAGCGGTGGCACAGTCAACATCGACGCTGAATGTCAGTCCGCTATCGCGAGCAGGCTCGCTCCCACAGGTTTTGCGTCATCTACGTAGAACTACGTAGACACCACGTACGTAGTAACGCGGATTTATTTGTCGACAGCATGGGCGGATATTGGGCCCGCTCCGCACTGCGGACACAATTATAATAATTACCGCCGCAGCTACTGGCTGTTGGCAGGAGACACGCTATGCCCCGTCTGGCTAAACACCTTGCCTGGTTTGCCGTGGCTGTCCTGGGAGCGTTTGCGCTAAGTGTCGTGGCCCTGCGCCGCGGCGAAGCCATCAACGCCCTCTGGATCGTAGTCGCAGCAGTCGCTATTTATCTCGTCGCATACCGCTATTACAGCCTGTTCATCGCCACCAAGGTGATGCAGCTCGATCCCAATCGAGCCACTCCCGCCGTACTCAACAACGATGGTCTGGACTACGTACCGACCAACAAACACGTACTCTTCGGACACCACTTCGCAGCCATCGCCGGCGCGGGGCCGCTGGTCGGTCCAGTATTGGCGGCGCAGATGGGCTACCTGCCCGGTACGCTGTGGCTGATTGCCGGCGTGGTGCTGGCCGGTGCGGTTCAGGACTTCATGGTCCTGTTCATGTCCACCCGTCGCAACGGTCGCTCTTTGGGCGACATGGTCCGTGAAGAAATGGGCCGCATCCCCGGGACCATCGCGCTGTTTGGCTGCTTCCTGATCATGATCATCATCCTCGCGGTGCTGGCGCTGATTGTGGTCAAGGCCTTGGCCGAAAGCCCGTGGGGTATTTTCACGGTGATGGCGACCATCCCGATCGCGATGTTCATGGGCATCTACATGCGCTACATCCGCCCGGGTCGCATCGGTGAAATCTCGGTGATCGGCGTGGCGTTGCTGCTGGGTTCGATCTGGCTGGGCGGGCAGATTGCCGCTGACCCAGTGTGGGCCAAGGCATTCAGCTTTACCGGAGTCCAGATCACCTGGATGCTGATCGGCTACGGTTTCGTGGCGGCGGTGTTGCCGGTGTGGCTGATTCTGGCGCCGCGTGATTACCTGTCCACCTTCCTGAAGATCGGCACCATCGTTGCGCTGGCGATCGGCATTCTGATCACCATGCCTGAGCTGAAAATGCCGGCATTGACCCAGTTCATCGACGGCACCGGGCCGGTGTGGAAGGGCGGTCTGTTCCCGTTCCTGTTCATCACCATTGCCTGTGGCGCGGTCTCGGGATTCCACGCGCTGATCTCCTCCGGCACCACGCCGAAGTTGCTGGATAACGAAGTTAACGCCCGTTACATCGGTTACGGCGGCATGCTGATGGAATCCTTCGTGGCGATCATGGCAATGGTTGCCGCTTCGGTGATCGAGCCAGGCGTGTACTTCGCCATGAACAGCCCGGCGGCCGTGGTCGGGGGTGATGTGGTGGCGGTGGCGCAAGCGGTCAGCAACTGGGGCTTTGCGATCACTCCGGAAGCCCTGCAAGCGGTGGCCAAGGACATCGGTGAAACCACCATCCTGGCCCGTGCCGGTGGTGCGCCGACCCTGGCGGTCGGTATCGCGCAGATCCTGCACAGTGTGCTGCCCGGTGAAAACACCATGGCGTTCTGGTACCACTTCGCGATCCTGTTCGAAGCGCTGTTCATCCTGACCGCGGTCGACGCTGGCACCCGTGCCGGGCGTTTCATGCTTCAGGATTTGCTCGGCTCCTTCGTTCCGGCGCTGAAACGCACCGAGTCCTGGACCGCCAACCTGATCGCAACCGCCGGTTGCGTAGCGATGTGGGGTTACCTGCTGTACCAAGGCGTGATCGATCCACTGGGTGGCATCAACACCTTGTGGCCGCTGTTCGGTATCTCCAACCAGATGCTGGCCGGAATCGCGCTGATGCTGGCAACCGTTGTGCTGATCAAAATGAAGCGCCAACGTTACATCTGGGTCACCATGCTGCCCGCCGTGTGGTTGCTGATCTGCACCACCACCGCAGGCTTTATCAAGCTGTTCGATGCCAACCCGGCAATCGGCTTCCTGTCGCTGGCGAAGAAATACAGCGATGCATTGGCTAACGGGCAGATTCTGGCCCCGGCCAAGAGCATCGAGCAGATGCAGCATGTGATCTACAACGCCTACACCAACGCAACGCTGACCGCGCTGTTCCTGTTTGTGGTATTCAGCATCCTGTTCTATGCGCTCAAGGTCGGCATTGCCGCCTGGGGTAGCAAAGAACGTACGGATAAAGAATCTCCATTCCAGGCTCAGCCGGATGCGTAATCGAGGACTGCACCATGTTCAATGACCTGAGTCGCCTCGGTAAATACCTCGGTCAGGCCGCGCGCCTGATGGTCGGCATGCCCGACTACGACAACTACGTCGAGCATATGCAAACCAAACACCCGGACAAACCGGTGATGAGCTACGAGATGTTCTTTCGCGAACGTCAGGAAGCCCGTTACGGTGGCAAGGGTGGGCCGAAGTGCTGTTGACCCGGTTGTCGGGTTAATAGCAATCCCTGTGGGAGCTAGCCTGCTAGCGATGGCGCCTGAACATTCAACATCACTGTTGATTGACAGTCCGCCATCGCTAGCAGGCTAGCTCCCACATTTGTTTTTGTGTTGATTTCTAATTTTGTGAAACAGGAGATTCCAGTTGTCCTCTCCCATCCCTGTCACGATCCTCAGCGGCTTCCTCGGCGCTGGTAAAACCACCTTGCTGCGCCACCTGCTCAAAGCCGAGCACGGCCTGAAAATCGCCGTGATCGAAAATGAATTCAGTGACGCCGGTATCGACACCCAACTGTTGGGCGACGAGCCGGTGCAAGTGATGACGCTGTCCAACGGCTGCGTCTGCTGCACCATCCACACCGATTTGACCAAGGCGCTGTACCTGCTGCTCGAACGCCTGGACAGCGGTGAAATCGCCTTCGATCGTCTGGTCATCGAATGCACCGGCCTGGCCGACCCGGCCCCGGTGGCGCAAACCTTCTTCATCGACGAAGAACTGCGTGAGCGCTACATCCTCGACGGCATCATCACCCTGGTGGACGCGGCCCACGCCGACCTGCACCTGACCCAGACCATTGCCCAGGCACAGATCGGCTTTGCCGACCGCTTGCTGGTGAGCAAACGGGATCTGGTGGACGAGCCGACCTTCACTGCCCTCAGCGAGCGCCTGACCCGCATCAACCGTCGCGCGCCAATCCGCGTGGTCGACCACGGCAAGATTGATCTGGCCGAACTGCTCGACGTGCGCGGCTTCAACCTCAATGCCGACCTCGGTGGTGGCGTGAGTTTGCGCCCGGTGAGCAAGGCGCCCTCCATTGATCGCATCTCCAGCCTGGTGCTGCGCACCGACAAGCCGCTGGATATCGATAAACTCAGCGAGTTCATGAACGAGTTGCTGGAAGAACATGGCAAGCAACTGCTGCGCTACAAAGGTGTTTTGAACATCCTTGGCGAACCGCGGCGCATGGTGTTTCAGGGCGTGCTGAAACTGTACGGCTTCGATTGGGATACCGAGTGGGCGGACGATGAGGCGCGGGAAAGCGTGATCGTGTTTATTGCCGATGAATTGCCGGAAGAGAAGATTCGTGAGGGTTTTGCGCGGGTCGCGGCGGATTGAATATGTGTTCGTCGGTAATGACGCCTTCGCGGGCAAGCCTCGCTCCTACAGCTATTGCATGTCCTCTGTAGGAGCGAGGCTTGCCCGCGAAGGCGATCTAACCGGCAACACGATTCTGGCTGACTACCGATCCAGCGTTCAGCAGTTTTTCGTCAAGATGATCCAGATGCCGGGTCATCAACATCTCGGCCGCCGTAGCATCCCCGCGCGCCACTGCATCGACGATCTCCGTGTGCTCCTGCCACGCGCAATCACCGCCTGCCTGCGCATCAAACTGCGCAATCGCCAGCGAAGTCAGCGGCACCAGAGTGCCGAGAAAATGCGCCAACGGTGCGTTCCCCGCCATTTCGGCCAGTTGCAGATGAAATTCCCCAGACAATCGAATGGCCGGACCACGCGCCGTGCATTGGCGTTCGCTGTCGATCAAGGCATGCAGGCGTTTCAAGTCTTGTGGGCGAGGCCGCTGGCAGGCCAGTCGAACCAGCGTGATTTCGGTCAGTCGTCGGGCATGCAGCGTCTGCCGAGTCTGTTCGACATCGGGCGCGGCGACTCGGGGACGATGGTTGGTGCGAAGGATAATGATCTGCTGATGGGACAACTGCGTCAGCACGCCACGAATGTCACTGCGTCGAGCGCTGAACATCTGCGCCAGGCTGTCTTCAGTAAAACGACTGGCTGCATGGATGCGCTGTTCGAGAATGGCGTCGAAGATCCGTGAATAGAGATCATCCGCCGGCAGTTTCCCGGTGTCCGTTCGGGAGAAGGGTAGGGCAGTGAATATCTGTGGTGAGGCGAAGCTGTTCATGGCCTGTCTCCAGTTCGAAGAGGGTTTAACTGCCCAGGTGGTCGTCCGGGATGTTCAATTCGATGCCCATCCGTTGGCCTTCCCGAAGGATGTGCCGGCGCATCTCGGCGCTGGCCTGGGCGCTGTTCTTGCTGCGTATGGCACGCACCACGGCTTCGTTTTCTTCAAGGCGTTCAGCCAGATGCTCGGGCGAATTGCGCAGCACGTCGGCGCTTTGCTTGAGGGCGTTGCTGGTTTGCTGCACCACGCTCTGGAAAATCGGGTTCGATGTCAGGGTGAACAGCTCCTCATGGAATGCGATGTAGGCGTTCACGCCGGCCTCGCTGTCGTTGGCCTCAAGGGCTTCGCGCATGTCCATCAGGGTCAGGCGCAGTTGCCCGACTTCCTTGCTGCTGATGGACTGCGCCACCAAGCCCACAATGAACGGTTCGAGGGTGTAGCGCAGTTGCAGCACGTCTTCCAGGCTGGCCCCGGCTACCGCGCTGTCGTGGCTTTGACTGTCGTTGAGATTGGCTTCCAGCACCACCACGCCTTTGCCCGGCATGGAGCGCACCAGCCCGAGGGTTTCCAGCACGATGACCGCTTCACGCAGGCTCGGGCGGCTGATGCCCAGTTGTTCGGCCAGTTCACGCTGGCCCGGCAGCATTTCGCCGGAGCGCCACTGACCACGGGCCAATGCGGCCCGAAGTTTTTCTACGACTGAATTTACGACGGTTGATGTGGTGATCACTGTCTGTTCCATAAGCATCCATAACGATTGATGGCCGTGCCTGTCCGCAGGCAGGCACGGCGATTATTCAGAATTCCTGCTGATGGGCCGGGGCGACCGGTTTCCTGGGCTGGAAGGTATAGCCCACCTGACCGGAAAGCACTTTGTTCGCCCGTTGGATATCGATGTCCTTTTCCCAGCGGGCGATGGCCACGGTGGCGACGCAGTTGCCGATCAGGTTGGTCAGCGCCCGGCCGATGCCCATGAACCAGTCCACCGCCAGCACCAGCACCAGGCCCACTACCGGAATCGCCGGGATTGCAGTCAGGGTTGCGGCGAGAATCACCAGCGCCGAGCCGGGAATCCCGTGGGCACCTTTGGAGGTGATCAGCGACACCAGCAGAATTGTCAGCAGATCCGTCATGGCCAGCGGCGTGCCGGTGGCATTGGCGATAAACACAATGGCCAGGGTCAGGTAGATCGAAAAGCCATCAAGGTTGAACGAGTACCCGGTCGGAATCACCAGCCCGACCGTGGAGCTGCCGATGCCCAGATGCTCAAGCTTGCGCATGATTTGTGGCAGCACGGCGTCGGAAGAAGCGGTGCCCATGACGATCAGCAGTTCTTCACGCAGGTACTTGAGCAACGGCCACATCTTCAGGCCCGAAAGGCGCATCACCAGGCCGAGAATCAATGTCACAAACGCCACGCAGGTCATGTAGAAAAGGCCGACCAGGCTGCCCAAGTGTTGCAACGAATCCAGGCCATATTTGCTGGTGGTGAAGGCGATGGCGCCGAACACGCCGATCGGCGCCAGACGCACGATCATGCCCATGATGCGGAAGATCACGTGGCTCAGCTCATTAATCAGTCGGGAAATACCCGACGCTGCTTCGCCCACCAGGTTCAGCGCGCTGCCGAACAGCACCGAAAACAGCAGGACTTGCAGAATGTTGTTTTCCGCGAAGGCGCCGATTACCGAGGTCGGGATCAGGTTCATCAGGAACTGGGAGGTGGTTTGCATGTGCTGACCGCGCTGGGCGATGTCGCCCATGTCGGCAGTGGAGAGCTGTTCCAGATGAATGTTCGCACCGCTACCGATACCGGTCGTGAAGGCGAACACCAGGCCGATCACCAAGGCGATGGTGGTCAGTATTTCGAAGTAGATCACCGATTTGAGGCCGATGCGTCCGACCTTCTTCAGGTCGCCGGCACCGCTGATGCCGCTGACCACCACGCAGAACACGATCAGACCAATAAGCATCTTGATCAGTTTGATGAAACCGTCGCCGAGGGGTTTGAGTTGGGCGGAATATTCGGGAAGGGCCAGCCCACAGACGATGCCGAGCACCAGTCCGAGAACCACTTGGAGGAAGATTGAACGCGAGCACCATCTGAGCATGGGAGGAATCCTGGTCGGTGTCCTGGCTGCCGTGCGCTTCGCGCATCAGATTCAGGACTTAATTATTGTGGTCTTACCGGTATGTCCAGTGCAGGCGCAGTCTACGCTGGGTTTTTTCAGGATTACAAGTGGAAATAGAAAAATTGGCATGACCGGTCTGACCAGTGGCCAAAGCGGCGTAGGAGCT
>NZ_AKJK01000143.1 GCF_000282375.1 Pseudomonas sp. GM50
CGATCTCGATACTGGCGACCGACGGACGCTCGACTACAGTGATGACGAGGACGTTGCCATCGCGACCCAGCTGGATATCCTGAAAGAACCCGGTCTTGAACAACGCACGAGTGGATTCCACCAGGCGACGATCATCCGCCTGTTCGCCGACGTTCAACGGCAAGGCACCAAAGACGCTACCCGCGGAGACCCGCTGGAGGCCATTGACGCGAATATCAGAGATAGTGAAGGACTCGGCGTGAACTTCGGCGATCATCAATACGGTGAGAACCGCAGTTAGCAGCAGACGTTTCATGAAGTCCTTTCTTATTCCAACTGGCAATAAAAACTGCCGCAAAATGCGGCAGATTCGCAATTCAGCGAAGCGTTACAGTCGACCCAGATCATTGACCAGAGCAAGTAACATCACCCCGACCACCAAACTGATACCGATCTGTATCCCCCAACCTTGCACCCGATCCGACAAGGGACGACCACGCGCCCACTCGATCAGATAAAACAACAAATGTCCCCCATCCAGTACAGGAATGGGCAACAAATTCAGAACCCCCAAGCTAATACTCAGATAAGCAAGGAAATTCAGGAAATCAGCGACACCCGACTGGGCAGAAGCGCCCGCCACTTTAGCAATGGTTATCGGTCCACTCAAGTTTTTTACCGAGAGCTCGCCGAACAACATTTTCTTGAGCGAGTCGAGGGTCAGTACGCTCATGGTCCAGGTGCGTCGGGCACCCTCGCCAATCGCAGCCACCGGACCGTAACTGACTTCGCGAATCATCTCTGGTGGCCAATCGACCGCTTTCACCCCGGCGCCCAGATAACCACTGGGTGACTTGCTCTCGCCGCGAGCGGCCAACGTCACAGGGACGTCGATTTGAGCACCATCGCGCTCGACGCGCAGCATGATTTTGGTATCTGGATGCATACGGACGATGTCGACTACTTGCTGCCAGTCGTCCAGCGTCTTGCCGTCAAGGGCCAACAAGCGGTCACCCGACTTAAGGCCCGCAGCCTTCGCCGGCCCTTTCGGATCAAATTCGGCCAGGACTGGAGGCAACGCCGGACGCCAAGGACGAATACCCAGCGAGCGAATCGGATCTGGCTCCTCGGCACCCTTGAGCCACTTGTCCAGCAACAGCTCACGGGGTGAGTCCACCGTGGAGCCCTGTTCGCGGACCAGCAATTGAAGGGAACCGCTCTCACCCAGGCGACGGATCAGTTGCAGGTTCACCGCGGCCCAGCCGGAGGTTGGCTCGCCATCGATGGCCATGATTTCCTGGCCCGGGCTCAAACCTGCCCTGGAGGCAATGCTGCCGGACTCGACAGCACCGATAACCGGCCGCACCTGCTCGCTGCCCAGCATTGCCAATGCCCAGAAAAACACCATTGCCAATAGAAAGTTGGCGATCGGGCCGGCCGCGACGATGGCGATGCGCTGACGGACTGATTTGCGATTGAAGGATTGATCGACCTGATCGGCCGGGACCTCGCCTTCGCGCTCGTCGAGCATTTTCACGTAGCCACCCAACGGAATGGCGGCGATCACGAATTCAGTGCCTTTACTGTCGTGCCAGCGCAGCAGCGGCATGCCGAAGCCCACGGAGAAACGCAGCACTTTGACCCCACAGCGACGCGCGACCCAGAAATGGCCGAACTCGTGGAAGGTGACCAGCACACCCAGCGCTACCAGGGTGCCGACAATCATATAGAGCGCGCTCATGTACTTTCTCCGCAATCCTATCAGTGCTGCATGGGGCAACGTATTGCAGCACTTATCGCCCGTGACGGCTCAACCATTGCCCGGCCAGTACCCGTGCTTTCGCATCAGCCGTAAACACTGCCTCGAGATCATCTACCGCAACCACAGGCTCGAGGTTCAACACTTCCTCGATAATACTCGCGATTTCCAGGTAGCGAACCCGTCCGTCGAGAAAGGCCGCCACAGCCACCTCATTTGCGGCATTGAGCATGGCCGGCGCACTGTTGCCAGCCTCGGCGGCTTGACGCGCAAGGCGCAAGCAAGGGAAACGCTCTTCATCGGGCGCCTGGAAATCCAGGCGAGCAATGGCAAACAGATCCAGCGGCGCAACACCCGAGTCAATCCGCTCCGGCCAGGCCAGGGCATTGGCAATCGGCGTGCGCATGTCCGGATTGCCCAACTGCGCCAATACTGAACCATCGATGTAGTCGACCAGCGAATGAATCACGCTCTGCGGGTGAATCACCACTTCGACCTGAGAAGGGGTAGCGTCGAACAGCCAGCAAGCCTCGATCAGCTCGAGCCCTTTGTTCATCATGCTGGCCGAATCCACCGAAATCTTGCGCCCCATGGACCAATTCGGGTGGGCACACGCTTGCTCGGGAGTAACATGCGCCAGCTCGGCCATGGGTGTCTGCCGGAACGGGCCGCCAGAGGCTGTCAGCAAAATCCGACGCACACCGACCGCGCCAAGTCCACGGGCGAAATCCTGTGGCATGCACTGGAAAATCGCATTGTGCTCGCTGTCGATCGGCAGCAGCACCGAACCGCTTTTACGCACCGCCTGCATGAACAGCGCACCGGACATCACCAGCGCTTCTTTATTGGCCAGAAGAATCTTCTTGCCGGCCTCGACCGCCGCCAGGGTCGGACGCAAGCCCGCTGCACCGACAATAGCCGCCATCACCGCATCGACTTCCGGATCGGAAGCGACCTGACACAGGCCCTCTTCCCCCACCAGAACACGGGTCGACAGACCGGCCGCGTGCAAATCGTCCTGCAAGCCCCGGGCAGCGCCAGATTCCGGCACGACGGCGAAGCGCGGCGAATGACGCACGCACAGCGCCAGCAACTCACTCAAGCGAGTGAAACCGCTCAAGGCGAAAACCTGATAACGCTCGGGATGACGGGCAATGACGTCGAGGGTGCTCAGACCAATCGAACCGGTCGCTCCCAGCACGGTAATCTGTTGTGGGCGGCTCACGGTGCCGCCATCCACAGCAGCACGGCGAATACCGGAATCGCCGCCGTCAGGCTATCGATGCGGTCCAGCACGCCGCCGTGACCGGGCAGCAGATTACTGCTGTCCTTGATCCCCGACTGGCGCTTGAACATGCTTTCGGTGAGGTCGCCCACGACTGAAATGAATACGATAATTGCGGCACCGAACAGCCCCATCAACATCTGAGCGAAAGTCCAGTCCCGCACAAAGCCGACGATTGCCGTGATCACCAGACTCAGCAGCAAGCCGCCGTACACGCCTTCCCAGCTCTTGCCAGGGCTGACCTGTGGCGCCAGCTTGCGCTTGCCGAAGGCCCGACCGGAAAAGTACGCACCGATATCAGCCCCCCAGACCAGCACCATCACCGCCATGATCAGCCAGTTGCCCAAGGGCTCCTGCTTGATCAAAACCAGACCTTGCCAGGCCGGTAACAGAATCAACAAACCGATGACCAGTTTGCAGGCTGCGCTAGCCCAGTGTTCGCTGGACCGGGGATAGGTCAATACCAGGTACGTGGCCACGCCCCACCAGAGCACTGCAGCGCCCAACACCCAAGGCGCGAGCCCCGGCACGATATGCATGACAAACAGCGCCAACGCGACCACAGCCGCATAGGCAACGCGAATCGACTGAGCCGCGAAACCTGCCAGGCGCGCCCACTCCCACGCCCCGAGCGTCACCACCAGCCCGATGAACAGCGCAAAACCGGACCCTTCGAGCAGGAAAAACCCGCACAGGGCAATCGGCAGCAAGATCAGCGCCGTGATGATTCGTTGTTTAAGCATTAAACCCGGGCTCCAGCCTCGACCTGCTCGCTCGTTTTACCGAAGCGACGCTGGCGAGAAGCGAAATCGGCTAGCGCATTGCGCATGGCGTCGTGTTTGAAGTCCGGCCAGAACAGGTCGGAGAAGTACAACTCGGCATAAGCCAGTTGCCACAGCAGGAAGTTGCTGATGCGATGCTCGCCACCGGTACGGATGCACAAGTCCGGTAACGGCAGATCACCGGTCGCCAGACAGGTTTGCAACAGCTCGGGGGTAATGTCCTCCGGACGCAGATGTCCGGCCTGAACCTCTCGGGCCAAACGCTGCGCGGCTTGCGCGATATCCCACTGACCGCCGTAGTTGGCGGCGATCTGCAGGACAAAGCGGTTGGCACCGACAGTCATCGCCTCGGCTTCGCGCATGGCGGCCTGAAGCTCCGGGTGAAAACGCGAACGGTCACCAATGATGCGCAAACTGATGTTGTTGTCGTTGAGGCGCTTGGCCTCGCGACGCAACGCCTTGAAGAACAGATCCATCAAGGCACTGACCTCATCGGCCGGGCGCTGCCAGTTCTCGCTGGAGAAGGCGAACAGGGTCAGTACTTCGACCTTGGCCTCGGCACACACCTCGATGACCGCACGAACCGCATCCACACCCGCTTTATGCCCGGCGACACCCGGCATAAAGCGTTTTTTCGCCCAGCGATTATTACCATCCATGATGATCGCGACATGGCGCGGCACCGCGGACGGCGCAGTCTGCTTTGTCTTATCCATTAAAACGTGACCCTTATACGGCCATCAGGTCTTTTTCTTTCTGCGCCAAATTCGCGTCGATTTCAGCCACGTATTTTTTGGTCAGATCATCAATCTCGCCAGTAGCGCGACGCTCTTCGTCTTCGCTGATTTCCTTTTCCTTGACCAGATCCTTGAGCTGGCTGTTCGCGTCACGACGGATGTTGCGCACCGCAACACGGGCATCTTCAGCAACATCGCGAGCCTGCTTGGTGAAGCCCTTGCGGGTTTCTTCGGTCAGGGCCGGCATGGAGATCAGCAGCAACTCACCCAGGTTGGTCGGGTTGAGGTTCAGACCCGCGCTACCGATGGCTTTGTCGACGGCACCCAGCATGTTGCGCTCAAAGGCAACCACTTGCAGGGTACGGGCGTCTTTAACAGTGATGTTCGCCACTTGCTTGATCGGAGTGTCGGAGCCGTAGTACGGAACCATCACGCCTTCCAGAATGCTCGGGTGCGCCTGGCCCGTACGAATACGACCGAAATTGTGCGCCAGCGATTCCACGGATTTTTTCATGCGCTCTTGAGCGTCTTTCTTGATTTCGTTGATCATTGTTGGCCTTCCTCGATCAGGGTCCCTTCAGCGCCGCCATGTACGATGTTCAGCAGGGCGCCGGGCTTGTTCATGTTAAATACGCGCAATGGCATCTTGTGGTCGCGGCACAGGCAAATGGCCGTCAGATCCATCACACCCAGCTTGCGATCCAGTACTTCATCGTAGGTCAGATGATCGAACTTCTCGGCATGCGGGTCTTTGAATGGATCAGCTGTGTAAACGCCATCGACCTTGGTTGCCTTGAGCACGACGTCAGCGTCGATTTCGATTGCACGCAAGCAGGCTGCCGAATCCGTGGTGAAGAACGGATTACCAGTACCGGCCGCAAAAATAACGACTTCCTTGGCGTTCAGGTGGCGCATGGCTTTGCGGCGATCGTAGTGATCGGTCACGCCAACCATGGAAATGGCCGACATCACGATGGCCGAGATATTGGCACGTTCCAGCGCATCGCGCATGGCCAGGGCGTTCATCACAGTGGCCAGCATGCCCATGTGGTCGCCAGTCACCCGATCCATGCCCGCCGCGCTGAGCGCCGCGCCGCGGAACAGGTTGCCGCCACCGATCACCAGACCGACCTGAACACCGATGCCGACCAGCTGGCCAACTTCCAGCGCCATGCGATCCAGAACTTTCGGATCGATCCCGAACTCTTCCGAGCCCATCAGGGCCTCGCCGCTAAGCTTGAGTAGAATGCGTTTATAGCGAGCCTGATAACCACTGCCCTGCTGAGCCATTGCGAATCTCTCCTGCGGCGTATTTTAAAAATTCTTTGCGGGCTGTTTGCAGCCTGCGTTCACTCTAGCTTGACGCTATCACAGCGCCATCGGAACACGGCTTTGTAAGCCAGTTCCGACGAGAAGCCAAATAAATTGGCATCCCCATCTGAAAAGAGGCTGCGCGCGTGAGCGGGCAGCCTCTTCAGGGCGACAGTTAAAAAACCGTCTTATTGCTTGGCGGCAGCCAGCTGGGCAGCAACTTCTTCAGCGAAGTTGTCGACCGGCTTCTCGATGCCTTCGCCTACTTTGAAGTAGGTGAAGGAAACGATTTCGGCACCAGCTTTCTTGGCCAGCTCGCCAACCTTGATTTCAGGGTTCTTGACGAACGCCTGCTCAACCAGGCTCGCTTCAGCCAGGAACTTGCTGATACGGCCTTTGACCATGTTTTCAACGATGTTTTCTGGCTTGCCAGCGATCTTGTCAGCGTTGAGGGTCAGGAACACGCCTTTCTCGCGCTCGACCGCTTCAGCGGAAACTTCCGATGGCAGCAGGAATTCAGGGTTGGTGGCCGCTACGTGCATAGCGATGTCTTTGGCCAGCTCAACGGTGCCGCCCTTGAGAACAACTGCAACACCGATCTTGTTGCCGTGCAGGTAACCACCAACAACATCACCTTCAACGCGTACCAGACGACGGATGTTGACGTTTTCGCCAACCTTGCCGACCAGAATCAGGCGATCGGCTTCTTGAGCTTCGATCAGCGGAGCAACGTCAGTCAGTTTGTCGGCGAACGCTTTTTCAACGCTTGCAGCAACAAATGCCTTGAAGTCGTCCTGCAGAGCCAGGAAGTCGGTCTGCGAGTTCACTTCCAGCAGAACGGCGGATTTACCGTCTTCCTTCAGAGCGATCGCGCCTTCAGCAGCCACGTTGCCAGCTTTCTTGGCAGCCTTGATGGCGCCCGAAGCACGCATGTCATCAATGGCTTTTTCGATGTCGCCGCCGGCCTTGGTCAAGGCCTTTTTGCAATCCATCATGCCTTCGCCGGTACGCTCGCGCAGTTCTTTGACCAACGCTGCAGTAATCTCTGCCATTTTCAAATTCCTCTTGGATAGGTTTTCAACCATTCCACCCGATCGAACGGGCGTTCAATTCTTCCCGAACCACCCTTGTTAGCCGCTGCACGTTACAGATGCTGTAGCTGCGCTGCCGACAAATGGTTTTCGAGGTGGCAAAAAGGGGGCCAAGCCCCCTTTTTGCTTATTGAGTCAACGCCAGGGCGTCAGTTACTCAGCTGCAGCTGCCGGAGCTTCTTCAACGAACTGCTCGGTGCCGCCAGCAACGTGGTTGCGACCGCGGATAACAGCGTCAGCCATCGAACCCATGTACAGCTGGATAGCGCGGATTGCGTCATCGTTGCCTGGGATGATGTAGTCAACGCCTTCCGGGCTGCTGTTGGTATCGACTACGCCGATAACCGGGATGCCCAGCTTGTTGGCTTCGGTGATCGCGATGCGCTCGTGATCAACGTCGATAACGAACAGAGCGTCTGGCAGACCGCCCATGTCCTTGATACCACCCAGGGAACGATCCAGCTTCTCAAGATCGCGAGTGCGCATCAGCGCTTCTTTCTTGGTCAGCTTGGCGAAAGTACCGTCTTCGGCTTGCACTTCAAGGTCACGCAGACGCTTGATGGAAGCACGGATGGTTTTGAAGTTGGTCAGCATGCCGCCCAACCAGCGGTGATCGACGTACGGCGAACCGCAACGTGCTGCTTCTTCAGCAACGATCTTGCCAGCGGAACGCTTGGTGCCGACGAACAGGATCTTGTTTTTGCCCTGGGCCAGACGCTCTACGAAAGTCAGAGCTTCGTTGAACATTGGCAGGGTTTTTTCAAGGTTGATAATGTGGATCTTGTTACGCGCGCCGAAAATGTATTTACCCATTTTCGGGTTCCAGTAACGGGTCTGGTGACCGAAGTGCACACCGGCCTTCAGCATATCGCGCATGTTGACTTGGGACATAATAGTTCCTTAATAAGTCGGGTTTGGCCTCCACGCATCCCAATGACCAACCAGCAGCATCAGCTGAAGGCACCCAGGTCATCGTGTCGACACGTGTGTGGATTTAAGCTTTTCAGGGTATCCCCGGAAAGCGGCGCATTTTATACCACAAGGCAGAAAAAAACGGAACCCGAATTCTGAAAACCTGGGGAATGCTTTTGGCCCCGCCTTGGAATCCCCCCAGAATGCGCCATCCTATAGAGTGAAGCGATGCACAGAGGCTCAGATTTGCGCTGATCGTCTGGTAGAATCGCGTTTTTCAGGGCCGCGATGATTGTTCGCGCAATGCCCATTTCGTTTTAGAAGGCGCCATTGAGCGCAGAGAGAGCCTGTATGACCGTCACCCTCAAAACCCCAGAGGACATCGCAAAAATGCGGATCGCCGGCAAATTGGCCGCCGATGTGCTGGAAATGATTGCCGATTATGTCAAACCGGGCGTCACCACCGAAGAGCTGGACCGCATCTGCCACGACTATATCGTCAATGAGCAGAAAGCCATCCCTGCCCCGCTCAACTACAAGGGCTTCCCGAAGTCGATCTGCACCTCGATCAACCACGTGGTCTGCCACGGCATCCCGAACGAGAAACCGTTGAAGGACGGCGACACGCTGAACATCGACGTCACCGTGATCAAGGACGGTTACCACGGCGACACCAGCCGCATGTTCCACGTCGGTTCCGTTCCGGTCTGGGCCGAGCGTCTGTCCCAGGTGACTCAGGAATGCATGTACAAGGCCATCGAACTGGTCAAACCCGGCTGCCGCCTGGGCGATATCGGTGAAGTGATCCAGAAGCACGCGGAAAAGAACGGTTTCTCGGTGGTTCGCGAGTTTTGCGGTCATGGCATCGGCAAGGTGTTCCACGAAGAACCGCAGATTCTGCACTACGGCCGTGCCGGCACCGGCATGGAACTGAAAGCCGGCATGACCTTCACCATCGAGCCGATGATCAACCAGGGCAAGGCCGACACCAAGGTGTTGGGCGACGGCTGGACCGCCATCACCAAGGACCGCAAGCTGTCGGCACAATGGGAACACACCCTGCTGGTGACCGAAACCGGTTACGAGATCTTCACCCTGCGCAGCGACGATACCATCGCGCGCGTTTCGGCCTGATCCCGCTCGCTCCGTTCCCAGCCTTATAGAAAGGAAAGCCAATCGATGCCGCAGGTGGATCCCGAACTCTTCGACCGCGGCCAGTTCCAGGCTGAACTGGCCCTGAAGGCAAGCCCTATTGCTGCTTTCAAGAAGGCGATCCGTCAGGCCCGCGAGGTGCTCGACGAGCGGTTCCGCAGTGGCCGGGATATTCGCCGGCTGATCGAGGATCGCGCCTGGTTTATCGACAACATCCTGCAACAAGCCTGGGAACAGTTTAACTGGAGCGAAGACGCCGATATCGCCCTGGTGGCGGTCGGCGGCTACGGTCGCGGCGAGTTACACCCCTATTCCGACATCGATCTGCTGATTTTGCTGGACAGCGCCGATCACGAAATTTTTCGGGATTCCATCGAACGTTTTCTGACGTTGCTGTGGGACATCGGCCTGGAAGTCGGCCAGAGCGTTCGTTCGGTGGACGAATGCGCCGTCGAGGCCCGTGCCGACCTGACGGTCGTCACCAATCTGATGGAAAGCCGCACCATTTGCGGCCCCGAGCGGCTGCGCCAGCGCATGCTGGATGTCACCAGCACCGCGCACATGTGGCCGAGCAAGGAGTTCTTCCTGGCCAAGCGCGCCGAGCAAAAGGCCCGTCACCACAAATACAACGACACTGAATACAACCTTGAACCCAACGTCAAAGGCTCGCCCGGTGGCCTTCGGGATATTCAGACGATTCTCTGGGTGGCCCGTCGCGAATACGGCACCCTGAACCTGCGGGCCCTGGCGGGCGAAGGCTTCCTGGTGGAGAGCGAAAACGCCCTGCTGGCCTCCTCCCAGGAGTTTCTGTGGAAGGTACGTTACGCCCTGCACATGCTCGCCGGCCGTTCCGAAGACCGCCTGCTGTTCGATCACCAGCGCTCGATTGCCGGGCTGCTGGGTTTCGCAGGCAACGATGCCAAGCAAGCCATCGAAAACTTCATGCAGCAGTACTACCGGGTGGTCATGAGCATTGCCCAGCTCAGCGACCTGATCATCCAGCACTTCGAAGAAGTGATCCTGGCCCCCGAAGACGAAGCACCACCGCAGCCGATCAACTCGCGGTTCCAACTGCATGACGGCTACATCGAGGCGCGTAGCGACAACGTGTTCCGCCGTACGCCATTCGCCATGCTCGAGATCTTTGTGCTGATGGCCCAGCAACCGGAGATCAAAGGCGTACGCGCCGATACCATCCGCCTGCTGCGCGAGAATCGTCATCTGATCGATGACGACTTCCGCAACGATATTCGTAATACCAGCCTGTTCATCGAGCTGTTCAAGTGCAAGATCGGCATCCACCGCAATCTGCGGCGGATGAACCGTTATGGCATCCTTGGGCGCTATCTGCCGGAGTTCGGTTTCATTGTCGGGCAGATGCAGCATGACCTGTTTCACATCTATACGGTCGACGCGCATACCCTGAACCTGATCAAGCACCTGCGTAAGCTGCAGTACACCCAGGTGTCGGAAAAATTCCCGCTGGCCAGCAAGCTCATGGCCAAACTGCCCAAACCCGAACTGATTTACCTGGCCGGCCTGTACCACGACATCGGCAAGGGCCGGCATGGCGATCATTCGGAAATCGGCGCCGTGGATGCCGAAGCCTTTTGCCAGCGCCACCAGTTGCCGATCTGGGACAGCCGCCTGATCGTGTGGCTGGTGCAGAACCATCTGGTGATGTCGACCACGGCCCAGCGCAAGGACCTGTCCGACCCGCATGTGATCCACGACTTCGCGCAGACCGTCGGCGATGAAACCCGCCTCGATTATCTGTACGTGCTGACCGTTGCAGACATCAACGCAACCAACCCGACGCTGTGGAACTCCTGGCGCGCGAGCCTGTTGCGCCAGCTCTACACGGAGACCAAGCGCGCCTTGCGTCGTGGCCTGGAAAACCCGGTGGATCGCGAAGAGCAGATCCGCCAGACCCAAAGCGCGGCGCTGGACATCCTGGTACGCGGCGGCAACGATCCGGACGATGTCGAGCAGCTCTGGGCGCAATTGGGCGATGACTATTTCCTGCGCCACACCGCCGGCGACGTGGCCTGGCACACTGATGCGATTTTGCAGCAGCCGGCCGACGGCGGCCCGCTGGTGCTGATCAAGGAAACCACCCAGCGCGAGTTCGAGGGCGGTACGCAGATCTTCATTTATGCACCGGACCAGCACGACTTTTTCGCCGTGACCGTGGCGGCGATGGACCAGCTCAACCTGAACATTCACGACGCTCGGGTCATCACCTCGAGCAGCCAGTTCACTCTCGACACCTATATCGTGCTCGACACCGATGGCGACTCGATCGGCGACAACCCGGCACGGGTCAAACAGATCCGCGAAGGCCTGACCGAAGCCCTGCGCAATCCGGACGACTATCCGACGATCATTCAGCGTCGGGTGCCTCGCCAGCTCAAGCATTTCGCGTTTGCGCCACAGGTGACGATCCACAACGACGCCCAGCGTCCGGTGACCGTGCTGGAACTTAGCGCGCCTGACCGCCCCGGGCTGCTGGCGCGGATCGGCACGATCTTCCTCGAGTTCGATCTGTCGTTGCAGAACGCCAAGATCGCTACTCTGGGCGAGCGCGTGGAAGACGTGTTTTTCATCACCGATGCGAACAATCAGCCGCTATCCGACCCGTTGCTGTGCAGCCGTTTGCAGGATGCAATCGTCGAACAGCTGAGCGTCAGTCAGGAACCCGATATCAAACTTTCGCGCATCAGTATCTGAACCAACAATTTTCCCCTGTGGGTATGGACTTCCTGTGGGCAGGGGGCTTGTTGTGGTGAGGGGGCTTACCCCCTCACCACAACAAGCCCCCTGCACCACATTAGCCCTCCCACATTGAACGAGGCCCCCATGAACAACGCTCTGAACCAGTTGCAGCCCTACCCGTTCGAAAAGCTCCGCGCCCTGCTCGGCAGCGTCACGCCAAACCCGGATAAACGCGCCATTGCGTTATCCATCGGCGAACCGAAGCACCGTTCGCCGAGCTTCGTCGCCGAAGCGCTGGCGAGCAATCTGGATCAGATGGCCGTGTACCCGACCACCCTCGGCATCCCGGCCTTGCGTGAAGCCATCGCCGCCTGGTGCGAACGCCGCTTCAGCGTCCCGAACGGCTGGCTCGACCCGGCGCGCAACGTGCTGCCGGTCAATGGCACCCGCGAAGCGCTGTTCGCGTTCACCCAGACCGTAGTCAACCGTGGCGAAGACGCGCTGGTGGTCAGCCCGAATCCGTTCTATCAGATCTACGAAGGCGCGGCGTTCCTTGCCGGAGCCAAGCCGCATTACCTGCCGTGCCTGGATGAGAACGGCTTCAACCCGGATTTCGACGCCGTTTCGCCGGACATCTGGAAGCGCTGCCAGATCCTGTTCCTGTGCTCGCCGGGCAACCCGACCGGCGCCCTGATCCCGGTCGACACCCTGAAAAAGCTGATCGCCCTGGCCGACGAATACGACTTCGTGATCGCCGCGGACGAATGCTACAGCGAACTGTACTTCGACGAACAAACCCCACCAGCCGGCCTGCTCAGCGCCTGTGTGGAACTGGGCCGCAAGGACTTCAAACGCTGCGTGGTTTTCCACAGCCTGTCCAAGCGCTCCAACCTGCCAGGCCTGCGCTCCGGCTTCGTGGCGGGCGACGCCGACATTCTCAAGGGCTTCCTGCTGTACCGCACCTATCACGGCTGCGCGATGCCGGTTCAGACCCAACTGGCCAGCGTGGCCGCGTGGAACGATGAAGTGCATGTGCGCGCCAACCGCGCGCTGTATCGCGAGAAATACGATGCGGTGCTGGAGATTCTCAGCCCGGTGATGGATGTACAGCGCCCGGACGGTGGTTTCTACCTGTGGCCAAATGTGAATGGTGATGACGCAGCGTTCTGCCGCGACCTGTTCGAACAGGAACACGTGACCGTGGTACCGGGTTCCTACTTGTCGCGGGACGTCGATGGCGTCAATCCGGGCGCCGGGCGCGTGCGCATGGCGCTGGTAGCGCCGCTGGCTGAATGCGTAGAAGCGGCCGAACGCATTCGCGCGTTCATTACCCGACGCAAGTAACTATCCCCGTCTCGCCCGCGCTGTGCAATGCAGTGCGGGTGGCTCATAACAAAAAGTTAAAACTTTCTATTTCCATACAATCCGCACTAATTAATCGTCTTTTAACGCCCCCCCCTGCGCCCCTCATTTGCAAGCATCAACTCTGCTATCCGACCAACGTTCGACATCTAACTTATCCCCACCAAAACAACTACCATCGTCACAACAGCATACACTTGCTGTATTTACCAACACTTCACCCATCGCTAGCATTCAAAAACGCCGCAGCTATTTTCCAGACAAAGAAAAACAGGAAGTCGGCGCAACTATTAAAACTTCTTAAGCAGAGCAACAGATTATGCAAATTATCCAGGCATGCACAGGAATCTTGAGTCTTGACGCACAGCATTCCCGAGACACCGCGATCACCGAGAACCCCGACAACGCAACGAGCACATCTCATCAAGAGAGCAAAAGTCACCACCGATTCTGGGCACAAAACCGAACGCTGGATATCTCTATAACCAGCAACTTCCCTAGTTTCAAGGAACTGGTTAAAGAATCCATTTTGACCTGGGCCCCGCACATCAATCTGACCCTGCGCTTTGTCGAGGGAAATGAAGGCGTCATTCGAATCATTGACACTCCCGACGCGCTCGAACGCAACGGACATTGGTCCGCCATAGGCACCGATGCGCTTCTGATTCCGTCTCACGTACCGACGATACAAATTCACCGTCGACTACGTCAGAGCGATCTTGGGCCGACGATCCTGCATATGTTCGGACACGCGCTTGGACTGGAACACGCGCATCAGCACCCGGACGCGAATATTGATTGGCATCTCCCCAACCTTTACAAAGGCTATGGCGAAATCGGCTATTCGCGAAATCAGGTTTTGGAATACATTCTTCCCAAGCAGAGAAGCGCCTACACGCAACTGGTCCCTTACGACAAATGTTCGATCATGCACTTCCCATTCCCAAAGGAAGTCATTTTTAACGATATCGAATACGGCTACTGCGACGAACTGTCCGACGGTGACATCAAAGCAATCAGTGCAATCTATCCAGTCGCCTCTTGACTCATTGACCTACTGCAACATTTACATTTAACCATCCATTTTTCTGCTCAACAATTGATCGAGCATAGAAGACACCCCCATAAGAGCCCCCATGACAATTATTAATATGTGCGCTGGCGTTCCAAGCGTCGACCCACAACTTTCGTATCAAACCGCTGCCAGTGAAGACCGCGCAAACACAGGAAGCACTGGCAGACGCTCCAAAAGAAGCATTGGCAATCACTCCAAATTCTGGGCACAACGTCGAACTATCAATGTTGCTTTTCTAAGTTCCAACCTTGAGTTCATAGAGTTTGCCAAAGAAGAAATCGGCGAATGGACACAACACATCAACCTCATCATCAGGTTCGTCGAGGGCACCGAAGGTGATATCAGGATATCCGACAGTGCCGAACTGAAAGGACACTGGTCATTCATTGGTACCGACGCGCTGACAGTGCCAGCAGACGAACCGACCCTGCACATTGATCTCACGACCAGGGAAATGCCGTTTCATGTGGCCATGCTGCATGAATTCGGTCATGCCCTTGGCCTGGAACACGAGCATCAACACCCTGAGGCAAACATCGATTGGAACACGCCAAAGGTGTATGAAGCCTTTGAAAATGCCGGGCTCTCAAAAGAAGATACCTATCACCACGTCTTTAGAACACTGGAACCCACGGACAGGCAGATCAGCCCCTACGACAAGAAATCCATCATGCATTACGCCTTCCCTGCCGAGCTGATATGGGATGGAACCGACTACCCCATGAACAAGAAACTGTCTGAAAAAGACATCAGTTTCATCAGCTCCATCTACCCGCGAAACACTGACCCGATACGGAGCTGAGCCGGCTGGATCGACCTCACCTGCATCAAGCTCACCACTACTTCTCGCAGCACGTCATCACCCATCGGGTGATGACGACTGAGGCCGTACCAGGCCAGGCGTTGCGTCCGCAGCGCTTTCAAGCGCACACAATCGACAGCATTGAAGTGCCATATTAGCCGCCTGGACTGCAGGCTGGACCGTTGCACCAATGCCGCATGAAACAGCGGATAACCAAGACGAAAAGACAAACCCGACCACAGCCGACGCGAAACCGTCCGGTCATGGCATAATCCGTCACCTTTTATTTTCAGCACCTGCAAAGGGGGCGATTCCTTGACCGTTTCAAGCAAAACGTTGCACCTTTTCGGCATCAAAGCCTGCGACACCATGAAAAAGGCGCGCACCTGGCTCGATGAACACGCTGTCAGCTACGACTTTCATGATTACAAAACGGTCGGAATCGACCGCGAACACCTGAGCCAATGGTGCGACGAGCACGGCTGGCAAGTGGTGTTGAACCGTGCAGGCACGACCTTTCGCAAGCTCGACGACGAACGCAAAGCCGATCTCGACCAGCGCAAAGCCATCGAACTGATGCTCGCACAACCTTCGATGATCAAGCGCCCGGTGCTCGATCTCGGTGACCGAACCCTGATTGGCTTCAAGCCAGATATCTACGCGGCAGCGCTCAAGTAAGGCAGCCCGTTCCATTTTGTTAGAGGTATCAACATGTCCACTACCCTGTTCAGCCTGGCCTTTGGTGTCGGCACTCAAAACCGTCAAGGCGCATGGCTGGAAGTGTTTTACGCGCAGCCACTGCTCAACCCGTCGGCCGAACTGGTCGCCGCCATTGCGCCGGTTCTGGGCTACACCGAAGGCAATCAGGCCATCGCCTTCAGCACCGCTCAGGCGTCCCAACTGGCCGAAGCGCTGAAAAGCGTCGACGCTGCACAAGCGGCACTGCTGACCCGTCTGGCCGAGAGCCACAAGCCGCTGGTCGCCACGCTGCTGGCCGAAGATGCACAGCTGAGTTCCACGCCTGAGGCTTACCTCAAGCTGCACCTGCTGTCCCATCGCCTGGTCAAGCCGCATGGCCTGAACCTGGCCGGGATCTTCCCGTTGCTGCCGAACGTGGCCTGGACCAGCCAGGGCGCGATCGACCTGGCCGAACTGGCCGAACATCAACTGGAAGCCCGTCTGCGCGGCGAGCTGCTGGAAGTGTTCTCGGTGGACAAGTTCCCGAAAATGACCGACTACGTGGTACCGGCCGGCGTGCGTATCGCTGACGCGGCACGTATTCGCCTAGGCGCTTACGTGGGCGAAGGCACCACCGTCATGCACGAAGGTTTCGTCAACTTCAACGCCGGCACCGAAGGCCCGGGCATGATCGAAGGTCGTGTGTCGGCGGGCGTTTTCGTTGGCAAGGGTTCGGACCTGGGCGGCGGCTGCTCGACCATGGGCACCCTGTCGGGTGGCGGCAATATCGTGATCAAGGTCGGCGAAGGCTGCCTGATCGGCGCCAACGCCGGTATCGGTATCCCGCTGGGCGACCGCAACACCGTTGAATCGGGCCTGTACGTGACCGCTGGTACCAAAGTGGCGCTGCTGGACGAAAACAACAAACTGGTCAAAGTCGTGAAGGCGCGCGAACTGGCCGGTCAACCTGACCTGCTGTTCCGTCGCAATTCGGAGACCGGTGCCGTGGAATGCAAAACCCACAAATCGGCCATCGAACTGAACGAAGCGCTGCACGCTCACAACTAAGCAGAGCGTCAAACGATCACCTGAACCTGTAGGAGCGAGGCTTGCCCGCGAAGCTTTTGGCGCCAGCAATGACGCCTTCGCGAGCAAGCTTCGCTCCTACACAGGTACGGCGTAGACCCGACCATCAGGTCAGGCGTACACCCCGCCCATGTTCACCAGGGCCCGATAGCATGATGATTCCCTCTCCCTGGCGCGCCGATTTCCCGGCCATCGCCGCCCTGCAACGGCAAGACCAGACTTATCTGGACAACGCCGCCACCACGCAAAAACCTCAAGCCCTGCTGGATGCCCTGGCGCATTACTACGCCAACGGCGCGGCCAACGTGCATCGGGCGCAACACTTGCCCGGCGCCCATGCCACCCAGGCGTTCGAAGACAGTCGAAGCAAAGTCGCGCAATGGCTCAATACCGGCGATTGCGGGCAAATCATCTTTACCCACGGTGCGACGTCCGCGCTGAACCTCCTGGCCTATGGACTGGAACACGTATTCAATCCGGGCGATGAAATTGTCATCAGCGCTCTGGAGCATCACGCCAACCTGTTGCCGTGGCAGCAACTGGCCCAGCGTCGCGACTTGAAACTGGTCATTCTGCCGCTGGATGCCGACGGTTTGATTGACCTTGAAGCCGCCGCTCACCTGATCGGTCCGCGTACCCGTTTGCTGGCGGTCAGTCAGCTGTCCAACGTGCTCGGCGCCTGGCAGCCGTTGCCCGCGTTACTGGCGATGGCCAAAGCGCACAACGCGTTGACCGTGGTCGACGGCGCTCAAGGCGTGGTCCATGGTCGGCATGATGTGCAGGCGCTGGGCTGCGACTTCTATGTGTTTTCCAGCCACAAGCTCTACGGCCCGGATGGCCTGGGCGTGCTGTTCGGTCGTCATGAAGCGCTGCAGCAACTGCGTCCGTGGCAGTTCGGCGGCGAAATGGTGCTGGATGCCAACTACCACGACGCACGCTTTCGTCCCGCGCCGCTGGGGTTCGAGGCCGGTACGCCGCCGATTTCCAGCGTGATTGGCCTGGGGGCGACCCTGGATTATCTGGCCGGGCTGGATCAGGACGCCGTGTCCGCCCATGAAGCGGCGCTGCACGACTATTTGCTCAAAGGCCTTGAAGCGCGCAACGGCATTCGTCTGCTGGGCAAGCCGCAACTGGCACTGGCCAGTTTTGTCGTCGAGGGTGTGCATAACTCCGACCTGGCGCATTTGCTGACCGAACAGGGAATCGCCGTACGCGCCGGTCATCATTGCGCCATGCCGCTGCTCAAAAGCTTTGAACTGGCCGGGGCGATTCGGGTGTCGTTGGCGTTGTACAACGACTCCGAAGACCTTGAGCGCTTTTTTGAAGCGCTGGATCAGGCCCTGGAGTTGTTGCGATGACCTTGCCTGCCGATGCCGTCAACGCGCTGGATACTTTTCAGGAGGCTGCAAGCTGGGAACAGCGGGCGCGGTTGCTGATGCAATGGGGTGACCGTCTGCCGCCGTTGAGCGATGTGGATAAAGTCGAGGCCAACCGCGTGCATGGCTGTGAAAGCCAGGTATGGCTGGTCGGTGCGCTGCAGGACGGTCATTGGCAATTCAGCGCCAGCAGCGATGCACGGTTGATTCGCGGGTTGGTGGCGCTGCTGCTGGCACGGGTCAACGGCTTGTCCGCAGTTGAGTTGCAGCGGGTGGATTTGGCGGATTGGTTTAATCAGCTGGGGCTGGGTCGCCAATTGTCCCAGTCCCGCAGTAATGGCCTGAATGCCGTGTTACAGAAGATGCGGGAGTTGTCTACGCCCCTGTAGGAGCGAGGCTTGCCCGCGAAGGCGGTGTGACAGATAAAACGCCTTCGCGGGCAAGCCTCGCTCCTACATGGGATGGTGTTTCAAACCTCCGGCTTGACCCGATCCGCCGGGCGCCGCACACCCGCCACAATCTTATCCACAGCCTTGGTCGCCGCGACCATGCCGAATGTCGCCGTCACCATCATCACCGCGCCAAAGCCCCCGGCGCAGTCGAGCTTCACGCCGTCACCGACAAAACTCTTCTGCAAGCAAATGCTGCCATCGGGCTTCGGGTAGCGCAGTTGCTCGGTGGAAAACACGCACGGCACGCTGTAGTGGCGGGTCACGGTGCGGGAGAAGCCGTAGTCGCGGCGCAACGTGGAGCGCACTTTCGAGGCCAACGGATCGTTGAACGTGCGGTTCAGGTCGCAGACCTGGATCAGTGTCGGATCAATCTGCCCGCCCGCGCCGCCGGTGGTGATGATCTGAATCTTGCGACGCTTGCACCAGGCAATCAGCGCGGCTTTGGCGTTGACGCTGTCGATGCAGTCGATCACGCAGTCGATGTTCGGCGTGATGTACTCGGCCATGGTTTCACGGGTGACGAAGTCCGCCACCGCATGCACCGTGCAATCCGGGTTGATCCCCCGCAGGCGCTCGGCCATCACCTCGACCTTGGGCTTGCCGACAGTGCTGTCCAGCGCATGCAGTTGACGGTTGACGTTGCTGACACAGACGTCGTCCAGGTCGAATAGCGAAATCTCGCCCACGCCACACCGGGCGACAGCTTCCGCCGCCCAGGAACCGACGCCACCGACGCCGACGATCGCCACATGGGCCGCGCGCAAGCGCTCAAGGCCTTCGATGCCATACAAGCGGGCAATGCCAGCAAACCGCGGATCTTCTGTACTCATGACCATTACCCCAAAAACCGGCGCGCATTATAGGGCCGTCGGCGGCCAAGAGCATCTTTGGGTCTATAAACGGCGGTCTTGACTGCCTTAATTACCTACAAATTTATTGGAATTGGGCTACAACGTCCCGGTCAAAGAACTTAAGTCGACTTGGATTGCCCAACGTCCGGCATTTCCCTGTCCGCTGTACGGTCAGTGAACGCCCAGTGTAGGATGCGCGCCCCCGCCCCTTGGCAGCCGGCCGCCGACCGTTCCTTCGTTCAGTAGCCCCTGGAACCTGAAATAGCTATGTCATCGCGTAAATTTGGACTCAACCTGGTCGTGGTTCTTGCAATCGCCGCCTTGTTCACCGGTTTCTGGGCGCTGGTCAATCGCCCGGTCACCGCCCCCAACTGGCCTGAGCAGATCTCCGGCTTTTCGTACTCGCCGTTTCAACAAGGCCAGTACCCGCAAAAAGCCCAGTACCCGACCGACGATGAAATGCGTCGCGACCTTGAGATCATGAGCAAGC
Source organism: Pseudomonas sp. GM50 (assembly GCF_000282375.1). GTDB lineage: Bacteria > Pseudomonadota > Gammaproteobacteria > Pseudomonadales > Pseudomonadaceae > Aquipseudomonas. Next base: position 19,896 of record NZ_AKJK01000143.1, read on the forward strand.
TGACGGACAACATCCGGACCTACTCGGTCGACGGCACGCTGGAGAACATCCCCAAACTGGCGGAAGAGTTCGGCCTGCGGGTGACCTTGGGTATCTGGATCAGCCCGGACGAAGAGCGCAATGAGCGCGAGATCACCCGCGCCATCGAAATCGCCAATTCCTCGCGCAGCGTGGTTCGCGTGATTGTCGGTAACGAGGCGATCTTCCGTAAGGAAATCACCGCGCCAGAGCTGAGCCTGATCCTGGATCGCGTCCGCGCGGCCGTAAAGGTTCCGGTCACCACCTCTGAACAGTGGCACGTCTGGGAAGAAAACCCGAGCCTGGCCAAGCACGTCGACCTGATCGCGGCTCACGTCCTGCCCTACTGGGAGTTCGTTCCGGTGGACAAGGCCGGTCAGTTCGTTCTCGACCGTGCCCGTGACCTGAAAAAGATGTTCCCGAAAAAACCGCTGCTGCTCTCCGAGGTCGGCTGGCCGAGCAATGGCCGCATGCGCGGTGGCGCCGATGCGTCGCCGGCGGACCAGGCGATTTACCTGCGCACGTTGGTCAACAAGCTCAACCGCCAAGGCTTCAACTACTTCGTGATCGAAGCGTTCGACCAACCGTGGAAAGCCAGCGACGAAGGTTCGGTGGGCGCGTACTGGGGCGTGTTCAACGCCGCACGCCAGCAGAAATTCAACTTCGAAGGCCCGGTCGTCGCGATCCCGCAATGGCGCGTATTGGCTATCGGCTCCGTTGTGCTGGCACTGCTGTCCCTGACCCTGCTGATGATTGACGGCTCGGCCCTGCGTCAACGCGGCCGCACCTTCCTGACCTTTATCGCGTTCCTCTGCGGTTCGGTATTGGTGTGGATCGGATACGACTACAGCCAGCAATACAGCACCTGGTTCAGCCTGACGGTGGGCTTCTTGCTCGCCCTCGGTGCACTCGGGGTGTTTATCGTTCTGCTGACCGAAGCCCACGAACTGGCCGAAGCGGTCTGGACCCACAAACGCCGGCGTGAATTCCTGCCAGTGGTGGGTGATTCGGACTACCGACCGAAAGTGTCGATTCACGTACCTTGCTACAACGAGCCGCCGGAGATGGTCAAACAGACCCTCAACGCCCTGGCCAACCTCGACTATCCGGACTTCGAAGTCCTGATCATCGACAACAACACCAAAGACCCGGCGGTCTGGGAACCGGTGCGCGATTATTGCGAAACCCTCGGCCCGCGCTTCAAGTTCTTCCACGTGGCACCGTTGGCCGGTTTCAAGGGCGGCGCGCTGAATTACCTGATTCCGCACACCGCCAAGGATGCCGAAGTGATTGCGGTGATCGACTCGGACTACTGCGTCGACCCGAATTGGCTCAAGCACATGGTGCCGCACTTCGCCGACCCGAAAATCGCCGTGGTGCAGTCGCCACAGGATTACCGCGACCAGAACGAAAGCACCTTCAAGAAGCTCTGCTACGCGGAATACAAAGGCTTCTTCCACATCGGCATGGTCACCCGCAACGACCGTGACGCGATCATCCAGCACGGCACCATGACCATGACCCGGCGCTCGGTACTCGAGGAACTGGGCTGGGCCGACTGGTGCATCTGTGAAGACGCCGAGTTGGGTCTGCGCGTGTTCGAAAAAGGTCTGTCGGCGGCGTATTACCACGACAGCTACGGCAAGGGCCTGATGCCCGATACCTTCATCGACTTCAAGAAACAGCGTTTCCGCTGGGCCTACGGGGCGATTCAGATCATCAAGCGTCACACCGCCAGCCTGCTGCGCGGCAAGGACACCGAACTGACCCGTGGCCAGCGTTACCACTTCCTCGCGGGTTGGTTGCCGTGGGTGGCGGACGGCATGAACATCTTCTTCACCGTCGGCGCACTGTTGTGGTCGGCAGCGATGATCATCGTGCCGCAACGGGTCGATCCGCCGTTGTTGATTTTCGCGATCCCGCCATTGGCGCTGTTCGTGTTCAAGGTCGGCAAGATCATCTTCCTGTACCGCCGTGCGGTCGGGGTCAACCTCAAGGATGCGTTCTGCGCGGCATTGGCAGGGCTGGCGTTGTCGCACACCATCGCCAAAGCGGTGCTGTACGGTTTCTTCACCAGCAGCATTCCGTTCTTCCGTACCCCGAAAAACGCCGATAATCACGGCTTCTGGGTAGCCATTTCGGAAGCACGCGAAGAGATGTTCATCATGCTGCTGTTGTGGGGCGCGGCGCTGGGGATCTTCCTGGTGCAGGGCCTGCCGAGCAACGACATGCGCTTCTGGGTGACCATGTTGCTGGTGCAGTCGCTGCCATACCTGGCGGCGCTGATCATGGCGTTCCTGTCGTCGCTGCCCAAACCGGTGGCTGAAGCCACGACCGCACCGGCGGTCTAAATCAGTACAGATGCACTAAACGGCGGCCAATGGCCGCCGTTTTGCTTTAAGATAACCGCCATTTTGCGCGCCTGCCTCAATTCCTGTAGGAGCGAGGCTTGCCCGCGAATGAAGCGACTCGGTGTAACAGATGCACCTCATTATCGTTCTTCGCGGGCAAGCCTCGCTCCTACAAATAAAAGCTCCGGAGTTTTTCCCATGACGGCCCACGCCGACCTTTCGCCGACCCTCCAACTCGCCATCGACCTGATCCGCCGTCCGTCCGTGACGCCGGTCGACGCCGATTGCCAGAAGCAGATGATGCAGCGCCTGGGCGATGCCGGTTTCAAACTGGAACCGATGCGCATCGAAGATGTGGATAACTTCTGGGCGACCCACGGTAAACACGAAGGTCCAGTGCTGTGCTTCGCCGGCCACACCGACGTAGTCCCGACCGGTCCGGTAACCGCTTGGCAGATCGACCCGTTCAACGCGGTGATCGACGAACACGGCATGTTGTGCGGTCGTGGCGCGGCGGACATGAAAGGCAGCCTCGCCTCCATGACCGTGGCAGCAGAGCGTTTCGTCACCGATTACCCGGATCACAAGGGCAAGGTCGCGTTCCTGATCACCAGCGACGAAGAAGGCCCGGCGCACCACGGCACCAAAGCTGTGATCGAGCGCCTCGTCGCCCGTAAAGAACGTCTGGACTGGTGCATCGTCGGCGAACCGTCGAGCACTACCCTGGTGGGTGACGTGGTCAAGAACGGCCGTCGCGGTTCCCTCGGCGCCAAATTGACCGTGCGCGGTGTGCAGGGTCACGTGGCCTATCCGCACCTGGCAAAGAACCCGATCCACCTCGCTGCCCCGGCGCTGGCCGAGCTCGCCGCCGAGCACTGGGACCACGGCAACGATTTCTTCCCGCCGACCAGTTTCCAGATTTCCAACGTCAATTCCGGCACTGGCGCGACCAACGTGATCCCGGGTGATCTGGTGGCGGTGTTCAACTTCCGCTTCTCCACCGAATCCACCGTCGAAGGCCTGCAAAAGCGCGTCGCCGATATTCTCGACAAGCATGGTCTGGACTGGCACATCGACTGGGCGCTGTCCGGCCTGCCGTTCCTCACCGAACCGGGTGCCCTGCTCGACGCGGTATCGGCGAGCATCAAGGACATCACCGGTCGCGAGACCAAGGCGTCCACCAGCGGCGGTACTTCCGACGGGCGCTTCATCGCGACCATGGGTACTCAGGTTGTCGAACTGGGCCCGGTCAACGCGACGATTCACCAGGTCAACGAGCGCGTGCTGGCGGCCGACCTCGACGTGCTGACCGAAATCTACTACCAGACCCTGATCAAGTTGCTCGCCTGATGCTCGCGTGTCCGATCTGCAGCGAACCGCTGAACGCGGTGGACAACGGCGTGGCCTGCCCCGCCGGGCATCGTTTCGACCGTGCGCGGCAGGGTTACCTGAACCTGTTGCCGGTGCAGCATAAAAACAGCCGCGACCCTGGGGATAACCTGGCGATGGTCGAAGCCCGTCGCGACTTTTTGAATGCCGGCCATTACGCGCCGGTGGCCAAGCGTCTGGCGGAACTGGCGGCGCAGTACGCGCCCCAGCGCTGGCTGGACATCGGTTGTGGCGAGGGTTACTACACCGCGCAAATCGCCGAAGCCTTGCCCAATGCCGATGGCTATGCGCTGGACATTTCCCGGGAAGCGGTCAAACGCGCCTGCAAACGCAACCCAGCGCTGACCTGGTTGATCGCCAGCATGGCGCGGGTGCCGTTGGCCTCCGGCAGTTGTCAGTTTCTCGCCAGTGTTTTCAGCCCGCTGGACTGGGAAGAAGCCAAACGCCTGCTCAGCCCCGGCGGCGGCCTGATGAAAGTCGGGCCGACCAGCGGCCATCTGATGGAATTGCGTGAGCGGCTATACGACGAAGTGCGCGAGTACACCGACGACAAGCATTTGGCGCTGGTGCCGGAAGGCATGGTGCTGCAGCACAGCGAAACCCTGGAATTCAAACTGACGCTGGTTAATGGTCAGGATCGCGCGAACCTGTTGGCCATGACACCCCACGGCTGGCGCGCCAGTGCCGAACGCCGGGCAGCAGTCATCGAACAGGCCGAGCCGTTCGAGGTCACCGTGTCGATGCGCTACGATTATTTTGTTCTTCAATAAACCCTTGAATTTTGGTCTTGAGCAAACTGCTTGAGGCCGGCTAAATCCGCGAATGGATTTTTCAGACCCGCAGTGAGGACATCCATGCGCCAACCCGATATCGAGATTTACCTGAAAGACGCCGACGTCGACTACAAGGCCATCGCGGCCTGGCTCGGCGCAGCTTTAGGCCCCTGCACCGACTGGGTTCAGAAAGGTCAGACCTACAAGTGCAAGGCCGGCAATGTGCCGGTCACCTGGCTGCCGAAAGCCGTCGGCAAATGGAACAGCCTGTACCTGGAAAGCGACCAGACCCCATGGGAAGACGACATCGCCTGCGCCCGCGCGGCCTTTGCCGCGCTGAACGTCGAAGTGCGTTGCGCGCCGGGTAGCTGGGTCGAGGAAGAAGGTGAAGAGACAGCCGATCGCTGGATGCGGATCAGCGCCGATGGTGAAGAAGAGATCACCTGGAAAACGGCCTGACTCTTCCCCTCTCGTTCGCCCGCAGATCCTGATGAAGACAGGATCTGCGGGCTACTCAGGCTCCAATCAGTTCCAATTGCCCACTGACTGGTCAGCCTTGTTGAATTCGAACCGGGCTGATTCGGCCGTCGTTCTGGGCAATGTCAGTTTGATGATCGGTACCGCTTTGCCTGAGTACTTGTAAAAGTCCTGTTGATTAAATCTGGCATCCGCCAAACCATTGCTCGTGTAAAAGAACGCCTTGATCGGAATGGTCGCGTGAATGTTCTGCGGCCAGGTGGCCAAGCGGATTTCATCCCAGGTATTGAAAGAGCCGGTGCCCAGCAACTTCATCGCCAGAATGCCCTGATAAAATGCATTCGCCGCCGCTGCTCCCTGGCTGAGCCGGACATTGAAACTGCAGGCGCGCTGATATTTCTGTACCCCGGTTCCCTGGTTGTAATGAGTCAGCCAACCTGCTGCCGTGGTAATGCCCTGCAACTCGCATGAACGGCTGACGGAAGGATAATTACTGGATACACCGCAACCTTGATCGGTCCTGATATCAGAGCCTCCGTCCAAGGGAAAGAAACAAAGAACCGGAATGTCCACCGTACCTGCCGGGCGTTGCTGTGTCGGGAAAAAGACGATCCCACTGGTATTCGGATAGATGGAAGGAAACGCTTTGAAGGCCGCATCCTTGCGCAGGTAAAAAAACGAAACGCCACCGTTCTGCTGTGAGAGCGGGCTGGGATTCCAGGCGCGATACCCGGTACCGTTAATCGTCGCTCGCAACATGACACCCGAGCACAACACAGCGGGCAGCGCAGCATTGCCGCAATTTTGCCGAATATCGGCATATTGCCCATTAAGGTCATTGGCAACTCGTTGACCGTCTCCTACAGACACTGCACCCACAATCCGGATGCTCAACGGCGACGAGGTGATCAGATTTCCGACCCCGCCGACCTTGTAGGTGTACGTCAAGTTGACCGTACGCCCCTTGTTTTCAGTCACCCACGCCTTGGGCAACTTGAACGTCAGCGTGCCCACGGTGGGCACGGTCTGTATTGGCGCATCACGCAGTGCCACGCCGGTCAGGCGCACGCCGACGGTGTCCCTTGGCGCCAGGTTCGGGTAACTGACCTGCACGTTGGCCTCGGTGCCTAAGTTATCGGCGTTCAACTCGCCGGCTGGCGCTTCGACCACCTTGAACACATTCAGGCCCTGAGCGCCCACCACACGGATGCTCAACGGCGACGAGGTGATCAGATTTCCGGCCCCGCCGACCTTGTAGGTGTAGGTCAGGTTGACCGTACGCCCCTTGTTTTCAGTCACCCACGCCTTGGGCAACTTGAACGTCAGCGTGCCCACGATGGACACAGTCTGGATTGGTGCATCACGCAGTGCCACGCCGGTCAGGCGCACGCCGACGGTATCCCTTGGCGCCAGGTTCGGGTAACTGACCTGCACGTTGGCCTCGGTGCCTAGGGTATCGGCGTTCAACTCGCCGGCTGGCGCTTCGACCACCTTGAATACCGGCGGCTGCGCAGCGGAAATACTCTGGAGATCGTCCTGTTGCGGTGATGACAGGGCTGTCATTGCTCGGATGGAGGGTGCGGGCGGGACATTTGTGGAAGTGGGTTGCACCGAGCATCCAGCAACACCCAAGATCAGCAAAATCGAAATACTCTTCCACATGACCGCTTTCCTCTCGAACGGAGCAAAGCCCTGAAAACTCTGATTCCAGGGACCGTGTTCCGCGAGGGTAGGCTTGAGGGCAAAAACCGTCTACTGTCAGAACTGACAGGTGGCAATCCATACAGCATTGCTTTCAGGTTTTACTCGTTCGCAAAAAAGATCGCAGCCTTCGGCAGCTCCTACAGGTGTACACAAAGCCCTGTAGGAGCTGCCGAAGGCTGCGATCTTTTGATCTTGAGGTTTACAAGCCTACAACATCCTCAGCCTGTAAACCTTTCTCCCCCGTCACCACCCCATACTCGACCTGCTGGCCTTCAGTCAGCGACCGATGCCCTTCGCCGCGAATCGCGCGGTAGTGCACGAACACGTCCACCCCGTCCTCGCGCTGAATGAAGCCGTAGCCTTTGGCGTCGTTGAACCACTTCACGCTGCCTGTTTCACGTGTTGCCATCTGTTCATACTCCTTTTTTATTATTGAACGGGCTTTTCGCAGGAAAGCCTTTGAGGAACGTCAGCCTGCCCCCGACGTCCATAAAAGGGCCCCGGCGACAGACCGCCGATTATATGACAGGCGCAAAAACTCTCAACTCAAGTTTACTTCGCCGCTTTTTTGCCGATTTTCGACGAATACGGCACACTATCGCCCGCCCGAGCGATTGCTTGGTTTTTTCCACTCACGCAGAAGCCGTATGACCCGTTCCCCGTTCCGCCGTCTTGTGTTTGGCACCCTGCGCCGACTGCTGTACCTCTGGGTTCGCTCGGAGACGATCAATCAGTCGTCGTTCACCCTTGACCTCGACCGCAGCCGGCCGGTGTTCTACGTCCTGCAAAATCCTTCACTGACCGACCTCGCCGTGGTCGATACCGAGTGCAGCAAGGCCGGCCTGCCGCGCCCGGTGTTGCCGGTATCGGTGGGTGCGTTGGTGGAACCCGCTGCATTCTTTTACCTGACGCCGGAGCCCGATTGGCTCGGCCGTCAGGACAAACGCGGTGCGCCACCGACCCTGACCCGTCTGGTCAGCGCCCTGAGCCAGAACGCCGCCGAAGACGCGCAGATCATTCCAGTCAGCGTGTTCTGGGGCCAATCGCCGGACAGCGAGTCGAGCCCGTGGAAACTGCTGTTCGCCGACAGCTGGGCGGTCACCGGGCGTTTGCGTCGTCTGCTGAGCATCATCGTGCTGGGACGCAAGACCCGGGTGCAGTTCTCGGCGCCGATTCATCTGCGTGAACTGATCGATCACAACAAAGGCCACGAGCGCACTGTGCGCATGGCCCAGCGGATCCTGCGGGTGCACTTTCGCAACCTGAAAGCCGCGGTGATCGGCCCGGACATTTCCCACCGCCGCAACCTGGTCAAAGGCCTGCTCAATCAGCCATTGGTCAAACAGGCGATCCTCGACGAAGCCGAGCGCGAGAACATCTCGCCGGAAAAAGCCAAGGCCCAGGCCTTGCGCTACGGCAACGAGATCGCCTCGGACTACACCTACACCGCGATCCGTTTTCTGGAAGTGGTGCTGAGCTGGTTCTGGAACAAGATCTACGACGGCATCAAGGTCAACCACATCGAAGGTGTGCAGAAAGTCGCCCAGGGTCACGAAGTGATCTACGTGCCGTGCCATCGCAGCCACATCGACTACCTGCTGCTCTCCTATTTGCTGTTTCGCAACGGCCTGACCCCACCGCACATTGCCGCCGGGATCAACCTCAACATGCCGGTGATCGGTAGCCTGCTACGGCGTGGTGGCGCGTTCTTCATGCGCCGCACCTTCAAGGGCAACCCGCTCTATACCTCGGTGTTCAACGAATACCTGCACACCCTGTTCACCAAAGGCTTCCCGGTCGAGTACTTCGTCGAGGGCGGCCGTTCGCGCACCGGGCGCATGCTGCAACCGAAAACCGGGATGCTCGCGATCACTCTGCGCAGCTTCCTGCGTTCGTCGCGCATGCCGATCGTCTTCGTGCCGGTGTACATCGGTTATGAGCGTGTGCTGGAAGGCCGCACCTACCTCGGCGAATTGCGTGGCGCGAGCAAGAAGAAAGAATCGATTTTCGATATCTTCAAAGTCATCGGCGCGCTCAAACAGCGCTTCGGGCAGGTCGCGGTCAACTTCGGTGAGCCGATCAAACTGGCGGAGTTCCTCGACAGCGAACAGCCAGACTGGCGCCAACAGGAGCTCGGGCCACAGTTCAAACCGGCCTGGCTCAACGAAACCACCAACCGCCTGGGTGAGAAAGTCGCGCAGCATTTGAATGAAGCGGCAGCGATCAACCCGGTGAATCTGGTGGCTCTGGCGTTGCTGTCCACCAGCCGTCTGGCCCTGGACGATCGCGCCATGGCGCGGGTGCTCGATCTGTATCTGGCGTTGTTGCGCAAGGTCCCCTACTCCTCGCACACCACCCTGCCGGAGGGCGATGGTCGGGCGCTGATCGAGCACGTGAAAGACATGGACCTGCTGTCCGAGCAAAGCGATGCGCTGGGCAAGATTCTGTACCTGGACGAACAAAACGCCGTCCTGATGACCTACTACCGCAACAACGTGCTGCACATCTTCGCGTTGCCGTCGTTGCTGGCGAGTTTCTTCCAGAGCACCTCGCGCATGAGCCGCGAGCAAATCCTGCGCTACACCCGCGCGCTGTATCCGTACCTGCAATCGGAACTGTTCATTCGCTGGTCGATGGACGAACTCGATGGCGTTATCGATCAATGGCTCGAAGCCTTCGTCGAGCAAGGCCTGCTGCGTTTCGAGAAAGACGTGTACCTGCGTCCGGCACCGAGCTCACGGCATTTCGTGCTGCTGACGCTGCTGTCGAAAAGCATCGCCCAGACCTTGCAACGCTTCTACATGACCGTTTCCTTGCTGCTCAACAGCGGCCAGAACAGCATCAGCGCCGAAGAACTGGAAGATCTGTGCACGGTCATGGCCCAGCGCCTGTCGATCCTCCATGGCCTGAACGCCCCGGAGTTCTTCGACAAGAGCCTGTTCCGTCACTTCATCCAGACGATGCTGGACCTCGACGTGCTGCGCCGCGACGAAGCCGGCAAGTTGAGCTATCACGAGCTGCTCGGCGAATTGGCCGAAGGCGCGGCCAAACGGGTATTGCCCGCGGAGATTCGTTTGTCGATCCGTCAGGTGGCGCTGCACCGCAGTGAAGATGCGGCAGAAACCGGTGCACTTACCGAAGTCTGAAACGTGCAGATAACTAACCGGAACGCACGGATGTTTTCCGGTTACCTGATTCATGAATTAATAGGCTCTTTTAACCGATCACGATAAGGACATCGCGATGAGCCTCTTAATTGATACGAATCCGCACATCACTGTAACTTTCAGCCTACCTCCAGACTTTGTCGCCGCCGATGATGGCGAGCGCGAAACCGTTATCAGCGTACAGACTGCCAACTCAACGCCGCCGATAAAAGTGCTGGACTGGCACCATCCTTCAATTGCCGATGGCCAATGGGATTTTTCATTCCCACACCTCTACAGCAAAATCAGCGTCAAGTATCAGATCAACATCCAGATGTTCCACAATCGACAGGCGTTACTGCTGGAACAGGATTACTTCGTTATCGTGAATCGGCTGCCCCATCGCCAGACCCTGCATTTGAGCCCGATCGGGCTTTTGTATATCGAAGCTCAAGAGCCTGCGGCCTTCGCGACAGAACAGGCCGTGACTATCAGCCTGCATGAAAGCGAGCAACCTGAAGTTCAACTGGTTCGCGTCAGCCACAATGAACAAACCGCCACTTCGTTTTACCTGAAGTACGATCCGGATAGCGTATTACCCGGCAAACGTTACGCACTGACCGGCATCGAAAATCGTTATCACCAACGTATTAGCGTGTCTCCAAGTCAGGTCGAACTTGCACCGGCATCGTACTTGCCACGTTCAAGTCGGTTACAGATGTTTTACCAGTGGCTGACCCGGCCATTACGTTTGTTCACGGACGATTTTGGCAAAATCCGCTAAATTCCTTTGAGCGCCGGGCTTCTTCCGGCGCTTATGTCATAGAGGCTCCGAATGAAAAAACTCCCTCTCGTCCTGCTGACTACCCTGCTCGGTGCCTGCCAGTCGACACAACCGACCGCCAACGCCAGCCTCGACGGCGAAGTGTTCTACTTGCAACGCATCGCCCTGCCACCGAGTGCAACCTTGAGCGTCAGCTTGCAAGATGTGTCCCTGGCCGACGCACCCGCGGTAGTGCTCGACGAGCAGAAAGGTCCGGTCAAAGGCCAGGTGCCGTTGCCGTTCCATTTGAGCTACGATCCGGCACAGGTCAAACCCGGCCACCGCTACTCGGTCAGCGCGCGCATCGAAGTCAATGGCGAGCTGATGTTCATCACCACTGAAAATCACACCGTGCAACTGGACGGCAAAGATCGGCAACCCCTGAAAATCCGCGTCGACGCGGCCCGCTAATTCTATTTGCTGAACCTTTTTTTCTGAGCCTTTTTTTTCTAAATAAGGAAGCCGCCATGCTCCGCCCTACCCTTCGCTTCGCCGGCCTATGCGCAGGCTTGATGATCTGCGCCAACGCCCTGGCAGGGTCTCTCAGTGACCTGTCGCAACAAGACGCCAGCGCAGGTCTCAAGGACGCTCTGACCCAAGGCGCGCAACTGGCCGTTAAACAACTCGGCACACCCGGCGGCTTCAGCAACAACCCGGACGTGAAGATCGAACTGCCGGGAAAACTGGGTAAAGTCGCCAAGAAAATGAAACAGTTCGGCATGGGCGATCAAGTCGATCAACTGGAAACCAGTATGAACAAAGCGGCTGAAACGGCCGTGACACAGGCTCAGCCGATTCTGGTGGATGCGGTGAAGAAGATGACCGTGGAAGATGCCAAGGGGATCCTCAGCGGCGGCAAGGACTCGGCGACTCAGTACCTGAGTAAAACCAGCCGCGAGCAGATCCGCATCAAGTTCCTGCCGATCGTCAAACAAGCCACCGACCAGGTCGGTTTGGCCCAGCAGTACAACGCATTCGCCGGACAAGCCGCGACCTTGGGCGCGCTGGATGCGAAAAATGCCAACATCGAAAGCTACGTGACCGAGCAGGCGTTGAACGGTTTGTTCGAGATGATTGGCAAACAGGAAGAAACCATTCGCCAGAACCCTGCGGCGGCGGCAACCAGTTTGGCGAAGAAGGTGTTTGGTACGCTCTAAACCTCAACTCCGATCCTGTGGGAGCGAGCCTGCTCGCGATTGCGGTGTGTCAGTCACAGTTGATGTCGACTGACACGGCCTTATCGCGAGCAGGCTCGCTCCCACAAAAGATCAGACCGCCGACGCTGCCCGCAAGAAGAACACCCACTCGCGCCCCATCTTCCTTTTCTCGAATACCTTCAACTCAACCAACCCGTTCAGGGTGGCCGACGCGGTGTTGTAAGAGCAGCTCAGATTCTCCTTCACATTGACCGCCGTGAACTCCTTGGCCATTCCACTCTTGGCCACTTGGTATACGGCTCGCTGTTTCTCGGTGAGCTGATCGAAAAAACCTGATGCCAGCAGCCATCGATCAAAGCTTTCGGTGTAGGCCAGGCTTTTTCGATAAGCCTCGGTAAAGGCGCTGACTGCCCGGAAGATGACTGAACACTGGAAATCGATGAAATAGGTCAGGTCCAGATCATCGGCTTCGGTAGTCAGATACGAGCGCCCGTATTTTACCGGCGCGTTGCGCAGCAACAGGCTGATCGCGATGTAGCGAAAGGCCGAGAAGTCATTCTTGAACATGAACCAGTAAAACAGTGCCCGCGCGACCCGACCGTTGCCATCGCGAAAAGGATGCTCATAACCCAGCGCAAAATGCAGCGCGATACCTTTGATCAATGGATGAAGGTAATCCACTCGTTCGGGATCGTCGTGAGGCTGATTGATCCACTTCGACAACACCTGCAATCGTGACGCGAGCCCCGCCGCGGAGGGCGGCGTATGAACGGTATTACCCTCGCCGTCCTGCACCACTACGTCATCGTTGACCCTGAAAGCACCCGGTGAATATTGCAGGTCATCGATACCTTCGACGCCAACACGATGCATCGCCGTGATCAACTCGACGTTCAAGGGTTCATAACGCTTTTCCCAGGCGAAGTTCATCATCTTGTAGTTGCCGATGACCATCCGCTCATCCGGCGTACGCGGCAGGCGCTTGCGCTTGAGCATGTCCTTGGCCACCCGGGTGGTAGTTGCCGCGCCTTCGAGCTGGCTGCTGCTGATCGCTTCGTCTTCGATCAGATCGTTGAGCAGATAGCTGAAATGCGCGCGCTCGCCGATCTGTCCGGTCATGTATTCCAGCGCTGCTGTCGTCGCTTGTCGATCAACGGCCGAAACAGCTTTCTGGGCCAATGGGGTCAGCACAAATTGGCCCCATTGAATGGGCTCGCCCAATGGCAAAATGCTGGAATACTGCGCGGTCCGGCCTTTCTTGACCAAGGCCCAGCACAGATTCGAATCCAGCCCCGGCGCCCAGCGGTAGCGCAACTCATCGAATGGAAGATAGCGCCCCTGATCGTCCAAAGGTTTGAGCAGTGCGAGATAGTCCGAGAGGCGTTCCTTGTGGGGCGACTGCCCCAACAGATCGAACACCGGGTCGGATCTGCCCTTCAGCATGGGCGGTTTCTTCATTATCGGTGGCTCAGAAACTCACGAAATTGAGTCTTGAGTACAACAGCGCACCTACATTGACTCAATATCAGACGGATCTGAAATATGTGTAGGAGCTTGGACCGCCTTCGCGGGCGAGCCTCGCTCCTACAAGTGGGGTGGTGTATGTCTGAGAGGGATTGGTTGGTTGTCTGTCCGTCTTCGCGGGCAAGCCTCGCTCCTACAGGTGGGGTGGTGTATGTCTGAGAGGGATTGGGCGGCTGTCAGGCCGTCTTCGCGGGCAAGCCTCGCTCCTACAAAAAGCCATCGGCATACACCCGCCCCTCACCACTCA
>NZ_AKJK01000144.1 GCF_000282375.1 Pseudomonas sp. GM50
GGCGGCTGCCATAACTCATGTCCTGCCACTGGCGAACCATACCCAGTACACCGTTATTCAGAATGACGATCTTCACCGGCAAACCGTATTGCAGGCAGGTCGACAGCTCCTGAATGTTCATCTGGATGCTGCCCTCGCCCGTTACGCAGGCGACGTCGTCATCCGGGAAGCTCAGCTTGATGCCCATGGCCGCCGGAAAACCGAAGCCCATGGTGCCCAGGCCACCGGAATTGATCCAGCGGTTTGGCTTGTTGAACGTGTAGTACTGAGCGGCGAACATTTGGTGCTGACCCACGTCGGAGGTCACAAAGGCGTCGCCCTTGGTCACTTCGCACAGGGTTTCGATCACGGTCTGTGGCTTGATGACGCTGCCGTCGCCCTTGTCGTAAGGGAACAGGCCACGGTCACCGCGCCACTCATCGACTTGCTTCCACCAGCTGGCAACGGACTCCTTGTTCGGGGTCTCGCCGATTTCCTTGAGGATCGCGACCATTTCGGTCAGGACACTCTCGACCGGACCGACGATAGGCACGTCTGCCTTGATGGTCTTGGAGATCGAAGCCGGGTCGATGTCGATGTGAATGATCTTGGCATTCGGACAGAACTTGGCCGGGCCGTTGATCACGCGATCGTCGAAACGTGCGCCGACTGCAAGGATGACATCGGCATGGTGCATCGCCAGGTTGGCGGTGTAGCTGCCGTGCATGCCGAGCATGCCAATGAACTGACGGTCGGTGCCAGGGTAGGCACCCAGGCCCATCAGGGTATTGGTCACTGGCAGGTTGAGCATCTTTGCCAGTTCGGTCAGCGGCGCGGAGCCACCACCGAGAATCACCCCGCCGCCTGCATAAAGCACAGGACGCTTGGCCGCCAGGAGCATTTCGGCTGCCTTGCGGATTTGCCCGGAGTGACCGCGAACGGCCGGGCTGTAGGAACGCAGCTTGGCTTTTTTCGGGAAGATGTATTCGAACTTCTCGGCCGGGTTGGTCATGTCTTTCGGGATATCGACAACGACCGGACCAGGACGACCGGATTGCGCCAGGTAGAACGCCTTCTTCATGACTTCCGGGATTTCCGACGCATGCTTGATCATGAAGCTGTGCTTCACGATCGGCCGGGAGATACCAATCATGTCGGTTTCCTGGAATGCGTCGGTGCCTACCATGGTGCTAGGCACCTGGCCGGAAATGATCACCATCGGAATGGAGTCCATGTAGGCCGTGGCAATACCGGTGATGGCGTTGGTTGCGCCCGGACCGGAAGTCACCAGTACCACGCCGGCTTTACCGGTGGCACGGGCATAACCGTCGGCCATATGGGTCGCAGCCTGCTCGTGACGAACCAGGATGTGGGTCACTTCCGGTTCTTTGAACAGGGCATCGTAGACATGAAGAAGAGCACCGCCCGGGTACCCGTAGATATATTTGACGCCTTCGTCACGCAAAAAGCGGACGAGCATCTCACCGCCAGATAAAAGCTCCACGTTGTTCACCTCTAAAACGCCAGAATACCGTCCACATACATGAGGACGGGTCTTAATAGGTTTACTTCTCGGCAGAGCATGAGCGACGGTGGTCGCCGACTACGTCAGCACTGACTGAGCAAGTATTGGGAACGTCCCAAGTGTTGCGGGCCTTTCCCACCCAGCGCGAGGTAACGCGTTGCGGGTGTAACAGGTCGGCGCGGATGTGCGCCTCATGATCTACCGAGTGGGTCTGCTTCTGGCAGTCCCTCTACAGCGGACTTTGGATTCTTCTGTTTCGCCCATCGCAAGTCAAGCCGTCAATGTGCTTTATTCGAACTAAGCGCATGAGAACGCAAGAAAAAACCTTTAAACCGCAACTGTGTTAGCTTCGATTGCGCACCCATGACAAGGAAATGGCATGCGAACGTTCTTCTTCACCGCCGGCTTGCTGATCAGCCTGAGCCCTTTGTGCATGGCGGGTCAGATCTATAAATGGGTCGATGCCCAGGGCGTCACTCATTTCGATGCGCAACCACCCCCAGGCCAGGAGCCCACCCTCGTGGTGACGCCCGCCCCGCCCGTCGGCAAACCGAGCGCGCCGCCGCGCAGCAACGTCATAGGCGATCAACGGGCTATCGACAACAAAGTGAAAAAGCAGGTCGCCGAGCAGCAAGACCAGCTAAAAGTATTCTGCGAACAGGCCCGAACGAACCTGGCTCAACTGCAGAATAATCCGCGACTACGGGAGGATGTCGAGGGTGAGATGCGCCGCCTGACCGACCAACAACGTCAGGAGCGCATCACCGAAGCACAGAAACAGATTGCGAAAAACTGCCAATAGAAGGAGTCAGCGGGAGGCGGTGATCAACAGATCGAACTCTTTGAGCAAGACCTGAAGCTGCCGGTCCTTGCCCTGGACGTTGCGGGCGGCGAAGACCATTTCGGCCATCTCCTGAATACCCGACGCGTTCGGCAAGGGCAGATCCTGCTCCAGGATCGCTTTCATGCGCGGCAGGAAAATCCATTGCAGCCATTGCTCGAAATCCAGCGTATCCACCGAAAATGGCTCGACACTGGATAGCGCGTCAGCAGACGGCGCGACTTCGTCCCACCAGCCCTGGACACGCAGTTCGCGCTCGATCAACAGCAACTGCTCGGCAATCTTCGGGAAGCGTGCATCCATCACAGCGAGACCTTGGCCTTCTGACGAGCCAACGCTGCACCGGCGGAGTCACCCTGCTTCTCACGAGCCTGGGCGATCAATTCCCACAGGCTGGCCTGAAGGGCCGGACGACCACTGGCGAACGTCAAACCACGACGAGCGAATTGCTCGGCCTGTGCCGCATCGCCTTGGGCCATACGCACCTGGGCCAGGCGATAAAGCACTTGCGGCTCACGCGGCGCGACACGTTGGGCGCGTTCCAGACTCGAAGACGCACCATTAAGGTCGCCGCTGGCCTGTTGCTGCTGGGCAGTGGTCAACAACGCCAGGACCGGGCCGTCCAGTTGCTCATCGGCAGACAGGCCGCCGGAACTCGAAGGAATCCCGCTCGGCGTCGACGGCATGCTGTAGCTGCCCTGATTGATCGGTGCAGACTGAACCGGCGAGGTATCGATCGGCCCCGGAGTGATCGGGCCTGGGGTAATCGGCGAAGTGCTGATCGGCGCCGAGGAAACCGCGCCACCACCCGGTACCATCACGACAACGCCAGTGTCACCTTGCGGGATCGCCTGAGTCTGGGCTTGTGCAGGACGTTTTACCGTCGTCTGACGGTAACCGCCATTCGCCTGTATCCGTTCACTGTTCGAAACGGCGCTGCCGGCATCCACAACCGGAATTGAACCACGCTGTACGGTGGAGCAGCCGCTGAGCAAAGCCACGACGGTCACCGCTGGAATCAACCACTTGTTCACTTGAAACCCTCTTCGCTTAATTCATCCAGCCCTTGACCCAATCCATCACCGATTCAGCAGGGCTTTCGCCACCGCAAGCAGCACCGGGAGGCGGTTCGCTGCCGCGAATATACGGCATCTGCACCGCGCCTGGGCAGCTGCCTTCAGAACCTTGCCCGGTCCGCGAATCGACCCAGGCCTGAACAATGTTGTCCGGCTGCGGCATGTCCAGCGGCAGCGGATCGGCCTTGCGCATGAAACTGGTCCAGACCTGCAACGCACCGGTGGCACCGGTGAACGGCGTCTTGCCGTTATCATCGCGCCCCAGCCAGACCACTGCCAGCAGATCCTGACTGAAACCGGCGAACCAGCTGTCCCGCGAATCGTTACTGGTACCGGTCTTGCCGGCCAGGGTCAGGGTTTTTGGTAACACGTTGTAAACCGAACTGCCCGTACCTTCACGCATGACCCGTTGCATGGCGCTCTGGATCAGGTAAATGGACGCCGGATCGAATTGCTGCTGAATCTGGAACGGATAACGCTTGAGCGGTTCGCCCTCGGCAGTCAGCACGCTGCGAATCCCGCGCATCGGCGTATTGAACCCACCATTGGCGAGCGTCTGGTACATGGTCGCCACTTCGATCGGGGTCATACCGCCGGCACCCAGCAACATCGACGGGAACGCCGGGAATTCCCGCGTCACACCCAGGCGCGCCAGGGTCTTCAAGACATTCGGTACGCCCACCGCCAAGCCAAGGCGCGCGGTCGACAGGTTGTAGGAATGCGCCAACCCTTGATACAGGAACACCGTACCGTGGGAACGGCGATCATAGTTCTGCGGTTTCCAGACCTGACCGTCCGCGCCTTTGACCGAGAAGTAGTCGTCCGACAGCCAACTGGTCAGCGTGTACTGGCTCGGCTTCTCAAGGGCTGTCAGATAAACCGCAGGTTTGATCAACGAGCCGATCGGTCGTACCGCGTCCAGCGCCCGGTTGAAGCCGGCAAAACTCGCCTGACGACTACCGATCATGGCCTGGACTTCGCCGGTTTCCGGGTTGGTCACGACCATGGCCGCCTCAACCTCATCGGAACCCTTGCGCCCGGACAGACGCTTGAACGTGTCATTGACCGATGCTTCGGCCTTCATCTGCAGGATCGGGTCGAAACTGGTGAAGATCCGCAGACCTTCTTCGGTCAAGTCTTCGTCGCGGTAGTCTTCGCGCAACTGACGTTTAACCAGGTCGAGGAAGCCCGGGAACGAGCTGTCGGCCAACTTGCCGCGAGTGGTCACACCCAGTGGCATTTTCTTCGCCGCCTCAACCTGCTCGGCGCTGGCAACGCCTTGTTCCGCTA
Source organism: Pseudomonas sp. GM50 (assembly GCF_000282375.1). Lineage (GTDB taxonomy): Bacteria > Pseudomonadota > Gammaproteobacteria > Pseudomonadales > Pseudomonadaceae > Aquipseudomonas. The sequence continues at coordinate 4,712 of NZ_AKJK01000144.1, forward strand.
GAACATCGAGCACCAGATTGCGCCGTTCCAGCGCCCGCTCCGGATTGCGACGCGGGTTGTAATAGGATGGCCCCTTGACCATACCCACCAGCAAAGCGACTTGATGCAGTTTCAGCTCGGACAATGGCTGCCCGAAGAAGAATTGGCTGGCCAGGCCGAAACCGTGCACCGCGCGCTGACCATCCTGGCCGACGAACACTTCATTGAGGTAAGCCTCAAGAATTTCGCGCTTGTCGTAATGCAATTCAAGCAACAACGCCATCATGGCTTCGGTGAGCTTACGGGTCAGGCTGCGTTCGCTGGTGAGGTAGAAGTTCTTGACCAACTGTTGCGTCAGTGTACTGCCGCCCTGGGTCATCTTGCCGCCCGAGGTGTTGACGTAGATGGCTCGGGCAATCGACTTCGGCGACACGCCCCAGTGGCTGTAGAAATCCCGGTCTTCTACGGCAACCAGGGTTTCGAGCAGGTACGGCGGAACCTGATCGATCTTGATCAGGATGCGGTCTTCAAGGTTTTTCGGGTAAATCCCGCCGATCAGCAGCGGCTCCAGTCGCACCACAGAAAGCTTCGAACCGTTGGTCGCCGAGAGCTCGGCCACATAATCGCCGGAGAACCGCACGCGCACGGGCTGAGCCGTCTCCATGCCTTCATAGAACTGGAAGCCCCGGGTATTCAAGTCGACGGTATTGCCATTGACCGCCGCCGCACCGGGGCCGTTGCTGACGGCTTCGCGTCGGTAGCCCAAGGCATCGAGCTCGGTGAGGAAGTCTTCCTTGCTCAGCTTTTGGCCAGTGAACAGTTCAAGCGGGCGCGCGTACACCTTGGCCGGAATGGTCCAGCGCTTGCCGGAGAACTTCTCCTGGACCACTGCGTCGAGGTAAACCGCGAACCCGGCAAGCACCACAAGGCCGACCAGGCTGAGTTTAAGGGCCCAGCCCAGCCAGGGGCGCATGCCTCTGGAAGGTGGTTTTTTTGGGGTGCGGGGGGATCGAGTTCGAGTCATGGCGGCGGATTATACGCACTTTATTCATACTCAACAGAAGCCCGCCGAGGTTTGCGTCGGGCGGACTTGCGGCCATAATGGCGGCCTTGAAATTTCCCCAGACTCTGAAGGATCGCCTGTGAGCCAGTCCCTGATCGCTGCCCTGCAAAACCCGGCCCTCTACCCGCATCCCGTAGAAGGGTTCCAGGTCATCGAGACCCATATTTCCTGGGTGCTGCTCACCGGCCCCTATGCTTATAAAGTGAAGAAGCCAGTGAATTTCGGTTTCCTCGATTTCACCAGCCTCCAGGCGCGCGAGCATTTCTGCGCTGAAGAGCTGCGCCTGAACCAACGCCTGACCCATGATTTGTATCTTGAAGTGTTACCGATTACTGGCAGCGCCGAGGCGCCACAACTGGGTGGCGAGGGCCCGGTTGTCGATTACGCCCTGAAAATGCGTCAGTTCCCACAAAGCCAATTGCTCAGCACCTTGCAAGCCAACGGCGAATTGACCACCACGCACATCGACGAGATGGCCGCGCAGATCGCCCAATTCCACCTCAGTGCGCCGAAAGTGCCTGCCGAACACGAAGCCGGCACGCCGGACAGCGTGATGGCACCGGTACGGCAGAACTTCGAACAGATCCGCCCGTTCCTCAGCGATAAGGCCGACCTGCTGCAACTCGATGCATTGCAAGCCTGGGCCGAAAGCAGCTTCGAACGCCTCAAGCCACTGTTCGCCCAGCGCAAGGCCGACGGTTTCATTCGTGAATGCCACGGTGACATTCACTTGGGCAACGCTACCGTGATCGACGGCAACGTGGTGATCTTCGACTGCATCGAGTTCAACGAACCGTTCCGCTTCACTGACGTTTACGCCGACACCGGCTTCCTGGCCATGGACCTGGAAGACCGTGGCCTCAAGAGCCTGGCCCGCCGTTTCATCAGCCAATACCTGGAGCTGACCGGCGACTATCAGGGCCTGGAGCTACTGAACTTCTATAAAGCCTACCGCGCACTGGTTCGCGCCAAGGTCAGCCTGTTCAGCATGCCCGCCGAGGCCGATCCGGTGCAGCGCGCCACTACTCTGCGTCAGTACCGCAACTACGCCAACCTGGCGGAAAGCTACAGCACCATTCCTTCGCGCTTCCTGGCAATTACCCACGGTATTTCCGCCGTCGGCAAGAGTCACGTGGCCATGCGCCTGGTGGAAGCCCTTGGCGCCATTCGCCTGCGTTCCGACGTCGAGCGCAAGCGTATGTTCGGCGAGCAAACCGTACCGAACGACCCGCAGGCCGGCATTTATAGTGCTGACGCCAGCGCTGCCACCTACAGCCGCCTGCATGAAGTTGCCGATGTCATTCTGCGTGCCGGTTTCCCGGTGGTGGTCGATGCCACGTACCTCAAGCGCGACCAACGCGACGGCGCGGCAAAAATCGCCGAAGCCACGGGTGCGCCGTTCCTCATCCTCGACTGCGAAGCACCGCAAGCGGTGATCGAGAGCTGGCTGAAGCAACGTCAGGCAGACAATAACGATCCGTCCGACGCTAATCTGGCCGTTATCGCCGCCCAGCAAGCCAGCCGCGAGGCCCTGACGCCTGCAGAAATCCTGTGCAGCAAACGCGTCCAGACCAATGAAAGTGGCACGCTCGATACCGTCGTTGCGCAGATTCGCCAACGTCTGCCAGGTCTGTAAGAAACTATTTCAACCGTGAAGCCTTCATCGGCTTCACGGCTGTCAAATAGTGGCACTATACTGGCGCCATAAAACCATCAGGTGATGTGACATGAGCCAGCCGAAACTTCTCGACACCCCGCTTTATGCCTTGCTGCACAAAGACGACATCACAGGCTTTAACAACGAACGCCCGAAAGACGGACCTATCGACATGGTCGGTGGCGACTTCCGTGGTCTCGATCTGCGTGAACTGAACGCCGACGGCGTCGACTTCACCGATGCCTATTTCCGCTCTGCCGACTTGCGCGGCATCGACTTTCGCAACGCTTCCCTGGAAGGTGCGAGCCTGGCCCACGCGCAGATCTCCGGCGCCTACTTCCCGCCAGAGCTGAGTGCCGATGAGATTCTGATGTCGATGAATTTCGGTACGCGACTGCGTTATCGCACCCGCTAAAAGCGACGTTCTACCAGGTCCGGCGCCCCTGCTTTGCGCTGGACTCTGTACTTTTTTTCTACCCTGAAACTCAATCCTCCGCCCTTCTTCCGACTGCACTCGCAGCATTTTCACGCCCCTTCTTGAGCCTGTTTCTTAGAAGCTTTTGCGTCGAAACCGACCAAACAATCACGCTTTTCCTACTGATGGCTACACTGCTGAGAGGCTCGCCCACGCACCGTTCGGCTGTCGCAAGGAGGCTTGATGAATGATGAACTGCAACACCTGAAAAATCTTGGCAAGACGTCGGCGCAATGGCTGCACGCCGTGGGCATCCACAGTGCCTCGGACTTGCGTCGGCTGGGAGCTGTGGATGCTTATCGGGCCGTGCGCACGCGCGGTTTTCGGGCTTCCAAGGTGTTGTTGTATGCGATCGAAGGCGCACTGATGGATGTTCACTGGAACGACATTCCCGCCGAACGCAAGGAAGCCCTGAACAAACAGCTGGACGCTATCTCGTCACGCCACAAGATTTGAACGGGTAATTACGCTTACGCACACAGCCTGAAGACCAATGATTGCAGGGCCTTCACCAAGGGAACTGGTGAGATCCACAGAAATTGAAAATCAGCGGTTGACTTGGTAATGAGAATCGCTATGATTATCACAACTGGTCGCGAGACTGGTCGATATTCTGAAAAGCCCTTGGTTCGGACTCTCAGATTATCTCCTCATCAGGCTAATCACGGTTATTTGACCCGGCTCTTGCCGGGTCTTTTTTTGCCTGTGGAAAACTCGACAGGTTTTACTGCCCTGACTGCTTGCCGAACTGTTTACGCATTTGCGCGCAGTAATCCTGCGGTGGCGTGGCGGGCGTATACCAGACGTAATCGGCCATGGCCGGAGTGACCTCAGCGCCCTGCTCCGCCAGCATCAATACCATCGGCGCTTCGGGCTCATCCAGATCCAGCACATGGATCGGCACCCCCACATCCTTACGCGCGTGGTACGCGCCGGCAAACAGCAGTGAAGGCGTTGGTGCGGCCAGTAATCGCTCGGCCATCCGCCTATCACGCTGCTGCTGGACGGCCAGCATCGCGGGCATTTGCGATGTGGGCAGCAAGCCACAATGGGAATCGCTGATTTGTGCCAGCAACGTCTCTTTGACCATCGGGGCGTTGGAACGCGAACCGCTCAATGTCGGCGGTTTGGCATAGACAGTACGGATTTCAAGCGTATCCAGATTGGCCGCCAGCAACGGGTACGGCTGAGTCAGGGCAAAACCAACGATCGGCCCGTACAGACTCCACTCCCAACCCGGTTGCCAGGCCAATGCATTGGGCAAGTCAGCGGGTAGCGGTGAAGAGTGCTTAACGTGATCGACTCGCATTTGTTGATCCGGCGTGAGCATTTCCAGCAGTAGACTGCCTTGGGGCCGCCGCTCACCCAGCGCCTGTAATAACCACAATTGCAGTTGATGGTGATCACGATTGTCATGCTGCTCGCCGACGATCAACCGTGAAGGCTGGGCTAACCGTGCAAGCAGTTCCTGTGCTGTCAGTGTTTGACCGCTGCGCAAGTCCCGGATCTCGCCGCTGACCGGTGGTGGCACCGGCACATGCTGGCAGGCACTCAGTAACAGCACAGCCAGGATCACCATCACACGCATGTTCTCACCTCGATGAAATGCTCAGCGGGCGATGATCAGCGGATGCCCACGCTCCGGGTGCGGCTGCACCAGTACTTCCAACCCGAACACAGCCTTGAGCGGTTCCGGGCGCAGCACCTGCTCCGGCGTATCCAGCGCCACGGGACGCCCACCTTCGAGCAGTAACAGACGATCACAATAGCGTGCCGCCAGGTTCAGATCATGCAGGATCACCAGCACCGCAGCGCCACGATCGGCGAATTCGCGCACCGCTTGCAGCGTGGTGTGTTGATGCAGCGGGTCGAGCATCGATGTCGGCTCATCGAGCAACAATGTTTGCCCCGCCTCCCCCGGCCAGAGCTGCGCCAACACCCGCGCCAGATGCACCCTCTGACGCTCACCGCCAGACAACGCCAGATAGCTGCGTCCACTCAGGTGCCGCGCATCAGCCGCGTGCAGCGCGGCGGCGACGATTTCGTCATCCCGGACCCGGCCGCTTTGATAAGGCAAACGGCCCATGCCGACCACTTCTTCGACGCGAAAGGCAAAATCCAGGGTCGACACCTGCGGCAACACCGCCAAACGCTGGGCTCGCTGCGCCCCGGCCCAATGACTCAGCTCGCGCTCATCGAGCCAGACACTGCCGTGGTCCGCAGGCAATTCGCCGCAGAGGGCACCGAGCAATGTGCTTTTGCCAGCCCCGTTGGGGCCCAGCACGCCGAGGACTTCGCCCGGTTTAAGCTCAAGGGTGATGTCGGTGAGAACAATCTTTCGACCGCGGCGGATTTGCAGGTTCTGCGTTCGTAACATCAGGCACGCCCTCTGAGCAGTAGATACAGAAAGAACGGTGCGCCGATGAAGGCCGTGACGATCCCGATCGGCAACTCGGCCGGCGCCAGGGCCAGTCGCGCAACCAGATCAGCAAACAATAAGAGACTGGCGCCCGCCAATACCGACGCCGGCAACAGCACCCGATGATCGGGGCCGGCCAGCAACCGCACCAGATGCGGCACCACCAGGCCGACAAACCCGATCATCCCCGCTGCCGCTACCGCCGCGCCGACGCCCAGTGCCGTGCAGAACACCAGTTCGCGCTTAAGCCTTTCGACATCGATGCCCAGGTGTCCGGCCTCCGACTCCCCGAGCAACAATGCATTCAAGGCCTTGGCCCGACGCGGCAACCACAGCGCCACACCGATGCTCACCAGTAGCAACGGCCAAAGTCGCGAATAACTGGCGCCGTTAAGGCTGCCCAGGTTCCAGAACGTCAAGGTGCGCAGGGTCGCGTCATCCGCCAGATAGGTGAACAACCCTACCGCCGAGCCGGCCAGGGCAGTCAATGCAATACCGGCCAGCAGCATGGTGGCGACGTTGGTCTGGCCATTGCTCCGCCCCAGTCGATAGACCAGCGCCGTTACACCCAGCCCACCGAGAAACGCGCACACCGACAACAGATAAGGCCCGAAGGATTCAGGCAGACCGCCGAACACCGAACCGCCGACAATCGCGATCGCAGCGCCCAATGCCGCGCCACTGGAGACCCCCACCAATCCCGGATCGGCCAGCGGATTGCGAAACAGGCCCTGCATCGCCACGCCGGACAGCGCCAGTACGCCCCCCACTGCCAAGCCCAGCAAGGTTCGTGGCAAGCGAATCTGCCCAAGGATCAGCTCGGCCTGCTCCAGCCCATCGGGAGCGATCGGTACACCGATCAGCCGCAACGCCGCACGCAAGGTATCGAACAACGGCAAACTCACCGGCCCCAGCGCCAAAGACAACCAGATCGCCAGCAAACACAACAGGCTCAGGCCAATGAATAGCGCACGGGGTTTAACCAGAAAAGTCATTGGCCGGTCGTACCGGGATAGAACTCGTCAGACAGCCTGATCAGACTTTCCGGCAACCGTGGCCCCAGCCCCCCCACCAACAACGTCGGGTCCAGCTCCATGACTCGCCCGTCCTTGGCCGCGCGGGTGGACGAGAGGATCGGATTCTCCTTGAACAGCGCCGCCCGCGCCGCATCGCCCGTCAGCGCACGGTCGGCAAACACCAGCACTTCGGGATTGAGACTGGCCAGGGACTCTACGGAAAACGGTTTGTAGCCAGTATGGGTTGCCAGATTGTGGCCACCGGCCTGTTGCAGCAACCAATCGGCGGCGGTGTCTTTACCGGCAATCAAGGGTTTGCCGCCCGCGTGGCCCAACAGCAGCAATACGCCCGGTGCTTTATGTTTGAGTTGCGCCTGACTGACCCGCGCTTGTTGCTGATCGAGTTGCTGTTGATAAGTCAAAAACACTTGCGAAGCCCGATCTTCAGCCCCCAGCAATTTGCCCAAATGCTGCAAGTTACCCTGCAATGTGGGCAAATCTGGCTGGGTCGAGAACAGTTCGACCTGAACGCCCGCGCTGCGAATCTGTGAAAGTACCGGTGGCGGGCCCATTTCTTCGGTGCCCACCAGAATCTGCGGGCGCAGACTCAGGATGCCTTCTGCCGAGAGTTGCCGTTGATAGCCGATGCTCGGCAGTGCCTTCAACGAATCGGGATGCTGACTGGTGGTATCGACACCCACCAGTTTCGACTCACCGCCCAGTGCGCTGACCCATTCCGACAAGGCACCACCAGCACTGACCCAACGTTGTGGCAACTCGGTTGCCAAAGCCTGGTGGCTGACGAGCAGTCCGACACAGAGCGCAGCAACGCGGGTACTCAGGCGCATAAACAGCTTCCTTTAAAGGGTTTCCCGGGCATCGAGATGACAAGCCAAGTATCCTCGGCATCCGGCAATCGCCCCGTGGGTGAGCGGCCATTTGATAATTGTTTGCATTTGAACGTCAAGCTCGGACATATCTGGTCACGAGCTGTGGGATTTGAGGATAGACATGAAGCTTCTTTGCACAGGCGTCGAATTGGCTGACGCCAGCAGTCGCGGTTTCGACGTCGACGGTCAGAAGCTCCTGGCCGTGCGCCGGGGTGGCCGGGTGTATGTGTATGAAAATCGCTGCCCGCACCGGGGTGTCGGACTGGAATGGAAGCCCGACCAGTTTCTCGACCCCAGCAACAGCCTGATCCAGTGCGCCACCCACGGCGCATTGTTTCTGATCGAAGACGGCGAATGCGTCGCCGGCCCGTGCGCCGGGCAATCCCTTACAACCATCCCCTGCCACGAAGACGAGCAAGGGATCTGGGTCACGCTCTAACCGTTTAACAGCACTTCCAGCCGCCGATCGACCACCATCTCTTCGTGGGTCAAGTGCACGCCATACGCCAGCACTTCGACCCCGCACGCCACCGCTTCGCGTAACGCCGCCGCGTAGGCCGAATCGATTTCTTCGGCAGGACGCACGGAGTCGATGCCGGTCAGATTCACGCAATACAACTGCACGGCACGAACCCCGTCCCGGGCCAAATGCGCCAACTCCCGCAAATGCTTGGCCCCGCGCTGGGTCACCGCATCGGGAAACGCCGCCACCAACGAGCCATCGAAGCCCAGGGTGACGCTTTTGACTTCCACATACGCTGGCCCGCTCGGGTAGTCGAGACGGAAATCGATGCGACTGTTTTCCTGACCGTAGGCCACTTCGCGCTTCAGTTCGGTAAAGCCGTTCAGCTCGGTGATGACATTGGCCCGCAACGCCTCCTCGATCAAACCGTTGGCACGCCCGGTGTTTACGCAGAACAACCGCCCTTGCGGGGTTTCCCCGACTTCCCAGGTGCCGGGCAATTTACGTTTGGGGTCGTTGGAACGACTGAACCAGACCTGCCCGCCTTCAACCTGGCAATTGAGCATCGAACCAGTATTGGGGCAGTGGATGGTCAGCAACTCGCCGCTAACGGTTTCGATATCGGCGAGAAAACGTTTGTAGCGACGAATCAAGCGACCTTCTTCGAGGGGAGGATGAAAGCGCATCAGCCTTGCCAGCTCTTCAAACCGCGAGCGATCCGTTCGACCGCTTCTTGCAAGCGTGGAAGACTCTGGGTGTAGGCAAACCGCACATGATGCCCGGCCTGATAACGACCGAAGTCCAGGCCCGGCGTAATCGCCACGTGCTCGGTTTCGAGGAAATGTCGGCAAAACGCGAAGGCATCGCCGCCGAACTTGCTGATATCAGCGTACAAGTAGAAAGCGCCTTCCGGCTCTACGGCAATACCGAAGCCCAATTCACGCAGGGCTGGCAGCAGGAAATCACGACGTCGTCCGAACTCGGCGCGGCGCTCCTCGAAAATTTGAATAGTGGCGGGTTCGAAGCAAGCCAATGCAGCGTGCTGGGCCATGCTCGGCGCGCTGATGTAGAGGTTCTGGGCGAGTTTTTCCAGCTCACCGACCGCCGCTTCTGGCGCTACCAGCCAACCGAGGCGCCAGCCGGTCATGCCGAAATACTTGGAAAAACTATTGAGGACGAAGGCGCTGTCGTCGACTTCCAGCACGCTGGCCGCGTCCGTGCCGTAAGTCAGGCCATGGTAGATCTCGTCGACCACCAAGTGGCCGTGGCGGGCCTTGATCGCTGCAGAGAGCCCGGCCAACTCGTCGCGGGTCAGGATAGTCCCGGTCGGGTTGGCCGGCGATGCCACCAGGGCGCCGACGCTATCGTGGTCCCAATGACGCGCAACCAGGTCCGGGGTCAGCTGATAACGCACGTCCGGGCCGACCGGCACCAATTGCGCCGCGCCTTCCACCAACCGCAGGAAGTGCCGGTTGCACGGGTAACCCGGGTCTGCCAGCAGCCAATGCTTGCCTGGGTCTACCAGCAAGGCACTGGCCAGCAGCAATGCGCCTGAACCGCCGGGCGTGATGAGAATTCGTTGCGGATCGATGTTCAGCCCGTAACGTTGCTGATAAAAGCCCGAAATGGCTTCACGCAGCTCAGGGATGCCGCGAGCGGCGGTGTAACGAGTCTTCCCCGCCGTCAGCGCGGCCTGGCCGGCCTGGATGATCGGCTCGGCGGTGGTGAAGTCCGGCTCGCCGATTTCCAGGTGAATCACGTCGTGGCCGGCTGCTTGCAGCTCGTTGGCCCGCGCCAGCAGGGCCATAACGTGAAATGGTTCGATAGCGCGACTGCGCGCACTGTAGGACAGAGCCATTAGCCTTCCTTACAACGGGGAAAAGAATCGATTCTACCCAAGCGCAGGAACGAGCGAGAACCTAAAGCGGTCAGAGCCCATATAACGCTGGTCTCAAACGGTTCAAGCGTATGCTCCAGGTTTGACTAAAATCAATAATTGATCAGGTCTCCAGAGCCACCAGGCAAGGCTTTGCAATCTTTTGCAAGCGCCACGGGCCGCGGGCTCGACATCCGGGAGTAGCGCGGTCCGATTTGATCTGGTAAGTTCGCCCGCTTGCAGCCGCAGGGCCGGCAGGTGTCGGTGATGGAGCAATCCTGCGCAATGGATTACAAGAGTAGAGGCGGTCCATTTCATGCCCACCCAAGCAAAGCAGCAAAATCAGTCGATCAGCGGCTTCGAACCCTACAAAGAAGTGAAGGGCGAAGAGTACATGGGCAAGCCCATGCGCGCTCACTTCACCAAGATCCTGAACAAGTGGAAACAGGACTTGATGCAGGAAGTCGACCGTACTGTTGATCACATGAAAGACGAAGCGGCCAACTTTCCTGACCCGGCAGACCGTGCCAGCCAGGAAGAGGAATTCAGCCTCGAATTGCGCGCCCGCGACCGCGAGCGCAAGCTGATCAAGAAAATCGACAAAACACTGCAATTGATCGAAGACGAAGAATACGGCTGGTGCGAGTCCTGCGGCGTCGAAATCGGCGTCAAGCGACTGGAAGCCCGCCCTACCGCCGACATGTGCGTTGACTGCAAGACCCTGGCGGAAATCAAGGAAAAGCAAGTCGGCAAGTAATTTTTGCGACTTGAACGAAGAACGGAGCGTGCGAACGCTCCGTTTTTTGTTTCTGACATTTGCTGATTTGTTGCGTCTTTAAAATTGCCTTCGCGAGCAAGCTTCGCTCCTACAAAGGCAGCGCAATTTCCTGTAGGAGCTGAGCTTGCTCGCGAAGGCGGCTTCAAGCCATGCTCAAAACGATTGAACAGCCTGACATCGCCCTTATGACCGTCATCGCCTCCCCCGCCTACATCGGGCGTTTCGCCCCCACACCCAGTGGGCATCTGCACTTCGGTTCGCTGGTCGCAGCGTTGGCCTCGTACCTCGACGCCCGTTCGGTCGGCGGCCACTGGCTGGTGCGCATGGAAGATCTCGATCCGCCACGGGAAGAGCCTGGCGCTCAGGCGGCGATTCTCAAGGCGCTGGAAAGCTACGGGTTCGAGTGGGATGGCGACATGGTCCGACAGAGTGACCGGCACGCGGCCTATGACGAAGTCATCAATCGCCTGTTCAATCAGGGCCTGGCCTACGCTTGCACCTGTTCGCGCAAGCAATTGGAGCCGTATCACGGCATCTATCCCGGGTTCTGCCGCAACGCGGGGCACGGCACCGAGAACGCGGCGATCCGCCTGCGTGTACCGGAGCTGGAATACCACTTCATCGACCGGGTGCAGGGCGAATTCCGTCAACACCTGGGCCGGGAAGTCGGTGATTTCGTGATCCGCCGTCGCGACGGGCTCTACGCCTATCAATTGGCGGTGGTGCTGGACGACGCCTGGCAAGGCATCACCGATATCGTGCGCGGCGCCGATCTGCTGGATTCCACGCCGCGCCAGCTCTATCTGCAAGAACTGCTGGGCCTGCCGCAACCGCGCTACCTGCACATCCCGCTGATTACCCAGCCGGACGGCCACAAACTCGGCAAATCCTATCGCTCGCCGCCGCTGACTGAAGATCAGGCCACGCCGCTGTTGCTGCGCGCATTGCGGGCGCTGGGGCACAAACCCGCGACCGAACTGAATGACGCCACGCCACGGGAAGTGCTGAACTGGGGGATTACCCACTGGGATGCATCGCTGATCCCGCGCACACTGACGTTGCCTGAAGCGCAACTGCAGTGATGCCACTTGCAGTGGCGCGCCCATCCGTTACCATCGCCGCACGTTTTCGGGCACGCGCATAAAAAAGAGAGGCCGGGATGTACATCTATCGCTTGGTCCTGCTCCTGGTAGTGGGGATTTATCTGTTCTCCCCGGCCATCATGGATTGGTGGATCGACGCCACGGGCGCTTGGTATCGCCCTTATTTGCTCTGGCTGATTCTGATTGTCGTGACCTTCATCCTGCAGAGCCAAAAAGATGCCGATGAGCTTTAGCCTGACCCAGATGATCCTGATCAGCGCCGCGTACCTGGCGGTGCTGTTCGGCGTGGCCTGGATCAGCGAACGGGGGATGATCCCGCGGGCGATCATTCGCCACCCGCTGACGTACACCCTGTCGCTGGGCGTCTACGCCAGTGCCTGGGCGTTTTACGGCACGGTGGGCCTGGCCTATCAGTACGGCTACGGTTTTCTGTCCAGCTACCTCGGGGTTTCCGGGGCCTTTCTGCTGGCGCCAGTGCTTTTGTACCCGATCCTGAAAATCACCCGCACTTATCAACTCTCGTCCCTGGCCGACTTGTTCGCGTTTCGCTTCCGCAGCACCTGGGCCGGCGCACTGACGACAATTTTCATGCTGATCGGCGTGCTGCCGTTGCTGGCGTTGCAGATTCAGGCAGTGGCCGACTCCATCAGCATCCTCACCCGCGAGCCGGTGCAGCATCGCGTGGCCCTGAGCTTCTGCGCACTGATTACCCTGTTCACGATTTTCTTCGGCTCACGCCACATCGCTACCCGCGAGAAACATGAAGGCCTGGTGTTCGCGATTGCCTTCGAGTCGGTGATCAAACTGATCGCGATTGGCGGCGTCGGTCTGTATGCGCTGTATGGCGTGTTTGATGGCCCGCAGCAGCTGGAACTGTGGCTGCTGCAAAACCAGACCGCCCTCGCCGCCCTGCACACGCCATTGCAGGAAGGCCCGTGGCGCACGCTGCTGCTGGTGTTCTTCGCCTCGGCGATTGTGATGCCGCACATGTACCACATGACGTTTACCGAGAACCTCAACCCGCGCTCGCTGGTCAGTGCGAGCTGGGGTCTGCCGCTGTTTCTGCTGTTGATGAGCCTCGCGGTGCCGCTGATTCTCTGGGCCGGGCTGAAACTCGGCGCCACGACCAATCCGGAATACTTCACCCTGGGCATCGGCATCGCCGCCAACAACAAAGCCCTGGCGCTATTGGCCTATGTCGGCGGATTGTCAGCGGCCAGCGGTTTGATCATCGTCACCACGCTGGCGCTCTCCGGGATGGCGCTGAACCATCTGGTGCTGCCGCTCTATCAGCCGCCGGCTGAAGGCAATATTTACCGTTGGCTGAAATGGACCCGCCGGGCGCTGATCGTCGCGATCATTATGGCCGGTTACGGTTTCTACCTGATGCTGGGTGCCGAGCAGGACCTGGCCAACCTCGGCATCGTCGCCTTCGTCGCCACGTTGCAGTTCCTGCCGGGGGTGTTGTCGGTACTGTACTGGCCGACCGCCAACCGTCGCGGCTTCATCGCAGGCCTGCTGGCGGGGATTCTGGTGTGGATGGTGACTATGCTGCTGCCGCTGGTCGGCAATCTGCAAGGCTTCTACATTCCACTGCTGAACATGATTTATGTGCTGGACGACACCAGCTGGCACATGGCAGCAATCGCCTCGCTGGCCGCCAACGTGCTGATGTTCACGCTGATTTCGTTGTTCACCAATGCCAGCCCCGAAGAGGCCAGCGCCGCCGAAGCCTGCGCGGTGGACAACGTTCGCCGCCCGCAACGCCGCGAACTGCACGCGGCCTCGCCCCAGGAATTCGCCACGCAGCTTGCAAAACCATTGGGTGCCAAGGCTGCACAGAAGGAAGTCGAACAGGCCCTGCGTGACCTCTATCTGCCGTTCGACGAGCGCCGGCCGTATGCCTTGCGTCGTTTGCGTGACCGTATCGAAGCCAACCTTTCCGGCCTGATGGGCCCGAGCGTGGCGCAGGACATGGTCGAAACCTTCCTGCCCTACAAGGCCGGTGGCGAAAACTACGTCACCGAAGACATCCACTTCATCGAAAGCCGTCTTGAGGATTACCACTCGCGCCTCACCGGTCTTGCCGCCGAACTCGATGCCCTGCGCCGCTACCACCGCCAGACCTTGCAGGAACTGCCGATGGGCGTGTGCTCGCTGGCCAAGGATCAGGAAATCCTCATGTGGAACAAAGCCATGGAGGAGCTGACCGGGATTGCCGCGCAGCGTGTGGTCGGTTCACGCCTGAGCACCATTGCCGACCCTTGGAAAGAGCTGCTGCAAGGCTTCATCAATCTGCCGGACGAGCATTTGCACAAACAGCACCTGGCCCTCGACGGTCAGACGCGCTGGCTGAACCTGCACAAAGCGGCAATCGACGAGCCGCTGGCGCCGGGTAACAGCGGCCTGGTGCTGCTGGTGGAAGATTTGACCGAAACCCAGATGCTCGAAGACAAACTGGTGCACTCCGAGCGCCTGGCCAGTATCGGTCGACTGGCGGCCGGCGTGGCCCATGAAATCGGCAACCCGATCACCGGCATTGCCTGTCTCGCGCAAAACTTGCGCGAAGAGCGTGAAGAAGACGCCGAACTCACGGAAATCAGTGGGCAGATCCTCGAGCAGACCAAACGCGTGTCACGCATCGTTCAGTCGCTGATGAGCTTCGCCCATGCCGGCAGTTATCAGCACAGTGACGAGCCCGTCTGTCTGGCGGAAGTGGCCCAGGATGCCATCGGCCTGCTGGCCTTGAACCGGCGCAATTTCGAAGTACAGTTCTATAATCTGTGCGATCCCGACCACTGGGTCGAAGGTGACCCGCAGCGGCTCGCCCAGGTATTGATCAACCTGCTCTCAAACGCCCGCGACGCCTCGCCTCCGGGCAGTGCGGTACGAGTCAAGAGCGAAGCCGGCGAACACACGGTCGATCTGATCGTCGAAGACGAAGGCAGCGGTATCCCCTCGAGCATCATGGACCGATTGTTCGAACCTTTCTTCACCACCAAAGACCCTGGCGAAGGCACCGGTCTGGGCCTTGCACTGGTCTATTCCATCGTTGAAGAGCATTATGGACAAATCACCATCGACAGCCCGGCTGATGTTCAAAGCCAACGCGGCACCCGTATCCGGGTAACTTTGCCGCGTCATGTCGAAGCGACGTCCGCTGTGAACTGAGACCGTCGAGAGTATCGAATCAATGCCGCACATTTTGATCGTCGAAGACGAAACAATTATCCGCTCCGCCTTGCGCCGTCTGCTGGAACGTAACCAGTACCAGGTCAGCGAAGCCGGATCCGTGCAGGAAGCACAAGAGCGTTTCAGCATCCCCACATTTGACCTGATCGTCAGCGACCTGCGTCTGCCGGGCGCGCCTGGTACCGAGTTGATCAAACTTGGCCAGGGCACTCCGGTGCTGATCATGACCAGTTACGCCAGCCTGCGTTCGGCCGTCGACTCCATGAAGATGGGCGCGGTGGATTACATCGCCAAGCCTTTCGATCACGACGAAATGCTCCAGGCCGTCGCGCGAATCCTGCGTGACCGGCAATCGGCGCAAGCCAGCGGTGAACCGGTCGTCGGCAAAACGAGCAATGGCGCCGCGAAAAACGGTGTCGACAACAGCAACGGCGAAATCGGCATTATCGGCTCCTGCCCTCCGATGCAGGACCTGTACAGCAAGATCCGTAAAGTCGCGCCAACCGATTCCAACGTCCTGATCCAGGGTGAATCCGGTACCGGTAAAGAACTGGTAGCACGCGCCCTGCACAACCTGTCCAAACGCGCCAAGGCGCCGATGATTTCGGTGAACTGCGCGGCCATTCCGGAAAGCCTGATCGAGTCCGAATTGTTCGGCCACGAAAAAGGCGCGTTTACCGGCGCCAGTGCCGGGCGTGCCGGGTTGGTGGAAGCAGCGGACGGCGGCACCTTGTTCCTCGATGAAATCGGTGAACTGCCACTGGAAGCTCAGGCCCGCCTGCTGCGTGTGTTGCAGGAAGGGGAAATCCGCCGGGTCGGCTCGGTGCAGTCGCAGAAGGTTGATGTACGCCTGATCGCCGCGACCCACCGGGACCTCAAGAGCCTGGCGAAAATTGGCCAGTTCCGTGAAGACTTGTACTACCGCCTTCACGTGATCGCCTTGAAGCTGCCGGCCCTGCGCGAGCGCGGCGCCGACGTCAACGAAATTGCCACTGCATTCCTCGCGCGGCAGAGCGCACGGGTCAACCGCACCGATCTGAAATTCGCCCTGGATGCCGAACAGGCCATTCGGCATTACTCCTGGCCGGGTAACGTTCGCGAATTGGAAAACGCGGTCGAACGTGCGGTGATTCTGTGCGAGAGCCCGGAAATTTCTGCCGAGCTGCTGGGCATCGACATCGAACTGAGTGATCTGGATGACGATGACTTCATCGGTCTGGCGCCCCAGCAGGGCAACGGCGCCGGTAACACCAGCCACGAACCGACCGAAGATTTGTCCCTGGAAGACTACTTCCAGCATTTCGTTCTCGAGCATCAGGACCACATGACCGAAACCGAGTTGGCCCGCAAACTCGGGGTCAGTCGCAAATGCCTGTGGGAGCGCCGTCAGCGCCTGGGCATTCCGCGGCGCAAGACCGGGGTGGCCAGCGAGAGCTGAACCGCACCTGTCGGATGTGCGGGTAACACATGACATTGTGAAAAAACTGTTACCTCAGCTTTTTCGCGTAACAGAAGCCGGGGCTTACGGTAACGAAGCCCCGGTTTTTTTGGGCCTCGAAAAACACCATCAGCCCGCCTAACCCCTTGTTTTACTGGGCTTCACAAAAGTTGGCACGCACCCTGCTATATGTTCAGTACAAGAACAATAACAAGCAATGTACAAGACAATAAAAATAAGACGAATCGACTCACGCACAATAAAAACAAGACGGCGAGAGGCGTAGCTAACTGATTCTTTTGGAGAGGCGTTGCATTTGGGGCTTGCCCCACGACCAGGCCGA
Source organism: Pseudomonas sp. GM50 (assembly GCF_000282375.1). Lineage (GTDB taxonomy): Bacteria > Pseudomonadota > Gammaproteobacteria > Pseudomonadales > Pseudomonadaceae > Aquipseudomonas. The sequence continues at coordinate 21,404 of NZ_AKJK01000144.1, forward strand.
GAATAATAAAAAACTGTCCCAAGACAGTGCCTGAACTGGTTGGATCGAACGATCACAGCAACACAGCGACCAAAGCAATCCGTTTGCTCTTGGCTCCCGATTGGGAGGGTCATGAAGGAAAACTTCATGGCGAGGGCACTCAACAAAAACAAGAAGCCCGAAACCAATAATAAAAATAGAGCATGCAACTACTTCTTGGGGAGCTTCGGCTCCCCTTGTGGTTTCTGGCGTTTGCCCCTACTGCCGACATCCCCTTCACACGCTTGCGCAGCTTCCTACACCATCCCCCGACTAAATGCTAGAATCCCCGCCCATCATGCGGTCATTCTTCGTTATGGCCGAACATTCCTTCAAACAGTGCATCCCATGCTGAAGAAGTTGTTCCAGTCATTCCGTTCTCCCAAGCGTCATACGCAACACATTCGCAGTACGCCTGAAGTGCTCAACAGCGGCCAACATTCGCTGCAAAAGGCACAATTCAGCCGTTACGCGGTGAATATCGTCGAACGCCTGCAGAACGCCGGTTACCAGGCTTACCTGGTCGGCGGCTGTGTGCGTGACATGCTGCTCGGCATCACGCCGAAAGATTTCGACGTCGCCACCAGCGCCACGCCTGAACAGGTACGCGCCGAATTCCGCAACGCGCGGATCATCGGTCGGCGTTTCAAACTGGTGCATATCCACTTTGGCCGCGAAATCATTGAAGTCGCGACCTTCCGCGCCAATCACCCGCAAAACGACGAGGACGAAGACAGCAACCAATCGTCTCGTAATGAAAGCGGGCGCATTTTGCGCGACAACGTCTACGGCACTCTGGAAGAAGACGCGCAACGCCGCGACTTCACCATCAACGCCTTGTATTACGATCCGGTCAGCGAGCGCATTCTCGACTACGCCAACGGCGTACACGACATCCGCAATCATCTGATCCGCCTGATCGGCGATCCGAAGCAACGCTACCAGGAAGACCCGGTGCGGATGCTGCGGGCCGTGCGTTTCGCCGCCAAGCTGAATTTCGGCATCGAAAAACACAGTGCCACGCCGATCCGCGAACTGGCGCCGTTGCTGCGCGAGATCCCGTCGGCTCGTCTGTTCGAAGAAGTGCTCAAGTTGTTCCTCTCCGGCTATGCCGCGGACACCTTCGAAATGCTCGTCGACCTGCAGTTGTTCGATCCGCTGTTCCCGGCCAGTGCGGCAGCGTTGGAGTACAACCCGACCTACACGCACACGCTGATCAGTGAAGCGCTGATCAACACGGACCTGCGGATCAAGCAGAACAAACCGGTCACCCCGGCGTTCCTGTTTGCCGCCCTGCTCTGGCCTGCCCTGCCGGCCCGTGTGTTGCGCCTGCAAGAACGCGGCATGCCGCCGATTCCGGCAATGCAGGAAGCTGCTCACGAGTTGATCGCCGAACAGTGCCAGCGCATCGCCATTCCGAAACGCTTCACCATGCCGATCCGCGAGATCTGGGACATGCAGGAGCGTCTGCCACGGCGCAGCGGCAAACGCGCCGACCTGTTACTGGACAACCCGCGGTTCCGCGCCGGTTACGACTTCCTGCTGCTGCGTGAAAGCGCCGGTGAACAGACTGATGGCCTGGGCGAATGGTGGACCGATTATCAGGACGCCAACGACAGCGAACGCCGGGACATGATCCGCGACCTCAGCGGCAAGGACGACGGTACCGGTGCTCCGCGCAAACGTCGCCGTAGCGGCGGCGCCAAGCGCAAGCGCGCTGCCGGCGCACCGAGCGCTACAGGCGAATAAGCCATGGAGCGCATCTACATCGGCATGGGCAGCAATCTGGCTGACCCCGCCGAACAGTTGCGCAGTGCTGTCACAGCGCTGGCGCAATTGCCGCAAACCGAACTGGTCGGGGTTTCCGGGTTTTATCAAAGCGACTCGCTGCTGCCCGGTCAACCGCGTTACACCAACGCGGTCGCCGCACTCGACAGCCACCTGGCGCCGCTGGACCTGCTGGATGCGCTGCAAGCCATCGAGAACGGCCAAGGCCGCGAGCGCCTTGAACGCTGGGGTCCGCGCACGCTGGACCTGGACATCGTGCTGTTTGGCGATCGGTTGATCAACGAGCCTCGCCTCAAGGTGCCTCATTACCACATGCAAGAACGAGCCTTCGTTCTGTATCCGCTGGCCGAACTGGCACCTGCTGATTTGCGCCTGGCCGACGGCCGCACCCTCACAGAATTACTCGCCGCCTGCCCGTTCGTCGGGTTGGAACGCATTTCTCACGCCTGACAAATATCCCTGTGGGAGCGAGCCTGCTCGCGATGACGGACTGACATTCAACAATGATGTTGACTGAATGACCACTATCGCGAGCAGGCTCGCTCCCACATTGGTTTTTTGTCGGACAAAAAATCTGCAAATCATCCCTGCCACCTGCTGAATCGCATCAGTAACGCCGGTAACACCCCACGCGTAACAACCCGGTAACACACGCAATTGACTTCCCGGGTTCTCCTCACGACTATAGGCGTCCCGCTGCCGCCAACGCGGCGCCAAAGGGCGCAATCCAGGCCTTACAAGCACCACGAAAGAAGGTGCGCCTGTATAAATGACGAATCACGCGCGTTACTCGCAGTAGTTTCCATAGCGCCTGTAATGAGGATTTTTTTCATGCCAGCCATCACCCTGACCACGCTCCAGAGCCTCAAGCAGAAAGGTGAAAAGATCACCATGCTGACCTGCTATGACGCGACCTTCGCCCATGCCTGCAATGAGGCCGGGGTTGAAGTGCTGCTGGTGGGCGACTCCCTCGGCATGGTCTTGCAAGGTCACGACAGCACACTGCCGGTGACCACCGCTGAAATGGCCTACCACGTGGCAGCCGTCAAACGCGGCAACACCGATGCCCTGATCCTCGCCGACCTGCCTTTCATGGCCTACGCCACCATTGAACAAACCATGACCAACAGCGCTCTGTTAATGCAGGCCGGTGCACACATGGTCAAGGTTGAAGGGGCATTGTGGCTCGCGGACTCGATCCGTCTGCTGGCCGAACGAGGCATCCCGGTGTGCGCGCACATGGGGCTGACGCCGCAATCGGTCAACATCCTCGGCGGCTATAAAGTCCAGGGCCGCAACGAGAACCAGGCGCGGCAAATGCGTGCCGACGCGATTTCCCTGGAACAGGCCGGCGCGGCCATGCTGCTGCTCGAATGCGTGCCCAGCGAACTGGCTGAAGAAATCTCCCAGGCGGTGAAGATCCCGGTGATCGGTATCGGCGCCGGCAGTGGCACCGACGGCCAAGTGCTGGTCCTGCACGATATGCTTGGTTTGTCCATTACCGGTCGAGTGCCCAAATTCGTGAAGAACTTCATGACCGGCCAAACCAGCATTCAAGCCGCCTTGAGCGCTTACGTCACTGAAGTCAAAGCGGTGACTTTCCCTGGCATCGAACACGGATTCTCTGCATGAACACCGTAAAAACCGTACGCGAACTGCGGGCCGCCGTGGCCCGTGCCCGTAGCGAAGGCAAGCGCATCGGCTTTGTGCCGACCATGGGCAACCTGCACAGCGGGCATATCGCGCTGATTACCAAAGCCACCCAACGGGTGGATTTCGTGGTCGCGAGCATTTTCGTCAATCCGCTGCAATTTGGTGCCGGCGAAGACCTCGACAAGTACCCGCGGACCCTGGCCGCCGATCAGGAGAAGCTGCTCCAGGCCGGTTGCCATCTGCTGTTCGCACCAACCGTCGAAGAAATGTACCCCGACGGCATGGCCGGTCAGACCCGCGTCAGTGTTCCGCAACTCTCCGAAGGCCTGTGCGGCGCCAGCCGTCCGGGGCATTTCGAAGGGGTGGCGACCGTGGTCAGCAAGCTGTTCAACATGGTCCAGCCGGACCTGGCGATCTTCGGTCAGAAAGACTTCCAGCAACTGGCGGTGATTCGCGCCCTGGTGCATGACCTGAACATGCCGATCCAGATCATCGGCGAACCCACCGTGCGGGCCGCCGACGGTCTGGCGCTGTCGTCGCGCAATGGTTTCCTCAGCGAAGAACAGCGCGCCGTCGCGCCAGTGGTCTATCGCACCCTGAGCCATATTGCCGATGCAATTAAACAGGGTGAGCGGGATTACCCGACGTTGATCAACGAGCAGATCAAACAGCTTGAAGCCGCTGGCCTGCGTGCGGATTATCTGGAAATTCGCCATGCGCTGACCTTGCGTCCGGCGACGGCCGAAGATCGGGATCTGGTGATTCTGGTAGCGGCGTTCCTGGGCACGACACGGTTGATCGACAACCTGCATCTGAACCTCGACGCGCCCGCCTGAACACCGCAAAACCAATGTGGGAGCAGGCCTGTGGCGAGGGGGCTTGCCCCCGTTTGAGTGCATAGCACTCACAAGATCTTTGGTACATCAGAGATTTTGGGGCTTCTTCGCAGCCCAGCGGGGGCAAGCCCCCTCGCCACAGGCCCGCACACATTAGATCTACGTCGTTTCCAGACTGTATTGCCGCCCACAAAGCCTTCGGGCAAACTGCCCGCCGTTCGATTCCGACCTGGGAAAACACTCATGCACGCCATCATGCTCAAGGCCAAGCTGCATCGCGCCGAAGTCACCCATGCAGTACTCGATTACGAAGGCTCTTGCGCCATCGACGGCGAATGGCTGGACCTGTCCGGCATCCGTGAATACGAACAGATCCAGATCTACAACATCGACAACGGCGAGCGCTTCACCACCTACGCGATTCGTGGTGAAGAAGGTTCGCGCATGATTTCGGTCAACGGTGCCGCGGCGCACAAGGCCAAGGTCGGCGACCGCGTGATCATCTGCGCTTACGCCCACTACAACGAAGCCGAGCTGCTCAACTTCAAGCCGCGCATGCTCTACATGGCGCCGGGTAACGAGTTGAGCCACACCAGTAATGCCATTCCGGTTCAGGTCGCCTGATCGAGCCGACGCCCCTGTCAGCCTTCCGTTTGTCGGACCGCTCCCTGTTTAAATGTTAAAAAAGTACCGGGAGCAGGTCAGACAAAGTCAAGACAGATTGCAGCGCGAGGTTTACTGTATTCGCCCTGCGCCATGAAATCGTGTCGACGCAGTTGACCGGACGCCCACCCACAGCGCTCCGGGATTTTTAGTGTTCAAAAGGCCGTTCAAGTAAAAAGGAAAACCGCAGCGATGGCGTATTACCGCACTCCTCACGACGTTACCGCTCTGCCCGCCTGGCAAGCGCTGAATGACCACCGCCAAGCCATGCAAGATTTCAGCATGCGCGAAGCGTTTAATGCCGATCCGCAGCGCTTTACTCAATTCACCCTTAGCAGCTGCGGCCTGTTTCTCGACTACTCGAAAAACCTGATCAACGCCGAGACCCGCAATCTGCTGGTGGGCCTGGCCAACGAAGTCGACCTCAAAGGCGCGATCAAAGCGCTGTTCGATGGCGAAATCGTCAACTCTTCCGAAGGCCGCCCCGCGCTGCACACCGCACTGCGCCGCCCGGTGGGCGACAAGCTGTCGGTCAACGGCGTCAACGTGATGCCCGATGTACACAAAGTGTTGAACCAGATCACCGACCTCGTGGGCCGTATCCACGATGGTTTGTGGCGCGGTTACACCGAGAAGCCGATCACTGACGTGGTGAATATCGGCATCGGTGGCTCGTTCCTCGGCCCTGAGCTGGTGTCCGAAGCGCTGCTGTCCTACGCCCAGAAAGGCGTGCGCTGTCATTACCTGGCGAACATCGACGGCAGTGAGTTCCACGAACTGACCATGAAGCTGCGCGCCGAGACCACGCTGTTCATCGTCTCGTCGAAATCCTTCAACACCCTCGAAACCCTGAAGAACGCCCAGGCCGCACGCGCCTGGTATCTGGCTCAGGGTGGTTCGGAAGCCGAGCTGTACCGTCACTTCATCGCCGTTTCCAGCAACAATGCTGCTGCGGTGGCGTTCGGTATTCGCGAAGAAAACATCTTCCCGATGTGGGACTGGGTCGGCGGGCGTTACTCGCTGTGGTCGGCTATCGGTCTGCCGATTGCACTGGCCATCGGCATGTCGAACTTCAAGGAGTTGCTGTCCGGTGCCTACACCATGGACCAGCACTTCCAGAGCGCGCCATTCGAACAGAACATGCCGGTGCTGCTGGCGTTGCTCGGCGTCTGGTACGGCAACTTCTGGGGCGCGCAAAGTCACGCGATCCTGCCGTACGACCACTACCTGCGCAACATCACCAAACACTTGCAACAGCTGGATATGGAATCCAACGGCAAGAGCGTGCGCCAAGACGGCACGCCAGTGTCCACCGATACCGGTCCGGTGATCTGGGGCGGCGTAGGTTGCAACGGTCAGCACGCTTACCACCAGTTGCTGCACCAAGGCACCCAGCTGATTCCGGCTGACTTTATCGTGCCGATCGTCAGCTTCAACCCGGTGTCCGACCACCACCAGTGGCTGTACGCCAACTGCCTGTCGCAAAGCCAGGCGCTGATGCTGGGCAAGACCTTGGGCGAGGCCGAAGCCGAACTGCGCGACAAGGGCTTGAGCGAAGAGGAAGTACAAAAAGTCGCGCCGCACAAGGTGATCCCGGGCAACCGTCCGAGCAACACCTTGGTGGTCGAACGCATCAGCCCGCGTCGTCTCGGCGCACTGGTGGCGATGTACGAACACAAAGTCTTCGTGCAAAGCGTGGTCTGGGGCATCAATGCCTTCGACCAGTGGGGCGTGGAACTGGGCAAGGAACTGGGCAAAGGCGTCTACAACCGCCTGGTCGGCAGCGAAGAAACCCCGGCCGACGATGCCTCCACCCAAGGCTTGATCAACTACTTCCGCGGTCGTCACCGCGGGTGATTTGACGCCACACAGCTGCCCTTGTGGGAGCGAGCCTGCTCGCGATAGCGGTCTGCCATTCAAATTGATGTTGAATGTCATGCAGCCATCGCGAGCAGGCTCGCTCCCACATTGGTTTACGGTGGCCACAAATTTTGCGGCCGGCACCTTCCACACCGATCGGCATCTGACTTGAACCCTTTCCCCACTCGGCGCATCTTTATTACTTGTCGTAACAAGAATAAGGAACCGTCATGTTCGATATCAGCACGTTCCCCAAAGCCGATGCCGTCCGCCGGGCTGCACAGTTAAGTCAAGACGACTACCAACGCCTGTACCGCCAATCCATCGAGCACCCCAGTACCTTCTGGGCCGAACAGGCCGCACGCTTTCTCGACTGGAGCGCGCCGTGGCAAACCGTCCAGCGTTATGACCTGAAAACCGGTGAGGCGAGCTGGTTCGCTGGTGGACAGTTAAACGTCAGTTACAACTGCATCGACCGTCACCTGGAAAAACGCGGCGATCAAATCGCGATCATCTGGGAAGGCGATGACCCCGCCGAATCCGCCCGGATCACCTACAAAAAACTCCATCACAATGTCTGCCGACTGGCCAACGTGCTCAAAAGCCGTGGCGTGAAGAAAGGCGACCGCGTGTGCATCTACATGCCGATGATCCCCGAAGCCGCCTACGCCATGCTCGCCTGCGCGCGAATCGGTGCGATTCATTCGGTGGTGTTCGGCGGCTTCTCTCCGGACTCGTTGCGTGACCGGATTCTCGACGCCGATTGCCGCACCGTGATCACTGCCGACGAAGGCGTGCGCGGCGGTAAATTCGTGCCGCTCAAACAGAACGTCGACACCGCGCTGCAAAGCTGTCCCGACGTGAACACCGTGATCGTGGTCGAACGTACCCAAGGCCAGGTTAACTGGGTCGACGATCGGGACATCTGGTACCACCAGGCTTTGCGCGACGTCAGCGACGACTGCCCGCCAGAGCCGATGGACGCCGAAGACCCGCTGTTCATCCTCTACACCTCCGGCAGCACCGGTAAACCCAAAGGCGTGCTGCACACCACCGGCGGCTATCTGTTGCAAGCGGCCATGACCTTCAAGTACGTCCTCGACTATCGCGACGGTGAAGTCTTCTGGTGCACCGCCGATGTCGGTTGGGTCACCGGCCATAGCTACATCGTCTACGGGCCGCTGGCCAACGGGGCGACCACGCTGATCTTCGAAGGTGTGCCGAGCTACCCCAGCACCTCGCGCTTCTGGCAGGTGATCGACAAGCATCACGTGAATATCTTCTACACCGCTCCGACCGCGTTGCGTGCGCTGATGCGTGAAGGCCCCGAGCCGTTGAAGGAAACGTCCCGCGAGAGCCTGCGGTTACTCGGCACCGTCGGTGAGCCGATCAACCCGGAAGCCTGGGAGTGGTATTTCAATACGGTCGGCGAGCAGCGCTGCCCGATTGTCGATACCTGGTGGCAGACCGAAACCGGCGGCATCATGCTCAGCCCGCTGGTCAGCACCCAACGGATCAAACCCGGTTGCGCCACCCAACCGATGTTCGGCGTGCAACCGGTATTGCTCGACGAACACGGCAAGGAAATCAAAGGCGCTGGCAGCGGCATACTGGCCATCAAGTCCAGCTGGCCGGCGCAGATCCGCAGCGTCTACGGCGACCCGAAACGAATGGTCGAAACCTACTTCAAGCCCTACCCCGGCTACTACTTCACCGGCGATGGCGCGCGTCGTGACGAGGACGGCGATTACTGGATCACCGGGCGCATCGACGACGTGATCAACGTCTCCGGGCACCGCATCGGCACGGCCGAAGTGGAAAGCGCGCTGGTGCTTCACGACAGCATCGCCGAGGCCGCCGTGGTCGGTTATCCCCATGATGTCAAAGGCCAGGGCATCTATGCCTTCGTCACGCCCATGAATGGCACCGAACCCAATGACGAACTGAAGAAACAATTGCTCGCGCATGTCAGCAAGGAAATCGGCAGCTTCGCCAAACCGGACTTGATCCAATGGGCTCCGGCCCTGCCGAAAACCCGTTCGGGCAAGATCATGCGAAGAATTCTGCGCAAGATCGCCTGCAACGAACTGGACAGCCTGGGCGACACCTCGACCCTCGCCGACCCGAGCGTGGTGCAAGGGCTGATCGATCAACGCCTGAACCTGTAGGAGCGAGGCTTGCCCGCGAAAGCGGTGTGTCAGGCGACATTAATGTTGACTGTGCCGCCGTCTTCGCGGGCAAGCCTCGCTCCTACAGGTACAGGTACAGGTTCTTCATCGTCCAAGCTGTTAAACTCCCGCGCCCCAATTCCCTCCTGCAAGGCGCCCAGCATGTCTTCCTTGAATCAGGCGCTGTGCGCCGCCCTTGATCGTCGCCAGGATTTGCTCGCCGAGCTGCATCAGCAAGGCACCGATTGCTATCGCCTGTTCCATGGCAGCCAGGAAGGCGCCGGCGGCCTGACCATCGACCGCTACGGCCCGCAACTGTTGGTGCAAAGCTTTCATCAGGCGCTGGAGCGTGACGCCCTGCTGCAACTGCACGAGACCGTCAATCAACAGCTGGGCCTCGACACCCTGCTGGTCTACAACGACCGTTCCCGTGGCAACTCGCGCATCGACCGCGAAGACACCGTCTACCGCGCCGACGAAGCCGCCCTGCAAGATTTGATCGGCCACGAATGGGGACTGAACTACCGGGTTCGCGGGCGCCACGCCGGCCAGGATCCGTTGCTGTTTCTCGACCTGCGCAACGCTCGCGGCTGGGTCAAGGCGCACAGCAAAAACAAAAGTGTGCTGAACCTGTTTGCCTACACCTGTGGCGTCGGCCTCAGCGCGGCGGCGGGTGGTGCGAGCGAGGTGTGCAACCTGGACTTTGCCGAAGGCAATCTGGCGGTCGGCCGCGAGAACGGTCTGCTCAACCCGCAATTGCCGACGATGGAATTCATCCAGTCCGATTATTTCCCGGCGATTCGTCAATTGGCCGGCCTGCCAATCAGTCAGCGTCGCGGCCAGAAACTGCCGAGCTATCAACGTCTGGACCCGCGTCAGTACGATCTGGTATTGCTCGATCCTCCGGCCTGGGCCAAGAGTGCCTTCGGCACGGTCGACCTGTTGCGTGACTACCAGAGCCTGCTCAAACCGGCGCTGCTGACCACCGCCGATGATGGCGTGCTGATCTGCTGCAACAACCTGGCGAAGGTCAGCATGGACGATTGGCGCGAACAGGTTCTGCGCTGCGCAGAGAAGGCCGGGCGCCCGGTGCGTGAGTGGACAGCGCTGACACCGGGTAGTGATTTCCCGTCGATGGACCAGCAGCCACCGCTGAAAACGCTGATCCTGCAGCTCTGAAAATCCACGCCGATGATCAGATAAATCCTGTTAAGCGTGGTTGCTTCGGAACCGCAAACGCATGCCATACTCCAAGGCACTCCGATTCCGACAGATGAAGCCGCACATGCCCAAAGGATTGATTCGCGCTATCGGCGCCTTGTTGACTGCCCTGGCTCTTTATAGCCTGCTGGGGTTTCTGATTTTACCGGGCATCGCGTTGCGGATTGCCAATCAACAATTGGCCAATTACGCCACGACACCCGCGACGATTCAGCGGATCGAACTCAACCCGTTCAGCCTTGAAGTCACCCTTTGGGGCTTGGTCATCGGCGAGCCGGGCAAGGAGCAAGTGGGCTTCGAACGTCTGTACGCCAACCTGCAGATCGACAGTCTTTGGACCAAGGCATTGCACCTGTCCGATATCGAACTGGACAAATCCAAGACTGAAATCCTCTTCAGTAAGGACGGCAAACTCAATCTGCTCGGGCTGTTCAAAATCCCCGCCAGCGAACCGACCCCGGTCGATCCGGACGCCAAACCATTCCCGCTGCGCGTGGAGCGAATCAAACTGGCCAGCGGCTCCTTGCATTTCGAGGATGCACGGCCCAGCGAACCCATCGAATTCCTCTACGACAAACTCGACTTCGAACTGAAAAACCTCAGCACCCTGCCCGAAGACAGCGCCGACATGACGTTGGTGGCCGTCGGCCCGGCAGGTGGACAGATCGACTGGACCGGTAACTTCAGCCTGATCCCGATCGCCTCTGAAGGTAAGCTGAAAATCACCGACGGCAAGATGAAATCCTTTTGGCCTTATGTGCGCGATGCTGTGCCACTCGCACTCGAAGATGGCGTCGTCAGCCTCAGCACCGATTACAAACTCAACCTGGCCAAGGAAACCGAACTGCTGCTGAGCAACGTTGCCGTCAGCATTGCACCCTTTGCCATCAAGACGTCGGACGGTCGACCGCTGGCGAAGCTCGAACGGTTGGACATCAGTGAAACCACCGTGGATCTGGCCAAACAGCAAGTAGTGGTCGGCAAGATCCGCAGCCAGAAACTGGAAACCTGGGCCGCCCTCGAAGCGGATGGGCAACTCGACTGGCAAAAACTGTTCGCCAGTCAGCCGTCCAAAGCGGCCAACAAAGCCAATGCCGAGCCAGCCAGCACACCGGCAGCAGCCGATTCGCCGAAGCCTGAACCGACCGCGCCGAGCAAGCCTTGGCAGGTGCTGCTCAAAGACGTGCAGCTACGCAATTATCAGGTGCACCTGGCCGACCGCAAGGCACAACCGGCGGTGGCGCTGGAGCTGGGTCCGCTGAACCTGGACCTGCAAAATTTCGACAGCCTCAATGGCTCACCTTTCAACCTCAAGCTCGACACCGGCGTGGGCAAGCAAGGCAAGATCACCGCGGACGGCGTGGTCAATCTGGCCCCGATCAGCGCCAAACTGAACGTGCAGACCAAGGACATCGACCTGCGCGTCGCCCAGTCCTACATCAACCCGTTCATTCGTCTCGAACTGCGCAGCGGCATGCTGGGCAGTGATCTGGCGGTCGACCTGAAAAGCACCGAGCCGCTGGCGTTCAGCGTCACAGGCAAAGCCCAGGTCGATCAACTGCATACCCTCGACACCCTGAAAACCCGCGACTTCCTCAAGTGGCAACAGGTGGTGCTCGAAGGCCTGAACTATCAGCATGGCGACAGCTTGTCGATCGACAGGATCAACCTGTTCCAGCCCTATGCACGCTTCATGATCAACGATGACCGCACCACCAACATCGATGACCTGCTGATCCCGCAACCGGCCGATGCCGGCGCAAAAACCGTCGCGGCCAAACCGGCAGCCGGAAAAGAAAAACCGCTGGGCATCCACATTGGCGGCATTGCCATCAATGACGGTTCGGCAAACTTCGCCGACTTCAGCCTGACCCCGAACTTCGCCACAGCCGTTCAACAGCTCAACGGGAAGATCGGCACCATCGACAGCCGACAGGCAAAACCGGCCAGTGTTGACGTCAAAGGCAAGGTCGACCGCTATGCGCCAGTGACCATCAAGGGTTCGGTCAACCCGTTCGACCCGATGGCCAGCCTCGACATCGCCACCAGTTTCAAACGGGTGGAACTGACGACGTTGACGCCCTACTCCGGCAAGTTCGCCGGTTACCGTATCCGCAAGGGCCGGCTCAATCTCGACCTGCATTACAAGATCACCAACGGCCAGCTCCTGGCCGAAAACAAAGTGGTGGTCGAGCAGCTGCAACTGGGTGAAAAGGTCGACAGCCCGGACGCGGTGAGCCTGCCGCTGAAGCTGGCGATTGCCTTGCTCAAGGATGTCGACGGCAAGATTTCCATCGAGCTGCCAGTGAGCGGCGACCTGAACAACCCGCAGTTCAGTGTCATGCCGATTATCTGGCAGACCCTGCGCAACCTGATTGTGAAAGCGGCCGCAGCGCCATTCAAAATGATTGGTGGTCTGGTCAGTGGCGGTGGTTCGGAAGACTTGGGCACCGTGGCATTCGCACCGGGTTCAAGCGACCTGAGCAAAGACGCCGAAGCGGCGCTGGTCAAATTGTCCCAGGCGCTCAAGGAACGTCCGGCCCTGCGCCTGGAAATCGAAGGCACCGCTGCCAAGAGCAGCGATGGCCCGCTGATTGCCGAGCAACGCCTGGAGCGGGAATACCAGTACAACTACTACAAAATGCTCCAGCGTCGCGGTGACAAGGTGCCGGCCCAGGCCTCATTGCTGCAAGTGCCGGACAGCGAGAAAGGCCCGCTGCTCGAAGGGATCTACCGCACACGCCTGAAGACCCAGCCGCCCGCCGAATGGAAGGACTTGGGCAAGGAAGAACGCAGTAAAAAAATGCGTGAAGACGTGATTGGCTTCTGGAGTTCCAGCGAGGTGCTGTTGCGTCAACTGGGGCAAGAACGGGCCAGCAGCATCAAGGATTATCTGGTGGACAAGGGTCAATTGGCCGATGACCGCGTGTACTTCATCGATGCCAGCCTCGGTGAGGCAGAAAGCGATGGCCGCGTTATCACCCCCATGCATCTGGATGCCGAGTGATGGGCGCACGATGGCTTCTGAGCCTGGCGCTGTTACTGGTTGCCGGCCAGGCAGCGGCGGCCGATACCTTGCGTTGCGGCAGTCAATTGATCAGCGTCGGGGACAGGTCCGGCGAAGTGCTGCAAAAATGCGGAGAGCCCGTTGCCCGCGACTTGTTGGGCTACAAACGCAGCGCCAATCGGCGGGAAGAGTTTCAGGTCGAGGAATGGACCTACGGGCCCAACAGCGGGATGTACCAGTACCTGCGCTTTGAAGGCAACCGGTTGGTTCGAATCACCAGCAAGCGTGGGAATTAAACAATCGAGCTTGCCCCACTTCCCTGTAGGAGCCAGGCTTGCCGGCGAACCAGCCGCCTCGGTCCATCAGGGATACCGCGTAATCGTTCTTCGCGGGCAAGCCTCGCTCCTACAAGTGCTGCGTTGCTGCAAATAGAACAGGCCCCGACACGAATGCCGGGGCCTGTAATGGCCACGTCCTTGTGGCCTTCGCATGAACTCTCAAGTAGCGGCAGACGTATGACTCGGCCCGTCTACCGCACCTTCTCCCGGTCCAGGCGAGAAGCCTTGTCTTACTCGGATTTCAGGCCGTCAGCGGACACCGCTTTGACGCCTTTGATTTTCTTGGCGATAGCCACGGCGGTTGTTTTCTGAGCGTCTGTCAGAACGGTCATGGAAGACAGGGAAACAACGCCTTTGTTGGTTTCGACTTTGATGTCGGTGCCTGGGATGCCTTTTTCGGTGACCAGGTCTGCTTTGACTTTGGTTGTGATCCAGGTATCGGAAACATCCTCTTTCGCTTCAGTGACTTCACCGGCGGCCAGCATCATGGGTGCCTGAGTCGCTTGAGTGGTCTGTGCGAATGCAGCGTTGGCCATGGTCAGGGTCAACGCGGTAGCAGTAGCGGCAGCGATAGCGAACTTCTTCATACGAGTAACTCCTGTATTTCTGGAAAGTCTGCTGCGTGTCTTGTCAGCAGGGTTACTAGAGAGAGTGCGAACGCTGTGCCAACTGTCAGATTAAAAATAAACAGATATAAATCAATATGTTAGACAAAACTGTAATTTTCGAAATCATGCAAATTGCATGACTTCGAAATTATCTACATGCAACTTGCGGGTTTTAGCGCAGGCCTAAGGCCATGAATTGTCGGGGGTTTTCGTGATCATCCAAATCGCCCCCAAATGACCAACAAAAAAATGCCCCGCGTCGTGAGAAGCGGGGCATTGTTTATGCCGGGTGATATGGATCAGGTACCGGTGCAGCCTTTAGGTGCGTACTCTTGTAGAGCCGTCGTAGCGCAAGTCCAGCCACCGGCGAGGGTACGCGAAAGCGTAACGGTTTTGCCGAGCACCGGCCCCGGTGCGTTGAGAATCGTGCAACCAATACTGCCCACACCGGTAGAGGCGGTACCTGTCGCTGTAATCGTGCAATTACCCGTGGGGGTCGTCGCGCCGATCCCGGCGGGGGCGGCAATATCGGTGCCTTGATTAATAACGTCTTCGAAAGGCACCTTCAGTGCCGAGATTTCTGCAACCGCAGCGGTGACCTTCGCCCGTGATTGGTATTTCGAATACTGCGGCAACGCAAACGTCGCCAGAATCCCGATGATCGCAACCACGATCAGCAGCTCGATCAGAGTAAAACCATTTTGATTTTTCATAGACAGGCTCCATGCATGAGTCGAAATCTCATGATCTGAACAAGGCACAGCACAGGTCATGCCAAGCCGCGCGCGCCCCTGCCTGCGGGGCGCGAGATCGCGCTAAAGACCTTTCCTGCTCCAAGGATCCGCACTATCTGACACTTTTTGTCACCTAACCCCGGCTGGTTTGGTTCCACTGCTTGACTAGGCTATAAGTCATTAACTGTCTGACGTCGGTATCCCAATGAATGACATTGCCCTTAGCGGTCTGGCCAAGCAATTGGTGCTGGCCGAGCTGATCACTGACCAAAGTGCGCAAGAGGCGTATCAGCAAGCCCAGCGCAATCGAATCTCGCTGGTCAGCTATCTGGTGCAAAACAAACTACTGAAGAGCTGGCAAGTCGCCGAAGTGGCCTCGGAGCACTTCGGTATGGCCTTGCTGGACCTCAATTGCCTGGACAAGGACACCCAACCTCGAGGGCTGGTCAGCGAGAAGCTGATCCGTCAGCATCACGCCCTGCCCCTCTGGCGGCGTGGTAACAAGCTGTTCGTGGGGATTTGCGACCCGACCAATCATCAAGCCATCAACGACATCCAGTTCAGCACCGGGCTGAGCACCGAAGCCATTCTGGTGGAGGAAGACAAGCTCAGCGACGCCATCGAAAAATTCTTCGACAACCACTCCACCGGCCTGGAAGACATGGCCGATGTCGACCTCGACGGGTTGGACATCGAGTCGGTCGATGAGCAGAAACAGGATGCCCTCGTGGGGCAAGATGCCGATGATGCCCCCGTCGTTCGCTTCGTCCACAAGATGCTGCTCGACGCGATCAAGAGCGGTTCTTCCGACTTGCATTTCGAGCCCTATGAAAAAATCTACCGCGTGCGGGTGCGCACCGATGGCATGCTGCGGGAGGTCGCCAGGCCGCCGACACAACTGGCCAACCGCATTGCTTCGCGGCTGAAGGTCATGGCCAGCCTCGACATCTCCGAACGGCGCAAACCCCAGGACGGGCGAATCAAGATGCGCCTGTCCAAAAGCAAGTCCATCGATTTCCGGGTCAACATCCTGCCAACCCTGTGGGGCGAGAAGGTGGTGATCCGGATCCTCGACCCGTCCAGTGCCCAAATGGGCATCGATGCCCTCGGCTACGAACCCGACCAGAAAGAGCTGTACATGGCCGCCCTCAAGCAGCCACAGGGAATGATCCTGGTAACGGGCCCCACCGGCTCGGGCAAGACCGTATCGCTCTATACCGGGCTGAACATCCTCAACACCGTCGACATCAATATTTCCACTGCCGAAGACCCGGTAGAAATCAACATCGAAGGTATCAACCAGGTCAACGTCAATCCCAGGCAAGGACTGGATTTCGCCCAGGCGCTACGCTCGTTTCTGCGTCAGGACCCGGACGTGATCATGGTCGGTGAAATCCGCGATCTCGAAACCGCCGAAATCGCCATCAAGGCTGCCCAGACCGGGCACATGGTGCTTTCCACCCTGCACACCAACAGCGCCGCGCAAACCCTGACCCGCTTGCACAACATGGGGATTCAGGGGTTCAACATCGCGACCTCGGTCAGCCTGATCATCGCCCAGCGCCTGGCGCGCAAACTGTGCAGTCATTGCAAAAAGCCCATCGAGATTCCCCGCGAGGCGCTGATCAAAGAAGGCTTTCCCGAGGAACGCATCGGCTCGTTCACGATCTATGAACCGGTCGGTTGCGATCAGTGCAACAACGGTTACAAAGGGCGAGTAGGGATTTATGAAGTGGTAAAGAACACCCCAGAACTGCAACGGCTGATCATGGCTGAAGGCAATTCACTGGAAATCGACATCCAGATGCGTAAGGACGGCTTCAACGACCTGCGTACTTCGGGCCTGCTCAAGGCCATGCAAGGCATCACCAGCCTTGAAGAAATCAACCGGGTCACGAAGGACTGAACATGGCGGCCAAAGCAGCGAAAATCAGCGTATATGCCTGGGAAGGCACGGACAAGAAGGGCTCAAAAATGACCGGTGAATTGACCGGCCAGAATCCCGCGCTGATCAAGGCCCAGTTGCGCAAGCAAGGGATCAACCCGGGCAAGGTGCGGAAAAAAACCGCGTCCATTTTCAGTGCCGGCAAACGCATCAAGCCCCTGGACATTGCCCTGTTCACCCGGCAGATGGCGACCATGATGAAAGCCGGTGTACCACTGCTGCAATCGTTCGACATTATCGGTGAGGGCTTCGATAACCCGAACATGCGCAAGCTGGTGGACGAGGTGAAACAGGAAGTCGCGGCCGGCAACAGCTTCGCCGCAGCCCTGCGCAAAAAGCCCCAATATTTCGATGAGCTGTACTGCAACCTGGTGGATGCCGGCGAACAGGCCGGCGCCCTGGATACCCTGCTGGAACGGGTGGCGACCTACAAGGAAAAGAGCGAAAGCCTCAAGGCCAAGATCAAGAAAGCCATGACCTACCCGCTGGCGGTGGTGTTCGTCGCGATCATTGTGACCGGGATTCTGCTGGTCAAGGTTGTGCCGCAATTCGAGTCGGTGTTCTCGGGGTTTGGCGCCGAGCTGCCGGCCTTCACCGTGATGGTCATCGGCTTGTCGGAATTCATGCAGGCCTGGTGGTGGATGATGCTCGGCATGCTGGGTGGGGCGATCTTCGGCGTACGTCACGCCTTTAAAAAGTCCCCGGGTTTCCGGGACCGGATGGACACCTGGCTGCTGAAACTGCCGTTGGTTGGCGCGCTCATGTACAAGTCCGCCGTGGCCCGTTATGCCCGCACCTTGTCGACGACGTTTGCCGCCGGGGTGCCACTGGTCGAAGCCCTGGATTCAGTGGCGGGCGCGACCGGCAACATCGTGTTCAAGCGAGCGGTATTACGCATCAAGCAGGATGTTTCCACCGGCATGCAGCTGAATTTTGCCATGCGTACCTCCGGCATCTTTCCGAACATGGCGATCCAGATGACGGCCATCGGCGAAGAGTCTGGCGCTCTGGACGACATGCTCGACAAGGTCGCGAGCTTCTATGAGGACGAGGTCGATAACATGGTCGATAACCTGACCAGTCTGATGGAGCCTTTCATCATGGTGGTGCTGGGGGTTATCGTCGGTGGCCTGGTGGTTGCGATGTACCTGCCCATCTTCCAACTCGGCTCAGCGATCTGATATGTCCTTGAACGAATTTTTGAGTCTCAACCCGCTGGCCTTCACGATCACCGCATGGGTGATCGGCTTGGTTATCGGCAGTTTTCTCAACGTGGTGGTCTGGCGCCTGCCGAAAATGCTTGAGCGTGAATGGCGCCTGCAGGCCCATGACGTACTGGATTTGCCACCCGAAGCCCCTGGCCCGGCTTACAACCTGATACTGCCTCACTCCGAGTGCCCCGACTGTGGCCATCGGATTCGAGCGTGGGAAAACATTCCCGTGCTCAGTTATCTGTTTTTACGTGGGCGATGCTCGAACTGCGCGACGCCGATCAGCAAACGTTACCCGCTGACCGAACTGGCCTGCGGCGTGCTGTCGGCGTTCGTCGCCTGGCATTTCGGTTTCGGCTGGCAAGCCTGCATGGTGCTGGTCCTGAGCTGGGGCCTGTTGGCGATGAGCCTGATCGACGCCGAACACCAGCTGTTGCCGGACGTGCTGGTGCTGCCGTTGATATGGCTGGGATTGATCGTCAACAGTTTCGGGCTTTTCGTCTCATTGCATGACGCGCTTTGGGGCGCGGTGGCCGGCTATATGGCGCTGTGGACGGTGTTCTGGCTGTTCAAGCTGATCACCGGCAAGGACGGCATCGGCTACGGTGACTTCAAGCTCTTGGCGATGCTCGGCGCCTGGGGCGGCTGGCAGATCCTGCCGCTGACCATCCTGCTGTCATCGCTGCTGGGCGCCGTCATCGGGGTGATTTTGCTGCGCCTGCGGGATGCGCAAACCTCGACTCCGCTGCCCTTTGGCCCCTATCTGGCTATTGCCGGCTGGATTGCCTTGCTCTGGGGTGGTCAAATAACCGGCTTCTATTGGCTGTTTGTCGGTTTGAAATGAATACCCCTGTGGAAAAACCCTGGATTCTCGGCCTGACTGGCGGCATCGGCAGCGGCAAAAGCGCGGCAGCCCAGCACTTCATCGATCTGGGCGTGCACGTGGTAGACGCCGATCATGCGGCGCGCTGGGTGGTCGAACCCGGTCGCCCGGCACTCGCGAAGATCGCCGAGCACTTTGGCCCCGGCGTGCTGCAAGCCGACGGCCAACTGGATCGTGCGGCGCTGCGCAAGCTGATCTTCGAAGTGCCGGATGAACGCCGCTGGCTCGAAGCACTGCTGCATCCGCTGATCGCCGAAGAAATCGTCCACCATCTGGCCAAGGCACAATCGTCTTACGCGATTCTGGTTTCGCCGCTGCTGATCGAGTCCGGGCAGTACGCCATGACCCAACGGGTCCTGGTGATCGATGCCCCGGAACAGTTACAGATCGAACGCACCCTGCAGCGTGACCAGACCAGCGAACAGCAGGTCCAGGCGATCCTCAAGGCCCAGTCCAGCCGACAGGACCGCGTGAACCATGCCGACGATGTGGTGGTCAACGACCGCGACCTCGCCTGGCTGCACAGCGAGGTCGAACGCCTGCATCACTTTTACCTTACTTTGCGTGGAGGCCAGTCATGAGCCAAACCCCAACCGTCGATTGCCCAACCTGCGGCGCCCCTGTCGAATGGAGCCCCGAAAGCAAGTTCCGGCCATTCTGTTCGGACCGTTGCAAATTGATCGACCTGGGCGCCTGGGCGTCGGAAGAACACAAGATCCCGGTGCCTCCCGATGCCGAGGACGAGATGTTCAGCGGCGACTTCGACCCGCGCCACTGATCCCGCCCCTCAGGGCCGCATAAAGCCATAGTCCTGGCCCTCGTCGAGGTTCTCGGCGAGAAACCGCAACTCATCGGCCAGGTCTTCGACATTGCGTACCGCCTTGCTCTGCTGCACCACCGCACTGAGCAAGGCGCGCAGGCTCAATCCCGGATCGAAGCCCACCTCTTGCGCCACATCCAGACTCTGACGCAGCTCCTGCCTGGCCCATTCGTAGACACTCATTTCCATACTCCTGAAGGTTTTCCAGAGCATGGATTCGGCAACGTTTTTTGGATTTGATGTGGATCAAGATTTGGGATCGTCGTCCTTCCAGGGCGCTGAAAGGTAGCGGGTGCGATTGAACGTCTCCAGCCATTCGGGGCAGAACACCACCAATGCGCTGACCACCATGCCGTTGATAAACGCTTCGGGGAAGATGAGCAACCACAGATAGCCGACAAAATCTTCCAGCCAATACGGCATGGCGAAACGTTCGTCGTACCACAGCAGCGTGAGCGCCAGAATCAGGCACAACAGGGCCGACAACGCAGCGGCAAAAAAACCGGAACAGAAGATGTACACAAAGGGATTACGCGGCTGCGCGCGTTCGACCAGGATGGCGCAGCACTCGGTGACCAGCACCGGCAGCAGAATCAGCAACGCGCCGTTGACCCCCATGGCCGCCATGTCCTGCCGACCGAGCAGCACCAATCCCGCTTGCGCGACCAACCCGCCGACAATCGCCAACGGCCAATCCAGCAGTAACGTCACCGCGGTCATACCGATGAAGTGATAGGACACGCCGGTGTCGAAGTCCCGTCGTACCAGCCAGAGCATGAACAGCGCGAACACCGTGCCGAACAATAGATGCTGGCGGCGGCTATCGCTGAACAGTTCGACCCAGGGGGCTCGTGCAATGGCCCAGATCAGCACCGGTGCATAGATCAGCCACCCCACCGTCAGGGTTTCGGATGACAGTAACTCGGCACCGATCATGGCTGGGCACACTCCCTTGTCTTGCCGAAAGAGGACAGGGCCTCAGTCTACACCGCCCTTCGTATGCCCTTCGACTTCAGGTCGGCACACACGCGGCATTCTACGATTGGGGTACATATCCGTTTTTGCGGTAACGGCTGCTGGCGGTTTCGCTCTTACAGCGAGTCCCTTTTCCAAACGCCGAAAAGGAACCAAAAGGCTTTGCCCCTCCATTCGGTGCCTCGCTCAGGCTCGGCATGCCCTCACTCCGGCATTACTCCGGGGGCCCGCCGCCATCGGCCATC
>NZ_AKJK01000145.1 GCF_000282375.1 Pseudomonas sp. GM50
CCCCCCGCCACTGCTCGCAGGCTACGCCTACAGGCGGTGACCGTGGCGCTGCAGGCCCAGGGCGGCGAGCAGGCCGATAACGCCGATCGCGATGCTCGCCAGATCCAGGCTGAACACCCCCGAGACCATCAGTAAAAACGCCACGATGAACAGCGGCACGGCAATCAGGTGCAATACCGGATTGGTCGGGTCCTGATGATTATGCGGGTGCGTTCGCCATTGCCAGGCGGGAAGGTTGGGGTGACGTTTGCCCATGATGCTTATCCTTGGTTCGATGAGGCTCTTGAACAAAGAATAGGCCGGGCGAAAGCCGTCGGCGAATCGAGGCTGGCTATTGAAGTGATAGGGGTCATGGTCAATATTGATGTTGGCCGGTCTGACGCCTTCGCGGGCAAGCCTCGCTCCTACAGGGATTTGTGAACGCACCATCCCATGTAGGAGCGAGGCTTGCCCGCGAAGAGGCCCTCAAAGCTTGAGCTGCCCGATGGCCTTGCTCAACTCCCCGGCCAACATCGCCAACTCATTGCTGGTAATCGCCGAATTCACGGTCTGCTGCACAGTGTTTTCGGTCACGTCGCGAATGCTCACCACCGCCCGATTCATCTCCTGCGCCACATGGCTCTGCTGCTCGGCTGCCACCGCGATCTGCGTATTGCTTTCACGCATCTGCGCCACCGCACTGGTGATTTCGACCAGCGCCACGCTGGCTTCCTGAGCCTGTTGCATGCAATCGTCCGCCTTGTACGAGCTTTCCTGCATGAAGTCCACGGCATCCCGAGTGCCGGCCTGCAGCGCTGAAACCATGGTGGTGATCTCGTCGGTGGACGCCTGGACTCGCTTGGCCAGGTTACGCACTTCATCGGCGACCACCGCAAACCCACGGCCCATTTCACCGGCCCGGGCCGCTTCGATGGCTGCATTAAGGGCCAGCAGGTTGGTCTGTTCGGCGATGCTGTGGATCACGCCGACCACGCCGTTGATCTTCTGGCTGTCCTCGGCCAGACGCTGAATCATCTCGGCCGTTTGCTGCACGCCGGTGGACAAGCCGCCAATCGATTGCTGCACCCGAGTGACCACTGCCTGGCCGCTGCCCGCCAGGGTGTCGGCGGTTTGCGAGAGGTCGCGGGTGGCGCCGGCGTGTTGGGCGATATGATGAACCGTGGCAGTCATCTCGTTGATCGCCGTGGCGGCCTGATCGGTTTCGCTTTGTTGACCGAGCATGCCGTGACGCACCTCGTTCATGCTCGAAGCCAGCCGCGCCGCACCGACATCCAGTTGTCGGGCGGTGCTGGCGACGGTGTTGACCACCCGCTGGTAACCGGCCTGCATGGCGTTGAAGGCGTTGGCCATCTGCCCGACTTCATCCTTGCAAGCCAGCGGCACACGTGCCGACAGGTCACCGGTTTTCTCGACGTGGAGCATCACGTCTTTCAAGGTATTGAGCTGGCTGAGCAAGAAGCGGATCAACAGTTGCGACGCGCCGAGCATTGCCAGCATCAGGATGAATACGGCTACCGCGTAGTGGGTGAAGCGATCGCCGAACACTTGGCTCAGACTCGGGCCATAGGCAATCACCGCGATCTGTTGACCGTCAGGGCGAGTGAATACCTCGGCGCCCATCAACGGGTTTTCACCGAACAGCGGCATAGCGTTGATCTCGACCCAACCGTTGGTATCGGTAAGCTCCAGCAGCGGTTGCCCATTCAGTAACGGCGCCTGCCCGCGATTGAAGGTCAGCAGATTATCGGCCTTGGGCAGCGGCTGCCCGGCAGGCCAGGTATTGAGCAATCGCGCCTGGGCCTGGGCCGACGCCTGGGCGGCGTGGCTGCGGGCTTGTTGTTCAAGCTGCACGGCGTACAGCACTAGCAACAGAGTGGTGACGAAGGCGACGGCGTTGACCGCCCAGAATTTGTATTTCAGCGAGATGTTGCTAAGCCAGGCACCCATGGAGGTCTTCTCTGATAGCGGAAACAGTTTTGGCAAGGTGCCAGCATTGTGCTGCTATGCAGGGCTTCAGATGTTGATGCAGGTCAACGAGCACAGCCTATCCAAATGTGTGTGGACCTTGTTAGGACTGGGGACATAATTGTGTGGCGAGGGGGTTTACCCCCGTTGGGTCGCGAAGCGGCCCCAAAACCTGCAATCGCGGTGTATTAGGTACACCGCATGCAATGGTTTACGACTGCTACGCAGCCGAACGGGGGCAAGCCCCCTCGCCACATACCGCTCCCACAGGGGATTTGTAGTTACTGGGGGATCGAAGGTAACCCGTAGAATGCCCGTGCGCATGCTGTGGTGTGGTTTGCCAGGTCTTCCTGGCTTTCACCACGATGCAACGCCACCTCACGCAACACTTCGGTCAGATATGCCGGCTCGTTGCGACCATTCTTCGGCTTGGGGCGCAAACTGCGGGGCAGCAGATATGGCGCATCGCTCTCCAGCATCAAGCGCCCGCGTTTTATCTCTTTGACCAACGGATGCAAGTGCGTGCCCCGGCGTTCATCGCAGATCCAGCCAGTGATGCCGATGTGCAAATCCAGATCGAGGTAGCTGAACAGCGCCTTCTTTTCACCGGTGAAGCAGTGCACCACGGCAGCCGGCAACTGGTCGCGGTAATCGCGCAGGATCTCCAGCAGTCGTTGGCTGGCATCGCGCTCATGCAGGAACACCGGCAGCTGCAGTTCGACCGCCATCTCCAGATGTTTTTCGAGGACCTTTTCCTGTTGCGGGCGGGGCGAGAAATCACGATTGAAATCGAGGCCGCATTCACCCACGGCCACCACGTTCGGCTCCTTGAGCAAACTGTGCAGGCGCTGAGCGCTGTCGGCGTTCCAGTCGCTGGCCGAGTGCGGGTGAATACCGGCCGTAGCGAACAGTCGCTGAGCGCTCTCGTCCAGTTGCTGGCACAGCTCCAGAGCCTGTTCGCTGCCCTCGACGCTGGTCCCGGTGAGTACCAGTTGGCAGACTCCGGCAGCATAGGCACGGTCAAGTACAGCCTGGTGTTTGTCGGCGAAACTGGGGTTGGTCAGGTTGACGCCGATATCGATGAGTTGCATGGTGCTACCTCGGACCAAAGGCCGGAAAGCATATCAGAGCTGTAGATTTATAAGAAAAGCCAAGAACTACAACGAGTTAAAGCTGTCTGTTGAGGCCGCGAGACAAGTCGGGTTGGTAGAATTGCCATCACTGTGCCACTCTCACGCACTTTGCCAGCGCTTCAGGCGCTCTGTTTCTGTCGCTCGACGTCATGAGCTCACCCATGAAGTCGACCAGTATTCTTTTCCGGAGAGTGGATGACTCGTCCCTCGGTTTTGTTACTGCTGTGTTGTTCGTTGCTGCTGCCAATGTCGGCGGTTGCGCGTCTGGCCGGGCCGTTGCAAGCCGTGCCGGCGGCCCAGGTCCGCGACTTGGCGGAGATTCGCAGCAGTCGCGTGCTGCGGGTGTTGGTCAACCAGAGTCGCAACAGCTCCGGTGAAGTCCAGGGCCAGGCCATCGGCGTCGAATACCACCGCCTGCGCGCTTTCGAACAATACCTCAATGGCCATGCCCGTGACGGCCAGGAAATCACCCTCAAGATCATTCCCAAAGCCAAGGATCAACTGCTCGGCGCGTTGCAGCGTGGGGAGGGTGATCTGGTCGCGCCGGGGGAATTGCTCGATCCGCAATCGGGCCTCGCGGTCAGCACCAGTCAACCGATCGCCAGCAATGTGCCGTTGCTGCTGGTGGGGATTAAAGGCGAACGACGTTACACCCGTCTCGAACAACTCTCGGGCAAAACCCTGGCACTGCCCACAGGCAGTGTCGCCGGGGATGCAGTCAGTCAGATCAATCAGAAGCTCGCGCTGCACAAACTGCCTCCGGTGAAGATCGAGTGGGTCGATCCAAGCCTGGCGGTCGAGGACGTGCTGGAAATGGTCCAGGGCGGGATCTTTCATCTGACGATTGTCGAGCAACCGATTGCCGAACGCTGGGGCAAGATCCTGCCCAAATTGCGCTTCGATCGTCAGGTCCTTATCAGCGAGCCGGGCGAGGAGTACTGGTTCGTGCGCCGCGACGCCTCGATGCTGCGCGCAAGCATCGATCGCTTCCTGACTACCTACAAGAAGCCGTCGGACCAGGATGCGGCGTTCCTGCGGATCTACAGGCGCCTGTATCAAGTGCACTACCCCTTGGCCAAGGCTGATCGGCAGCGCCTGGAGAAACTTCGACCAGTGTTGCAGAAACACGCTGAAGCCCAAGGGATGGACTGGCTGAACCTGGCAGCGCTGGCCTTCAAGGAGTCGGCGCTGCAGCCCAACGCCAGAAGCGGTAGCGGCCCCACCGGCCTGATGCAAATCACCCCGTCCGCCGCCCAACGGGTTGGCGTGAGTAATATTGAAAACCTCGACGCCAATGTGCAGGCCGGCGCCAAGTACCTGGCGATGATCCGCCGCAAGTTTTTCGCCAGCCCCAAACTCAATGAGCGCGAGCGCATGGCGTTCGTGTTGGCGGCCTACAACATGGGACCGGAGCGGGTTCAAGGCATGCGCGCCGAAGCCCGGCGACGCGGCTTGAATCCTAATCAGTGGTTCTTCCAGGTCGAGCGCATTGCCATGGAGCAGGTGGGAATGGGGGCTGTCAGCTATGTTAATAGCGTGAACAAGTATTACCTGGCGTTCGATCGGGAGCGGGAGTCGTTGGAGCCCCAAGGGCAAAAAGTGGCCTCACGGAAATGATCGACTAATCTGATTGTTATGGTGGGTTTTTTGCGCTTTTAACATGAGCTTTACTGATTAATATAGCGGCCAACCAACACACACTCACAATGGATGACACAGCATGAGCACACTGATCAACAAGGTACTGTTCACTCGCGCGGGCTACGGTCTGACGATTCTGCGCATTTTCGTCGGCATTATCTTCGCGGCCCATGGCTCACAGAAACTCTTCGGGGCATTCGGCGGCTACGGCATTGCCGGCACCGCGCAGTACATGGAAAGCATCGGGCTGGCACCGGGTCACCTGATGGCGATCCTGGCGGGTGGTACCGAGTTCTTCGGCGGCCTGGCATTGATCATCGGTCTGCTGGTACGCCCGGCAGCACTGGGGCTGACCTTCCTCTCGCTGGTCGCGATTTTCTCGGTGCACATCAGCAACGGTCTGTTCATGGCCAACAACGGTTATGAATTCGCCCTGGCTTTGCTCGGTGGCAGCCTCGCGGTGCTGATCGAAGGTGCAGGCAAGCTGTCGGTAGACCGCGCTATCACCGACTGACCGTTCTGGCTCAACAAAAAGGCCTGCATTGTGCGACGCACTGTGCAGGCCTTTTTTGTTGCTGGTGATTCTTGACACTGTCCGGTCAGCTTCTCTAGGATGCTGCCCATGCGCCGATTTAAACAGCTACTTGCGGGGCGCCAGGTGACACCTTCAGTTGCCGATAGAAGCTTGAAACAGGCTTCGAAATACCGCTAAAGCGCTGGTTCGGTGTTGCCTCTCACCTGCCATGCAGACTTTTGAGGCAGAGACACGACACAATGAATGCATTAAGCCCCGTTATACGCCCCGCGCCGATCACGGCACACCTCACCCAGCGCAATCCAAAAATCCTGCTTGGCGGTAAACATCAGCCGACGCTTCTGCGTTACCTCGATGGCTGGCCACGTCGTACCGGTGGGCCTGCTGCCTTCCTGATTCAGTTTGTCGACGACGGCGAGTCACTGGCACGGTTTGCCAACGACAGTTTCGATCTGGCGGTGATTCTGGCGCCCAGCATCGAGGATGCGCCGGAAGTGATCAGACAGCTGACTCGCGTGGCTCGCCAAGGGCTGATTACTCGTCGCTGAGGTTCAGAGCGCTACGACTCAGAGCGCCGCGGCTCAAAAATAGTCGATCGCCACGAAATACACGAATTGTTCACCGGTCGGTGTCTGGACCCGCACTTCGGCGTCCAGTGCCTTGCCGATCAAGGCGCACGCAATTGAACTCTATTGGTCGTATCTGAACTTTTATAGTTATTATTTGCTATTAATTGGTCAAATATGACCATTAATGCAAAAAATTACATATCATGCTATTGATACAACTGGTCAGAATAGATCCTTTGTTCGATATTATTGGTCATACTGGATCAGTTATGACCAATAGTGTGTTCGGAGAAATCTATGTCGCTTATGCATTTTTTGTACAGCCCAGCGGAAATCGCACGCGAGCTGGGGAAGAATGCCGAATCGTTGCGCTTGTCCAAGAACCTTTCTCGCAGAACCTTGGCTGAGCAATCCGGAGTGTCTGAGTCCTCCATCAAGCGGTTCGAACACTCAGGCTCGATCACTCTTGAGTCCATGATTCTCCTGGCCACGGCGCTCGATGAGCTAACGCCGGTGATGAGTCTTTTCAAACCCTCGCATCCAGGCTCAATCGACGAGCTAAAAAATCTCAAGCGTAAACGAGGCACCAAATGAGCTCGCCTATCCCCAGGTTCAAGCCCACTGAATCGCTCACCGTCACTGCCAATGGCGTAATGGTTGGCGAATTGAGCCGTATCGAGGGGAAAGGCATCTACTTTGTGTACGACAAAGAATGGCTGGCCAAGGGGTTCGACCTTTCTCCCCTGACAATGACATTCGATGACAAGCCACAGCTCGCTCGGGAAAGTCGTTTGTTCAAGGGCCTGCATGGCCCATTTGCAGATTCCTTGCCGGACGGTTGGGGGCTTCTGCTGATGGATAGATTCTTCGACGCGACCTTCGGAGCAGGCACCTCGCTGACGCTCAGTCCGCTGGATCGGCTGGCCTATATCGGTGATCGGGCTATGGGGATCTTTGAGTACCATCCCAAAGCAGAAAAGATCGCCGCCGAGTCAGTGAATCTTGCTCGCCTGTTCGAGGCATCTGTCGAGGTACAACAAGGAGACACCCCAGGAGTGCTCAAGGGGTTACGCTTGGCGGGTGGTTCCCCCGGTGGTGCTCGCCCCAAAGCAATCGCCGCACTGTCACACGATCTTGAAACTGCGACTTCAGCTTTTGGCCAACTTCCACCTGGATACGCTCACTGGCTTGTGAAGTTCAGGGCTCTGAGTGAGCCTTTGGAGACTGGCGGGATCGAGCAAGCGTATGCGGTGATGGCCAGAAGGGCTGGGGTGAACATGGCGCATACGGAACTGCTAGAGGTGCAGATGCGCCAGGGCGGATTTGAGCGGTTCTTCGCAGCCAAACGTTTCGATCGTGATGGCGATCGCAAGATTCATATGATTACCCTCTGCGCGTTGGTCTACGCAGACTTCCGGGCGCCGACGATGGATTACAGCCAGCTACTCAAGCTGACTAGCGCACTGACGAAAAGCGCTGCCGAGGTTGAGAAAATGACAAGGCTCATGATCTTCAATGCGGTGTTCCACAACTACGACGATCACACCAAAAACTTTGCGTTTCTGTATCACGAACCTCAGGACAAAAGTGGGCAGGGGGGCTGGAGGCTGTCTCCAGCGTACGACCTTACTTTCTCCGATGGGATGGGCGAGCACTCCACTGCATTTTCAGGTCATGGTAAGCCGACACGAAAGGTCATCAGAGACCTGTGCAAGGATTACAAATACCTCAAGCCTGATGAATACCTAGACCAAACCCTCGCGGCGCTTGATGACTGGGACCGTGTGCTCAGAGCACTGAAAATCCCCAAGTCTGCGGGGGCAGCAATTCACCGGGTTCTCAGTGATTCAAGGGTGCGCTTCGCTTGAGCGCGACCAGGGGCTCCAAGAGCCGATATAACCTTGCTGGAGATAAATCGTTAGTGAGAAATCCATCTTGAGTACGAACATCATCACAAAGGAAGGTCATGAGGCTCTGAAGCAGGAGCTCGACTACCTTTGGCGGGAAAAGCGTCCTGACACCACGCGCAAGGTCACTTGGGCGGCGTCGCTCGGCGACCGTAGCGAAAACGCGGATTACCAATACAACAAGAAGCTGCTCCGGGAAATCGACCGGCGTGTTCGCTACCTTCGCAAGCGCCTCGAAGATGTGCGGGTGGTTGCGTACTCACCTGAGCAGGAAGGCAAGGTCTTTTTCGGGGCTTGGGTCGAGATCGAAAACGAGGCAGGTGAAATCAAGAAATTCCGGGTTGTGGGGTATGACGAAATCTACGGTCGCAACGATTACATCTCCATCGATTCGCCAATGGCGCGTGCGCTTTTGAAGAAAGAGGTCGGTGATGAGGCCGTTGTGCAGACCCCGAGCGGAGAAATGTTGTGGTGGATAAACGAGATCAGATACCCGAAATAGGGTGTACTCGGCGTTTTCCGAGCGATCGCCCTACGGGGAGGGCGATAACGGCTCGTGGTGACTTCTTGCGATTGAGTACTTGATGTGTTTATCAACCCTCGCGCAAGACTGTCAGGGGGCTGGCGTTCAAGGCGCGACGCGTGCCGAACACACCGGCGCCGCCGATCAGCACGGCACCGATCAGTGGCAACACCAAAAGCCATGGATGCGGATGCCAAGGCAGGTCGAAAGCGTAACGGTAGAGCACCAGGCTCACCAGTTCCGAACCCAGTGCCGCCAACAACCCGCTGACCGCGCCGAGCAGGCCGAACTCGATACGTCGAGCCCTGACCAACAACTGGCGCTCGGCACCCAGCGCTCGCAGCAATGCACCTTGGCGAATGCGTTCATCCAGCGTTGCCTGCAAACCGGAGAACAGCACCGCCATCCCCGCCGCCAATACAAACAACAGTACGTATTCCACTGCCAGAGTGACTTGGGCGAGGATGCTGCGCAGCTGCGCCAGCAAGGCTTCGACTTGTAGAATGGTCACTGCCGGAAAGCTGCGGGACAGGTCGACGATTTGCTGATCGTGACCGGCCGCCAGGTAGAAACTGGTCAGGTAGGTCGCCGGTAAGTCCTTCAAGGTGCCAGGCTGGAAGATCATGAAGAAGTTTGGCTGGAAGTTGTCCCAGTTGATCTCCCGCAGGCTGGTGACTTTCGCCTCCCGATTGACCCCGCCAACGGTGAACACCATGTGATCGCCGAGCTTGAGCTTGAGGCTTTCGGCGACTTTACCTTCCACCGAAACTCCGGGTATTTCATCCGCGGGTTGCTGATCCCACCAGTTGCCGGCGGTGAGTTTGTTACCCGCTGGCAAGTCTGCCGCCCAGGTCAGGCTAAGGTCGCGTTGGATGGCTCGATCACCAGCCGAATCCTTGCTGACGATCTCCTGCACCGGTTCGCCATTGATGCTGATCAGTCGTCCCGGCACCACCGGGTACAGCGGCGCCGATTGTGCCGACAACTCCATCAGTCGATCGGTAAAGGCTTGTTTGTCCGCCGGCAGAATGTTCAGGGCGAAATAGTTCGGGGCGTTTTTCGGCAACTGGTTTTGCCAGGTATCGAGCAACTCGCCTCGCAGTAAAGCGATCAGCGCCATGGACAGCAGAATCAAACCGAAGGCCAGGGCTTGGCCTGCCGCCGCCAGTGGATGACGCAGCAGTTGGCCCAACCCGAGGCGCCATGGCAGTGAGGCGCGCGCGAGCATCCGGCGTAGGCTCTTGAGCAGCAGCAATAGCAAGCCGCCGAGCACCAACGCCGCAATCACACCGCCGCCGAGCAGGGCGAAGGTCAGCACCAGGTCCAGGCTCAGGCGCCACATGATCAGGCCGAGGGCACCCAACGCCGCGCCATAGACCATCCAGGTGCTGGATGGAATCGGCAGCATGTCGCGACGCAACACCCGTAGTGGTGGCACTCGACCCAAAGCGGCCAGTGGCGGCAGGGCGAAGCCGGCGAGCGCGACCAGCCCGGTGCCGATCCCGGCGATGGCTGGCAGCAGGCCACCCGGTGGAACATCGGTTGGCAGTAAATCACGCAGCAGCGCAAACAGCCCGAGCTGCGCGAGCCAGCCAAGCAGGGCGCCGCTGATGCTGGCAAGCAGTCCGAGTACGGTCAGTTGCAGACTGAACAGCACCATGGTTTCCCGACGGGACAGGCCCAGGCAGCGCAGCAATGCACTGGCATCGAAGCGGCGGGTGGCGAAGCGTGTCGCCGACAGCGCCACCGCCACGCCAGACAGCAGAACCGCCACCAGACTGGCCATGTTCAAGTAACGTTCGGCCTTGCCCAGGGCGCCGCCGATCTGCCGGTTGCCATCGCGAGCATCCTGGATGCGTTGGTTGGCCGCCAGCCCGGGTTTGATCAGCTGGCGATAGGTTTCCAGCGCCTCGGCTTTGCCGCGCCAGAGTTCGCGGTAACTGACCCGGCTGCCGGGTTGCACTACGCCGGTCGCCTCAAGGTCGCTGAGGTTGATCAGCACCCGTGGTGTCAGGCTGTAGAAATTGCCGGCGCGATCCGGCTCATAAGTCAGCACTCGCGCCAGCGTCAGGGTTTTCATGCCGACGTCAATACTGTCGCCGATCTTCAAGTCCAGTGCGGTCAGCAGTCGCGCTTCGACCCAGGCTTCGCCGGGTTTCGGACTACCACCGGGTTCTTCCGGCGCGAAGGGCGCGGGGGCGCTTTTCAGTTCGCCGCGCAACGGGTAGACGTCATCGGCGGCTTTGATACTGGACAGCTGAATGCCGTTGTCGGTGGCGATGACGCTGGAAAATTCCACCACCTGAGCGTGCTCGAGGCCCATCTCCGTGCCGCTGCTGATCTGTTCCGGTCGTGCCGGCGAACTGCCTTCGAGCAGCAGGTCGGCGCCGAGAAATTCGGTGGCGCGCAGCATCATGGCGCCATTCAGGCGGGCACCAAAGTAGCCAATGGCGGTACTTGCCGCCACGGCCACCAGCAAGGCGAAGAACAACACCCGCAACTCACCGGCGCGGGCATCGCGCAGCAATTGGCGGATGGCGAGGCTGAACAGGCGCAACAGCGGCAAGCGTGCCATCAAGGCTCCAGAGGGGCGACCAGCAGGCCGGCTTCAAGGCGGATCAGGCGCCGGCAGCGATGTGCCAGGCGTTCGTCGTGGGTCACCAGCACCAGGGTGGTACCGCTTTCCTGGTTGAGTTCGAACAGCAGGTCACTGATGCGCTCGCCGGTGTGGCTGTCGAGGTTGCCGGTGGGTTCATCGGCGAACAGCACGTCGGGCTCGGCGGCGAACGCCCGGGCAATCGCCACGCGCTGCTGCTCGCCACCGGAGAGCTGGCGCGGTGAGTGGGTCAGGCGTTGCCCCAGGCCGACCCGTTGCAACAGTTCAGTGGCGCGTTCGCGAGCGTCTTTGCGGCCATCGAGTTCCAGCGGCAGCATGACGTTTTCCAAAGCGTTGAGACTGTCGAGCAACTGGAATGATTGAAAAACAAACCCCACGTGCTCGGCGCGAATGCGGGCGCGCTGATCTTCATCGAGATTGCTCAGGCCTTGCCCGGCGAGGGTGACTTCGCCGCTGCTCGGCAGGTCGAGGCCGGCGAGCAGGCCCAGGAGGGTGGATTTGCCGGAACCGGAAGCGCCGACGATGGCCAGGCTATCGCCCTTGTTCAGTTCCAGGCTGAGTTCGTGCAGGATAGTCAGTTCACCTTCCGCGCTCGGAACCACTTTGCTGAGGTTCTTCGCGGTGAGAATGCTTGCGCCCATGGAGAATCCGATGCGTGTGTGGTTTTTGAGTGCTGGCCTGGCCTTGATGTGCATGGCCCAGAGCGCAGCGGCGGGTACAGTCCTGATCGTTGGCGATAGTATCAGCGCCGGTTTCGGCCTGGATACCCGCTTGGGGTGGGTGTCATTGCTCGAGCAACGGCTCAAGCGCGAAGGTTTCGACGATAAGGTGGTCAATGCGTCCATCAGCGGCGACACCAGTGCCGGAGGCCGGGCGCGCCTGCCGGCGCTGCTTGCAGAGCATAAACCTGCGCTGGTTATCCTCGAGTTGGGAGGCAATGACGGCCTGCGCGGAATGCCGCCAACACAATTGCAACAAAATCTTGCGTCGATGATCGACAGCTCCCGCGTCAGTGGCGCCAAGGTGCTGTTGCTGGGCATGCAATTGCCACCCAATTATGGCGTGCGTTACACCCAGGCCTTTGCCGAGGTATTCACCAAGGTGGCCAACGAGAAAAAGATTTCGCTGGTGCCGTTTTTTCTCGACGGTGTGGGTGGTCATCCGGACCTGATGCAAGGCGACGGCCTGCACCCGGCAGCGGCGGCTCAGGACAAGTTGCTGGAAAATGTCTGGCCGACACTGAAACCGCTGCTTTGACGCTTTTCTAGCGGCGGTGTTTCGGCTAAGGTGGCGCCCCCGATTTGGAGCCCCCGATGCCGCGTCCTGCCTGGTCCCTTTTTGCCTACCAACTGATCGAGCCTGACGAACAGCTGGATCTGTTCGCCTGCCAGGAAGTGCGGGTACATCTGGTGACCCGTCAGCTGGAATTGGGCGGCTCGGCGGACCGAACCTTGTGCGGCAGCCTGTTGCCGGCGCAACCGCGCTGGTCTAGCGTCGACCGTACAGTGTTCCAGGACCAGCGCCTGTGCTCGCTTTGCCGGGCCATTCTGGAGTCGCAAAAACGCGGCACCTCGCCGATCTGGCCTGAGTTGCGGTTCGAGCTTTAGATCACTGTGGCGAGGGGGCTCCCTCTGTGTTGGGCCGGCGGGTATCGCCCGCTCTTGTAGGAGCGAGGCTTGCCCGCGAAGGCGGCCTGATAGTCGACTGGGGTCTTTGATCGTGTACATATCCGTTTCTGCGGTCACGGCGGCTGGCGGTTATC
>NZ_AKJK01000146.1 GCF_000282375.1 Pseudomonas sp. GM50
GGTCGGCGTTGGTGAAACCGCTCACCGCCTCGCTGAAGGTGATGGTCACCAGCGAGGTTTCGCCCGCTGTCAGTGTTGTATCGGCCAGTACAATCGTGGCGGTCGGGCGCACCGTGTCGATCGCATAGTTGTTGGAATCGGTGGTGCCGCTGCCGGCGTTGCCCGACAGATCCGCGATGCCGGTGTTGTCCAGGGTGATCAGGTTGGTCGTGTCGTTGATGCTGGCGCTCGGCGTGAAGGTCGCGGTCCAGGTGATGCCGCCGTCGCTGCTGCTCACCGCAGTCAGGGTGCCGTTGGCGATGGTCAGGTCGGCATTGGTGAAACCGCTGACCGCTTCACTGAAGGTGATGGTCACCAGCGAGGTTTCGCCGATTCTCAGCGCCGTGTCCGCCACCACGATGGTTGCCGTTGGCCGCACGGTGTCGATCGCATAGTTGTTCGAATCGGTGGTGCCGCTGCCGGCGTTGCCCGCCAAGTCGCTGACCCCGGTGTTGTCCAGGGTGATCAGGTTGGTCGTGTCGGTGATGCTCGCGGTCGGGGTAAACGTCGCCGTCCAGGTGATACCGCCATCGCTGCTGCTCACCGCGCTCAAGTTGCCGTTGGCGATGGTCAGGTCGACGTTGGTGAAACCGCTGACCGCTTCACTGAAGGTGATCGTCACCAGCGAGGTTTCGCCGATTTTCAGCGCATTGTCCGTCACCACGATGGTTGCGGTCGGACGAAGCGTATCGATCGCATAGTTGTTCGAATCGGTAGTGCCGCTGCCGGCGTTGCCCGCCAGATCCGCGATGCCGGTGTTGTTCAGGGTGATTAGGTTGGTCGCGTCGTTAGTGCTCGCGGAAGGTGTGAAGGTCGCGGTCCAGGTGATGCCGCCGTCGCTGCTGCTGACCGCGCTCAAGGTGCCGTTGGCGATGCTCAGGTCGGCGTTGGTGAAACCGCTGACCGCTTCACTGAAGGTGATCGTGACCAGCGAGGTTTCACCAATTCTCAGCGCATTGTCCGTCACCACGACGGTCGCCGTTGGCCGTACGGTATCGATGGCGTAATTGTTCGAATCGGTGGTGCCACTGCCGGTGTTGCCCGCCAGGTCGCTGACCCCGGTGTTGTCCAGGGTGATCAGGTTGGTCGTGTCGGTGATGCTCGCGCTCGGCGTGAAAGTCCCCGTCCAGGTGATACCGCCATCGCCGCTGCTCACCGAGGTCAAGGTGCCGTTGGCAATCGTCAGGTCGGCATTGGTGAGACCGGTGACCGCTTCGTTGAAAGTGATGGTCACCAGCGAGGTTTCGCCGATTCTCAGCGCTGTGTCGGTAAACACGATGCTGGCGGTCGGGCGTACGGTGTCGACCGTGTAGTTATTGGAGTTGGTGGTGCCGACGCCAGCGGTGCCCAGAATGTTGATCACCCCGGTGTTGTCCAGGGTGATGACGTTGGTCGTATCGGAAATACTGGCGGACGGGGTAAAGGTTGCCGTCCAGGTAATGCCGCCATCAGCGCTGCTTACCGCGGTCAAGGTGCCGTTGGCGATGGTCAGATCCGCATTGGTGAGACCAGTTACCGCCTCGGAGAAGGTAATGGTCACCAGGGACGTTTCGCCGATGCGCAGTGAGGTGTCAGCGACCACAATGGTCGCGGTCGGTGGCGGTGAATACGCGGTGTTGAGTACGCCGCCGTCGTTGTAGATGGTCGCGACAGAGGTCGGCGAGGTGCCGGTTGTACCTCCGCCCTGTGCGGTACCGCCTGCACCACTGGCCGCGGCATTACCGGCCAGGGCGGCGAAGTTGGCGGCTGTGATCAGCAGTGTGCCTTTGTTCCAGATCGCACCGACGCCCCGGCCACCAATGCCGCCATTGCTGGCATTGCTGCCTTGGCCACCACCACCGCCGCCACCGCCGCCGGCACCAATGTTGTTGCTGATGGTCGACGTGCCGACGATGGTGATGGTGCCGCTGCTGGCGTTGTAGATCCCGCCCACCGCGTTGCCGCCGGCGCCCCCCACCTTGTCCCAACCGGCCCCGCCGCCGCCACCGCCAATGGAAATCGTGCCATTGGTGGCCGTCGCACCGTTACCGCCGTTGCTGTAATAGGAAACGCCTACGCCGCCAGCCCCGCCAGTGGTGGTACCGCCGCGACCGCCCATGTGGGTGGCGTCATAACCGCCGCCGTAACCACCGACACCGCCGCCGCCCGCCTGGCCGCCCAATGTGCCGGTGCCCGGCCCTGCCGAACCGCCATGCCCGCCGCCCTGGCCGCCCAAACCGCCGCCACCGCCACCCCCACCGCCGTAAAAAGCGCCAGTGACACCGCCGCCGCCGCCGCCGCCGGAAGCGCCGTTGGAGGTCACGGTAACGTTGTTCAGGGTCAGAATCCCTGCGTTGAAAATCCCCCCGGCCATCGCGCCCGTGGCGCCGTAGCCACCGTTGCCGCCATTGCCCGATACCAGGCCACGGGTGATCACCAGGCCATCGAGCGTCACGATGCTGCCAGACGACACTTCAATCACTCGGGTCCTGTATTGACCGTCGAGAATCACGTCAGCCGCACCGTCGTTGTTCAAGTCGCCATCAACGGTGATGTTCTTGTTGATCAACAGTTCAGAGGTCAGCTGCACCGTCATGCTGCCGTTGAAAGTGACAATATCGCCGTTCTGCGCCGAGGCGATCGCCGCGCGCAGCGAACCGACACCCGTGTTGGCGTTGTTAGTGGCGGTCCAAGTAGCCAGACCCCACTGATAGTCGGTCATGGCCGTGGTCGAGAGGACATTGGCGCTTTCAATGTTGCCGGTGGCAATTTCCAGATCCCAGTCGCCACCGAGCCCGGTGCGGTTGCTGGAAGCGGCCACATCGCGGCCGGTCAACTGCGCCAGCGAGTCGACAAAACTCAAGCCGCGCTCACCTTCGGCGGTGTAGCAGCCGTAGATCAGGATGTCGCCGCCAACGTTCATGTCCTTGCCTATTTCCGCCAGCACCGCGCTGCGGGCCGCGACGTTGTCGGCGGACAAGTAGCTGTTGCCCAGCCACAAATCGCCCGCGTTGCCGTGGGCAATGATCTGCACCGAGCTGACGCCCTGATGGCCGTCCAGATAATCGGCAATTTGCTGCAGGCCATCTTTGGTGGCATCCAGTTGAACCACCTGAGTGCCGGGCGCGACGCCCTGAAGCAGGCTATCGACATCCTTGACCCGCGAATCGACGAACACCACGCTCTGCCCCGGCACCGCAACGGGTGCTGACGCTGGCGCGGCGTCGGTCTGGCCGTGGGTGTCCTTGCTGGCGACCGGTTGATCGGCAGTCGGAGCCTTGACCGCATCGGCAGTGGTATGGCCGTCAGCCTGGGCGGTATCGGCAACCGTGGCGGCCACCGCACCGTCGAACAACATGCGCGGCTCCAGGGACATGATCATTGGCGAGGCCAGCGCTCGTGCGCCTTCGGTAACCCGCGACTTGCCTTTGCTCCACCACATGCTGCTCACCCGGACTCGAACTTTCTGAGGCATCAATGAAAACGCCGCGATCAACTGATCGCGGCGTCGGCTTTCATACGAATGACATTGGCGGCGCTGGCTGAGCCATCGAGCCAAAAGGACAACTCGGCGTACTGCTTGAACAAGTCCGGCGGCAGGATCGTGCGCCTGGATTGCAATTGGACCTTGGCCTTCACCTTGTGCAGCCCCGAGAGGCCGAGGGCCTGATCGAACTCCGGTGCGTCGTAGGCCAAATGGTCGAAATCATGTTCGAACCAGGGTTCACCGATAAAGTCGTAGACCAGCCGCATCACCCGCTCCGGTGCCTGGCTCAGCAGGTCGTAATCGATGATCAGCAGCGAGTCGGCGTGTTCGCCGTAATAGGCTTCCTTGAGGGCGGCCCAGGAAAACCCCACCAGCCGATTGCGCTGGGCCAGGGTTTCGCAGCGGCTGTAGACCGTGTTGCGCTCGACTGCATCGCCGAACAGCTTGGTGTTTTCGAAAGGGTTGGCGCGGTACAAGCGCTCGAGGCTGTCCATGACCCAGGCGACATTGCGCACACAGGCAATGATCTTGGCTTGGGGGAACAGATCGCTGATCGCCGGCAGGCGCGAACTCCACAGGCGGTTCGTGTCGAACACCACCGGTTTGTCGGCCTTGTCGGCGTAAAAGGAATCGAACAAGCCACGCAACAGGCGGCGGCGCAGATCGGTGTCGATTACCGCACCGAATTCGCTGCCGGCGCTGCACTGTTCCAGAACACCGGAAAAGAGTGCACCCACGGGGCTGGTCATACCGGCATGAAAACGCGGATTCTGCAAAAGAATCGCAGAAAGCAGGGTCGAGCCTGAGCGCGGCAAGCCGGAGATAAAGTGAAAGTGCTGCATCCATTCACCCGTCATAAGTCCTTTTGTATGACGAGCGTAGACCAGGAATTGCCTAACAGCTAGTGGTGTTTTGATATCAAATCGGAGCTAAATCGACTGGAAAATAGGCCTGATATAACGACCTGAAAGATGAATCGTTTTAGCTCTGAATGACGGGTTACTTCAGCATATACAAGCGTGCCTCGGCGCCTCCCGCCCGGGTTTCGTTGACGCGTTGCCAGCCTGCGGGCAACGGCGCGAACTCGTCCGGCCCCTCAATGGTACCGACCAGCCATACTCGACCAGTGCCTTTGGGCAAGCCGCCGAGGTTATCCAAGTAAATGTCATTGGTCACCAGTGTGCCGAAACCGTAAGCGTTCGGCCGGCCCGACCTGCCATCAGCCAGCGGCGGCGTATACAGCATCGGTTTGGCGTCAGTCCGGTTGTAATAGACATAACTCAGGTACCAGAGCATGTCGCTGGTGACGATCCGGTCGCCGGGCGTGAAGTGTTGGTTCACGTAGTTGACCATGACGCTGATCTGATCGTCGGTGTCCACCGTGGCATTGTTCTTCAGCCCCGCCAGCTCGACGCCGACAAACAGCATCAGCACCACCAGCGCCAAGACCTTGAAGCCTGCGTACATGCGATCGATGGCCAGCGCGACAAACATCGGCAGGCCCAGGGCATAAGCGGTCAGGTAACGCTCGATGAACACCGGCGATATGAACGACACCAAAAACACCAGCAACAACGGAAGAGCGATGTAGATCACCGCCAACGCACTGCCACGGAAAACACTGCGGTCCCGCGCCAGCGCCACACT
This sequence comes from Pseudomonas sp. GM50, assembly GCF_000282375.1. Lineage (GTDB taxonomy): Bacteria > Pseudomonadota > Gammaproteobacteria > Pseudomonadales > Pseudomonadaceae > Aquipseudomonas. The sequence continues at coordinate 5,153 of NZ_AKJK01000146.1, forward strand.
CGCCAAGGCCAGTAATGCCAGTGGCAGCGCGATAAAAACCAGCGTCGGCAGGTTCTCGCCGTCGTCCTGGATCAGGAACGACCAGATCATCGAAGGTAATGAACCAAGCGTGACGGGCGTCTCCCATCCCACATCACCATTGGCCTTGAGCTGATCCATATGCTGGAGCAGATCGATCAGATTGGGCACCCAGGGCAAATACAACACCACAATGGCCACATTGGCCAGCCACCAGCCGGGACGCTGAATGTGCCGCAATCGATACCCTGGCTGCACGCGGATCAGTCCCAGATACAGCCAGTGGCAAAGCACGCACAGCGCCGTGAAGTAATGGGTGTAGAACGCCGCACTCATCAGCAGGGTGTAAATCACCAGATAGCGTGTGCGTTGCGGCCGTTTTATCCAGCACACCAGGGCGATCGTGGCGCCGATCAGCCACAGCCCCAGCAGCGAATACATCCGCACTTCCTGGCTGTAACGCACCGCCGTGGGCAGCAGCGCCAGCAGGACGCCGGCCAGCAACGCGGCGCGACGGGTCGCGAGCAGGTCCACCAGCCAGACGCCGAGCCCCACCGTGGCAATCCCCGGCAACGCACTCAGGCAGCGGATCGAAAAAATGCCGTCGCCGAACAGGCCGATCCAGCCATGCAGCAACATGAAATACAGAGGTGGATGCACATCATGAGCCGCGTGCTCCCAGATGCCGGCCAGGGAATACTGGCTCAGCAACAGGCTGGACCCTTCGTCGCCCCAGATCGCTGCCGCCGTCAGGTCGTAAAAACGCGCCAGCGCGGCCAATGCCAGGATCGGTAACAGCCAGTGCTCCCGCGCCCATCGCAGCAAGCGACGGACAGCCGCCCACGCCCCCGGCATCGCATGCGGATCCTGGGTATCGCCCAGCGGTGTTTCTCTGCGCGCCTCCATTACCTCCCCTTGCAACGGCCATGTAAAAACCGAAGCCTCCCGAGCACTGTAGGACAGGCGCGAGCCCGACGTCGATGCCAGCCTTGCGACGGACGACGTCCGGCAATCATTCCGATCAGCGTCTACGCTTTGGCGTGGCGTGACCCAGCCACGGAGATGAATGGAGTCGGCTGATCAGCGCGAACTGCCCGGATAACCGGGCCTGCAACGTGACGCATCAGACACTAACCTGAGGGATGAGGAACTATGGAAGTATTCATCGGTACTGTTCAGTCTTTCGCCTTTAACTTCGCGCCCAACGGCTGGGCCCTGTGCAACGGCCAGACGCTGAGCATCTCGCAATACAACACGGTTTTCGCACTGCTGGGAACCTACTACGGAGGCAATGGCACTACCAATTTCATGCTGCCCAACCTGCAAGGTCGCATGCCAGTTGCCATGGGCAACGGCTTGGGCCTGACGCCACGCGTCATCGGCGAATACTCGGGGACCGAGAACGTCACCGCGACCATCACCAACCTGCCCAACCACACCCACGCCTTGTCCGGGCTCACGGCCACCACCACCCTGCAACTGGCCAGCCCGGCGAGCAACCCGGTCACCAACCCGACCGCAACCAATTCGTACATCGGCGCCTCGGGCGGCGGACCCGGCTCGGCGAGTATTTACTCCGATCAGCAAGGTGCCGCCGCCGTGCCGCTCAAGGGCGTAGCCACCACGGTGGCGGGGGAAATCTCGTCCGCCGGCAACGGCTTGCCCATGGAGGTGATGAACCCGTTCCTGGTGCTCAACTTCAGCATCGCCTTGAACGGGCTGTTCCCTTCGCGTAACTGAAGACTTTTCCTCGTGAAAAAAAACTCTTTCAATTAAAAGAGTTAGATAACAAAAAGGTGTCTCATTGACTAAAATGAGACACCTTTTTAGGTCATATCCTTTCTCACTAGCTACCGCAATCAACAGACTCTTACGTCAGTCGATACAAAGATTTGATATATCTATCGTTTTTGGAAGTGGTAAGCTCGCCGCCCAGAAAATCGGAGGATCGAATTTGGCGCTCTTCATATAGAAAACGCCGCTTTCGGGTCTTGGCAAGCGTTCCGTTCATCGCAAAACGGTTGACCTTTTCGGAACCTTGCCTTGCGCAATGAACCTATAGGTCTACGCTCACCGATAAAGTTATCAATAGTGTCTATGCTACGAAGCTTTTTGCTATAGAGCCAAAGGAGAAGGGCAATGAAAATTCAAGATATCCGTACGGTAATGGAGTCAAAAAATCTGACTCAGCATAATCAGGAATATCATGAGACCTCTGATACCTCGGACTCTGTCATTACTTCAGTCGAAGTTTTCATGCAAAAACGCAAACAAAATGATTACAAGAAGGCCTTGGAAAAAATATTAAGCAGGGCGTCTAAAATAGACTGGTAATTTAGTAATGGGGATCAAGGATGTCTACAACCGTCAGAAAGGATTTGGCGTCGCTATTAAAATCCAGAATCACCAAAGCCAAAGACCTAACAACACGCATTAAAAGTCGAAGCACTAATGAAATCGTAATTGCCCTATGCGGAGCGGCTGGTTGCGGCATCGCGGAAGTTTCGCGAGAGATAACCAATCAATTCAAGAGTTATGGTTACGAAGTAAAACATATAAAAATCAGCGATATCATTATTGAATACTTCAACATCAATCAACTTCCCCCCGACCATGCGAGCAAAAACCTTAAGTCCCTAAAAGGGGCCGACCGCTATAATACACTTCAAGATTTGGGAAACCAGATCAGGAAAGACCTAGACTCAACCGCGCTTGCCGTTCAAGCCATTAAGCAGATATCGGTAGAACGCGAATTGCAAATGAGCGAGTCTGAAAGCCCAACACCTCCACGAACCGTCTACATAATAAACCAATTGAAAAATCCAGCCGAAGTAGATTTTTTTCGGCTTGTATATAAAAACATTTTCTATCTAGTTGGCATTCTGAGTGACCAAGAAGCTCGACTTCGCCAATTAGAGAATGACGACCTCAACGTCGTAGATGCTCATAAGCTAATCGAACGTGATAGATATGAAAACATCAACTACGGTCAACGCTTAGAAAAGACCGTTCAACAAGCAGATTTTTTTATTCGCAACAATCTCACAGATGGGACTAATTTAGAGGATCCTTGCGCTAGATTTGTTGGGCTCGTACATGGAAAAAACGGAATTACCCCGACCAAGGACGAGTCTGGTATGTATGCGGCCTTCTCTGCATCTCTAAACTCGGCTTGTCTAAGCAGACAAGTAGGCGCCGCAATTGCGGATAAAACAGGAACTATAATATCTTTAGGGTGGAATGACGTACCTCGCTTCGGAGGAGGCCTCTATTCTGCAGATGACAAGCCTGATCATCGATGCGTTTATAGCGGAAAAAAATGCTCCAATGACCTCTACAAAAACAAACTCGTGGATAGCATCACAGCTTTAATTAGCGAAGAAGTAAAACTATCAAATGCCCAAATTGAGAAAATCTCTAAACTAATCCACGAAGAAACCAGAGCCGGATCAATAATCGAATATTCTCGCGCCATCCATGCAGAAATGGAAGCAATCTTAAACATTGCCAGGTCACAACGGTGTATTACTGAAGGCGCCACTTTGTACACCACCACATTCCCTTGCCATAATTGTGCGAGACATATTATTGCCGCAGGGATCGACAGAGTTATTTACATCCAGCCTTACGATAAAAGCCTAGCAATGAAGCTTCATTCTGACGCAATCACCACTAACAGAAATGACAAACAAAAGACATTTTTTGAGACGTTCGAAGGGGTCGCACCTAGTCGATACTCTTCTTTTTTCACCGCAAACCTACCCCGCAAAGATGCAAACGGCTATGCAACCGATATTATAAACAAGAGCGCAAACCACATATCAGTTGAATACATAGATTCTTATCTGGACGTTGAATTAAAGGTCGTAGCACAAGCAAACAAACAGCTTCCAAGCACGCCATAACAGTCACAACAATCATACTATTAAATAAAAATCAGCTTTAGCTGCCAAACGACATTACAGCCCTGTAAACCCCATCAAATAAATAACCAGATTTGGTGACAAGATGTTAGAACAGATTCAAAGCCAACACTTTCAGGCACTGCTGGGCAAGACGGGGACGCTGCGGCTGCCCGATGGCCGTGAATTGCCGATCCATATCGACACCCTTAGAGAAGCGCCCCGCTCACAAATGCCAAACAGCGAGCGCATGCCGTTTAGTGTCGAGCTCAACAGCCTGCAACCCACCGACTTTGTCGATGGCTTGTGTGCGCTGGAGTTGCCGGAGCTGGGCCGGGTAGAAGATATTTTTGTTTCGCGAGTACCGACCATGGGGCGTGATCCGCAACTGGGGTATTTCTACATCGCGTTCAACTGAGAACTTTGTGGGAGCGGGCTTGTGGCGAGGGGGCTTGCCCCCGTTCGAGTGCGCAGCGATCGCAGATCATGGGGCCGCTGCGCGACCCAACGGGGGCAAGCCCTCTCGCCACAGAAGCCCGCTTCCACAGTTTTTTGTATAGCTCTTAACCCTGTGGGTACCACACCAACCGCTCCGCCGCCGGGTTGCGCTCTTCAACCTGAAACCCCAGCGCCAGGTAATGCTGGCGCGCATGGGGGTTGTTGGCCCAGACCACCGTCGCCACCGGGCAGCGGATTTGTTGCGCGGCTTTTTGCACGCCTTGCAGCACCGTCCGACCGTAACCCTTGCCTCGGGCCTGTGGAATGAAGGCCAGGTACAGCACGCGAATTTCATTGGGGCCGAAATCGGTGGTCAACGCGCCGATGGCCGTGTCGAGTTTCTCGATCACGTAATGCATGGCGTTGGGGAAATTCTCCCCCAGCCCTTGTTCCTGCACCTTGAATTGCTGGGCAACCACCTGCTCAACCACCTCCTGCTCACCGTCGATCCATTGCAGATCCGGCCGCGCCGCTTGGTAAAGGCTGTGCAGAAAAGGCCCATCGCTGGTCCGCGAAGGCCTGACCACCAAGCCGTCCGCTGCCACTGAGTTGCTGTTCGCCATCGCTGTCCTCCCTTAGAAACCGCTTTCCCTGACCCCCAGGGCCGCCATGCGTCGCCAGGCAACGCCCAACAACGACTCGCCACTGCCCTGCAACACCACAATGCCGCGCAACGGCTGCACCGGTGTCGGCGTATTTTCGAGGATGCTCAACCGCGCGCCGTACTGCGCCTGCACCGGCTCGGCGCGCTGATGCTGATCACGGCGCACGGCAATCGGCCCATGGTGATCGGAGGTCAGTGCTTCCTGATCAACATAAGCCACACCGTTGGTATCGATTTCGCTCAATTGCACGGCAATCGCCGGGTGCATCGGGTCATCGGCGATGAACCTCCCACTGGCACCCGGGGCGACACGCCAGAGTTCGGCTTCAGCCAGATAACCGCGCAACCGCGCGCCGTCTTCGACCACCCGTGCCAAAGGATCTTTGGTCGAAAGCCAGCGGCCGACCGTTAACTGCGGCAGCAGATCGCGCACCTTGCCACCATGTGGCGCGCGCAGCAGCAGACGTTCACGCTGAGCGGCCAGGCCCCGATATTCGGCCACGGCTTCGGCCAGGCGCTGTTCGACGATACCGGCATCAGCCGCGGTTTCGCTACGGCCGGCCTGACGACGCATCTGCAACTGCTGGATCTGGATTTCGCGGCGGACGATGGCCTGGCGTGAGTCCAGATCCGGGGATTCCAGCTCGATCAGCACCTCACCTTGAGCGACGACTTGGCCGTCGTGCACATTCACCGTTTTGACCCGCGCCGCCACCGGCGCGTGCAGGGCGCTGGCGCGTCCGGCCTCAAGCATCGTCGGCAACTCCACCGCGCTGCGCCAAGGCAACGCCAGCAGCAACAACAACCCAAGCAACGCCAGACCGCTGAGCAGTACCCGTGGCGCATGCGCCTGTTCGCGACGGCTCCACCATTGCCGCCACTCGCTCAGGATCGGCAGGAAGATGAACCACACCAGTTCCACCAGCATCAGGAAAATCCCCAATACCTTGAAGAACAGGTGATAGACCGCCAGCGCAATCCCGAAAAACAACGCCGCCCGCCACAGCCACGCGCCATACCCCCAGATCAACAAACGCCGCTGCATCTTCGGCGACCACGGCTCCGGCGCCGGGGCTGCATAGCCGAACAAAAACTCGCGCAGCCGCCAGCGGCACAAGGCAAAGGCCCGCCCTTGAAGGTTGTCCACTTCCCAGAAATCACTGAGCAAGAAGTAGCCATCGAAACGCATGAACGGATTGAGGTTGATCACCAGCGTGGTGATCCAGGTCGCGCTGGCGAGCATGAACGCCGCCGTGCGCCCGGGGCCGTCAGGCAGCAGTGACCAAGCGAGCAGCGCGATACACGCCAACACCAGTTCCGCCAACACCCCGCCGGCACCGATCAGCAACCGCGCACGTCGATCATTGACGCGCCAGGCGTCGCTGACGTCTGTGTAAAACATCGGCAGCAGCACCATGAACGCCACGCCCATGCTCTGCACCCGACAACCGGCGCGCTTGGCCATGAAAGCGTGGCCGAACTCGTGGCACAGCTTGGCGAAAAACAGCGCCACAGCGAACGCCAGCGCACCGCCGAGGCTGAACAGGTGTGGAAAGGTCGCGATAAACCGCTGCCAGTCCCGTGACACCAGAAACACCCCGAGCCCCAGCGTCGCGGGCAATCCGTAGCGCAATGCACGCGGACCGAAACGCTCCAGCCACGGCCAGGCGCGATTGAGGAAAGCGTCCGGGCGCCACAGCGGAATCCGGAAAAACAGGTATTGATGCAGCAGGATTTGCCACAGGCTTTGGCGCTGAGCCGCGGCCTTCAGGCTGTAACTGGCGCGCTGCGACGGGTCGAGGGCGCTGATCAGGTCGTGGCCGCGCAAAAACTCCAGCAATTGCTCAAGCGCCGCGCCATCGAGCGGCAGCCCCGGCTCGCGATTGGCGGCACGCAGCACTTGTTCGGGGTCGCCCAACGACCAATGGCGTAGCAAACGCATCGCCGCCGCACCGAGTTTGAAATAACGCCCACGCACCGGGTCGGCCAGGGTCCAGCACGGCGCCCCGTCGAGGGCCGGGGCCGCCGCCGACAATTGCAGGTCTGCCCGCAGGCTCGGCAGGCTCATCTAAAGGCCCACGCTCTGACGCAACCCGGCCAGCGGTCGACGCAACAGATACAACGCCAGCGGCGCACGGTCGCCGAAGACTTTCGCGGTGCCACGCAGGCCGATGCGCGGTGGCGCGGCGTCGAACGTCGCATCCAGTCGATAAGCCAGTTGCCCGCCAGCAGTGGGCTGCGCCTCGTAGGCCGAACGTTCGAGTTTGGCCAAGTGCCGCTGCAGCGGATCGCTGTCGAGAAACAGTGCGACCTGCGCGCCCGGTTCCAGGGCAATCGCATCGCCCACGGCCAATTCGATGCGCAATTCGGCCTGGTTCGGGTCGGCGATTTCCATCAGCCGCTCGCCGGTTTGCACCGGTTTGCCGGTCCAGCGCTCGGCGTCGGCGAACACCGCGATACCGTCCCGCTCGGCGCGAACTTCGCTGCGTTTGAGCAGCTCCCGGGCGTAATCCCGTTCAGCGCGTTTCTGTTCCACTCGTGCCGCCAGCAGATCGATTTTCGAACTGGATTCGGCATCGGCGAAGGAGCGTTGGGAGTTGGCCTTGAGTTCCGCTTCGGCCACGCCCAGGGCGCGCTCGGCCACATCGGCCTGAGCCTTGAGCGTGGTGCTTTCGAAGCGCAGCAGCAGGTCGCCGGTTTTCACCGCCTGATTGGGTTTGACCAGAAACTCGGCGATCACCCCGTCCAGCGGCGCGGCGACCACCCGACCGCCCAACGGGACGACTTCGGCCGGGGCCAGCACCGATTGGCGCACCGGGATCAGCAACCCGAGCAACAACACGGCGACCAGCGCCACCTGACGCTTGCGCGTCCAGCGCAGTCGCCAGGGTTTGCGCGGTTGCTGCGCGAGCCATGCATGGCTGTAGGTGTCGCCCAGTTGCGACAGCAGCACTTGTTCGGAAGGGTTCCACGGCACATCCCGCGCCAGCCACAGACCGCCGAACACCTCGCCCTGATGATCGATCAGCGGCAGCCAGAACACTTGAGCGGCTGACAGACTTTGCCAGTCGGCCAGAATCGATTCGCTAAGGAGATCGGGCGCAATCACCCGCGCCTGTTTCAGCACTTCAAGCTTGAACAACTGCGCGACCGCTTGCTCGACAAACGCCACGAACGGCGCATTCGGCTCCACGGCACTGACACCGGTAACCGCCTGCACCTTGCCGGCGATCAACAGCGCGGCATGGCGGAAACCGAACAGTGCCTGACCGTCATTGACCAGGCTGTAAGCCAGTTGCGAAGGCGTGCGCGCGGCGCGGGTCTGGCGTTCGAGGTCGAGAAACCTGGCGAACACCTGCTCGGCGCCGCCCGTCACCGGGGCGTTCACTTGAGCTCCGCGAAACGTGCCGTTCCGCTCATGCCGGCCAACAGACCACTGGCGTTGGGCAGCGTCGCCACCAGCAGCAAGGTCTGGCTGCCTTCGTCGATCCGCGCACCGAGGCGTTTGACCGTGGCATCCAGCGGCTGACCGGTTTCATCGGGGACAAAACTGAACGTCTGGCCGGGTTTGAGTCTGGCCATCCAGCGTGACGGCACCAACAGGTGAATTTCCAGGGTGCGGTTATCGACCACGTCCAGCAACGGCGTACCGGCGGCAACGCTTTCGTAGCGCTTGACCTTGCGTTCGACGACCTGACCATCAAACGGCGCAACCACGCTGCAGCGTTTGACCTGCACCTGATAGACCTGCGACTGCGCCTGAATCTCGCTGACCTTGGCCTCGGCCCGCGCCACTTCAAAGCGCCCGACCGAATTCAACGCCGCCAGTTGTTTGTTGTGCGCCAGCTCCTCACCAGCACCACGGCTGGCAGCCTGAGCCGCATTGAGCTGAGCCTGATAAGCCGAACAGTCAAACCGCGCCAGGGTGTCGCCCTTTTTGAACGACTCGCCCTCACTGAACGGCAACTCGACAATCCGCCCCGACAACTCGCTGGCCAGCACCGCCTGATCCCGGGCCCGCAGCACACCACGGGCTTCACTGCTGGCTGATGCATTACCGTCGACCGCGCTATTTTCCAGCAGCGGATCGTCTGGCGCAGGCGTTTGTGCCTGTACTACGCACGTTACAAAGGTTAATCCTGCAACCCAAACACGAAAACGCCGCATAACCGTAACTCCCTGACGGATGAGCGGAGTCTAAGACAGCCGGGGTGAGCGTCAAGCGGATGGGCATCATTGGTTGGAAATGTAATGTTTCAAAAAGGACGAAATTTTCAGTGTGGGCGTTTTATTCCCGGGGCAATGGGCGTTGGTATTAAATCCCACACGAAATCAGGAACAACCATTCGATCAAAAACGAAATTGGCAATAGACACTTCGGCGCGTACAAACTCAACGGCACCTCTACCCTTTCGCCGTAACAATCATTAATAGATGAGTCCAGGAATGGCTTGACGATCAACCAGACAAATCTACAAAACTGGCTTGCCGGCGCTGGAGATGTCCATCCGAATGACGCCTTGGTCAGCCAACGGTTGACGTCATCGCTAACTCGATTTAGGATCTCCCCACTGAACCCCGTACGCAGAGATTAAATTCACTGGCAGTTGGGGTGAAGAAACCGGCCTAGGCCGGTTTTTTCGTTTCTGAGGATTGAGTTTGTGCGTACCGCTTTCTTTGTTGATGGCTACAACGTGTTCTATGGATTGCTTGCGGGCACTCCATACAAATGGCTCAATCTCAAAGGCTTGCTGGGTCATGTCGCCAACATCGAGAACCCACAAAGCTCACTCATCTCGGTTGATTACTTCACCTCATCCGTCAAACCAGAACTTGCCACTCGCGGTAGAGTCTCCAAAGAAGCCCAAGACACTTATGTACGTGCTTTAAAAACGACCAATATTGCCGTTCACTATGGTCGTCATAAACTTGAGCCCGCTAAAGCACCTCGCTTCATTGACAGAAAAACGGCGGCCTCTCGCCAAGACAAAATCGACATCTGGAAGCTTGAAGAAAAAGAAACGGATGTCCACATCGCAATCAGCATGTATCGCACCGCAGCAAGACAGGCCCAGCTCCATTCCGATGAGCAAATCGAACAGCTAGTCCTGGTATCCAGTGACACAGACATGACTCCAGCCCTGAGAGCCATTCAAGAAGATTTCCCTGGCATGAGAGTTGGAGTCATTCTTCCTCATCGAGCAGAGTTAAACCGTCCATCGCCTGGCTCCTTAAGGGAGCACTCACACTGGATGCGACGTGTCGTAACCTCAGAAGAACTTCAGTCGCACCAGTTTCCAGTTCGCGTGGCGACTCATAAGGCGCCCGCGATCAAACCGGATTATTGGTAACGGCACCTTCCACCGGATACACCGACTCCCATCCCCCACCCAACGCCTTGTACAACCCAACCATCGCCAACGACACCCCGGTCGAACTCTCGACCCACTGCTGCTGGGTCGCCAGCAATTCGCCTTGCACGGTGAGGACGTTGACGAAATCCACTACTCCTTCGACGTACTGCTGTTGCGCGGTGCGCAGGGCGATCTGGTTCTGGCGCACGGCTTCGGCGAGGCTGTCGCGGCGCAGTTGGCTGGCGTTGTAGGCGGTGAGTTGATCGTCGATTTCATGCCAGGCCCGCTGCACGGTTTGCTGGTAGGCCAGCGCCGCTTCCTGTTGCTGGGCTTCGCGCAGGTGCAACATGCCGCGCAGGCGACCGCCGTCGAACAGCGGCAGGCTGAACTGCGGGCCGATGCCGAACGAACGCGAGCCCCAAGAGCCGAAATCGCTCAGTTGCAGGGCTTGCGAACCGATGTTGCCTGACAGGGTAATTCGCGGATAAAAGTCGCCCTTGGCCACGCCGATGCTGGCGGTCGCGGCATGCAGACGGGCTTCGGCCTGACGTATGTCCGGGCGGCGCTCGGCCAATTGCGACGGCAAGCCGATGGCGACCTGACGCGGGGTTTGCGGCACGGGAGCGTCGGTGGATAACTCGGCGGACAGCGCTTGCGGCGGTTCGCCCATCAACAGGCTCAGGGCGTTGATCAGTTGCGACTGACGCTGCTCCAGCGCCGGCAAACGTGATTCGATGGCCGCCACTTGCGCAGCGGCTTCGGCGACGTCCAGATCCGTCGCCACGCCGTCGGCCAGGCGCAGTTGCGAGAGTTTCAAACTGTGCCGGGCGACGTCGAGATTCTGCTCGGTGACGGCCCGCGTGCTTTGCACACCGCGCAGTTGAATGTAGTCCTGAGCGGTTTCGGCAAGCACCGACAGCAGCGCGCCGCGACGATCGTTTTCCGCCACTTCCAGCGTGGCGTCGGCGGCTTCGGTTTCACGGCGCACACGGCCCCAGAAATCCAGCTCCCAGGAGGCGGAAAACCCTGCATCCCACAGGTTGAACGCCGAGTCGCCGTTGTTGCCCGACGGATCGTTCAGGCCTTCACCGCTGTTGCGTTTACGCCCGTAGCTGCCGGTGGCGGCGGTATTGGGATAGCGGTCGGCGGTGATCACCTGTCGCGCGGCTCGGCTTTGCTGCAAGCGGCTGCTGGCGAGTTTCAGGTCGAGGTTGTCGGTCAGGGCGCGCTGGGTCAGGGCCGAGAGTTTTGGGTCATGAAAAACCTCCCACCAGCGCTCGTCCATTTCGGCGGGAGCTACCTGACTGGCGGCGGCTTTGGCCGGTTTGGACCATTCGACCACTTGTTGCGGCTGAGGTTTTCGGAAGTCCGGGCCGACGGTGCAGGCACTCAAAGAAAACAGACTCAACACAAAAACCACTGAATGAATGCTGACCCTGTGGCGAGGGGGCTTGCCCCCGTTGGGCCGCGTAGCGGACCCAAAATTAGCGAGCGCTGCGCACTCGAACGGGGGCAAGCCCCCTCGCCACAGGGGTGTGCTATTAACAAAGTTCATCGTTGCGCGACCTCATGCTCGCCGGTACTGGCAGTATCAATCCTCGCCTCCACCGACATCCCCACCCGCAACCGCTCGGCCAATGGCTGGCCTGGCTCCAGAACGATTTTCACCGCAATCCGTTGCACAACCTTGGTGAAGTTGCCGGTGGCGTTGTCCGGTTTGACCGAGGCGAAGGTCACGCCGGTGGCCGGTGCGATGCTCTCGACGCGACCGCGCAGGGCTTCGCCGTCGAGGCTGTCGACGTGCACTTGCACGCTCTGCCCGGGCTGTACGTCAGTCAGTTGGGTTTCTTGAAAATTGGCGACCACATAAGCCCGCTCCAACGGCACCACGGCCAGAATTTTGCTGCCCGGTGTGACATAGGCGCCGACCCGCACCGCACGTTCGCCGACCATGCCGTCCTGGGGCGCAACGATGCGCGTATAGGACAGCTCATAGCTGGCCATTTCCAGCGCCGCTTGCGCTCGTTTCAACCCACCTTCGGCCGCATCACGCTGTGCGGTCAGGATCTCCACCTGCTTGCGTTCCGCCGCCAGCACCGCCGTGGCATTGGCCAAGCGAGCGGACGCCTGATCGATGCGCGTGCGTGCTTGCTGAGCATTCTGCACCGTGCCGGCACCTACCCCGGCCAGATGGTTGTAGCGGTTCAGTTCATGCTCGGCGAAGGCCATTTCAGCCTTCGCCGAAACCACCGTGGCCTGGGCCTGAGCGATCACCGATGTCTGACGCTCAAGGGTGGCCCGCGCGTTCTGCAACTGCGCCCTGGCCACCAGGGTTTCAGCGTCGGCGGCCTCAGCGGCAGCGCGCAGATCGCGGTCGTCGATCAACGCCAGTAGCTGCCCGGCCTTGACCAACTGGTTGTCTTCCACCAGCACGTCCTTGATGAACCCCGCCACGCGCGGCGCCACCCGGGTGAAGTCCGCCGAGACGAAAGCATCGTTGGTGCTCTGCTGTGTACGTTTGCCGAACAAGCCCGGCGCCAGCAGGTAAATCAACACGCCGACCGCGATCACTGCGGCAATGCCGACAGCGACTTTTTGCTTTGATTGAGTCGTCATAAAAACCTTCTGTTTCAGTGGAGCATTCAAGTCGGCGCGCGCGGAGGATAGATCCGCGTCGGCAGCCAGAAAATCAGCAGGATCAGCGTCACGGCGACGCCGACCATGCATAGATAAAGATCGGAGGAAGTCAGCACCACGGCCTGCTGATGCAGCCGGTGAGCCAGGCCCGCGCTGTCGACCAGGGGCGAATTGCCGAGGTTGTCCACCAGCATGGTCGAGTGAAAATGCAGCCTTGCGGTGGTCAGTGCCTCAATCACTCCGGTGGCAATCACCGCCGCCAGGCCTTTCACGGTGTTGAACCAGGCCGAGGCGAACGGCCCTTCCATGGGGGTGATGCTGCCGGTGGAGAGCATCAACAGCGGCAGCACGGCCATGGGCTGACCGAAAATCTGCAGCCATTGCAGGACATAGAAGTCATCGCGAATCCATGCCGATGTCAGCTGCGAGCCGCCGAGGCAAGACAACGCCAGCATGCTCAGGCCGATCCCCAGCACCCAGCGGCAATCGACCCAGCGCAGGTTGCACAGCGCCGCCACCAACGGCAGCGCGATCAGCTGTGGCAGCGCCGCCAGCAGCATGATCGGCGCAGTCTGTACCGGGCGATAACCCTGGACCTGAGCCAGGTAACTGGAGGGAATGAGGACCACCGCGAGCAACACCACCAGCACCCCGGCCAAGGTCAGCAGCGCGAACGACAGGTTACGGATACTCAACATCTGCAACTTGAAAAACGGAATCGGTTGCGACCACTCATTGATCAGAAACAGCACCAGCAACAGCAGCCCGCCGCCGAGCAGTCCGCAAATCAGGCTCGACTCGAACCAATCCAGCCGATTGCCTTGCAGAATGCCGATCACCAACATGCAGATCGCCGGAAACCCCAACAGCAAGCCACGCCAGTTGAATGACTTGAAGCGCTCCAGACGCAGCGGATCCTGGGGCAAACCGTAGGCCACCGCCGCCATGGCAAACAGGCACGGCACGACGATTTGCCAGAAGGTCCATTGCCAGCCGACGTACTCGGTCCACAACCCGGCCAGCGGCGTACCGAGACCGGGGCCGAAGGTCGCCGTCAGGGCATAACCGGCCAGACCATAGAGTTTCACGTTGGCCGGCAGGAACCGCAGGGCAACGGTCATCAGCATCGGCGGCAGCGCGCCGCCGGCAAGACCTTGCAAGGTGCGCATGACCAACAGGCTCTGGTAATCCGGGGCGAACGGGCACAACACCCCCAACAGAGTGAACGCACTGATCGCGCACAGGGTGAAGCGCCGCAACGAAAACGTCACCGCACACCAAGGGGCAAACGCCATGGCGGCCAACGAGGTCGCGGTGTAACTGGCGACCAGCCAGGTGCCTTCGTCGTAGCCGATGGCCAACGCGCCACGGATATCGGCCAGGGCGACCTTGGTCACCATCTCGTTCAAGCCCGACACCAGCACCGCCAGTAACACACCCACCAGGCCGATGATGATTCGCGGGCCGAAGACCGGTGGTGCGATGGCGGCCGCTGGTTTGGCCGCAGCGAGAGGCGCCGTGACCGTGAGGGAAGTCATTACTGCAAGCTCCGGGAGGGGAATACCGAAGCATTTTAGGGAGCGTGGAAGCTTACGAAAATTGACTTATTGGCAGCTTATAAGTGTGTTTTATGCAGCAATACAAAACCCTGTGGGAGCGAGCCTGCTCGCGATAGGGCCAACACATTCAACATCAATGTTGACTGATCCACCGCTATCGCGAGCAG
>NZ_AKJK01000147.1 GCF_000282375.1 Pseudomonas sp. GM50
CTCGCTCCCACAGGGGATTGCAGGTGTGTCAGGCCATTGCGCGGTGCTTCAGTAGTAAGGTCAAACCGAGTCCGGTCACTGACAACAACGCCGCACTAAAGAAAATCCACGAATACCCCAGGTTCAACGCTACCGCGCCCATCAGCGGTCCGGCGATCGCCAGTGCCAGATCGAAAAACACCGCATAGGCACTCAAACCCGCTCCGCGACTGGAATTGGGTACTTGCTTGATGGCTTCCACCCCCAGCGCCGGATACACCAGCGACAGGCCGAACCCGGTCAGGCCGGCGCCGATCAAGGCATAACCCGTCGAGGGCGCCAGCCACAGCAGGACCAGCCCCACGGTTTCAATGGTCATGCAGGCGATGGCGGAGGTGAAGCCGCCGAAACGGCTGATGCTGGAGATGAACAACAACCGCGCCAGAATGAAACAAACCCCGAATACCGTCAGGCAATAAGCCGCGCCGGTCCAGCCAAGGCTGACGTAATACAGGGTAATAAAGGTAGTGAGCGTGCCGTAACCGATGGATGCCAGGCTCAGGCTCGCGCCGAAGGGCGCAATGCGCCCGAACACTGCCCAGAATGGCAGCCGCTCGCCGCGAATCACCGGCACCGAAGGTTTGTTGCGGATCAACAGCAACGCCAGCAGGGCCAGTAACGACAGCGCGATCCCGAGGCTGGCGAACCCCAGTTCAGCGACCATCACCACCCCCAGCGGTGCGCCGATAGCGATGGCGCCGTACGAGGCGATGCCGTTCCAGGAAATCGAACGCGCCGTGTGCTCGGCACCGACCTGGCCCATGCACCAACTGATCGTGCCTACCCCGATCAACCCTTGAGCGATCCCCAGCAACAAGCGGCCAGCGATCAGGATGATCAGGCTCAACAACGGCAAACCTTGCAGCAGCGTCGACAGCAATGTCAGCACGCCGCTCAACGCAATCCCCGACAAGCCGTAAACAATCGCCCGCTTGGTGCCGATGCTGTCCGACAGACGTCCGGCCATGGGCCGGCTGAGCAGGGTGGCCAGGTACTGAGAACCAATGGTCAGCCCCGCCACGATGGCGCTGAACCCCAACTGTTCATGGACATACCCGGGCAACACCGCAATCGGCAGGCCGATGCAGAGGAAGGCAATAAAGGTATAGAAAACGATGGAGACGATCTGCAGGGTGATCGCCATGGAGCTTTGCGGGGGCAGTTGCTGCACAGACATGGGAGCTCTTTCGCGGGCGGCGGTAGGAGAACTGCATCATGGCGCGGGCGGGGAATAAAAGGAAGCAGGCTAACGATGTGGATTGCAGATCAGCATAAGCCTTCAGTATTTACATCGTTTGTCAGGGACTCATCGCGAGCAGGCTCGCTCCCACAAGGGATAGCGGCGCACACAGAATTTATGTTCACTGGAGATCAACTGTGGGAGCGAGCCTGCTCGCGATGGTCTCAGCACCAAAGCATCCCTTGGCCCCAGAAATGCAAAAAGCCCCGTCACCAGGACAGGGCTTTTCACTTGAAGCTTGCAGCCAGAAGCCGTCTTACATCAACACACCCTGACTACGCAGGTAGTCGTCATAGGTGCCGCTGAAGTCGATCACGCCATCGGCGCTCAACTCGATGATGCGGGTGGCCAGGGACGATACGAACTCACGGTCGTGGCTGACGAAGATCAGCGTGCCCGGGTAGTTCTCCAGCGCCAGGTTCAGCGCCTCGATGGATTCCATGTCCAAGTGGTTGGTCGGTTCGTCCATTATCAGTACGTTCGGCTTTTGCAGGATCAGCTTGCCGAACAGCATGCGACCTTGCTCACCACCAGAGATGACCTTGACCGACTTGAGGATCTCGTCGTTGGAGAACAGCATACGGCCGAGGGTGCCGCGAACGATTTGTTCGCCGCCCTGGGTCCACTGGCCCATCCAGTCGAACAGGTTGCAGTCGTCTTCGAAGTCGTGAGCGTGGTCCTGGGCGTAGTAGCCCAGTTCAGCGGCGTCGGTCCACTTCACGGTACCGGCATCCGGAGTCAATTCGTTGACCAGGGTACGCAGCAGGGTGGTTTTACCGATACCGTTCGGGCCGATGATCGCCACGCGCTCGCCGGCTTCAACCTGGAAGCTGAAGTCCTTGAACAGTGTCTTGCCGTCGAAGCCTTTGGCCATGCGCTCAACGATGACCGCCTGACGGTGCAGCTTCTTGGTTTGTTCGAAACGGATGAACGGGCTCACACGGCTCGAAGGCTTGACTTCGGCCAGTTGGATCTTGTCGATCGCCTTGGCGCGGGAGGTCGCTTGCTTGGCTTTCGAGGCGTTGGCCGAGAAGCGGCTGACGAACGATTGCAGTTCCGAAATCTGTGCCTTCTTCTTGGCGTTGTCCGACAGCAATTGCTCGCGGGACTGGGTCGCCACGGTCATGTACTCGTCGTAGTTGCCCGGGAACAGGCGCAGCTCGCCGTAGTCCAGGTCAGCCATGTGGGTGCACACGCTGTTCAGGAAGTGACGGTCGTGGGAGATGATGATCATCAGGCTGGAGCGCTGGGTCAGAATGTTTTCCAGCCAGCGGATGGTGTTGATGTCCAGGTGGTTGGTCGGTTCGTCGAGCAACAGCACTTCAGGATCGGAGAACAGCGCCTGCGCCAGCAACACGCGCAGTTTCCAGCCCGGAGACACTTCGCTCATCGGGCCGAAGTGCTGCTCGATGCCGATACCCAGGCCCAGCAACAACTCGCCGGCACGGGATTCGGCGGTGTAGCCGTCCATTTCGGCGAATTCGGTTTCCAGCTCGGCCACGGCCATGCCGTCTTCTTCGGTCATTTCCGGCAGCGAGTAGATGCGGTCGCGCTCGGCCTTGACCTTCCACAGCTCTTCGTGACCCATGATCACGGTGTCGATCACGGTAAATTCTTCGTAGGCGAACTGGTCCTGGCGCAGTTTACCCAGACGCACGTTCGGCTCGAGCATGACCTGGCCGCCGGACGGCTCGAGGTCGCTACCGAGGATTTTCATGAAGGTCGACTTGCCGCAACCGTTGGCGCCGATCAGGCCGTAGCGGTTACCGGCACCGAATTTGACCGAAACGTTTTCGAATAGCGGCTTGGCGCCGAACTGCATCGTGATGTTAGCTGTGGAGATCAATTACTTTACCTATCAATGGGTTGCGAGCTGCGCAATTGGCGCTTAGGCCATTCCTGGGGCGTTCTGGAGTTTCTTTCCATCTCTCCCCAGTCACCGCTAGAGTTCAACCAGCGCGCATAAGTCGAGAGCAGCATCTGGACGCGGTGTCCAAGCTGTTGGGCAATAAAGGCGGGATTCATGCCAGACATTGCGCATATTGTCGCATAAGTGTGACGGCAGTTGTACGGTGGGCGATAACGTGTCGCATGCTTCTTCAAGGTCCGGCCCCGGTTTGTGCAGAACCGGGATCTGCCTGATGGGTTGGCTCATCCTGGAGGGCGAGCAAACACAAGGAAGCTCGTTGATCGCACCTCAATGTTATTTTTGTTCAGCGTTGTGTTCGGGACACTTGGCGTGGCTCTGGGTAAAGTCAGCACCGCTTGCCCGGCCTGGTGTGTTTCAGAAGGATTGCTGAATGGCCAGCACTTGGTCAGGGTGGGCACCCATTCAGACTCGCCTCTCTTATGCCGCGCATAACGGCAGAAGGTGGAGAGGGGTCTATTCTTCTTCGTCAGGGGCCGGGTTTCCGGGCGCGCTGGCGCTTCGTTGTCATCACCGCTGACCATCACCTGATCGATAGCGGCTTGCAGATACTCTCCCTGGTTCTCGCCCAAGACACGCTCCTCGCCCGTCGTTCCCCCGGCAGGCTGTGAGTGGATTAGTGGATTACGCTGGAAAGCAGGCAGCGTGAGAGCGCAAGCGGACTTTCATCATGGAGAGGATCAAAATGAAACTGATTTTGGTGATGCTTGTTGTGGGGCTTTTGGCTTGGAAGCTTTCCCCTGAATTACAGTCCTGGGCTGCGGCTCAACTATCGACCCCCAAAGAAATCGTTAGAGTCGTGACTGTGCCGAAGCCTGTTTCAGCGCCATTCAAATGTGATGGACGTAAATATTGTTCGCAGATGACCTCGTGCGCAGAGGCCAAGAAGTTTCTGCAAAATTGCCCGGGAATGAAAATGGACGGCGACAACGACGCAATCCCCTGTGAGTCGCAGTGGTGCCAATGACTGTATCAGTGCTGCGGGCGTTGCTGGAGGGAAGAGGACTGCCGTCAAAACTATTGACCGGCTAATGGATTAGTATTCCTTCCCTCCAACCCAAGGAAACATGGAAGTGAGACACAAATACGCAACAGGTTTGTTTTTTCTATTGACGATTGTAACGGCTCAATATGCTTACTCCGGCGCTACAGACGAGTCCGTCGAGAACGCCTCATTGCTTTGCAAAATTCTGGATAGCAACGACGTCTTGACTCAGGCCTCCGAGTTCTCAAGCGAGGATCGTTCGGTCAACATCTCGGTAGACAGCTCTCCAGAAGAAGCCAGCAAGCTTTGCCCCGTCATCAGTGCCATCGTCGAGCATCACGATCTGGTTTTTGCGCAAGGCTGGACCGTGCAGATCACCTCTTCAGGCAGTGACTATAAAGTTGTCGCTGTCTGCCCACTGTAAACAACTCGCTGGCAGTGGTTGAAAGCCTGGCATTGCCGCACGTTGAACAGCGTGCGACAAGCCGGCGACTGGCCAGGTCGAGACTCAGAGCAAGTACCCAGCGGCTTGTCCGAGATGGTTATCCTGCCCTCCAGTAATGAGGTGCAGTGGAATGTGTTGTTGTTCATCGATAGACGGGATTTCGAAACTTCCCACTATTTGAAGGTGCCGTTCATTCAGCCCGGTCGACTCTTCTTCTTTTGCCTTAGCCATTCTCGCGTGGTTCGCTGCGATTTCATTGAGAGTTGACACGTTACATCTCCCGGTGACTGACCAAGCGTATCGCTGGAGTCCTAAGCGTTAATTTAATTGCCGCCGCGTCAGAATTACGTCGTTCTGGGGCTGCTAGGTCCCGCCTTGGCAAAGCCTAAGCCAGACGGGGCCGCGTATTGAGGGTCGTGTTTACATATTCGACGGATGGTGGTATGGCAGGAGGCTACTATCGGGAGAGCGGTTCGTATTACCTGCTGACCCGCGCTACTAATGCGTGGACACATTTTCACAGTTGAAGGTTAACTATTAGTTACAAAGTGTGGCTAAAATGCCATTTTTCGAGCCCATGCCGACCGCCGGCATGGCTCAAGAACGCGCCATCGGGACGCAGTTTGTTCATTTCTGACGTGTGACGATTTTCGTGAAACTTATCATTGCCGCTATTTACGTCATCTCCATCGCGTATGTTCACTTGCGCGGTAAGGTGCGCCACAAATTAGGCCGCCAACTGAGCGACCACTCTACGTTTCTGGCGCCGATCAATTGCTTCCTTTATCTGTTCTCGAAAACGCCCAAGAAGCCTTATCTCAATCCGGCAGACTTTCCCGACTTGAGCCCTCTGCAGGCTCATTGGGAAGAGATTCGCGCCGAAGGCCAGAATCTGCTCAAGGCCGGGGAGATCAAGCGTTCGAATCAGTATGACGACGTTGGTTTCAATTCGTTTTTCAAAAGTGGCTGGAAACGTTTCTATCTCAAATGGTACGGCGACAGTCACCCGTCGGCCGCAAAGCTCTGCCCGCGTACGACTGAACTGGTGCAAAGCATCGGCTCGATCAAGGCCGCGATGTTTGCCGAACTGCCGCCGGGTTCGAAACTGGTCCGTCACCGCGATCCGTATGCCGGTTCTTACCGTTATCACTTGGGGCTGGAAACGCCGAACGATGCCGGTTGCTACATCAATGTCGACGGTGAGAACTACTATTGGCGCGACGGCGAGGCCGTGATGTTCGATGAGACTTTCATTCACTACGCCGAAAACACCACTGCGCAGAACCGCATCATTCTGTTCTGTGACATTGAGCGGCCGATGAAGTATCGCTGGGCGGCGGCGTTCAACCGTTGGTTCAGCCGTACGGTGATGGCGGCGGCGGGCGCGCCGAACGATGCGGGCGACAAGGTCGGTGGCATCAACCGCTTGTTCGCCAAAATCTACAAGATTCGCCTGCGCGGCAAAGCGCTCAAGAAGCGTAACCGTACTCGCTACTACCTGGAGAAGTGGGCGATTTTTGCTGGGTTGCTGGCGATTTTTGTTTTGATCTGAGTTTGGTATTGAAGCGTATGACGCCATCGCGAGCAGGCTCGCTCCCACCTTTGATCTTTGTCGTTCACAAGATCCAATGTGGGAGCGAGCCTGCTCGCGATGGGGCCGAGATTCGCACCACCTGACTCATTGATGTCCCAGTGATCAGTCAGCCGCGAGAATGTTTCGGGGCTTTTTTGTCTGCGCTCGTTTTGGCTTTTGCCGCGGGTTTACCGCCGCCCTTGCCACCAAGACTGCGTTTGAGCAGTTCGGTCAGATCGATAACATCGGCGGTTTTACGCACCTCTTCACCCGTCACCGTTTCGACATCTTCGATCTTGCCTTCATTCGCCTTCTTCTCGACCAGCGCCATGATCTTGTCTTCGAAGCTGTCGCGGTACTCTTCGGGCGTCCAGTCGGCACTCATGTCCTCCACCAGGCGTTTGGCCATCTCCAACTCGCCTTTGGCCAAATCCGGCTTGGTCACTTCACCGCCCAGCTCCAGTTGATCCAGGCTGTGCACTTCGGCGGGCCAGCGCAGCATCACCAGCACCATGGCTGATTCCAGCGGCATGAGGGCCGCCAAGTGTTGGCGTGAGTGCAAAACAACGCGGGCCAGGGCGACCTTGTCGGTTTTGCTGAGGGTTTCGCGCAACAACGCATAGACCTTGCCGCCGCGTTTGTCCGGCGCCAGGTAGTAGGGCGTGTCGATGTTTTGCAGGGGGATCTGCTCGCTGCCGACAAAGGCAAAAATGTCGATGGTCTGGGTCGACAGTGGATGAGCCGAGCGAATCTCCTCTTCACTGAGCACCACGTAACGTCCTTTTTCGTACTCGATCCCCTTGACGATGTGCTCTTGGGTGACTTCCTTGCCGGTGACCTTGTTGATGCGCTTGTAGCCGACCGGGTCCATGCTGCGGCTGTCGAGCCAGTTGAAATCGATCCCCCGCGAAGACGTCGCCGAAACCAGCGCCACGGGGATGTGCACCAGACCGAAACTGATTGCGCCTTTCCAGATTGCCCGTGCCATCGTCGTGATCTCGTCGTTGATGTTCTGATGACCTGTGGCCAAGGGCAAAAGTTTCAGTCTGCAGCGGCCCGAGCCTGCGGGCGGATCGGCGGTGCGGTTAACTCGTGTTACATCTTGTGGGGGAGGTTTTAGTTAACAAATCCGAACCCTGGGCGTAGCGTGGCTCTATTCATCCATGAAGCGTGGCACGCTCATTTAGAGAGGTCCTCATGAACCGATGTGTGCTCGGCGTCATCGCGATATTGAGTGGCGTGCTAAGCCCTTTGGCTCTGGCAGACGCCGCATCGCCGTCCTCGCCCTTGCTGCTGGCGCAGAACCTGCCGGGCAGCAACAACAATCCTTACAACAGCCCGATTCGCCGGGCCAATCCCAACAGCATGCAAGGCACGCAACCCAATATCCCGGTAATCCGCGGGCCAAACACGGTGCCTGTGCCACGAGCGCCAACGCTCGATAACGGTGGTATCGGCAACCGCTATCCGCAAGATCGAACGGCTCCCACCGGCCAACCGAAATTCATTCCCAATCCACCGCCCCGGGACTCGAACCGCAACTACCGTTGAACGGCAGGACAGAGGTCTTGCCAGCCATTTTGACGACAAAAGGAATCGTGCATGTTGCGTAAAACCCTCTTGGCCACCTTCTGTGCCAGCGCATTATTTACAGTCACGGCGCCCGTTTTTGCGGCACCGACACAGGATATGAAAAGCGAGCAGGGCACCCTTGAGCTCACGCCCATCGTTAAAGGCCTGGAACACCCTTGGGCGCTGGCGTTTCTGCCCGACCGTCAAGGGATGCTGGTGACCGAGCGGCCCGGCAACCTGCGGCTGGTCAGCGCCGACGGCAAACTCTCGGGCCCGCTCAGCGGCGTGCCTCAGGTCTGGGCCAAGGGGCAAGGCGGATTACTCGACGTGGTGTTGTCGCCCGACTTCAAACAAGACCGCATGGTCTATCTGTCTTACGCCGAAGGCGGCGGTGAGGGCGGCAAGGCCGGCACGGCTGTCGGTCGCGGACGGTTGTCGGAAGACCTGACGGCCATCAAGGATTTCAGGGTGATCTTCCGTCAGGAGCCCAAGCTCTCGGTCGGCAATCACTTCGGTTCGCGACTGGTGTTCGACCGCGACGGTTATCTGTTCATCACCCTGGGCGAGAATAACGACCGGCCCACGGCGCAGGACCTCGACAAGCTGCAAGGCAAGATCGTGCGGCTCTATCCGGACGGCAAGGTGCCGAAGGACAATCCCTTTGTCGGGCAAAAAGGCGTTCGCCCGGAAATCTGGTCCTACGGCCATCGCAACCCGCAAGGCGCGGCGCTCAACCCCTGGAGCGGCACGCTCTGGGAAAACGAGCACGGCCCCCAGGGCGGTGACGAGATCAACATCATCGAACGAGGCAAGAACTACGGCTGGCCGCTGGCAACCCACGGCATCAACTATTCCGGCCTGCCGATCCCGGAAGCCAAGGGCGAAACCGCCGAAGGCACCGTGGGCCCGCACCATGTCTGGGAAAAATCCCCCGGCCTCAGCGGCATGGCTTTCTACGATGGCGATCGCTTCAAGGCCTGGCAGCACAATGTGTTTATCGGGGCATTGGTGAATCAGGAGCTGATTCGCCTGCAGTTCGAAGGCGACAAGGTTGTTCACGAAGAGCGGTTGTTGGGTGAGCTCAACAAACGGATTCGCGATGTGCGGCAGGGACCGGATGGTTATTTGTATGTACTGACCGATGAAGATGACGGGGGGCTGTACAAGCTTGGCCTGAAGTAAACGGGGTTGCCCAAACCTTGCTGCGACTGTCAGATCGCCTTCGCGAGCAGGCTCGCTCCCACATTTTGATCCGGGTTGCCCCAACTTCCGAGTCCAGCGCAGCCCTCCCTGTGGGAGCGAGCCTGCTCGCGATAGCTATCTCAAAATCAGACCCATTCTGGATCATGCTTGTTGAGTGGCATCGATGGAGTTCTTGCGGCGTTGAAACCCCCGCACCACCAGATACAACAACGGCCCGACCGACACAAAAATCGCCGTCACCAACAGATAGGGAACCACCGACAATCCCGACTGCCCACGCTTGCGCGTATCCTTGTACATCCAGATACCGGCAAGGGTCGCCAACAGGTACAAATCAATCACCACCTGCGCAGTATCGGGCCGCGACATCAGGCTGATGCCGAAGTCGAGCAGCGACTGTTCGGCCTGCAGCATCACCGAAACGGTGTAGCCGGCGAAGGCGATCAGGGCGATGAGGGGCAGGGCGACAGACTTCATGGTTTCCTTCCTTGGACAATGAACAGAATCGCCAGCCTACAGCGGTCGTTGAAAATTGGCCATTGACTTGCCATCAGCCTCCGGCTAATTTCCAGTCATGACTTCCACCGTATTGCGCTGCCAGCCAAGCATTATTACCGCCATTCCTTATTTGGCGGGCTAGCTCACGACTGCAGCACCCAACCCGCCCTAGAGGCGGGTTTTTACTTTCTGTCTCTGGGGCTCCGATCAAAGTCAGGAGACGACCATGAGCAGCACCCCCGCCCAGCAGCGCTTGCTTGAGCACTACGTGAAAAAAATCCTCGCCGCGCCGGTTTACGAACTCGCCGTGCGCACGCCGTTGCAAGCCGCGCCGGCTTTGTCCGAGGCATTGGGCAATCAGATCCTGCTCAAGCGCGAAGACTTGCAACCGACGTTTTCTTTCAAGATCCGCGGTGCCTACAACAAACTGGTGCACCTGAGCGACGAACAGAAGGCCCGTGGCGTGATCACGGCCTCGGCGGGCAATCATGCCCAGGGCGTAGCGTTGGCGGCCCGCGAGTTGGGGATCGGCGCAACCATTGTCATGCCCTGCACGACGCCGGAATTGAAGGTGCTCGGGGTTCGCAGCCGGGGAGCCGATGCGCTGCTGCACGGTGAGAGTTTTCCGTTTGCCCTGGAATACGCGCTGAGCCTGGCACAGCAAACCGGCCGCACCTTTGTCTCGCCCTTCGACGACCCGGACGTGATCGCGGGGCAGGGCACCGTCGCCATGGAAATCCTTCGCCAGCACCAAGGGCCGCTGGACGCGATCTTCGTTCCGGTGGGTGGTGGAGGCTTGATTGCCGGTATCGCCGCGTACATCAAATACCTGCGCCCTGAAGTGCGCATCATCGGCGTCGAGTCGGAACATTCCGCCTGCTTGCAGGCCGCATTGCGGGCCGGCGAACGGGTGGTGTTGCAAACCGTCGGCACTTTCGCCGATGGCGTGGCCGTCGCTCAGATCGGCGCCCATGGTTTCGAGGTCTGCCAGTTTTGCGTCGATGAAGTGCTGACCGTCAGCAACGATGAGCTCTGCGCCGCGATCAAGAACATCTACGACGATACCCGCTCGATCACCGAACCTTCCGGCGCCTTGGCCGTGGCCGGGATCAAGCAGTACGTGGCACAAACCGGCGCACGGGGTCAGACCCTGGTGGCCATCGATTCCGGAGCGAATATCAATTTCGACAGTTTGCGGCATGTGGCCGAGCGCGCCGCGTTGAGCGGCGCCCCAGTGTGAGGGGCGGGCCGGTTATTCCTGAACGGCTTTCTCGACATGATTCGACGCCGACCAGATCCGGTAGCGCACTTCGACATCCTTGGGCACGTAGAGCACGATCGGCAGCTTGCTGTTGTAACGCAGCCTGAAACCGTCACCGACCACCGGTACGAAGTCTTTTTTGCGCTTGCCATCGGGGCAGGCCATTAGCGTACTCATCGGGCCGGTGACGTTCTCCAGCCGGTAAAACGGGTAACCCCAGCCCTCAAGGTTCTTTTCTTCAAGCATGCCGCCCAGGCGCTGACGATTGCAGTCCACGGTCAGGGTCTTGCC
Source organism: Pseudomonas sp. GM50 (assembly GCF_000282375.1). GTDB lineage: Bacteria > Pseudomonadota > Gammaproteobacteria > Pseudomonadales > Pseudomonadaceae > Aquipseudomonas. Next base: position 11,035 of record NZ_AKJK01000147.1, read on the forward strand.
GGCAAGAATTTCGACCTGATAACTGTCTTCCTGTTGTTGCGGGGCGAGGTGAATGACCTGGCGGGTAAAACCGCTCTCGGGCTTGGGATACGGCGCGACGTCTTCGAGGGTGGCGGCGTGGGCTACGGAGGATAGAACGGCAACTATCAGCCCGACGGTCGTGTTAAAGGGCAAAGCACCCATGATGCCTCCTTGCGTGTGTGTAGGGTCAGCGGATACTGAATGGATGGGCCGCATTCTCACTGCCGTCCTCAGCCAATGCAAACCCGCCACCGGGGTGTTTGCAAAATGCAGGTCTTGAAACAGTCCTCTCTTGCATTTTGCCCGAGTCGTTTTATTGCCAGCCCCACCCAACCCTTGATTTGCCGACGAGGCGCAGAGCGAAATCCTGGGCATGTTTTATGCTGTAGCTGTCTTGAGCTGACCGTGATTCCTGCCCAGTCAGTGCTAACACAAGAAAACGGTCGGACGTTGGAACAATGAAGCCCGCACAGAAGAAAAAGAACGGGCGATTTGAGCTCCGACCGACATTGATTTTCGATTGGCAATTTCACCATAACGAGAGGGTGGCCATGTTTCTTTCTGCCTTGGAACTACGCAATATCATTGAGAGCAGTTTTCTCCCGAAACGCTGTCAATGCACGCTGTCGCCGGACCTGTCGATGACCATCAAGGTGTACTCGGACGTCGAGACCGACCATCTCGACCTGATCGTTACCGGCATAGACGCCCAGCGTCTCAATGGATGTAGGGAAATCAACGACCTGATAGCCGAGTTGCGCACCGGCCTCGCGCACAACACGCATGGTCAACTGTTCATCGCGAAGTCAAAACTCCATTAACCGACCGCTTCACCCATTTCGCCCGACACGCGCCGGGTCTGGATAAACCCCAGACCCAGTGCAAACTCAACCACGATCGCCAGCAAAATACCCGGCCCGGCATGGCCATAGAGCCATTCGCCGAAGCCCAGTGCCGCCAAACCGAAACAGCCCACGATAAACCCGCTACACAGGGCGCTTCTCGCCGCCGAGGGCGGAGCCTGGCGCACAAGATAAAACATCACCCCCAACGCCGCGAACAGCACCGCACTGCGCCTGGCCACAAACCCCGCCGCGGACGAATACTCGATACTCCAGATCGCCAGCAACGCTTGCGGCATCAAACCCCAGACCAGCGCCAGCAGAAAACAAAGGGCGGCGGTGAACGTCGACAGCGTGCGAAACGAGAGCTGCATGGCGAATCCTTGCGGCAGTGAGTTAAGCGCCAGAGCATAGCGTCAGAACCCTCGCTGGCCTACTGTCAGTTCTGATAGCTGCACGCGTCAGACATTTTTTGATAGGTAATTTCAGCAGGCTTGCCCGAGGCGCTATCGATGTATTTCATGTCCGCCGTGACCACTTGGCACTCCAGCGTCGACGGCTCGTTCAGGGAAATGACCTTGCCCACATGCAGCGCCATGCCGTAGTGATAGGGCACGGCCTGGGAGGACGACGTATCGTTGGCCTGAGCAAGGCCGGCGAACGCGGCGCAGGCGAGGGTGGTGGTGATCTGTAGTGTTCGCATGTTCATGATGGGTCTCCAGTGCAGAGGAAGTCAGTTCGACGCAAGAACGTCGAACCTGCCGCACTGGGCGTCAGAGGGAGCTGAGGGCGTGCGGTCCAGTAAAGTTTTGGACCGTGGGGTTAATCGAAGGTTAAGTCGCGGGCTAATGGTTGTTGCGTGCCGGTTGCGCGGCCATCTATTTGAGACGCACAACCTTGAACCCACGTCGATCAGGAGGCGCCTCTATACCAGCGGGTCCTTCCAACTGACCTTTCCCAGCAACATAGTCATAGACCAGAAACTTCGCCGACACTTCATACCCGATATTAGGAATGACCAGCCGGATCTGCTCTCGTCCAAGGTACAGCCAACGTGGTAGCGCCTTCTCGGCAAAATCGATTCGCTCGACGGTGTGACTGACAGGGTTCTTGCGTAAAACGACGCCTTTTAAATACGGGGAGCCGTATGCGAAGGCGAATATCAGGCTGGAAGAAACACACTTTGCCAGGAAGACTTCGCCGAAAAAGTCGAAATCCGGGATGTCGGTAAAGGCCGGTTGGATTTTGCTGTCGAGCTTCACAAACAGGCGCTGGCCTTGCGCATTCGATTCCGCCAGCAAGGACACCTGAGTTCTATCGGCCAAAGGGCAGGTGAGGATTGTCTGGAGTGGTTGCGCGTAGGCCGGGGCGGCTAGCAGTGCCGCGATGATGTACTTCCATGGTGTTTGCATTCGGGGAAATCCCTTCGGTTGTCGGGTCCTACATTACTGCCCGTGAGTCGTAATAAATCCTAAGAAAGCTTCGTCCCGTTCCTACAGGCTCGGGCGTGTTGTCTTCTTTCGCCGGCTGGTTTCCAGCGGTTACTGTTTGGCGTCGCTGCAAAATCAGCGATCAGGTTTGGTCACCTGACTAACACTGCACATATATGTGCCATCATTCGCTCTGCGGACTTCTACGTCTCGTAGTGCGTTGCAATGGTGGCTGTGTGCAGGACGCTTTCGGGCGAGCCGTTTTGAGTGTTAGCGGTTGACCAAGCCTGTACACAGCCGCCTCCCATCGTTTGGTCACGGTGCTGGCGATTACTAATTAATACTCGAGTAATTACTATGACAACGATAAATCCGTTCCTTGAACGCTACCGTTCAATCAAAAGCAGCGTCACCGACTCAACGCCGCTGGTTATCGACACAGAAGCCAATCCCCAAGACATCCTCGAATCCGCTCTCCAGCGCATCCGAGCCTCCAGCCAGTTACTTGAAACACTCCACTGCCTATGCTTCAAGCACGGTGACGTTCAGGACATTCCGCACATTACCCATGCGCTTTATCTGCTGACTCAGGATGGTTACGACCTGCTGCAAGTTGCGCAGCAGCGGATGATGGGTTGGAAAGCGCCGGTCTGACGCCATAGCATTACAAACAAGCCAGTTTCCTGTGGACGCTGGCTTGTTTGCGGGACGCACGGAAAACTAAGCCGTCCTCAGTTCACTACCACTCGCTTGAGGAATCATCGCCAGCTGGACCTCGACTTTGTTTTCTTTTTTCGCCATCCAGCGGTCGACGTTGATCTTATGTTCCGGCGCCTGGGTGGCAGAGCCGTAAATATCTTCGGGCATCAGTTTAAGGAAACTCAAGGCATGCAGCCGTTGCCGGGCTGTATTCAACCGACCTATTTCCGCTCTCAGTAAACTCGCTTCTCGCTGGCTTGCCTGACGATCGTATTGGAAGGCGTTGTTCAGTTCGGCTTCCTTCGTCTTCAAACGGTCCTGCATTTCTTGCAGTTGGTAGTAGACCTGATCGTACTCAGTCTTGGTCACCACCGTGGTCCCGCTTTCCTGGGTTTGCTGCCAGCGGCGCAATGTTGCCCAAGCGTACGGAATGTAGGAGGGCACCATGTAGTGATCACTCATGTGGAACAGTTGCTGCACAAAAGCGGCGCGATCGGGCAAGTCTCCGAACTTTTTCAATGCTTTGGTGCAGGCGGCCTCTTCGATGGAGTCGCAACCGGGATCCCAGAGAACGGCGGATTGCTCACGTCCTTTAAACTGGACGGGCATGAAGTGGTGCAAATTACCGTGGTGCTCGTATGGCGAACCGCCCGTTCGCGACAGGCCGATAGCGAAAATAAGTGCGCCTAAAGGGGCGGTGACAAAACTGATGATCACGCCGGGCACCCAGATACTTTTGCGAGTGTTCATCCATGGCGCGGGAACACTTGGGATCGGGTCGTTGTTGTTGACCATGCGGTGATGGGCCAGCTCTGCCGCGCCGTTGACGAAGTCTGCGTCGCCAGCTCTTGGGGAGCCGTAGGTGTAGAGAAGGACGTTGTATTTTTTACTCTTACGTCTCAGCGCTTCTGCGAGCAAAGTTGCAATGGCTCCACCAAGGCTGTGACCGCAAATAATGATCTTTTGATCTACGTAGAATTGATCGAGGTAGGTCAGAACAAACTTACTCATTGCCTGATAGGCATCGTAAAAGCCTTGGTGCGCTTTACCAACGCCGTCCTCGAACGGGACTTGCTCAGCATCGGTGTCTCGCAAGAAATCTGCACCTTCCAAGGTTCCTCGTACGGCGATCAGAATGACTTCGTCGTGGTGGGTGATGAACGCTTGTGTATCACTGCCGCCCTTGACTTTGCCATCATCGAAGAAGTGCAGTTTGGCGGGGTGCTCTTGTTTTTCGCCTAAATCAGATTTGTTTTGGTCATACAGCGTCGGGTCGAACGGCAGGATCTCGAAGCGCTTCGAGTAAGGTACATCTTCATAAAGCGGATAGTAAGCTGATGTTTGGGCTGCATTGACTTTCCAAGACTCTCTAAAACTTGCAAGGCTATTGCCAAACATGTATCCGACGCTCGGTTCCAATGGGAACGATACAATGTCGAAAGGCTTTTCGGCTGGTTCTTGACCAAAATTGCTGTAACTCAAGCTGGCAAATAAAGACAGTTGATACAAGTTCAAGGCGCTGAACGTTTTGTCTTTCGATAGCATGGGGCGGAAAGCCCGTAGCGGGCGTACTTCAAGAACGGTGTGTTTGTCTGGAAGAAGAACAACGCCCCGTAATTCTATTTTTTCCGGACCAAATCCGAGGTCACCCATTACCTTAAGTAGGTTGTAGTTTGGCGGATGCGCGCTTTTTGAAAGGGGAGGAAGGTGAGTGAATTTCTCAACCAAATCTCTCACTTCGACATGAAAGAACTGGTCTGCTTTTGCTTTTGCAGGGTTGTTTTCAACTCGCAGACCGTCCTTGCGTAGGAAGCGGGTTTTTTCGGCCCGCACCTGTAATTCGGTAATTTTTAGCGGGTAGCTTGGTCGTGTCATTAACCATTTATAATCCTTTTCGTCTCCTTTATAGGCACTATCAACGGTGAGGACTACGGGCCCTTCGTAAGTGTCACAAACTTTGGCGAAGCCTTCAGAATCTAAAATTCCTTCATGAGATTGTTCGGTACTATCTACAAGTTTGTAAGCTAAACCTGCATAGGGTCTACCATTCCCTGACTCATCCACCAGTTGAAAGCTAACCCAAGTGCCCCTGAGTGGGCAGGCTTGTTTAGTGTCAGTCAGTAGCGGTTGCACTGGTTTCTTTGCCGGCATGTGTGAATTTCCTTATTCGGTACAAGCCGGATAGACGGTGCAGTCTCGTCCATCTGGCATTTTGAAAGGTTTAAAGTTTGTTTTATTGTCTCCGCAGAACGCGTAGGGATCTTCAAGACTGTCACCCATGCAGCGTTTCCAGCCAACTGGAAACTTCACCCAGTTATCACCCACGGCCGGTTTTTCCTCGCTTGAAATAGCGAAAACTACCTTAAGCGTCTTTCCCACCAACTGAGCACGTTGCAAGGGACCTTTTGCCACTGAACCATTTGCCTGTTCGGGAGTTGCCACTGATTTACACTTCAGAATTTTAACGATGTAACGGTCAGGCCCAACCGTGCGAAAAAGCCATTCGCACTGCTTCTGTAATACCATGGGGGAGGGAGAGGTATGACTGTCTGCAGTTCCATCCTGAAAGGCAATACCCGTGTAATCCCTGCCTAGATCGAGGCGGGCAGCTCCATATTTCGCGTCTACCTCATAGTCAAAACTATCAAGTACCAAAGGGCAACCACCTTCTTTGCTGCTCAGTGGGACTTCGAACTGCGCCGTTTGTGCACTGTTACTTAGCTCCTGTTCAAAGAACTTTAAACCTGGATAGTTTCTGCCTTTTCGGGGAGCGACTGTGCAACTCTCCCCCATACGAGGCACATAGGAAGCTTCGCCTTTAATGCTGAATCCGGGTGGCAATTCGGTTACCAGCGTGAAGCTATCCTGTTGTGCGACTGAACATCCTGTAGCCCCGAGCGTCCCCAAGCCAATGGCCGTTGCTCGAACAAGTCCAGTGAAAAAGTCTCGAGAAAACATTTTATTGTCCTTGTTCAGTGCAGCTGGGATAGACGGAGCAATCACGCCCATCCGGCATTTTGAAAGGTTTGAAGTCCGTTTTGTTTCCATCACAAAATGCATAGGGATCCTCGAGGCTGTCACCCATGCAGCGTTTCCAGCCAGCGGGGAATTTTACCCAGTTGTCACCAACGGCCGGTTTTTCCTCGCGTGATATATCAAAAACCACTTTTATCGTCTTTCCCGCGAACTGAGCACGTTGCATGGGGCCTTTAATATCTGAGTCACTTGCCTGATCCGGCGTTTCCACAGATTTACATTTCAGAAGTTTTACAATGTAACGGTCAGGTCCAACGGTGCGAAAGAACCATTGACACTGCTTCTGTAATACCAATATTGGGGGAGGGCTTGGAGCCTCTGCGGATCCATCCCGAAAGGAAACCCCCGTGAACGCCCTACCTAAATCAAGTCGAGCAGCACCGTACTTCGCGTCAACCTGATATCCGAAGTTATCAAGTACCAAGGGGCAGCCACCTTCGTTACTGGTCAGTGGGACTTCAAAGTGTGCTGTTTGCGCTTCGTTACTAAGCTCTTGTTTAAAAATTTTTTTGCCTGGGTAGTTTCTTCCTTCACGAACCGGGACTGTGCAGCTTTCCCCCGTCCGAGGTACGTAGGAGGCTTCACCTTTAAATTTGAATCCGGGCGGCAATTCCGTCAGCAACGTAAAGCTGTCAGTAGACTTGATGGCCGAACAACCAGAAGCCGCCATTGCACCAGCAGCAGCGAACAACCAAAGCAAACGTCCCGAAAAGGTCGCGTTAGACACCTCAACCTCACCCACGCTCTGACTCACCCAACTGCGTACCAAACACCCGCTGACATCTCGCAAAATGTTGCTCCGGCGTCTCACCCGGCAGAGGCTGCCAAGCCACATCGTCCGCGCACTGCGGATCAAGCCTCAGGCTGAGCATGAACTCACGCTGTTCCGGCGTGTTCCATTGCCAGGCCTCAAGCAGGTCCATCTGTTCCTCCAGCCATTCGCGCACATTGCGGGTTTCGGAGAGTTTGGCGGCGGCCTCGACGTGGTACACCAGCAACCAGCGTTTCAGGTTCTCGCGCAAGATGCTGCGCGTACGCTCCGGCGAGTTTGGAATTCGCAACCATGGCGCGGGGTTTGGTACTGGGTATATGCCGGGCCTGGCGTTATCTGCGCTTTTCCACTGCTCCTCATCCCAGTACAGCACGCTGCTGATCGGGCCTAACAGCAAGGGGCGTTCGGCCTCGCTCAGGTTGGCGAGGCAGCGAGCGATCACGCGGTTGTCCTGAAAACGGAACAACGAACGTTCGCCGTCTTCCTCAATAACCATTCGGGCTTGCCAGTGTTGGGTCAGGCCGTCGAGGTCGGCTTTGTCCATGCTGCCGATCCAGCCCCAGTTGCGCTGTGGGTCGTCCAGCAGTTTGCGGAAGGCATCGGCGCCGGGGGTGTGCAGCTCGGTCAGCCACGGGCTGATGGCGGCGAACTCGGCGTATTGGGTGCGTCGATAGAGTTGCACTGAGTGCTGCATCAGGCCGGCGCTGTAGAGCGACGTGACCGGGTTCGGTTCGGCGAGGCTGTCGAGGGCCAGGATCAGGACGCGATTGAATTTTGCCTGTTCGCCGAGCCAGTTGTTGAGTGTGTCGCTCATGCTGTTGCCCCCAAATCACATTTGCCTTCACGGCAGGCTTCGCAAATCGGGCAGCGGATGTCGCCGGCGGCACGGGCAGCTTTGGCCAGGGCCATTTGCACGGCGGCCGGGACGAGCAGGGCGCCGGCCTTGTCTTTGGCGGCGGCCCATGGGATTACCGGGTCGAGAATCTGGATTCCCGTACCGGCGCCGGGTGCGCCCCCGGAATTCACCTTCACCTCAGCCCCGCTAATCGTCACCCCACCCGCATCAATCTTCACAAAGCTCCCGCCAGCCTTGGCCGTCAGCTCCATGCCACCCTCGACCACCACCTTCTCCCCAGCGTGGTAATGAATCTCCGTCCCGGCCTCGACAAACTGCGCCGTCCCCACCTTCACATGCTGGGTCACGCCAACGGTGAGGTGATCATCCGCCCGCGCTTCGGTCTTGCGGTCCAGATGGGTGAGGCGATGCTCTTCCACCTTGAACTCGCTGAACACGTTGGCTTCGACCGTGTCATGCCGTTCATTGCCGATGCGAATTTTCTGGTCGTGCTCGATGTTCTCATCCCAGTCGCGCTGGGCGTGCAGGTAGATCTGTTCCGCGCCTTTCTTGTCTTCGATGCGGAACTCGTTGTAGCCCTTGCCGCCCGGTGAGCTGAGGGTCTTGAAGGTGCTGCGGGTTTTGTTCGCCGGCAGGTCGTAGGGGACGACGTTTTCCTTGTGGTACAGGCAGCCGGTGATCAGCGGTTGGTCGGGGTCACCTTCGAGGAAGGTCACGAGCACTTCCATGCCGACTCGCGGGATGGCGATGCCGCCATAGGCGTTGCCGGCCCAGCCGGTGGCGACACGCAGCCAGCAGCTGCTGGTGTCGTTGCCCTGGCCGTCGCGGTCCCAGTGGAACTGCACTTTGACGCGGCCATATTCGTCGCAGTGGATTTCTTCGCCCGGCGGGCCGGTGACGATGGCGGTCTGGCTGCCCAAAGCCTTGGGTTTCGGGTGTTCCAGGGCCGGGCGGAAGTGCGCGTCCCACGGCGTGGCGAGGAAGCGGTTGCGGTAGCCCTGGTGGAAGTCGTCCTTGTTATGGGTGACGTCGCTGGTGATGTTCTCGCCGAGCACTTGCGGCTGTTTGCCTTCGTGGACGATTTCCAGCAGCAGCCAGAGGTCATTCCACTCGGTGCGCGGGTGTTCGCTGAGGGCCATGAAGTGGCCGCTGACCAGGGTCGGTTCGTCGCCTTTGCCTTCGGCGAGTTGGTAGTCGCTGCGATGGCGTTCCAGGGCGCGGGTCGCCAGTTGCTTGCCGCGCGCACGGTCGGTGAAGCGGCCGGGGTAGTCGTAGTCTTCGAGGTCCGGGGCGAACGCGCTTTTGGCCGCGCCCTCAGGCAGCAGCTGCGGTTTTTCGAAGTCGTAGTCGCGGCGGCTGACGCGGGTGGTACGGGTTTCCAGGCGCAGGTTGAAGCGCTTGATCACCGGTTTTTTTGCAGCCATGCCTGAGTCTTGCTGGTAGCTCACCGGCGCGAGTTTGCGGAACACTGTCTGGTCATCGCCAAACACCAGTTTGTGGCCGCTGGTCGAGTGCTGGAAGTGGAAGTGAATGCCTTCCTCTTCGCACAGGCGCTGGATGAAGTGCAGGTCGGATTCGTCGTACTGCACGCAGTACACGCGCTCGGGGTAGATCGCGCCGAGCTGGAAGCTGTAGGCGTCGGCCAGAATGCCGCGGGCCTCGAGGACTTGGGCGATGATCTTCGGCACAGTTAAATGCTGGAAAATCTGCTGGTCGTGGTTGTGCCGCAGGTAGGCCAGTTGCGGCACCAGGCTGATGCTGTAGCGGGTCAGGCTCTTGCCGGAATCACCTTGCTCGATGCGGTACACCAGGCCATGGATTTTGCCTTGGCCGGTGACGCCAAAGGTCAGGCAACCGGGCTTGTGCAGCAGCTCTTCGAGTTTCAGGTCGGGGCGGGCGCTGACCAGTTCGATGTCGAAACAGAACGGCTGGTTGAGGGCTTCGCGACCGACGAAGCTGAGGACCTGCAGGTCGACGGAAACGCCTTCGAGTGTGAGGGAGATATGGATTGCGTTTGCGTCCAGCATGCCTTGAATTCCGTCCTTTGAAAAAGCAGGGGCGGATGGTGCAATATTAAACTGCCATGTTCAAGGCGAAAATGGAGGGCAAGCTGTATAGGGGAAACCCTTGTCTAGAGGGTTTCGAGCAATAGAGATGGGCTTGTGCCGTTGATTGCGGAGTTACAATTTTTCGGTGTGCAACCGGTAGGCCGCCTTCGCGGGCAAGCCTCGCTCCTACAGGATTTGTGTCGAGCCATTGATCATGCCAACACCGGGGTTGTGTCGATCCGTTGATCATGCCAACGCCGGGGTTGTGTCGATCCATTG
>NZ_AKJK01000148.1 GCF_000282375.1 Pseudomonas sp. GM50
GCAGTTGCTGCACCAGCCAGTACTCAATTGGCTACGGCCGCACCTTTCGTAAGTGACCAGGCTGAAGCCAAAGGTTTTGTTGAAGACGCCAAGTTCGACTTGCTGCTTCGCAACTATTACTTCAACCGTGACAAGAAAGACCGCGCAGTCGACGACAAAGACTGGACCCAGGGTTTCCACGGTGTATTCAGCTCTGGTTACACCCAAGGTACTGTCGGCGTAGGTGTTGACGCGTTCGGTTACCTGGGCATCAAACTGGACGGCGAAGACAAGTACTCCGGTTCGGGCAACCTGAGCCGCGATTCCCAAGGCCGTAACCACGACGACTTCGGTAAAGCCGGTGGAGCCGTCAAACTTCGTGTCTCCAAGACTGAACTGAAGTTCGGTGAGATGCAGCCAAGCACCTCTCCAGTGTTCGCCGTCGGCGGCTCCCGCCTGCTGCCTCAAACCGCTACCGGTTTCCAACTGCAGAGCAGCGAAATCGCCAACCTGGACCTGGAAGCCGGTCACTTCTACTCGGCCTCCAGCCAGGACGAGATGAACAGCGACGGTGAGTTGCACTCCCAGTACGCGAGCTTTCCTGATGACGGTCAACCTGTAACCGGCAGGACCATGGACTATGCCGGTGGCAAATACGGCATCAACGACAACCTGAGCGTTTCGCTCTACGGTTCCAAGTTCAAAGACATCTGGAACCAGTACTACGCCAACGTGAACTATACCATTCCAATGGGTGGCACTCAGTCGGTCAACCTGGACGGTAACATCTACCGCACCACCGATTCCGGTAGCGCCAAAGCGGGCGACATCAGCAACACCACGTACTCGCTGGCAGCCGCTTATTCGTTCCTGAAGGCTCACACCGTTACTCTCGCCTTCCAGAAAGTTAACGGCGACACCCCGTTTGACTACGTCGGTGTAGGCGATAACAACCGTGGCGGCGACTCGATCTTCCTCGCCAACTCCATCCAGTACTCTGACTTCAACGCTCCAAACGAAAAATCTGTACAAGTTCGTTATGACCTGAAAATGGCTGAGTACGGCATACCTGGTTTGAGCTTCATGACCCGTTACGCTAAAGGCTGGGATATCGACGGCACCAAAATGGATGCCGATAGCCCATACCGCCTGTACGGCTACGGCGAAGATGGCAAGCACCACGAAACCAACCTCGAAGCTAAGTACGTAGTTCAGACAGGCCCTGCGAAAGATCTGTCCTTCCGCATTCGTCAGGCATGGCACCGCGCCAATACCGACCAGGCTGAAGGCGATATCAACGAGTTCCGTCTGATCGTCGACTACCCGATTTCGGTTCTGTAATTGCCGAAAGCCAGTTCGCGGTAATCAAAAAAAGGCCCATCTTCGGATGGGCCTTTTTTATTGGTTACAGCATTGTGTTCAATGGATCGGGCTCTTGCAGAACACGTCTGACCGAAAGGTCAAACATGAATCGAAAGACCGATCATTACACCGTTGCCGATTCCTGCATCACTCGAATAACCCGCTGCGGAAATGGAATATCAATACCGGCAGTCTTCAAACGATCGCGCGATTGCTCGTTAAACATGAACATCACATTCCAGTAGTCAGCGGTCTTCACCCACACACGCAGGGAAACAGTGATCGAACTGTCACCCAACATGGAAATTACCGCTTCCGGTGCCGGATCAGCCAATACTCGCGGATCCTTGGCCAGCTCCAGTAACACTTCACGGGCCTTTTGCAAGTCCGCCTCGTAAGCCACACCCACATCAAACACCACTTTGCGGGTCGGTTGACGGTTGGTGTTGGTGATGATGCCGTTCGACAGATTGCCGTTAGGCACGATGATGGTTTTGTTATCGCCGGTGCGCAGTACGGTGTGGAAGATCTGGATGCTGTCGACAGTACCGGCAACACCTTGGGCTTCGATCCAGTCACCGATGCGGAACGGGCGGAACAACAGAATCAGCACGCCGCCGGCGAAGTTCGCCAGGCTGCCCTGCAACGCCAGACCGATCGCCAGGCCAGCAGCACCGATCGCTGCGACGAAGGATGTGGTTTCTACACCGATCATCGACGCCACGCTAACGATCAGCAGAATCTTGAGGATGATGTTCGCCAGGCTGCTGATGAAACCTTGCAGCGCCAGGTCGGCGTTACGCAGCGCAATCAGGCCGCCGAGTTTTTGCGTCACTTTGTTGATCAGCCACCAGCCGATGGCCAGGGTAATCACCGCCAACAGCACACGGCTGCCGTATTCCATGATCATCGGAATCCAGGCTTGGGATGCCTTGACCAGGTTGTCCACTTCAGTATTCAAATCCATCTACATTCTCCCGGGTTAAGCACAATCAGGGTGGGAGCGAGCCTGCTCGCGAAGGGGGCATATCAGTCGAAATCACTATTGAATGACACACCGCTTTCGCGAGCAGGCTCGCTCCCACAAGGTTCCGCTTGAAAAGTCAGTCGCGGAAGTTGTTGAACTGCAGCGGCATGTCGAACGTCTTGGCGCGCAGGGCTGCAATCGCTTCCTGCAAATCGTCACGCTTCTTGCCGGTGATGCGCACTTGCTCGCCCTGAATGGCGGCCTGGACCTTGAGCTTGGCGTCTTTGACGTGAGCGACGATTTTCTTCGCCAGCTCTTTGTCGATGCCTTCCTTGAGGACCGCTTCCTGCTTCATCAACTTGCCCGACGCGTAGGCATCCTTGACTTCAAGGCACTGCACGTCGATCTTGCGCTTGACCAGGGCCAGCTTGAGGATCTCGATCATCGCTTCGAGCTGGAAATCGGCTTCCGCGGTCAGGTTGACGGTCAGGTCCTTTTCCTTGAACTCGAAGGTGCCTTTGCCTTTCAGGTCATAACGACGATCGAGTTCCTTGACGGCGTTCTCGACCGCGTTGGTGACTTCGTGTTTGTCCAGTTCGGATACCACGTCGAACGACGGCATGTAATCTCTCCAATAAAAAGGCACGCTCGATAACGATGGAGCGCGCTTGGCTTGCGGTTAAAATCGGGCTCATTATAACGGGTCTTTTCCAACCGATACTGCGAGCCTCACATGCCAGCGCCAAACCGAGCAAAAAGTTGATGTCTACCCCTTGGCACATTCTCGGCGCCGGCAGCCTCGGCACCCTTTGGGCCACGCGTCTGGCGCGGGCTGGCGTGCCAGTCAGGCTGATCGTGCGGGACGCGACACGCTTACAGGCCTATCAGACGGCGGGCGGTTTGACGCTGGTCGAACACGGCGAAGCGCAGCTGTATCCGGTGCCCGGCGAGACACCCGACAGCGACGGGCCTATCAGCCGTCTGCTGGTGGCCTGCAAAGCCTACGACGCCGAGAAAGCCGTGGCCCGGCTTGCCCATCGCCTGACTTCCGACGCCGAACTGATCCTGTTGCAGAACGGCCTTGGCAGCCAGGACGCGGTTGCGGCGCAGGTGCCTCAGGCGCGCTGTATCTTCGCCTCCAGCACCGAAGGCGCATTTCGCGATGGCGACTGGCGCGTGGTATTCGCCGGTCATGGCTACACCTGGCTGGGGGATGCCGGCCACCCGGTGGCGCCGATCTGGCTGGAGGACTTGAGCACCGCCGGTATTCCCCATGAGTGGAGCACGGACATCCTCACAAGGCTGTGGCGAAAACTGGCGCTCAATTGTGCGATCAATCCGCTGACCGTGCTGCACGAATGCCGTAACGGCGGTTTGCAGCAACATCATTGCGAAGTCGCCACTCTGTGTGCCGAGCTCACCGAGCTGCTTGAACGCTGCGGCCAGCCGGCAGCGGCGGAAAATCTCCGGGAGGAAGTCGAACGGGTGATCCAGGCTACCGCGGCCAATTTCTCCTCGATGTACCAGGACGTCGCGAATCAGCGCCGCACCGAAATCAGCTACCTGTTGGGCCATGCCTGCAAAGTCGCGTCGCGGCACCAGCTGAACCTGCCCCACCTCAATCAATTGCAGCAGCGCCTGATCGCCCATCTGCGCAGCCTTGGATTGCCCAGCGACTGAGCAGCGGCTACGCTGGCCACTTGTTCCTTTTCAGCGATGAACCTGATGCCATTGCGCCAGCGCCTTGAAAACCTTCCAGTCGGCCAGAAACTGCTGGCCGCCCTGCTGGTGCTGTTGACCACGGTTTTGCTGGTCGCCAACCTGACCTTTATCAGCGCCGCCTATTACATTTCCCAGGAAAGCATGGCCCCCCAAGCCTTGCAGACCATCGGCCGGCTGGTGTCCAACCCGAGCCTGATCTCCGAAGCCCTGAAGTCGCCGCAAACCGCCGAGCGCCTGCTCAACGAACTCAACAGCTATACACCGTTGCGTGCGGCCGCGCTCTATGACGGTAAAGGTGTGCTTTTGGCGCAGCTGCAGCAGGGCGACAAGCTCCAGCTGCCGGAGCATTTCCGGCACCTCGACGCCTGGCAAGCCATGGAGTTTCGCAGCAACCAAGTGATCACCCTGCCCCGCCCCGGCACCGAGCCCGGCCATCTGTTGTTGGTGGCCAGCAGCGAACTGCCGATGGCGTTCTACACCGGGACCCTGACCGCCAGTTTGGGGATTCTGATCTTCAGCGTGCTGTTGTGGCTGGTGATTGCCCGGCAGATCAAACGCCTGATTACCCGACCGATCCATCAGCTTGAAGAGTTGTCCCGGCAAGTCACCCGGGAAGAGAACTACGCCCTGCGCGCCTCTCGCGGCAACCACGACGAAATCGGCAGCCTCGCCGAAGCGTTCAACACCATGCTCTCGCGCATCGAGGCCCGGGAGCAGCAACTCAAGCGCGCCCGCGACGACTCCCAGGCCGCTTACGACCAGGCTCAGGGGCTGGCCGAAGAAACCCGTCACACCAACCGCAAGCTGGAGCTGGAAGTTCAGGTGCGCAGCAAGATCGAAAAGAAACTCACCGGTTTTCAGAACTACCTCAACAGCATCATCGACTCCATGCCGTCGGCGCTGATCGCCCTCGACGAGCAGCTCTACGTGACCCAGTGGAATCAGGAAGCCAGCGCCCTGTCCGGCACGCGTCTCGACGAAGCCTTGAACCAGCCGATCTTCCTCGCCTTCGAACCGCTCAAACCGTTCCTGCCGCAGCTCAGGCAAACCGTCGAGCAGCATACGGTGGCGAAGATCGAACGCGTGACCTGGCTCAAGGACGATGAGCCCAAGCATTACGCCCTGACGTTCTACCCTTTGATGGGCGGTGCCGGGCGCGGCGTGGTGATCCGGATCGACGACATCACCCAACGTCTGTCCCTGGAAGAAATGATGGTGCAGTCGGAAAAAATGCTCTCGGTCGGCGGCCTCGCCGCCGGCATGGCTCACGAGATTAATAACCCACTGGGCGCAATCCTGCACAACGTGCAGAACATTCGTCGGCGCCTCTCACCCGATCTGCCGAAGAACCTCGAACAGGCCGAGCAACTGGGCATCGAGCTGGAAACGGTCAACCAATACTTGAAAGCTCGCGAAGTGCCGCAGTTACTCGATGGCATTCAACAGGCTGGCGCCCGGGCGGCAAAAATCGTGACGCATATGCTCAGTTTCAGCCGCCGCAGTACCCGGCAGATGGCTCCTTGCGATTTGCCGGCGTTGATCGATCAAGCGGTGGAAATCGCCGGCAATGACTTCGACCTGGCCATCGGTTTCGACTTCAAGGGGCAGGCGATCATTCGGCAGTTCGATCCGGCACTGGGCCCGGTGCCCGGCACTGCCAACGAACTGGAACAGGTGCTGCTCAACTTGCTGAAAAACGCCGCGCAAGCCATTCACCAGCGCCCGGACGACCGCGAACCGGGGCGGATCATTCTGCGCACAAAACTGAATCCGCCATGGGCGGAAATTCAGGTCGAAGACAACGGCATCGGCATGAGCGAGAGCGTGCGCAAACGCACGTTCGAGCCGTTCTTCACCACCAAGGAAATCGGCCAGGGCACCGGTCTTGGGCTCTCGGTCTCGTATTTCATCATCACCAACAATCACAAGGGCCAGATGGAAGTGCAATCGACGCCGGGCCAAGGCACCTGTTTCACCTTGCGCCTGCCGTTGTCGGGCACTCCGGTGGTCTCTCAAGAACTCAATCAGCTGTCGAGGTAACCATGGGCTTTCGCTTGTCGAAGATTTACACCCGCACTGGCGACAAAGGCGAAACCGGGCTCGGCGATGGCCGCCGGGTGCCCAAGGACCATCCGCGCATCGAGGCCATTGGCGAAGTCGATACGCTGAACAGCCAGGTGGGTGTGCTGTTGGCCGGGTTGGCGGCGCAAAGTGATACGTATCCGGGGTTGAACGAAGTGATCGAGGTGTTGGCGCCCTGCCAGCATCGGTTGTTCGACTTGGGTGGCGAACTGGCGATGCCGGTGTATCAGGCACTGAACACGGCAGAAATCGAGCGTCTGGAAGCGGCGATCGATGTGTGGAATGAAGAGTTGGGGCCGCTGGAGAATTTCATTCTGCCCGGCGGTTCAGCGCTGATCGCCCAGGCTCACGTATGCCGCTGCCTGGCGCGCAGCGCCGAGCGCCGGTGTCAGCAGTTGAATGCGATCGAACCGCTGGCCGGGGTTGGCCTGGCGTATATCAATCGGTTATCGGATTTGTTGTTTGTGGCGGCGAGGTTGATTGCCAAGCGTCAGGGGATTGCCGAGATTTTGTGGCAAGCGGCTGCGAAACCCCAAGTTTAGTCGGCGTCTTCAAGGACGCCTTCGCGGGCAAGCCTCGCTCCTACAAGGACGGCGTTGTTGCCAAATCCTGTAGGAGCGAGGCTTGCCCGCGAAGAGGCCAGTAGCCTCAACGCAAAATCAAGCCTCAGGCCAAAACGCCCGAATCCCCGCCACACCCTGCGCTCCCGCTTCCCAGGCTTTTTGCCGCTCCGCCGGCCCCACCCCGCCGAGCAAGAAAACCGGTTTGCTGAAGCCCTCGATCAGGGTCGACGCCTGCTCCCAACCCAATGGCAGCGCATCCGGGTGAGTCTGCGTAGGCTGCACCGGCGACAGGGTTACGAAGTCCACGCCCATCTGCTCGGCCAGTGCCAGTTCCTCAGCATTGTGGCAAGACGCTGCCAACCAGCGCGACGCCGGTAGCGGACGCCCGGCCGCCGCGTACTTGCGCAACTGCTGCGACGTGATGTGCCAACCGGCGGACGGGAAGTCCCCCAGCCATTCAAACGGTCCCTTGATCATCAACTGCGCCTTGCCGGCACACAGCCCCGCCGCGTCCACCGCCAGATCGCGGTATTGCGGGTCGTAGCCGTTGGGCGCGCGCAACTGAATCAGCTTGATGCCACCAGCGATGGCTTTCTGGATACCGCGCAGCAAGGCCGGGGTTTCCAGGCCCTCCGGGGTAATCAGGTATTCGCCGGGCAAGCGTGCAGCGGCGACGATCGGTTGGTTGGCGGCCGGAAATTCGTAGTCCACCAGTTCCCGCGCGGTCACCCAGGCCAAAGGCTGACCTTCGGCGCCATGGGGTTCGCCGGTAAATGCCGAGACTTCCCAGACATCCAGCAACACCTGCTTGTCCGGATAATCGTGGCGAACCTTGATCATCGGTCGCGCGGTATTGACCACGATGCCCAACTCTTCGTGAAGCTCGCGAGCCAGGGCCGTCTCGACGGACTCGTCATCCTCGACCTTGCCACCGGGGAACTCCCACAAACCGCCCTGATGCTGGGTGTCGGCACGGCGGGCAATGAGGATTTTGCCGTTGCTATCGCGGATAACCGCGGCTGCTACATGGACTCGTTTCACCGCTCTATTTCCTCCAGACCCGCCTTCTGCCAAGCCTTGAAGGCTGGCCATTGGTAGATGGTTTCGACATAGGCCGCGTCGGCCTCGGGCAGTTTTACCTGATAGGTGCGCAGGCGTACGGCGATCGGTGCAAAAAACGCATCGGCCAGGGTCGCGCCGCCAAACAGGAACGGGCCGGTTTCAGTCGCGGCGGCGCGACATTCAGCCCACAACGCCAGCATGCGCTCGATTTCAGCCTGAACCTCAGGCGGGGTCGGCGACAGTGGCGCATCGTGGCTCAAGTCGAACGGCATATTGCCGCGCATGGCGAAAAAACCACTGTGCATCTGCGCACACGCCGAACGCGCCTGGGCGCGGGCGGCAGTGTCTTTGGGCCAGAGGCCGGCATCGGGGAATTGTTCAGCCAGGTATTCGGCAATCGCCAGGGAATCGGCGATGGTGCCGTGCTCGGTTTTCAGCAGCGGGACTTTCCCGGTCGGCGAATGCTTGAGCACGCGCTCGCGAGTGTCCGGCTGGTTCAGTTTGATCAGTTCTTCGGTGTAGGCCGCGCCGGTCAGGTCGAGGGCCAGTGCGGCGCGCAGGGACCAGGAGGAATGCAGTTTGTCGCCGATGATCAGGTGGAGGCTCATGTTCGGGACCTTTTTATGAAGGAAACAGGCCAGCCTATGCAGCGACTGGCAGACCGTCATCGCGAGCAGGCTCGCTCCCACATTTGATCCTGCCGAACACAAATGTTGTATTCACTGGAGATCTATTGTGGGAGCGAGCCTGCTCGCGATTGCAGCGACTCGGTCTAACGAGTGATCAAGTACGGTACTCGGCGTTGATCTTCACGTATTCGTGGGACAGGTCAGTCGTCCAGATGGTTTCGCTGCAATCGCCGCGACCCAGCTCGATGCGGATGGTGATTTCTTCCTGCTGCATCACTGCCGCGCCCTGGGCTTCGGTGTAGGTGGCGGAGCGAGCGCCGCGGCTGGCGATGCACACGTCACCGAGGAATACGTCGATTTTGCTCACGTCCAGGTTCGGTACGCCGGCACGGCCCACGGCGGCCAGAATGCGGCCCCAGTTCGGGTCGGAGGCGAACAGCGCGGTCTTGATCAGCGGCGAATGGGCCACGGTGTAACCGACGTCCAGGCACTCCTGGTGATTGCCGCCGCCATTGACTTCCACGGTGACGAACTTGGTCGCGCCTTCGCCATCGCGCACGATGGCCTGGGCCACGTCCATGCAGACTTCGAACACTGCTTGTTTCAGCAAAGCGAACAGCGGACCGCTGGCTTCGGTGATTTCCGGCAGTGCTGCCTGACCGGTGGCGATCAGCATGCAGCAGTCGTTGGTCGAAGTATCGCCGTCGATGGTGATGCGGTTGAACGACTTGTTGGCGCCGTCCAGCAGCAGGTTTTGCAGCACGTCACGCGAGACTTTGGCGTCGGTGGCGATGTAGCCGAGCATGGTCGCCATGTTCGGGCGGATCATGCCCGCGCCTTTGCTGATGCCGGTAACGGTGATGGTCACGCCGTCATGCTGGAACTGACGGCTGGCACCCTTGGGCAGGGTGTCGGTGGTCATGATGCCGGTGGCGGCGGCTTCCCAGTTATTGACCGACAGATCGTCGAGGGCGGCTTGCAGCGCGCCTTCGATTTTTTCGACCGGCAGCGGCTCGCCGATCACACCGGTGGAGTACGGCAGCACCAGGCTTGCATCGACGCCAGTCAGCTCAGCCAGTTTGGCGCACGTGCGCTCGGCGGCTGCCAGGCCTGGTTCGCCGGTGCCGGCGTTGGCATTGCCGGTGTTGGTCAGCAGGTAACGTACCGGGCCTTGCACGCGTTGTTTGGCGAGGATCACGGGAGCGGCGCAAAAGGCGTTCAGGGTGAACACGCCCGCCACTGTGGAACCTTCGGCACAGCGCATGACCACGACATCCTTGCGCCCCGGGCGCTTGATGCCGGCCGAGGCGATACCGAGTTCAAAACCGGCAACCGGGTGCAACGTTGGCAAAGGACCAAGACCAACAGCCATGAATGCGCTCCTTAATAAATGATGTCTGCACCGCCGTCGGGGCGTCGGTGGTTTAAATGGCAAAACGCCGCGACGGCATAAGCCGGTCGCGGCGCGGGTATTTCAGCGTACGAAACGGGTTTACTGGATCTGCCCGTGGCAATGCTTGTACTTCTTGCCCGAACCGCAGTAGCACAGCTCGTTACGGCCCAGCTTCTGCTCGTTGCGTACCGGTGCGGTGGCGAGGGCTACATCGACCTCTTCACCCAACACTTGCGGTTGCTCCAGGCCAGGTGCTTCGTCGTGCTGGAACTGCATGCGCGCAGCCAGTGCCTCGGCTTCCTGACGCAGGCGAGCTTCTTCTTCGATCGGATCTTCGCGGCGAACCTGAACGTGCGACAGCACACGAATCGAGTCGCGCTTGATCGAATCCAGCAACTCGGAGAACAAGGTGAAGGACTCGCGCTTGTATTCCTGCTTCGGGTTCTTCTGTGCATAACCACGCAAGTGGATGCCGTGACGCAGGTGATCCATGGTCGACAGGTGGTCTTTCCACAGGTCGTCCAGTACACGCAGAACGATTTGCTTCTCGAAGGTGCGCAGTGCTTCGGCACCGGCCTGGTCTTCTTTCTCGTTGTACGCGGCGATCAGCTCGTTCATCAGCTTCTCGCGCAGGGTTTCTTCATACAGGTGATCGTCTTCGTCCAGCCACTGCTGGATTGGCAACGCCACACCGAAGTCGCTCTGCAACGCCGCTTCCAGACCGGCCACGTCCCACTGCTCTGGCAGCGATTGCGGTGGAATGTGCGCGCTGACGGTGGCGTTGAGCACGTCCTGACGGAAATCGGCGATGGTTTCGCCAATGTTGTCGGCGGCCAACAAACTGTTACGCATGTGATAGATCACTTTACGTTGTTCGTTGTTGACGTCGTCGAACTCGAGCAGTTGTTTACGGATGTCGAAGTTACGGCCTTCAACCTTGCGCTGAGCTTTCTCGATGGCGTTGGTCACCATGCGGTGCTCGATCGCCTCGCCGGACTGCATGCCCAGCGCCTTCATGAAGTTCTTCACCCGGTCAGAGGCGAAGATGCGCATCAGGCTGTCTTCCAGCGACAGGTAGAAACGACTGGAACCGGCGTCGCCCTGACGACCGGCACGACCGCGCAACTGGTTGTCGATACGGCGCGATTCGTGACGCTCGGAAGCGATCACCTGCAAGCCGCCCGACTCCAGCACTTGCTGGTGACGTTTCTGCCAGTCGGCCTTGATCTGGGCAATCTGCTCCGGAGTTGGATCTTCCAGGGAGGCGACTTCAACTTCCCAGTTACCGCCCAACAGAATGTCGGTACCACGACCGGCCATGTTGGTGGCGATGGTCAGTGCGCCCGGACGACCGGCCTGAGCAATGATTTCGGCTTCTTTTTCGTGGAACTTGGCGTTCAGAACCTTGTGTTCGATGCCTTCCTTCACGAGCAGGCTGGACATGTGCTCGGACGTTTCGATGGTGGCGGTACCCACCAGCACCGGACGGCCCTGAGTCATGCACTCCTTGATGTCGTTGATGATCGCCGCGTATTTCTCTTCGGCGGTCAGGAACACCAGGTCGTTGTAGTCTTTACGCGCCAACGGTTTGTTCGGCGGGATGACCATGACCTGCAGGCCGTAGATCTGGTGGAACTCGAACGCTTCGGTGTCTGCGGTACCGGTCATGCCGGACAGCTTGTTGTATAGACGGAAGTAGTTCTGGAACGTGGTCGACGCCAAGGTCTGGCTCTCGGCCTGGATGTTCAGGTGTTCCTTGGCTTCGATGGCCTGGTGCAGGCCTTCGGACAAACGACGACCCGGCATGGTACGGCCGGTGTGTTCGTCGACCAGCACGACCTGACCGTCCTGCACGATGTATTCGACGTTGCGATTGAACAGTTTATGCGCACGCAGGCCGGCATAAACGTGGGTCAGCAGGCCCAGGTTGTGCGCCGAATACAGGCTCTCGCCTTCAGCCAGCAGGCCGACGCGGGTGAGCATGTCTTCGATGAACTGGTGACCGGCTTCGTTGAGTTCGACCTGACGGGTCTTCTCGTCGACGGTGTAGTGGCCAGCCTTGGTGACTTCACCTTCGACTTCTTCGACGTGCAATTCCAGCTGCGGGATCAGGTTGTTGATCTCGATGTACAGCTTGGAACTGTCCTCGGCCTGACCGGAAATGATCAGCGGGGTACGGGCTTCGTCGATGAGGATGGAGTCGACTTCGTCGATCACGGCAAAATTGAGTTCGCGCTGGAATTTTTCTTCCATGCTGAACGCCATGTTGTCGCGCAGGTAGTCGAAACCGAATTCGTTGTTGGTGCCGTAGGTGATGTCGGCGGCGTAAGCGGCGCGCTTCTCTTCCGGCGGCTGGAATGGGGTGACCACGCCGACCGTCATGCCGAGGAATTCGTAGAGCGGACGCATCCAGTTGGCGTCACGGCGGGCCAGGTAGTCGTTCACCGTCACAACGTGCACGCCCTTGCCGGACAGCGCGTTGAGGTAAACGCCCAGTGTTGCCACCAGGGTCTTGCCTTCACCGGTACGCATTTCCGCGATCATGCCTTCATGCAAGGTCATGCCGCCGATCAGCTGGACATCGAAGTGGCGCATACCCATGACGCGCTTACCGGCTTCGCGGGCGACCGCAAAGGCTTCTGGCAGCAGTTTGTCGAGGGTTTCCCCTTTGGCGAGGCGGGCCTTGAACTCGTCGGTCTTGGCACGCAATTGATCGTCCGAAAGGGCTACCATTTGCTCTTCGAAGGCATTGACGAGCTGCACCGTCTTGAGCATGCGTTTGACTTCACGCTCGTTCTTGCTTCCAAAAAGTTTCTTTAACAAAGGCGCAAACATATCGGCAGGATCTTCCACACTAAAGGGATGGAGGGCGGCCCCGTGAGTCGCCCGTGCAGCCCTCATGGCCGCATGCGAACGAGCATTCTACCCGGAAACGATGGTGAGGAAAGTGGCGTTATTCCACGATGCATGCACTGCGCTGTGACGGGGCTCACTTAAAATAAGGGCTTTTTGCTGAACTTCAACCCATCGAGGGCACAAGTTACTCGTTGATTTAATGGGTAAAGCGCTCGCAAAGCAATGGGTCGGGGGCAACGGGTGCTTTCTGTTACCATGGCCGCTCTGTTACTTCAGGTGTTCGATCATGGCATTTCGCCCTCTCACGGCCAGAGCACCCGCCGTTCTGCTTCGCGAAGCCAAACCGCTGAAAGCCATCTTTGGCCATGCTCAACGCCTGGGTCATTTACAACGTCTGGTGGAAAGCCAGTTGCAGCCGGCGGCCCGCGAACATTGCCATGTGGCGTCGTGGCGCGAAGGCAGTTTGCTGCTGATTGTCACCGACGGTCACTGGGCCACCCGCCTGCGTTATCAGCAAAAGCGTCTGCAACGGCAGTTACAGCTGTTCGACGAGTTCGCCAGCCTGACGCGGATTCTGTTCAAGGTTCAACCGCCTACCGTTCAGCAAGGGGCTGTGGGACATACGATAAATTTGTCGACCGATGCGGCGGCGACCATTCAGGCGACGGCCGATGGAATTACCGACCCGAACCTGCGGGCGGCCCTCGAACGCCTGGCGGCGCACGCCAAACCCAAAACCTGAAATTGACACATCCCCTGTAGGAGCGAGCGGTGCGGCGATCCGACTTGCCCGCGAAGAGGCCCTTGAGGCCGCCAAAAGCTTCGCGGGCAAGCCTCGCTCCTACAGGTTTTGTGTCG
>NZ_AKJK01000149.1 GCF_000282375.1 Pseudomonas sp. GM50
CGGCAGGCTGCCGCCGATGGCTTTGGACAGCACCACCACGTCCGGAATGATCCCGGCGTGCTCGAAGGCGAACATCTTGCCGGTGCGGGCGAAACCGCTCTGGATTTCATCGACGATCAGCGCTACGCCGGCCTTCTCGGTGATGCGTCGCAAGCCGCGCAGCCAGTCAAGATCGGCCGGAATCACCCCGCCCTCGCCCTGCACCGCTTCGACGATCACGGCAGCGGGCAATTGCACACCGGCCTCTGGATCATTCAGCAGGTTTTCCAGGTAATTCAGGTTGACCTGCACCCCCTGCGCGCCGCCGAGCCCGAACGGGCAACGGTAATCGTAGGGATACGGCATGAACTGCACGCCATTGCTGAGCAACGCACCCAACGGTTTTTTCGGCCCCAGGCTGCCCATCAGGCTCAGCGCGCCCTGGCTCATGCCGTGGTAACCGCCCTGGAACGACAACACGGTGCTGCGCCCGGTGGCGGTGCGCACCAGTTTCAGCGCGGCTTCCACCGCATCGGTGCCAGTGGGCCCGCAAAACTGAATTTTGGCTTCAGCGGCCAATACCTGTGGCAACAGACCGAACAGGTCCTGGACAAACTGATCCTTGACCGGCGTGGTCAGGTCCAGGGTATGCAGCGGCAGTTCATCGGTCAGCACTTGCTGGATCGCTTCGATCACCACCGGGTGGTTGTGCCCCAGGGCCAGCGTCCCAGCACCGGCCAGGCAATCGATGAAACTGCGGCCTTCGACGTCCTCGACATAAATGCCCTTGGCACGCTTGAGTGCCAGGGGAATACGCCGCGGGTAGCTGCGAGCATTCGATTCCTGCTGGCTCTGACGGGCCAGCAGCGGCGATTCGTTGAACTGATAAAGCGTCTCGGCTGGCGTCGGGAGGATCCGGGCCGGCTGATCTTCGATAAGGCTGGTAGCGACTGACATCTCTCGACCCCTCAATACGCTGTTGATAGTGACCAAAACTTCACACCGGACAGGTGCGCGTTCCAGTCACGGGGCGCACTTGCAGGTTTTCCTGTTCTGGAAACGCATCAGGACCTCAAGGATTTAGACCCTCGATCAGCTTTCTATGAAGGTGGCGACAGCGCCTTGTGCATGGGAATGGCGTGGAGTCCCGCCACAGTGAAGGTTTCAGCGCAAGCCCGGTAACCCAGACGGTGGTAAAACGCCTCGCCAGTACGGGTGCTGTTGAGCCGCGCCTGAGGTAAACCGCGAGCGATCAACCACGTCTCGAGGTCCTGCACCAACGCTTGTCCGGCGCCTCGCCGAAACCATTCCGGTTGCACGTAACAAAACGCGACCTTGCCGCTGAGCGCCGCCATGGCGACGCCGATCGGTTTGTCCTGTAGCAGGGCGATGTTCAGGTACAACCGCGGGTCGGCGAGCCAGGGCTGCACGTGTTCGATGGTTTTGTTATGGGTCCAGGTGGCGACGGTTCGCGGATCGTTGCGGTGATCGAGCGCGCAGCCGACGCGAATAGACCGCTCGACGATGCGGCTGATGATGCCGGCGTCGGCAGGCGTTGCCTTGCAGATGTTTATCGATGCATCCATGGCGCTGTTACCTCAATCCATTGAGTCAAAGCTGCCGGAGGACGATAACGTTGTGGGGGCCGGGTGGCTAATGGAGAGACGTTACATTTGGTGTGTATGGAAGATTGCTTTCGCGGGCAAGCCTCGCTCCTACAGGTCCGCGCTGATTTCGAAATCAACACTAACCCTGTAGGAGCGAGGCTTGCCCGCGAAGGCCATCACACCGGTTGCAGCGGCATGGTCAGCTCGACCCGCAAGCCATCCGGCCGGCTGTCGAAATGCAAGGTGCAGCCGCAGCGCTGGACGATGGCCTGGACAATCGCCAGGCCGAGGCCGCAACCGGTGCTCTGGGCGTTGCGCCAGAAGCGTTGGGTCAGGTGTTGCAGGTCGTCTTCGGAAATCCCCGGGCCGTGATCGCGCACCAAAAAGCGCACGCGATTGCCGGTGGTTTCCAGGCTCAGCTCCACCGCCCCTTCGCCCGGGGTATGGCGCAGGGCGTTGTCGAGCAAGTTGCGCAACGCAGCAATCGACAGCACTGCGGGCATTTGCAGCGGCGCATTGGAGGATCTGGCCGGCATCTGAAACTTGATCCGCTGACGATCACCGCTGGCCGCATCCTGAATCGCCAGTTTCGCCACCTGCTCGGCGCTGCATTGCACGCCATCATCGAACGACAGACTGCCCTCGACGCGCGCCAGCAGCAGCAATTGTTCAAGCGTTCGGTGCAGACGGTCGGCGCCCTCTTCGGCCCGGGCCAAGGACTGATCCCGGGCGCTGCCTTCGGTCATGCGCGCCACTTGCAAGTGGGTTTTGATGGCGGTCAGTGGGCTACGCAATTCATGGGCGGCATCACCGGTCAGGCGCCGTTCGCGCTCGATGGTCTTGCCGATGCGCTGGAACAACTGGTTCTGGGTTTCCAGCAGCGGCTGCAGTTCGCTGGGCAGTGGCTGGATCTGCAACGGCTCCAGCGAATCGGCGCTGCGTCGCATCAACGCATCACGCATACGATTGAGCGGTGCCAGCCCCTGACCGATGCCGAGCCACAACAGGCACAGGCAACCAAGTAGCGCCACGCCGACCGGTACCGAGGCCGCCAGCAGAATGGACATGTTCAGCGCTTCGCGCTCGATTTGCCGGTCGGCGGTGGTAATACGCACATCACCGCGCGCCAGGGTGAAGCTGCGCCAAGGTGCGCCGTCGATCATTTGATCGTGAAAGCCCATTTTTTCGGCCTCCAGGGTTTGTTCGGGGCTACTGTGGCTGCGCGCCAGGATCTCGCCGCGCAACGAGCTGACCTGACAGGCCATGCCGCCAGGGATGCTCAGCTGTTCAGCGCTGAAATGAGTCCCCTCGCCCTTGCTCGGCAACGCCGGCAGTTGCTCCAGCAGCCCGGCCACCATCCGCGCCGACGCCACCAGCCGCTGGTCCAGGGAAAACATCATCTGGTTGCGCAGATCACTGAGCATCCAGGCGGCGGCCAGGGCCCAGATCAGCGCAAACGCGGCGCCGAGGGTCAGGCTCAACCGCAAACGCAGGCTCATCACTTCGATTGCTCTCCGCCATCGGCCGGCCCCAGGCGATAGCCCAGGCCGCGCACGGTCTCGACAATGCCATTGCCGAGTTTGCGCCGCAGGTGATGGATATGCACGTTGAGGGCGTTGCTTTCCAGTTCGTCGTTGAAACCGTAGACGCTGTCTTTCAATTGCTCGGTGGACAGCACACGGCCACGGTTGTGCAGCAAGGCCTGCAACAGTGACTGTTCGCGACGGGAAAGGTCCACCGGCTGACCGCCGAGCATGGTTTCGCGGCTGCTCGGGTCGTAGGTCAGACGGCCGTGTTCGATCAGGTTGACGCTGCGCCCCGCCACCCGCCGCAACAGCGTGTGCAGACGCGCGGCAAGCTCGCGCAGGTCGAACGGTTTGAGCAAGTAGTCGTCGGCGCCCGCTTGCAGGCCGTCGACCCGGTCGGTGACCGAATCCCGCGCGGTGAGGATCAGCACCGGGATTTCCAGGCCATGATGGCGCAATTGCTGCAACAGCTTCAGACCGTCTTCATCGGGCAGACCGAGATCGAGCACCATGACGTCGAACTCCGCGACTTTGAGCATCGCCCGAGCCTTTGATGCGGTGGCGACGTGCTCGACGGTCAGGCCTTGAGCGGTCAACCCGGCAACAATGCCGCTGGCGATCAGCTCATCGTCTTCACAAACCAGTACGTGCATGGGAGCTCCGTGAACAAAAAAGGAGAGTCAAACAGAGAAGGATTAAGCCGCAATTATGGCAAGTCCACAACCGACGAGGCTGGCGGCACTCAATTCGCAACGCATCTACACGGTGCCGGTGTCGGACAATCCGTTTTACTAAACATAAAGTTATTGAAACACCCAACTTTCAAAAGAAACAAACACCAACACTCCACAACTATACAAAAATAAAACACCCCTCTAACCTGCCCACACACCAAACAAACAATAAAACTTCAACCCTTATCAAAACATATCAACTTCCTAAAGGATTAGAACCATGACAACATTCGAAAACGTTGTTGCCGTCGACTGGCGTTCTGAATACGACCAGATTTACTTCTTCTTCAAAGGCACCAACACTTACTCGCGCTTCAGCATCCGTGAAAATCAAGTTCCAACCAGTTACCCTCTACCTGTTTCTTGCAATTGGGGAGGTTTTCACAACGCACAAAATCTTCGCTTCGGATTCACCACCACAGGCTTCGACACTGACGCGATTGACGGCGACATTTTATGGTTGTTCGATCGTTACGGTTTCGGCAAAAACAGCCCATGTGTCCACAAATACAATCAGGATACCGAGACCCTCATCCGTACGTTGCCGCTCGAGAAAACACGTTGGCATCAACTGGTCCCATACTTCGATAAAATTATCGCCGGAACATGGTGGCAAACCCGACCTGGACGAGCACATCTGTTTCGTTTCCTGCTGAACAACGGCAAGGCACTTCGCCTTGATTTCGGATACGGTACGATTATCGAAGAAGACATTAACGAAAAGACCTGGCCCGGGCTGTCAGCGTATAAAGATCGAATCATTACCGCTGCGCAAAATGACCGGACCCTAGTGGACAATTACTTATATATCTTTCTGACCAATAACGAATACATCCGGTACAACATCCAGGAAAACAGGGCAGAGTCCGGCCCGATCACCATCGATAATGAGTCCTGGCCAGGGTTGCTACGAGGCTGACAGAGTCGCTGGCGAAGTGGGCACATCCCACCGGCGCGGTTAATCATCGGTTAATCGCCGCCCGCCACTGTGCACCTCACTTGCACAGGGATAAGGCTTACCCATGCGTCGACTGTTTTTATTCTTTGTTCTCTTGATCTCGGGTGTGGCCCAGGCAGGAACGAATCCGTTCGAGACCAAACCCGATTTTCTCCCGGTGGAAAAAGCGTTCATCTTCACCTCCGAGCGTCTTGAATCCGGGGAAACCCAGCTCTATTGGCAAATTGCCGACAATTATTACCTGTATCAGAAACGCCTGAAATTCGACGGTCTGGCCCCGGAGCAGATGCCGGTGCTACCGGAGGGCGAGTCCCACAGCGACGAGTTCTTCGGCGAACAGCAGGTCTATCGCCAGGGTCTGGAGCTGAGGATCCCGGCCGGTGCCACCGGTCAGATCAAAGTGGGCTTCCAGGGCTGCGCAGATGCCGGTTTGTGTTATCCGCCACAAACTCAAGTCGTCGATCTTGGCGCCAGCAATGTCCTTAGCGCGTTTAATGAAGAGGCGCCCGACCAGGCCCTGGCCAGCGGCCTGCAACAACGGGCGCTGGGCTGGAGCCTATTGGTGTTCTTCGGCCTGGGGCTGCTGCTGGCGTTCACGCCTTGCTCGTTGCCGATGCTGCCGATTCTGGCGGGTTTGATCGTTGGCAGCGGTGCCACGCCCAAACGCGGCTTTGCACTGGCTGGCAGTTACGTGATCAGCATGGCGCTGGTGTATGCGGCGATGGGCGTTCTGGCGGCGCTGCTCGGGGCGAACCTTCAGGCGCTGCTGCAAAACCCTTGGTTGCTCGGCAGCTTTGCGGCGGTGTTCGTGCTGCTGGCCTTGCCGATGTTCGGTTTCTTCGAGCTGCAGTTGCCGGTGGCCGTGCGAGATCGGCTGGAACATGTTTCGCGCAATCAGCGCGGTGGCAACCTGATCGGTGCCGGTGTGCTCGGGGCTTTGTCCGGCCTGCTGGTGGGACCGTGCATGACCGCTCCATTGGCCGGCGCCCTGCTCTATATCGCCCAGAGCGGCAATGCGCTGCACGGCGGGCTGATTCTGTTCGCCATGGGTATCGGCATCGGTGTGCCGCTGTTGTTGCTGGTGACTGTCGGCAATCGTTTCCTGCCCAAGCCCGGTGCCTGGATGAACCTGCTTAAAGGCGTGTTCGGTTTCCTGTTCCTCGCCACCGCGCTGCTGATGCTGCGCCCGGTGCTGGATGAGTCGCTGTGGCTCGGATTGTGCGGCGCGTTGTTGTTGATCGCCGCCTACAGCGCCTGGAAGCAGTCGCAAGGCTTTGGTCGCGTCGCCCATCTGTTCGGCGCCAGTTCGCTGCTATTGGGTCTGTGGGGCAGCCTGCTGGTGGTCGGTGCTGCGGGTGGCAGTGACGATCCATATCAGCCGTTGCAGGTGTACAGCGCCGGCCGTACCGACGCCACCGCGCCGAGCGCTCATGATGCATTCACGACGATCAAGGAACCCGCCGTCCTGCAACGCGAACTCGATGCGGCGAAGGCCCAGGGCCAATGGGTGCTGCTGGACTACTACGCCGACTGGTGTGTGTCGTGCAAAGTCATGGAAAAACAGGTCTTCGGCAAACCGCAGGTACTGCAAGCGCTCAGCGATGTGCGCTTGCTACGGCTGGACGTCACCGCCGACAATGCCGCCAGCCGCGAACTGCTCGGCCGTTATAAAGTGCCGGGGCCGCCAAGCTTCTTGTGGATCGGCCCCGACGGCGAAGAGCGCCGCAGCCAGCGCATCACCGGTGAGGTCGATGCCGGCACCTTCCTGCAACGCTGGACCACCACCCGAGACGCTCGTTAATGCTGACCTTTACCCTCGGCACCTTTGCCATCGCGCTTAACCACCTGCTGCTGATCAGTGCCCTGGCGCTGGCGACCTTTGTCGGCTGGCGGGTGGCCAAGCGTGGCGGCGAGAACCCGGAGTCGGTGCTGTTCAGCCTGTTCCTGCTGGGCATGCTGGCGGCCCGGGTCGGTTTCGTGATGGCCTACTGGGCGCAGTATCGCAACGATCCGTGGCAGATCATCGACCTGCGCGACGGTGGTTTCCTCGCCTGGCCGGGGGTGGTCGTGTTGTTGCTTGCTGCGTTGTATCGAGGCTGGCGTCGCCCGGGCATGCGCCGGCCGTTGGGCTTTGGCGTGGTCAGTGGCCTGGCGTTCTGGCTGCTGGCGACGTTCTCCCTGAACATTTATGAACAAGGCACACGCCTGCCGCAGATCACCCTGCGCAACGCCGCCGGCCAAACCATACAGCTCAGCGACTACCAGGGCGGTCCGCTGGTCATCAACCTTTGGGCCACCTGGTGCCCGCCCTGCCGCCGGGAAATGCCGGTGCTGGAAAACGCCCAGTTGCAGCGCCCGGACCTGACCTTCCTGTTCGTCAACCAGGCCGAAAGCATGCAGAGCGTCGCCACCTTTCTCGAAACCCAGGGCCTGAGCCTGACCAACGTGCTGTTCGATGGCGGCGGTCGATTGAGCCAGGCGGTGGGTTCCATGGCATTGCCGACTACGCTGTTCTATAGCCCTGACGGGTACCTGTTGGGCAGCCATCTGGGCGAACTCTCTGAAGCCAGCCTGACCCGCGCCCTGGAAAACTTCGACACCCCGAACCCGGCCACCTCGGCCACGCCTTCAAGGAAATTGCCATGCTCCGCCTCCGCCACCTGCTGACGTTGACCCTGGGTGCCGCCCTGCTGCACTTACCGTCGGTACAGGCCGATGAATTGCCTGAAGCGATCAAGAAGATCGAAGCCAAGGGCGCCAAAATTGTCGGCACCTTTGACGCGCCCGACGGCCTGCGCGGTTATGCGGCGCAGTACCAGAACCGTGGCATGGCGCTGTACCTGACCCCGGACGGCAAACATGTACTGCTGGGCAATTTGTACGACGCCGAAGGCAATGACCTGAGCAGCGCGCCGTTGCAAAAACTGGTCTACGCGCCGATGGCCAAGGAAGTCTGGGGCAAGATGGAAGCGAGCAACTGGATCGGTGACGGCAACAAGGATGCACCGCGAATCGTCTATCTGTTCAGTGACCCGAATTGCCCGTACTGCAACATGTTCTGGGAACAGGCGCGGCCGTGGGTCAAGGCTGGCAAGGTGCAATTGCGGCACATCATGGTCGGCATCATTCGCGAAGACAGCCCGGGTAAATCCGCCGCGCTGCTGGCCGCCAAGGACCCGCAAAAGGCGTTGGCAGACCATGAGAAAGCCGGCAAGGACAGTTCGCTCAAGGCACTGAAAGATGTGCCGCCGGCGATTCAGGCGAAACTCGCGGCGAACATGCAGTTGATGGAAGACCTGGAACTGGCCGCCACCCCGGCAATTTTCTACATGGATGACAACGGCCAGCTGCAACAGCAGCAAGGCGCGCCGTCGCCGGATAAATTGGTGAAGATTCTGGGGCCTAAGTAATCCCATCGCCCCCATCGCGAGCAGGCTCGCTCCCACAGGTGACCGCATATCCCTGTGGGAGCGAGCCTGCTCGCGATGAGGTCATCAAAATCGGCTAATTTCTCCCGCCTAGAAACTTCAGCAGTGCATCTGTAACAAACTGCGGATTCTCCAGATTGGAGATATGCCCCGCCTCCGGCACCAGCACATACGGGCAACCAATCAACTCAGCCATTTCTCTGGTTTCCGACGGTGGTCGCGGTTTGTCCTGATCGCCACACATCAACAGCGTGGTTTCAGGGTTCAGTTCACCCAGGCGCGGCAACAGATCATCACGACCAAAGGTAATCCGCCCCATCGGCACGATGCTTTGACGCAGACGGTCGGCCGGCAGCGCGGCCAGTCTGGCGCGAAAATCCTGATACAGCGCCGACTGAGGATCGATGCCCGGGCGGAAGAAGATCGGCACAATAATGTCGAGCAGTTGCGGCGAGATCACACCGCTGTCTTCGATCTGCTGGAACAGCGAGAAATAGTATTGGCGGGTCGGGTCGGGCTCGACGCCGACGTAGGTGTCCATCAGCACCAGACCGTTGAGCCGCTGCGGTGCTGACAGCGCCAGTCGCACGCCCCACATGGCACCGACCGAAAGACCGACCAGCGTGACCTTGTGGATGTCCAGATGATCGAGCAATGCCAGGGCCTGGCGTGCCACGTCATCCAGCGACTTGGTGCACTCGGGCATCCGCCCGGATTGGCCATGGCCCCACAGGTCCAGAGCGATGACCCGATAGTGCTGCGACAGCGCCGCAATCTGCGGCGCCCACATGGCTTGGTCCCACAGGTAACTGCCGGCCAGCAGTACCGCAGGGCCTGTGCCTTGATCTATGTAGTGAAGCGCTTGTCCATCAACCGTTACGAAGGGCATCGACTGTCTCCCTGGTGAAATAATATCCATTGAAAAAGCACAGGAAGACTGAGCCGGTGGTGATCGGCAGTCAACCCGAACCTTTTGTGGTGTTTGCACTGACGCCTTCGCGGGCAAGCCTCGCTCCTACAGGTCTTACACTAGCCCTGTAGGAGCGAGGCTTGCCCGCGAAGAGGCCCTCACCGACGCTAAAGAATTACAGGCCCTCCAACTCCGCCATCAGGTCATTGAGCCGATCCACCTTATCTTCGGTAATGTCGCTCGCCGCCAACCCGTCGATGTACTCGGCCAACTCCGCCACCGTGCTGCACTCGAACATCGCCCGCAACGGCACGTTGCGTTGCAGGGCTTTTTGCACCCGCGAGGCGATTTGCGTGGCCAGCAGCGAATGCCCGCCGAGCTCGAAGAAGTTGTCACGCACGCCGACCTTCTCGACCTTCAACACCTCGGCCCAAATATCGGCCAGGGTCTGTTCCAGTTCATTGCGCGGCGCCTGATAGTCCTGGCTCTGCAACTGGCCGATTTCCAGCGCCGGCAAGGCCTTGCGATCGAGTTTGCCGTTGGCGTTGAGCGGCAGCTTGTCGAGCCACAACCAGTGCAGCGGCACCATGTATTCCGGCAATTCAGCGCGCAGGCGTTGCTTGATGCGCTCCAGTCGTTCGTTCGGATTCAGCGCCGACTCCGCTGCGACCAGATAGCCGACCAAATGCTTGCCGTTGACGCCTTCCTGCACACCCACCGCCGCGTCGCGAACTTCCGGCTGCTCGTGCAGACGGGCTTCGATTTCACCCAGTTCGATGCGGTAACCGCGAATCTTCACCTGATGGTCGATGCGTCCGACGTATTCCAGCACGCCGTCACTGCGACGTCGGGCCAGGTCGCCGGTGCGATACAGGCGATCCCCCGGTGCGCCAAACGGGTTCGGCACAAACACCTGAGCGGTACGCAACGGATCGCTCACATAGCCACGTCCCACGCCGATGCCGGCCACGCACAACTCGCCCACCGCCCCCAACGGCACCAGTTCCAGCGCACCATCGAGCAGGTACAAACGGTTGTTATCCGTCGGCGTACCAATTGGCAAATAACTGCCGCGCGTCGAGGCCAGGTCGACGCGGAAGAACGCTACGTCGTCCGAGCATTCCGCCGGGCCATAGGCGTTCACCAAACCAATCTCCGGGTAACGCAGTAGCCATTGATGCGCCAGCTCCGGTGGCATCGCTTCACCGGTCGGCAGCATCCAGCGCAGGCCATCGAGGCTCATGCGGTCCTGGGCGAGCATGCCCTGAATCAGCGACGGCACGCTTTCCAGCACGGTGATGTCCTGGCTCTGAACGTGAGCCAACAAGCCTTGCGGATCGTGGGCGATGCTGTTCGGCACGATGTCCACGCGAGCGCCGAACAACGGCGCCGCGAGGAACTGCCAGACCGAAATGTCGAAGCTTTGCGAAGCGGTCTGGGCGATCACGTCGGCGTCGCTCAATTTCAGGTACGGCACCTTGCTCAACTGGTTATTGAGCATGCCGCGCTGCTCGACCATCACCCCCTTCGGCAGACCGGTGGAACCCGAGGTGTAAATCACGTAGGCGAGGTTGTCCGGGCCGCTGTAGATGCCCGGATTGGCCACCGAAACATCGCTCGCCTGCACGTCTTCCCAGACCAGCAATCGAGGTCGGTTGGCACAACCGAACTCTTCCAGCAGCGCGATGGCTTGTTCACGACACGCCTGGGTGCAGACCAGCAACGGCGTGCGGCTCAAGTCAATGATCCGGCTCAGGCGCTGACTCGGCAGGCCCGGGTCCAGCGGCAGGTAACCGGCACCGGCCTTGAAGCTGCCGATGATCATGCCCAGCAGATCAAGGTTACGTTCGGCGAGCAGCGCCACCGGTTGATCCAGGCTGACGCCGGCCGCAATCAGCGCATGGCCGAGACGGTTACTGCGCTGGTTCAACTCAACGTAGCTGTGTTGCTGATCCAGGCAACTGGCAGCAACTCGCTGCGGATGCTCGGCAACCTGCGCTTCAAACAATGAGACATAGCTCTGCTCCAGCGGGTATTCGCGTTCGCTCTGGTTGCAGCCATGGATCAGGAAGTCCTGTTCCTCGGTGCCCAGCAGCGGCAGGTCGGCCATGTCGCCATGGAAGCCTTCGACCAGTGCCAGCAGCAGGCGCTTGAATTCGCCGAGCATGCGCTCGACCGTGGATTCATCGAAATAACGCTGGTCGTAGGACAGGTGCAAGCCAAGGTCATCACCCGGATAACACACCGCCGTCAACGGGAAGTTGGTGTGGGTGCGGCCCGAATCCGAGGTGGCGTTGAGGCTTTGCGCACGGTCCAGTACCGAGACTTCCACCGGGGCGTTTTCGAACACGAACAGGCTGTCGAATAGCGGCTGACCTTTAGGCAGTTCGCTGTTTTCCTGGATGCTCACCAGCGGCAGGTATTCGTACTCGCGCAGTTGCATGTTGCTGTCGAGCAAACCACTGAGCCACTGCCGAACACTGCAACGCTGATCGTCCTCGGGCATTTTCACCCGCAGGGCGATGCTGTTGATGAACAACCCGACGGTGCGTTGCATCTCTGGCATTTCCACCGGCCGCCCGGCCACCGTGACGCCGAACAGCACGTCGCGATCACCGCTCAAGCGACGCAGTACCAGCGCCCATGCCGCCTGGGCGAAGGTGTTGATGGTCAGCTGATGGGCCTGGGCCAGTTCGCGCAATTGCGCACCATCGCGGGCATCGAGTCGGGTATAGCGGTCGCCGACGATCATGCCGCCGCTATCGCCGGCATGTTCACGCAGGAACGGCCGGTCGCTCGGAATCGGCGTGGTGCGCTCGAAACCTCGCAGGTTCTGCTGCCACCACTGCCGAGCTTCGGCCAGGCTCTGGCGTTGCAGCCAGCCGATGTAATCGCGATAACGCGGCGGCACAGCCAGTTGCGCTTCCCGGCCTTCGCCGAAGGCGGTGTAGATCTCGAAGAAATCGTTCATCAGCAGCGAACGGCACCAGGCATCGATGAGGATGTGGTGGTTGCTCATCATGAACCAGTAACGCGCCGCGCCCACGCGGATCAAGCGCAGGTGGAACGGTGCCTGGTTGAGTAAATCGAACCCGGCCTCACGCTCGCTTTTCAGCAGCGCCTGCAACTTCGGCTCTTGCTCGGTTTCGGCAATCGCGCTCCAGTCCAGATATTCGATCGGCGTGCCGCCCGGTTTGTGGATCACTTGCAGCATGTCTTCGCCGACGTTCCAGCAGAACGAGGCGCGCAAGGCTTCGTGTCGGGCGATCACCGCTTGCCAGGCCTGGGCGAAACGTTGCGGGTCGAGCTCACTGTTGATGCGATAGCGATCCTGCATGTAGTAGAGGCCGGTGCCCGGTTCCAGCAAGGTGTGCAGCAGCATGCCTTCCTGCATCGGGGTCAGCGGGTAGACGTCTTCGATCATCGCCGCCGGGACTGGCAATGCGTCGAGTTGCGGCTGAGTCAGTCTGGCCAGCGGGAAGTCCGACGGCGTCAGGCCGCCCGCGTTGTCGCTCAGGCAATGCTGGATCAGGCTTTGCAGTTCGCCCAGATACGCCTCTGCCAGTTCGTTGATGGTTTGCCGGTCGTGGCGTTCGGCGCTGAAGGTCCAGCGCAGCACCAACTCACCGCCGTAGACCTGACTGTCGACGCTCAGCTCGTTGGGCAGCGGCGCGTGTGGATCATGGGCCGCGCCCACCGGTTCATCGAGCGGACGGAACAGCGCATCACTGCCAAAGCTCTGGTCGAACTGACCCAGGTAATTGAAGGTGATCGGCGCCACCGGCAGCGCGGCCATGGTCTGACGGCACAGGCCATCGACCAGGTAACGCAGCACGCCATACCCCAAACCCTTGTGCGGCACAGCGCGCAGTTGTTCCTTGATCGCTTTGATCGACGCACCCTGCTCTGCCACAGGCGTCAAACGCAGCGGATAGGCGCTGGTGAACCAGCCAACGGTGCGGGTCAGGTCGATCTCGTCGAACAGGGTTTCGCGACCGTGGCCTTCGAGTTGAATCAACGCCGATTCGTGACCGCTCCAGCGGCACACCACACGGGCCAATGCGGTCAGCAGCAGGTCATTGACCTGAGTGCGATAGGCCGTCGGCGCCTGTTGCAGCAGTTGGCGGGTGCGCTCGCTGTCGAGGCGCACGCTGACGGTTTGCGCGTGACGATTTTGCTGACCACCCTGCGGACGATCACACGGCAGTTCAACGCTTGGGCCGGCCAGTTGCGCCTGCCACCAGCTCAATTCTTCACGCAGGGATTCGCTGCCAGCATAAGCCTGCAAGCGTGCGGCCCAGTCCTTGAAAGCACTGGTTTTCGATGGCAGTTTCACCGACTGTCGAGACTCCAGTTGCCGATAAACCGTTTGCAGATCGTCCAGCAGCACTCGCCACGACACCCCGTCCACCACCAGGTGGTGAATGGCAATGAACAGCCGTTGTTGCCCCTCAGGATCATCGACCAGCAGCGCCCGCATCAGCGGCCCTTGCTCAAGGTCGAGACTGCGCTGGGCATCGGCGAACAGCGCCACGCATTTGTCTATGGCCGGCACTTTCACCTGCCACAGCACTGCAACGTCGGAGACCGTCTGGTGCTCGGCCTGCCAATGGCCGTCAACGTCGGTGAAACGTAACCGCAAGGCGTCGTGCTGTTCGATCACCGCCAGCAGCGCTTGCTCCAGGCGATGCGGATCGAGCGCCACGGTCGGCTCCAGCAGCAACGCCTGGTTCCAGTGTTGACGCTGCGGGATTTCAGTGTCGAAGAACCAGTGCTGAATCGGCGTCAGACGCGATTCACCGCTCAGCAGGCCTTGCTCGGCGGTGACCTGCTCGGTGCGGGTTGCGACGGCGGCCAGCGTCTGCACGGTCTGGTGCTGGAACAGGTCGCGCGGGCTGAAGTGGATGCCCTGCTGCCGTGCACGGCTGACCACCTGAATCGACAGAATCGAATCGCCGCCCAGTTCGAAGAAGTTATCGTTGAGGCCGACCTGCTGGACGTTCAGCACTTCGCACCAGATGCCGGCCAGAGTCAGTTCAAGTTCATTGCTCGGCGCCACGTACTGCTGACGATTCAACTCCGGGTCCGGCGCCGGCAGTGCGCGACGATCGAGTTTGCCGTTGGCGGTCAGGGGCATGCTGGCCAGCAGGATCAAGTGCGTCGGCACCATGTAATCCGGCAACTGCGATTTGAGGTGCGCCTTCAACGCTTCGCGCAATGCAGTTTGTTGCGCTTCATCCTGTTCGGCGACGTGGGTGACCAGGTAGCCGACCAATTGCTTGCCGCTCGGTGCATCGAGGGCCAGAACGACAGCTTCACGGATCGACTCATGTTCCAGCAGACGGGTTTCGATCTCGCCCAGTTCGATGCGGAAACCACGGATCTTCACTTGATGGTCAATCCGGCCGAGGTACTCGACCAGACCATCGGCGCGCTGACGGACAAGGTCGCCGGTGCGATACAAACGTCCGCCATTCGCTGCAAAAGGATCGGCGACAAAACGTTCGGCAGTCATGCCCGGACGCTGGTGATACCCCTGCGCCAGACCGGCACCACCGACGTACAACTCGCCCGTCGCGCCTTGCGGCACCAACGCCAGATCGGCGTCGAGGATGTACGCCACCCGAGCGCCGATCACGCTGCCGATCGGCACGCTGCCCAGCCCCTCCTCCAATTGCTCGGGCGCCAGGCTGGCGAGCGGCATGACCACGGTTTCGGTCGGGCCGTAAGCGTTGAAAAACAGGCTCGGTTTGAACGCCGCGCGAATCCGTTGCAAGTGTTCGCCGGTCAACGCCTCGCCGCCGGTGATGCACATGCGCACCGGCAGGGTTTCGCCCTGGGTCGCCAGCCATTGCGCCAACTGGCTGCCGTAGCTTGGGGTGAAACCAAGAATGTTGATGTTATGACGGCGAATCAGCCCGCAGATTTCTTGCGCATCCCACTGGCCTTGCGCACGCAGGACCACCTGCGCACCGCTCAACAGCGGCACCAGCAGACGCTCGGTCGCGGCATCGAAGTTGATCGAGTAGAAGTGCAATTCGCAGTCGTCCGAACGCATGCCGAAGCGCTCGATCACAGCACGGCAGTGCATGGCGATTTCACCGTGGGACACCACCACGCCTTTCGGTTTGCCGGTGGAGCCCGAGGTGTAAATCAGGTACGCCTGATGTTGCGGCAGGCTGATAAACGGCAGCTCAGTGGCCGGGTAATTGGCCAGTTCGACAGCATTTTCTTCCAGGCACCAGCGGCCGACGCTGGCCGGCAACTCACCGAGGGCCGCGAACATCGCCGCATCGCTGAGCAGCACACCGATGCCGCTGTCTTCGATCATGTAGTGCAAGCGATCCAGCGGGTATTCCGGGTCCAGCGGCACATAGGCGCCGCCCGCCTTGAGGATCGCCAGCAGACCAATGACCATCTCCAGCGAACGCTCCAGCGCCAAACCGACCCGCACCTGCGGCCCGACACCGCGCTCGCGCAGCATCCAGGCCAGACGATTGGCGCGGCTGTCGAGCTCGGCGTAGCTCAGGGTTTGCCCGGCGAACGTCAGGGCCGGTGCGTCCTTGCGCACCAGCGCCTGTTCGGCGAACAGGTGATGGATGCATTGATCGAGGCGATGCTCGCCCGGCTCAATGCCGAGACTGCCGAGCAGGTTTTGCTGTTCAGTGGCTTCCAGCAACGGCAGTTCGCTGAGGCGTTGCTGCGGGTCACTCAGCAACGCTGCCAGCAGGTTGCGCCAGTGCCCGGCCATGCGCGCAATGCGCGGCTCATCGAACAAATCGGTGCTGTAGGTCAGGCAGCAACCGAGGCGATGGTCGAGGTCGGTGACTTCCAGGTTGAGGTCGAACTTGGTCGCTCGCGCATCGTTGGCCAGGTACTCGACAGTCATCCCGGCCAGGGTGCGACTCTGCTGGAATTCCCAGCGCTGCACGTTGCACATCACCTGGAACAGCGGGTTGTACGCAGCACTGCGGGGCGGCTGCAAGGCTTCCACCAAATGATCGAACGGCAGGTCCTGATGGGACTGGCCTTCAATCACCGTGTGGCGAACCTGCTCGAACAACTCGCCGACAGACATCTGCCCGTCGAGCTGGCAACGCAGCACTTGGGTGTTGAGGAACGCGCCAATCAACCCTTCACTTTCCGGGCGAATACGGTTGGCTACCGGCGCACCAATGCGCAGATCGGTCTGGCCACTGTAGCGGTAAAGCAGCACCGCCAGCGTGGCAGTCATGGTCATGAACAGGGTCAGACCGTTGTCTGCGTTGAAGGCACGGACCCGCGCCGCGAGATCATCGCTGAGGTCAAAGCGGAACAGTTCACCCTGATGGCTTTGTACCGGCGGACGCGGACGATCGGCCGGCAATTCCAGCAGCGGATGTTCGCGGCCCAGTTGCGCGGTCCAGTAATCGAGCTGGCGCTGACGTTCGCCGGACTCCAGCCACTGACGCTGCCACACGCTGTAATCCAGGTACTGCACCGGTAGCGGTTGCAGCGGTGATTCGCGATCATCGACGAACGCTTCATAGAGCGCGCTCAGTTCCCGGGCGAAGATGTCCATCGCCCAACCTTCGGTGACGATGTGATGCAGGGTCAGGACGAAGTAATGCTCCTGCTCGGCAGTCTTGACCAGGCAAGCACGCAACAGCGGTCCGGTTTCCAGATCGAAAGGCTTATGGGCTTCGTCATCGGCCAGTTGCTGTACCCGTTGTTCACGGGTGTCGAGCGCCAGCGCGGAAAAATCCTTCCAGTCCATGCGCAGGCCGGTGTCCGGATGAACCTGTTGCCGGGCCACGCCGTCGATGCTCGGGAACGTCGTACGCAGGGTTTCGTGACGGATGATCAGCGCTTGCAGCGCCGCTTCGAAACGCCCGACATCCAGCACACCGCGCAACCGCGCCATGCCGCCGACGTTGTAGGCCGGGCTGTCCGGCTCCATCTGCCAGAGGAACCACATGCGTTGCTGGGAATAGGACAGTGGCACCGGTTGGCTGCGGTCGACCTTCTCGATCGGTGGCTGTTTGTTGGTTTTACCGCTGGCCTGGATCAAGCGAACCTGCTCGGCAAAAGCGCCCAGTTCGCTGTTCTCGAACAGCGTGCGCAGCGGTAACTCGACATCGCAGGCCTGGCGGGCGCGGGAGATGATTTGGGTGGCCAACAGCGAATGGCCGCCGAGGGCGAAGAAGTCATCGCGCAAGCCGATCTGTGTTTGGCCCAGCACTTCACGCCAGATGCCGGCGATTTGTTGCTCAAGGGCAGTGACGGGTTCGACGTGCTCACGGACTTGCCACTGAGGTTCCGGCAAGGCGCGACGGTCGAGTTTGCCGCTCGGGCTTAGCGGCATTTCGTCCAGACGCATGAGTTGCGCCGGGACCATGTATTCCGGCAGCTCGGCGGCCAGTGCGGCTTTCAGGCGGGTGGTTTGAGCATCGATGGTTTCACTGGTTTCAGTGGCGGTGTAGTAACCGATCAACTGTCCGCCGGCCGCCGTTTCGCGCACCAGCACCACCGCTTGGGCGACTCCGGACTGCGCCAACAGACGCGCTTCGATTTCTTCCGGTTCGACACGAAAACCACGCAGTTTGACTTGCTGATCGAGACGTCCGAGGTATTCGATCACGCCATCAGCGGTCCAGCGCGCACGGTCACCGGTGCGGTACAGACGTGCGCCCTGCTCGCCCAGCGGATCGACCACAAAGCGTTCCGCAGTCAGAGCCGGGCGACCCAGATAGCCACGGGCCAAACCGATACCGCTGATGCACAGCTCACCCGGCACACCGACCGGTACCGGATTGAGGTCGCTGTCGAGTACTCGGCACAGCACGTTGCCCAATGGCCGGCCAATCGGCGAGCGCTCGCCATCGGCCGTTGTGCAATGCCAATGGGTGACGTTGATCGCCGTTTCGGTCGGGCCATAGCGATTGTGCAGTTGCACTGCCGGCAAGTGTTCCAGCACGCGATTGCGCAGTTCGGCGGGCAAGGCTTCGCCGCCGGAGAACAGTCGGCGCAGACTGGTGCATTCGGCGCTGAGCGGTTCGTCGATGAACAACGAAAGCAGCGGTGGCACGAAGTGCAGCGTGGTCACGCCGTACTGCTGGACAAGCTGCGCGATGCGATGCGGATCGCGGTGTTCACCGGGGCCGGCGATCAGCAGGCGGCACCCGGTGATCAGCGGCCAGAAGCACTCCCATACCGACACGTCGAAGCTGATTGGCGCTTTTTGCATCAGCACATCGGTTTGGTTCAGACGGTAGGTGGCTTGCATCCATTGCAGCCGTTCAGCGAGGGCCGCGTGAGTATTGCCAACGCCCTTCGGCTGACCGGTGGAACCGGAGGTGTAAATCACGTAGGCCAGGTTGTCGCCATGCAGGTGCAGACCGGGCGCATGGCTTGGCCAGTTCTCCAGATGCAGGGCATCCATGGCAATCACGCTGACGCCATCGGTGGCCGGCAAGCGATCGAGCAACCCGGTTTGGGTCAGCAGCAACTCGACGCCACTGTCGCTGAGCATGTAGGCCAGGCGCTCGGCCGGGTAGTCCGGGTCCAGCGGCACGTAAGCGCCACCGGCCTTGATGATCGCCAGCAAGCCAATCAACAACTGCGGCGAACGCTCGGCGGCGATGGCCACGCACACGTCCGGGCCGACGCCTTTGTCGCGCAGGTAATGCGCCAGGCGGTTGGCCTGGGTGTGCAGTTCGGCAAAATCCAGGCTGCCACCCTCCCACAGCAGCGCGGTGCGCTCCGGGGTCTGGCGCGCTTGTTCGTTGAGCAACTCAGGCAGCCATTGACTGGCCGGTGTGCAGGGTGCGGCGCTCCAGGCGGATTGCTGATCGTGTTCACTCGGGGTCAGCAGTTGCAGGTCGCCGATAGCGGCTTTCGGTTGCTCACAAATGGCTCGCAGCAGGTTGCTGAAATGCTCGGCCAGACGCTCGATGGTCGCGACGTCGAACAGCTCGCTGGCGTAGTCGAACGACAGGCTCAGGCGACCATGGCGGTCTTCTTCACTGTGCAATTGCAGATCGAACTTGGCTTCGCGACTGTGCCACGGCAGCTCTTCGGCGAGCAGTCCCGGCAAGCGGCGCAGCGCAGTGAGATCCCGTTGCTGGTGGTTGAACATGACCTGGAACAGACCTTGTTCGCGGGCCTGCGGGAAGGCTTCGAGCAGTTGTTCGAACGGCAGGTCCTGATGCGCTTGCGCGCCCAACGCGGCTTGACGGGTTTGCGCCAGCAACTCAACGAACGGCAGTCGCGAATCCACCTCGGCACGCAGCACCTGGGTGTTGATGAAGAAGCCGATCAGCCCTTGGGTTTCCAGGCGCGGACGGTTGGCATTTGGCACGCCGACACGGATGTCGCGTTGACCGCTGTAGCGATGCAACAGGCTCTGGAATGCCGCGAGCAACAGCATGAACGGGGTCGATTCATGGGCCTGGGCGGTCTGGCGAATGGCATCGCTCAGGCTCGCATCCAGACGCAGCGTGTGACGGGCGGCGCTGTGAGTGTGTTGCGCCGAGCGCGGATGATCGGTGGCCAGGCTCAGGGTCGGATGATCAACGCCCAACTGTTCTTTCCAGTAAGCGAGTTGACGCTCACCCTCCCCTTGCGCCAACCACTGGCGCTGCCAACTGCCATAGTCGGCGTATTGCGTCAGCAACGCTGGAAGGCTGACGGTTTGGCCTTGAGAGCTTGCTGCGTACAGGCGCGAAAATTCGTCGATCAGCACGCTCATCGACCAGCCGTCGGCGATGATGTGGTGCATCGTCACCAACAGTTGATGGTCCTCATCGCCGAGGCGCACCAGGGTCACCCACAGCAGCGGGCCTTTTTCCAGATCGAACTGGGTGCGGGCTTCGTCCTCGCGAATTTGCTGCGCGCGGGCTTCACGCTCGGCGGCTGGCAGGTCGCTGATGTCGATCACTTGCAGGTTGAATTCGCCGGCAGCAATGACCTGTTGCAGGGCTACGCCATCACGTTCGAAGAACCTAGTGCGCAGGGATTCGTGACGCTCGATCAGTTGTTGGAAACTGGCGCGCAAGGCGTCTTCGTCCAGTTCGCCGCGCAGGCGCAAGGCACCGGGAATGTTGTAGGCGCTGCTCTGCGGGTCGAGTTGCCAGGTGATCCACAGACGGTTTTGTGCCAGGGATTGCGGCATGGCGTCACTGCGCGACAGCGTGGTGATCGCGCCTTGAGCCTGGCCGCCATCCTGTTGTTGCCGGACGATCGCGGCAGCGAATGCGCCAAGGGTCGGCGCTTCGAACAACAGGCGCAGATTCAGTTCCAGTCCCAACTCTTCACGCAGGCGTGCGACCACTTGGGTGGCGGCGATAGAGTTGCCGCCGAGCAGGAAGAAGTGATCATCGGCACTGACCTGCT
Source organism: Pseudomonas sp. GM50 (assembly GCF_000282375.1). Classification (GTDB taxonomy): domain Bacteria; phylum Pseudomonadota; class Gammaproteobacteria; order Pseudomonadales; family Pseudomonadaceae; genus Aquipseudomonas. The sequence continues at coordinate 20,516 of NZ_AKJK01000149.1, forward strand.
TGACCTGCAATTGCTCGCACCAGAGCTGGCCGATCAACGTTTGCAGCTCAGAGCCCGATTCAGTTTCGGATGGGTTGGCGATATCTGCCGACGGGAACAGCGCATAGCTGTCGAGGCTGCCATCGGCCAGGCGATTGCGGCACGCCGAGCGTTGCAACTTGCCGCTGGACGTCTTCGGCAGCGCCCCCGGATTGAGCAATACCACCACGCTCGGCGCTTCCTGATATGCCTCGGCCACCGCTTGACGGATGGCTTTGATCAGCGCCTCGGGCGGCAGGATTTTCTGCACGCTGCGGCTGATTTCCGCGGCGATGCCAATGCCTTCCTGCCCCGCGACGTTGACCGCGAACGCGGCCACGCGACCTTTGCGCACCACCTCCACTTCACGCTCGATGGTCTGCTCGATGTCCTGCGGATAGAGGTTGTGACCGCGAACGATCAGCATGTCTTTCAGGCGCCCGGTGATGAACAGCTCACCGTCACCCAAAAAGCCCAGGTCGCCGGTGCGCAGCCAGGTGCGGCCGGCGTGCTGGACGAACGTTTTGGCCGTGGCTTCAGGGTTGCGCCAGTAGCCATGGGCGATGCTCGGCCCGGTGGCCCAGACTTCACCGATCGCGTTGTCGGCGAGTTCTTCGAGCGATACGGAATCGACAATCAGCACCGCGTGATCCGGCTGGCTGACGCCGCAACTCATGATCGGACTGCCATCGCCCGGTTCGGCTCGGTTCTGCGCCAAGGCCTGATCATCCACACGCAATGCCGGGATGCCCTGACCACGCGGGCTGCCGGCAACGAACAGCGTGGCTTCCGCCAGGCCGTAAGAGGCCATGAAGTTGTCCGAGGTAAAGCCACAGGCCGCGAACTTCTCGGCGAAGCGTTCCAGGGTGTCGAGGCGAATCGGTTCGGAACCGGAATACGCCACGCGCCAGCCGCTCAGGTCGAGGCGTTCCAGCGCCGATTCGCTGACCCGTTCGCTGCACAGTCGATAGGCGAAGTCCGGCCCGCCGCTGATGGTGCCGCCGTATTCGCTGATCGCCTCCAGCCAGCGCAATGGTCGGCCGAGGAAGTAGGCCGGCGACATCAACACGCACGGCACGCCGCTGAAAATCGGCTGCAACAGGCCGCCGATCAAGCCCATGTCGTGGTACAGCGGCAACCAACTGACGATCACGTCGTCGGGGTTCAGATCGATGCCGAATCCGTGGCGAATCAGCAGCTCGTTGGCCACCAGGTTGCCGTGACTGACTTGCACGCCTTTAGGCAATGCCGTGGAACCGGAGGTGTATTGCAGGAAGGCGATGTGATCGCCTTGCAAGTCCGGCGCGACCCAGCGTTCGGCCAGGGCACTGTCGAGGGTGTCGACACACAGCAGCGGCGGCGCCTCGTTGATTTGCAGCAACGCGTCGCGCTGATCGGCGCTGGTCAACAGCAAGCGCGGCTCGGCATCGCTAATGATCGACAGCAAACGTTCCTGGTGATGCCGACGGGTCGATTCAGGCGGATAGGCTGGCACCGCAATTACACCGGCGTACAGACAGCCAAAAAACGCCGCGACGTAATCCGGGCCGCTGGGGAACAGCAATACCGCGCGATCGCCGAACGACGTCTGGGCCTGCAACGCACCGGCAATGGTTCGCGCCCGCTGATCGAGCTCACGATAACTGAGCACCACAGCCTGATCCTGGGTTTCGGCGAGAAAACGCAAGGCCACCCGGTCCGGCGTCAGGGCCGCGCGGCGCTGAAGGGCTTGGACCAGTGTGCTAGGGAGTTCGAACGCGTCGGTCATGAGGTTTCCTGCCTGAATTCGGCTTGCAAGTGGAATCGGTTTTCGTACGTCACGCCCGCTCATGGGCATGCAGGACGCGGTCTTCACCGACCGCGCAAGGCTTGGGAATGCTGTTTTGGCCGGGGCTTGCGCCCGGAACCATTCACCAATGAGAACGGATGAGGTCTTGAAATAATTAGTCGCCAGGCTTGAGCGCCAGCAGGCTTGCGGTCAGTAGGTGAGTCAGCGTGTCGCAGTTCGCACTCCGCTCTTTTGTGGAGCATTAATTCTATTTCTCAATTGACAATCATTATCATTAAGAATAATTTGTCGCTCGATGTGTAGGACGACGCCGATCCCCCTGTCGCCCCACGACCCCATTTGCAGCAAGGTGATTTCCAATGACGGAACAAGTATCCACAAGCAGGTGCGATTCACCGCTACTTCAGGCCTTCGTCGACAACCGACTGATTCTGGTCAAGATTGCCGCCCGCATCACCGGTTGCCGATCACGCGCCGAAGACGTGGTGCAGGATGCGTTCTTCCGGCTGCAATCGGCGCCGCAGATCACATCGTCAATCAAGGCGCAGCTCAGCTATCTGTTCCAGATCGTGCGTAACCTGGCGATCGATCATTACCGCAAGCAGGCGCTGGAGCAGAAGTATTCGGGCCCGGAAGAGGAAGGTCTGAATGTGGTGATTCAGGGCGCTTCGCCGGAAACCTCGCACATGAATTTCTCGACCCTGGAAAACATTGCCGATGCGCTGACGGAGCTGCCCAGCCGTACCCGTTACGCCTTCGAGATGTACCGCCTGCACGGCGTACCGCAAAAAGACATCGCCAAGGAACTCGGCGTCTCGCCAACCCTGGTGAACTTCATGATTCGTGACGCGCTGGTGCATTGCCGCAAGGTGTCGGGCAATCGTGCGGATACCTTTGCTCGTCGTTAAAAGCTTCGCGGGCAAGCCTCGCTCCTACAGGATTGTGTCGATTACATTATTTGTGAACGACACAATCCTGTAGGAGCGAGGCTTGCCCGCGAAGACTGACTCAAGACCGCAACAGACCTTGAGCCATACACCTCACACCAACGAACACCGATCAAAAAACCGCTCACGCCCCAGCATCATCAGCGCCGCGCGCTTGTGCGGGAAGTCGAACTCTTTTTCGCAGTGGAAACACTGATTGTGCATATGCCCGATCATCTTCGCGTTATCGGCGCGAGGCTCGGCGACCACCCGTTGGGTGCGTGGATCATCGAGAAACAGGTAGTGCACCAGCGCCGATAGCCAACTCGCCACCTTATGCGGGCCGCGGTGATGTTCTTCGCCCACCAGCATGTGAATGCCACGGTCGTAATCGCCAGCGTCATAGAACGGCGCAATACGATCTTCCTTGGCCCAATAGGCTTCGAAATAGGCAAACGGCTGATCATCGAAGCAACCGATCAGCGTCAAGGTGTGCGGGTCGGCTTCGAGCTTGCTCAGGTATTCGCGATGCTTCTCGAGACCGCCCTCCTCCTGCCAGAAATTCGCCACCCGCGGGCTATTCTGCCAGCGGTTGAAACGCGCCAGGTCATGCTCGATTTCTACCGTGCGCAGGGAGACCCACGCACCAAGTCGCGCATCGAAGCGTCGATACACCTCACCACGGGGTTTCACCGCACGCAATGGATGGCGCTTGCCGCCACTGATGACCATTTGCTGCGGATAGCTGCCAGTGCGCGACTCCCCCAGCCAAGGCTGGGGCAATTGCCAGAACAGCGTGCGTTCGCAGCGATACTGGCCGGTGACTTCGGTCGCGATCAGCAATCCGCTGAGCAAGGCTTCGGTGGGCACGTCATCGAGGTGCCAGGTCAGACGCTGACACGCCGCATCACGGGCAAACAGCCAATAACAGGCCGCCCAGAATGCCTGACCGTCAGGACGGCCGAAACGCTCCTCCAGCCGCAGATGCAACTCCGGCTCGCGGGTCAGCCGCAGTTCGATCAACGGCTGCCCTTGCAGGCTGAGGCTCAGGCGGCTGGCGGTTTCATCGGCTACAAGACAGTTACCTGACGGCAAGGCCAGGGTGGTCAGGTCATTCAGATTGGACATGGGTGGGGCTCACGGTAATCGTCGACAGTTCAACGATGTGACGTGAGCCGGGGAGGGAAATTTAAGCGCAGTCGCCAAATACACGTCTCATGGCACTAATCAGGGGCACGAATCAGGGTTTGCCCACCGGCACCAGGGCAATTTTGTAGGGGTCGAAAATCTTCAGCATCTGGCCGTTGTTCCGCAGGCCTTGCAGTAACTTGCTAAACGCTTCACCGGTAATCGGCGCCTGCGGGCGAATCAGCGCGTAATGGTGATAGACCTGATCGATGCGCTGCGAGACCAGCAATTGCTCGCCGACTTTCTCGTTACGCAGCAGATAATCGCTCAGGTAGGAGCGAGTCACCAAGGCAATGTCCGCTCGTCCACGCAGCACCATCAGCAGGTTGCTGTCGTGGGAATAAGTCAGCGTGGCCTTGTAGGTGTCGGCCAGATACTTGGGATCGGCATTGAAACTGGCAAACTCGTAGTGATAGCCGCTGTACAGCGCCAGACGCTTGCCCTTCAGGTCCTTGAAGTAATTCTCATCGCGACCGGGTTGCTTCTGCGCGACAAAGATTTCTGCATCTTCCAGGCCCATGTCGACGAGGGTATGCGCAATGTCCTTCCAGCCCCAGTCCGGGTTCTCGAAAATCGCCATATCGACCCGGCCTTCCTTGAAGTCATTGAAACGCCGGGGAATGGAGGTGGGCACCAGCACAAACTGATAGTCGGTTTGCAACTGATTCAGCGCTTCCACCAGTTGCGGCAACAGACCGGTGTCGGCACCGGACTCCGGGCGCACGGTATAGGGTGGAAAATGGGCGGCACCGACCCGCACCTGTTGCGCGGCCTGAGATGGCAACACCCAGCACACCGCAAGCGCCGCCAGCAAAAGCCGCGACACCATTCGAATTGGCGAAGACTTCAAAACAGCACACTCCCCAAAAAAAACTCATCAATGCATACAAACTAGGCGGTTTCGTCAACTTAGCCAGTTTCTTGCCGAGATAGACGGCTTATTGCCGTTCTTCAAGCACCAGAATCAGCGCTTCATCGGCCAATTGATCGAGGCTCATGCTGCCATCGGCACGAAACCAGGTGGTGGTCCAGGACAACGCACCCGTCAGGAAACGGCGAGTGATGAACACGTCGCCACGGATAAAACCGGCGTCCTTGGCCTCGCCCAGCACCTGCAGCCAGATGTCTTCATAAATATCACGCAGCGCCAGAACCTGCGCCTGGCCTTCTGCTGACAGCGAGCGCCACTCATACACCAGCACCGCCATGGCCTCGCCGCTGCCGCCCATGATCGACTGTAATTCGCAGCGAATCAGCGCCAACACCCGCTCGCGCACACTGCCAGCCTCGGCCAAGGCTGCGCGCATCAATGCGGTATTGTAGCGAATGGTTTCCTCCATCACTGCCCGCAGGATCTCATCCTTGCTTTTGAAGTGATGAAAAATACTGCCTGATTGAATACCCACCGCACTGGCCAGATCACGCACGGTGGTGCGTTCATAACCTTTGTTGCGAAACAGGTGAGCAGCCACTTGCAGCAGTTTGCCGCGGGCGCTGTCCGGGTCGGTCAATTGGCCACTGTCGACCAACTCGCGCATCACCCTCAGGGCTTTTTGCTCGTCCACCCGTTCTCTCCTACAGTCGATCAATCAATTGCGCCGCTGCCCGCTAAAACAGCGGGGTTGCGCGGGCAATTTAAGCTGGCGGAGGCGACCAAGCAAGCGCTTGGGCAGAAGATAGTTCAGGCGTTTACAAACCAAGCGCTTGCTTGGTAGTCTCGAAGCACTGCTGTCGGAGGTGGCTATGGAGTTGACTGTGCCTAAAACAATCCGCATCGGGTGCGCCAGCGCATTCTGGGGCGACACCTCGACCGCCGCCGCGCAACTGGTGGAAGGCGGGCGGCTGGACTATCTGGTGTTCGATTATCTGGCCGAAATCACAATGTCGATCATGGCCGGGGCGCGGATGAAAGATCCGGGGGCCGGCTACGCCAGCGACTTCATCGAAGTCCTCAGTCCCCTCCTCAACCAGCTCGCGGAACAGAAGATCCGCGTCATCAGCAATGCCGGCGGCGTCAATCCACAGGCTTGCGCCGCGGCCCTGCAAACGGCCTGCGATAAAGCCGGGGTAGCGCTGAAGATCGCCGTGCTGTCGGGTGACGATTTGCAATCTCAGTTCAAACGCCTGAGCAGCCTTGGCCTCCATGAGATGTTCAGTGGCGCGCCCCTGCCGCCGATGTGCGTGTCGACCAACGCCTACCTCGGCGCGCCGGGCATTGTCGAAGCCCTGCGTCTGGGCGCCGACATTGTGATTACCGGGCGCGTGGTCGACAGCGCCGTGGTCAGCGCCGCGCTGGTGCATGAGTTCGGCTGGTCGTGGCACGACTACGACAAACTCGCCCAGGCTGCATTGGCCGGGCACCTCATTGAATGTGGTGCCCAATGCACCGGCGGCAATTTCACCGATTGGCGCGACGTTCCCGATTACGAACATATCGGTTTTCCGATCGTCGAAGTCGGCGCCGACGGCCAGTTTATCGTCAGCAAACCCGACGGTTCCGGTGGTCTGGTCACGCCCCTGACAGTGGGCGAGCAGATGCTTTATGAAATCGGCGACCCGCAGGCCTATCTGCTGCCTGACGTGGTGTGCGATTTCAGTCAGGTCAAACTTGTGCAACAAGGCAAAAACGCAGTTCAGGTGCATGGCGCAAAAGGTTTGCCGCCGACCGATCAATACAAGGTCAGCGCCACGTATCCGGATGGTTTCCGCTGTACCGCCAGCTGCCTGATCGCCGGGATCGATGCCGTGGCCAAGGCCCGACGGGTCAGCCAGGCGATCATCAACAAGACCTCGGAAATCTTCAGCCAGCGCGGCTGGGCGCCCTACAGTGAAGTGAACATCGAACTGCTGGGCAGCGAAGCCACTTATGGCCCGCATGGCCAGCGCCAGGACAGCCGCGAAGTGGTGATCAAACTCGCCGTGCGCCACCCAAGTAAACAGGCCTTGATTCTGTTTTCCCGGGAAATCGCCCAGGCCGCCACCGGCATGGCGCCGGGGTTGACCGGGATCGTCGGCGGGCGGCCGACGGTGTACCCGCTGATCCGGTTGTTTTCGTTCCTGATCGGCAAAACTGCCTGCACCCTGCAAATCGACCTCGCCGGTGAGCACCACCCGTGCGCCCTGCCCGCCCTCGATGTACTCGACCCGGATGACTTGCCGCTACCGTTCGATCCACCCCAACCCACAGAACGCGCCGACGCCAGCGTGGCCCTGATCAAACTCGCCGTGGCGCGCTCCGGCGACAAGGGCAATCACAGTAATATCGGCGTCATGGCCCGCCATCCCGACTACCTGCCGTGGATCGCCGAAGCGCTGACACCTGAGGTGATGGTCGACTGGATGAGCCATGTCCTCGATCCGATCCACGGGCGTGTCGAACGCTGGTATTTACCCGGTACTCAGAGCTTTAATTTTCTTCTGGAGAACGCACTCGGCGGCGGTGGCGTGGCCAGCCTGCGGATCGATCCGCAAGGCAAGGCGTTCGCCCAACAACTGCTGGATATCCAGATTCCGGTGCCGCAGCGCATCGCCGATCAGGTCTAGGGGGCGTTCTCAATTAGTTTCCCCGCCGCGCCGGGTCTGCTGTTGTGCAGGGCAAGGCGCGAGAAGCGTAGTTTGGTCATTCCAAATAAGCTTCGAGCAAC
>NZ_AKJK01000151.1 GCF_000282375.1 Pseudomonas sp. GM50
CGGCAGCCGAAGTAGCCGCTGCCCAGTTCCCAGGTCAGGTCGCCGCCGTTTTCCCGGTGATAGGCGCTGATGCTGCCTTCGCCAGTGTCATGGGCGAAGTTGCCGAGTTTGGCGCCCTGGTTCAATGCGCGAATGGCGTTGGCGCTGAGGGAGCCGAAGCTCATGGCCGAGATGTTGAATACCGACGCCGAGTACGGCTGGGTGCACTGGGGGCCACCGACCATCACCCGGAAACTGCTTGGGTCGCTCAACGGTGCCGGGCGCATCGAGTGGCCGATGAATTCGAAGCCCGACTGATACACGTCGATCAGTGTGCCGAAAGGTTTGTCGGCGCTTTCGTTCTTGGCCCGCGAATAGACCAGCGAGCGTTGGGCCCGGGAGAAGGGCAGGGCATCGCTGTCGGATTCGAGCAGGTACTGGCGGATTTCCGGGCGGATGCCCTCCACCAGATAACGAATATTGCCCAGGATCGGGTAATTGCGGCGCACCGCATGGGGGCTTTGCAACAGGTCGAACAGACCCAACAGGCTGAGGACGCCGGTGACGGCGGTGATCGGCCAGAGCCAGTCGTTTTCCAGAAAGGGCAGGCTGGCGAGGGTGAATATCACACAGACAGCAAAGAAGGCGTAGCGGCTCAGGAGTGACAGGCTCATACGGTTTCCTTGGGTTCGGACTCGGTTGTGTCGGCGCGTTACATAACCTGGATACATCAATCCCTGTAGGAGCGAAGCTTGCTCGCGAAAGCGGTGTGTCAGCCAACATCAATGTTGAAATTGATGGCCCCTTCGCGAGCAAGCTTCGCTCCTACAGAAAACGACAGAGATTTCCAGCTTACGGGCGATGGCTATATTGGAGCAACCGGGTAGGAGCGTGCTTATGCTGGCCAGGATTGGCGCACCGGCAACTCGACCCGAAAGGTGCTGCCCACCCCGACTTCGCTACGTACCGAGATATCGCCCTGGTGTTTTTTCACGATGCCATAGGACAGAGACAACCCGAGCCCTGTCCCCTGGCCCACCGGTTTGGTGGTGTAGAACGGGTCGAATATTTTTTGCAGGTTGTCCGGCTCGATGCCTATTCCCGTGTCCGCGACCTCGATCGACACCGTTTCACCTTCAAGCCCGGTGCGTAGCGTGATGGTGCCCCGTTCCGGCCCCATTGCCTGCGACGCGTTGACGATCAGGTTCATGATCACCTGATTGATTTGCGACGGCAGGCATTCAATGTCGGGCAGCTTTTGAAACTCCTTCACCACGTCGGCCTTGTACTTGAGTTCATTGGCGACGATGTTCAGGGTCGACTCGATGCCCTGTTGCAGATTGGCCCACTGCCATTCCTGATTGGAGTCGACGCGTGAGAAGTCCTTCAGGTCTTTGACGATTCGCCCGACCCGGCCGATGCCATCCTTGGATTCCTTGATCAACAGCGGAATGTCTTCACGCAGAAAGTCCAGCTCCACCCGTTCACGTAATTGACCGAGACGGTCGATGACCTCGCTTGAGCCAATGGCGTTTTCCGCCTCCCGATAGGCATCTAGCATTTCCTGCAGTTGCTTGAAGTAGCCATCGAGGGTGCCGAGGTTGGAGGAAATGAAGCCGATGGGGTTATTGATTTCATGGGCGACGCCCGCCGCCAGTTGCCCCAGCGAGGCGAGTTTTTCCGACTGCACCAATTGGGATTCAAGCTGTTTGCGCTCGTCGATTTCCCGCTGCAACGCCTCGCTGGCCTGCTTGAACTGGTCCGTGCGCTGATCCACCAGATGCTCCAGATGGCTCATCTGAATAGACGCCCGTTCGGTCATGTCCCATTTGGTGAGCAGGGTGTTGGCCATCTGCTGGACTTCAATGTTGTCGAACGGCTTTTTCAGAATCAGCAGACGGTCGTGAGCGTGCAAGCGTTCCAGCAGTTCATCCCAGGAATAGTCGGAATAGGCAGTACACACTACAACTTGCAGCAGCGGGTCTTCCTGCCAAAGGTGTTCGATGGTCTGCGCGCCGTCCCAGCCTTCAGGCATGCGCATGTCGACGAAGGCCAGGGCGTAGGGACGGTTTTCCTGTAAGGCCTGAATGAGTTTGCCCAGCCCCTCCTGACCGCCATAGGCCGAGTCCAGCTCGAACAGCAGGTTGGTGGATTTCACTTCGCTGCCGAACAGCGCGGCCTCCATTTCGTCCAGTTCTACATGCAGTGCCGACGTTGGGGTGAGGATCTTGCGAAAGTCTTCATGGATGGACGGCGTGTCGTCAATCAGCAGAATGCGTCGGTTCGAAAGATCACTCATGCTTCCTCCATGACGGTTTTCAACGGGATCTGCAAAGTGAACAGTGCGCCTTTGCCCGGCCCGTCGCTGTGGGCGGTGAGATGGCCGTTCATCTCGATCGCGGCCAGGGCACAGCTATGCAGGCCAAAGCCGTGACCTTCCTTGCGGGTGGTAAAACCGTGGGCAAAGATCCGTGTCATGTTCTCCGGCTCGATGCCTTCGCCGTCATCCTTGACGCTGATTTGCAGAATCGTGTCTTCGACGACTTTCACCCCAAGGGTCATTTGCCGCGGGCGGTTGCTGAGGTCAGTCATGGCGTATTTGGCGTTGCTGATCAGGTTGATCAGGATCAGCAACAATCGGTGTTTGTCGCCCATGATTTGCGGTACGTCGCCGTACTCCTTGACCACTGTGACGTGATGCCGGGTCAGGGCGCCGGCGTTCATCCGCAGGGCGTCCTCCAGCAGTTCGCTGACGTGCAACGGTTCCATCAGGCTGTTGGCACCCGCGTAGGACTGCTGGGTGGCGACGATGTCCTTGATGTGGTCGACGCTTTTGCTCAGTTGCGCGAGTTCGTCGGTCATGCCTTGTTGTTCAAGGGCAATGGCATCCACCAGTTGGTTCAGATAACCGGGTAGCAGTTTTCCTTTCTCGTCCTGAGTCAGGAAGGCGCCCAGGTTGTCTTGATGCGCGTTGATCAGCTGCATCGCCTTGCCCAGTCCCTGGGCCTTGCTGTTACGCAGCTTGCGGGTGACCAGGTCGGCCGAGATGTTCACGCTGTTGAGCACGTTGCCGACGTTGTGCAGCACGTTGGTGGCGATTTCAGCCATGCCGGCCTGGCGCGCGGTGTCGAGCAGTTCGCTTTGGGTATCCTTGAGTTCGCGGGTGCGCTCCTCGACCCGTTGCTCGAGGACGTCGTTGGCGGTTTGCAGTTCCTTGTTGACCCGATGGATCTCCCCGAAGCTGCGCATCAGGCGAATGGCCAGGTACACCAGCACAATCACCAGCAGCGTCGAAAACACCAGCATGTAGAAGTGGTAGCGCTGGTCGATTGCATCGGTTTGCTGCTGATCCGTATTCAGCAGAGCCGTAATGTCGTCCAGCCGTTCGGCTACGGGAATGGCTTCGATGTTTTCCAGCAGCCTGTTAACCACCGGTTGTTCACGCAGGATCAGCGCGATGTGATTACTCAAAATATCGATCGGGCTGTGGAACTGCTCTGGCAATCGCTGTTTGTTCACCCCCAGTTTATTCAGCCCCACCAGAATATCGGCCGCTTTGTCATCGGAGGTGACCTGGGCGAACTCCAGGCTGCTGAGCAGCAAGTCGTAGGTGTCGGTGGCAATGTTTTGAAGTTGCAGTTTGTCTTCATCTGTCAGGCGGGTAAGCGGTTCCTGTATGTCGTCTTCGGCCGTGGGCAGAAACGCCAATGAGTTGCGCAGCACAGCGTTGTGGGATTTGAACTGCTCCACCAGCCGGGTTTTTTCTTGAATGGCGGTGTGGTATGCGTCATGGCTGGCATGCCAGATGGGGTCGTTGCGGCCGTGATTGGACTCCATGGTCTCGAACCGCTCCCACAGGTATGTCATCTCGTTCAGCGGTGCGACCAGCGGATCGTAATTGTGGCTGATGGCAATTCGGGCCTTGAGAATCTCGGTTTCCCACTGCGCGTTGAACTGTTTGATCCGGCCGATCAGGTCCCGGGACTCGGCGTAGGTCGAGGTCTGGTCGGAGCTCGATTTGAGGTACAGAAACAGCAGTGTCGAGGCCAGCAACAAGGCCACGCCACTGAGCAATACCAGGTTGCGACGGTGGTACATTTTCATAAGGATTTGCCTCGCCACTCACCGGTCAGGGTCTTGAGGAATTTGATGATCAAGGCTTTGTCCCTGTCAGAGGGCACGCGACCGAGCTGGAACTTGAACATCACGTCTACCGCTTCTTCGAGGGTCTTGGCCGAGCCGTCGTGAAAGTACGGCGCGGTCACGGCGACGTTACGCAGGCTCGGAACCTTGAACACGTTGCGGTCTTCTTCAGCCTTGGTGACCAGATAACGGCCCAGATCGGCTTCGGTGGGGTTGCCCCGAACCTCAAAGTAATCACCCATGACCCCGAATTTCTGGAACATGTTGCCGCCGATATTGACCCCCTGATGGCAGGCGATGCAGCCGTAGTCCTTGAAACGTTGGTAACCGTATTTCTCCTCGGTCGTCAGAATCTCGGTATTGCCCAGCAGGTATTGGTCGAAACGCGAGTTGGCGCTGATCAGCGTGCGCTCATAGGTGGCCAGGGCATTTTGTACATTGTTCATGGTCACGCCGTCCGGGTAGGCCTTGGCGAAAGCGCTTTTGTAAGCCGGGTCGGCGGTCAGTGTCTGAACGACATGCTCCCAATGACTGCCCATTTCGCTGGGGCTCTGCACCACTTCGTGGGCCTGTGTTTCCAGGGTGTCGGCGCGGCCGTTCCAGAATTGTCGGAAATTCAGGCTTGAGTTGAAGACGCTGGGGGTGTTGATCGTCAGGGGATCGCCTTTGAAGCCGATAGACAATGCTTTGTCGTCTGCGCCTCCGATTTCCAGACGATGGCAACTGGCGCAGGACAGGCTGTTGTTGACCGACAGGCGTGGCTCGTTGAACAACCGGCGACCGAGTTCGACTTGCAAGGGATTCTGCTGGGGCACCGCGGGCAAGGGCTTGAGTGGTTCGTCCAGCGGTGCGCCGCTGGCGATCAGACAACATCCGAGTAGAGGCGCAAGAAGCAGGTAGTAGAAGGGGCTCGACATCTTGTGATTCCTTGGCGCAGGGGGCCTGGGTGTCGTTGCACATCATTCATTTGGTGCTGGATGGTGCGGACTGCACAGACGTCAGGTATTGCACGAAGGCGTCCGGCTCCACGGCTTTGCTGAAGTAGTAACCCTGGCCTTCTTCGCACTGGAGGGCCCTGAGAAAATTCAATTGTTCGAGGGTTTCCACCCCTTCGGCAATGACGGTCAGTTTGAGGCTCTTGCCCAGGCTGATAATGGCGCTGACCAGGGCTGCGTCATTGCTGTCACGGCTCAGGCCACGAATAAATGACTGGTCGATTTTCAGCACATCGATGGGAAAACGTTGCAGGTAACTCAGGCTGGAATAGCCGGTGCCAAAGTCATCGATAGCCAGCCGTACGCCCAATGCCTTGAGCCGATTCAGCGCGACCATCGTGGCATCGACATTCTGCATCAATACGCCTTCGGTGATTTCCAGTTCCAGCAAGGTGGGATCCATGCCGGTTTGCTTGAGTATCTGTTCAATACCCTCGACAAAATCCCGCTGGCGGAAATCGATGGCCGACACGTTCACCGACATGTAGAGCTTCGGCAGGCCTTTCGCCTGCCAGGCACGGGCTTGTTGGCAGGCCTGGGCCAGCACCCATTTGCTCAACGGTACGATCAAGCCGCTGTCCTCGGCCACACCGATGAAATCTGTCGGGTAAACCCAGCCTTGCCCAGGCTTTTGCCAGCGGATCAATGCCTCGGCGCCGACCACCTTGCCGCTGCCCAGGTCGAGTTTTGGCTGGTAGTGCAGGACAAATTCGTTGCGTTCCAGCGCCAGGCGAATACCCGACTCGATACTCTGCTGTTCCCGGGCGCGCTGGTTCATCTCATCGATGAAAAAGCTGAAATCGTTCGGGCCGCTTTCCTTGACGTTGCGCATGGCGGTTTCGGCTTTTTTGATCAGTGCAATGGCATCGAAACCGTCCTCGGGGTAGATGCTGATGCCCAGGCTGGCCGTCACGCTCAGGTCGTGGCCGGCGATGTGTTGAGGCGCTCGTATGGCGTTCAAGAGCTTTTCGGCGATGCCCTTGGTCTGTTGGGGGTGGTGGATGTCAGCCAGGATCACCACAAACTCATCGGATCCGTAGCGAAACACCGAATCGGACGCGCGTACGCAGGCCACCAGGTTTTGCCCCACACGTTTGAGCATCTCGTCACCGGTCGGGTGACCCAAGGCATTGTTGATACGCTTGAAACGATCAAGCCCCAGAAACATCACGGCCAGTTGTTTGTCATGGCGTCGTGACAGGGCCAGTGACTGGTTCAGCCGGTCGCCCAGCAAGGTGCTGTTGGGCAATTCGGTCAATACGTCGTACTGCAACAGGTGCGATACCTTGAGCAGTTCGTGGACCCGGGCCTCGATGGTTTGCTCCAGGGTCAGCACTTTCATGGCCGCGTCCTGCGCCATCTGCCACTTCCAGGTCAGGGCGCTGGCCATCTGGCGGATTTCCAGGCTGTCGAAAGGTTTTTTCAGCACCAGCAACTGATCGCCGAACTCCAGTCGTTCGGCCATGGCTTCCCAGGTGTAATCGGAGAAGGCCGTGCACAGCGCGATTTGCAGGTGAGGATCAGCCTTCCAGAGCTGTTCGATGGTTTCCAGTCCGTCCCAGCCCGGGGGCATGCGCATGTCGGTGAACGCCATGGCGTAAGGGCGACCTTGTGCCTGGGCACGCTTGACCAGTTCGAGCGCTTCCTGGCCCTGGTAGGCGGAGTCGAGCTGGAATATCAGCCGTGCCGACTGCTGGCTGCCGAACAGCGCTGCTTCAGTGCCGGCGAGGGTTTGTTCATCGTTGGTATCGGCACCGAGAATCTTGCGAAAGTCCTGATGGATCGAGGGCGTGTCGTCGATGATCAGAATGCGCCGGTTGGCCTGCACGAACGGAGTCTTCATTCCTTGCCCTCCGTGGTGCGCCATGGAGCGCCCGGTACCGTTCCGGCTTCGGGGTTGATGTGCACGATGCTCCCGGCCTTCAGCAGCTCGGCGGCCTGTTGGCTGCTGACCGCTTGGCTGAAGTAGTGCCCCTGGGCGTTCATCGGTGAGCCGGTGGCTATCAGCGAACGGCGTTGCTCCTGGGTTTCGACGCCTTCGGCGATGATGCCGATCCCGACGTCGCGGGCGAAATTGATGATTGCCCGCAGGGTGGTGGCACTGGCCGCGTCATGGGCGGCGGTGTCGATGAACGCCTGAGCGAGTTTCAGGTGATTGACCTGGTAAGTCTTGAGGTAGTCGAACGAAGAGTATTCGGTGCCGAAGTCATCGATGGCGATCTTCACCCCCAGTTCATGCAGGCGCGGCAGGATATCGTTGTGCGTCCACTTGGTCTGGGCCAGGGTCGCTTCGGTGACGTCGAAACGCAGGTCCCACGGGCACAGTTCCCAGCGTGCGGTGGTGCGCAATACGTCATAGATCAGCTCGGGACCACTCTTGAGCTGGGCCAGGGACAGTTTTATCGCCACCACCGGTGGCGCCATGCCTTCGTCTCGCCACTGGCGCATTTGCCGACAGGCGCGCTCCAGCACCCAGTGACCGAGGGCGATGATGATGCCGGTCTTTTCCGCCGCGGGCAGAAACGCAGAGGCTTCCAGTAAACCGCGTATGGGGTGGTTCCAGCTGACCTGCGCTTCCATGCCGAGGATCTTGCCACTGCTCAGGTCTACTTCCGGCCAGTAACGCAGTTCGAGCTCGTCGTGTTCGATGGCCTTTTTCAGGTCGTTGGCGATGGTCATGCGCTCGACCACTTCCTGATTGATCTCCTCGGAGTGGAAGTGGTACTGGTTGCGGCCCTTTTCCTTGGAGCGATACAGCGCCATGTCGGCCTGGGTCAACAGGCTGTCGGCGCTGAGACTGACCGGGGCGTAGCTGCTGATGCCGATGCTGACGGAGACCCGCACATCATTGCCGGCCAGGGAATAGGGCAGCACCAGTGCATCGCGGACCTTGGCGGCCAGGGCTGCCGATTGGGTCGGGTCGCCGACGTCCAGTTGCAGGATCGCGAACTCGTCGCCACCCAGGCGGGCAACCACGTCGTTTTCGCGCACGCAATTTTTGATGCGCCTGGCAACCTCCTGCAGCAACAGGTCGCCCACCGGGTGGCCCAGGGTGTCGTTGATGCGTTTGAAGTGATCCAGATCCAGATAGAACATGGCGAACGGTGTGGCCCCGCGCCGGGCGGCGGCGAACGCCTGGTGCAGCCGCTCGATCAGCGTCGCGCGGTTGGCCAGCCCGGTCAGCCCGTCGGTGCGGGCCAACAGGGCGATTTTTTCCTCGGCCAGTTTGCGTTCGGTGACGTCGATGATGATGCCTTCGACTTCCAGCAAGCGGCCCTCATCGTCGCGCACCGGGATATAGCGGTTTTCGACCCAGCGCCAGTCACCGTCGCCGGTGCGCATCCGGAACTCGATGGAAGCACCGGCCGCATGGCGGTCCAGCACCCGGGCCATGGCGGTGTCGACCTTCGATTGATCGTCGGGATGAATCAGTTCCTGTGCCCAGTTGGACGAAGCCACCAGGGCCGCCGCGATGTGGCCGTATTTGGTGATGTTGTGGGAGATGTACATCAACGGAAACGACGGTTCGCCCCGTAGCCGATACAGAATGGTCGGGCTGTTCTGCACGATGATGTTGGCGTCGGACAGCTCCCGGGTGCGCTCTTCGACCGCATGCTCCAGCAGCGACATCTTCAGCGCCGCGTCTTCGGTCATTTGCCACTTGGCGGTCAATGCGCTGGCCATCTGGCGAATTTCGATGGCATCGAAGGGCTTTTTCAGGATAAGCAGGCGATCGCCCAGTTCCAGGCGCTCGGCGATGTCTTCCCAGGAATAGTCGGAATACGCGGTGCAGAGCGCCACCTGCAACTTGGGATCGACCTGCCACAGGCGTTCGATGGTTTCCAGGCCGTCCCAGCCGGGCGGCATGCGCATGTCGATGAAGGCCATTGCGTAGGGTGAGTCATTCGCCAGCGCGGTCTCGACCTTGTCCAGCGCTTCGCGGCCCTGAAACGCGGAATCGATGACGAAACTTTGCAACGATACCGACGCCGGGGTACCGAACAAGGCGTTTTCGGCGCTGATCAGACTGTCGTCTTCGATCGATGGCGGGCTGAGAATCTTGGCAAAATCCTCATGGATCGACGCCGTGTCATCGACGATGAGAATCCGACGATTAATACGCGCAAGCAGCGTATTCACTGACATGCGCCTGTGCCGACAGCAGGTTGGTGCAATGAGCTCATAGAGGGTATCCCTTCCCTGATCGCTGGATGAGGCGGGTATCGTTTGGATCCGAGTGATCTGAGCATAGTCGCCCGGCCAGAAGTTCGCCCGGTTGACTGAAACGAATCATTTCCGGGGTCGGGCTGAAAATCATCTAGCCTGTAAGTCAGGCTCGGGGCGCCAGGACATTTGCCCCGCGCGCGACATAAAGACACACGTTTTCTTGAGGTAATGCCATGGAAGAGCAACTCCCCACGACTGTGACCTATAAACCCAAGTTACTGCTGGTCGACGATGAGGAGTCGATTCTCAACAGCCTGCGCCGCCTGCTGCGCGGCCAACCCTACGAGGTGCTGCTGGCCACCAGCGGTGCCCAGGCGCTGGAGATCATGGAGCAGCAGCCGATCGATCTGGTGATGAGTGACGCGCGCATGCCCAATATGGACGGCGCCACGCTGCTGGCTCACGTCCACCAGCGCTATCCCGGCACCACCCGGATCATGCTGACCGGTTATGCCGATCCGTCGGTCATTATCAATGCCATCAATGAAGGGCAGATTCATCGTTACATCAGCAAACCCTGGCACGATGAGGAAATGCTGCTGACCTTGCGACAATCACTCGCCTATCAGCATTCCGAACGTGAGCGCTTGCGTCTGGTGCAGGAGACGTGGGATCAGAACGAGAAGCTGAAGCAGCTCAACGCCACCCTGGAAAAACACGTCGCGGCCCGCACCAGCGAGCTGCAACAGACCGCCGACATGCTGGACCTGGCCTACGAAGAGCTCAAACACAGCTATGTCACCGGCACCGAAGTGTTTTCGTTGCTGGCCAACCTGCGCCTGCCGCCCGCCAAACAGACCAACCGGCAGATCATCGAACTGGTGCGGGTGTACTGCAAACTCCATGGCCTGGACGAAGGCAGCAGTCGTGACCTGACCATGGCCGCGGCGCTCTACAACATCGGTAAGTTGAGCTGGACCGACAGCATGATGAGCACGCCCTCGGACCTGCTGCATCACAATGACCGCGAGCGCTATCGGGGTTATCCGAAGCAGAGTGAGTCGCTGCTGATGACGCTCGATCCGATGAAGGATGCCGCCCGGCTGATCCTGCATCACCAGGAGCGTTGGGACGGCAGCGGTTTTCCGGATCGGCTCAAGGGCGAAGCGATTCCGTTCGGTTCACGGTTGCTGAAACTGGCGGTGGATTTCATCGAGTTGCAGCGCGGGCTGATCCTTGAACGGCAGATGAACAACGATGAAGCCCTGGTGTATATCCGCCAATACGCCGGTCGCCTCTACGACCCGGAACTGGTGGAGGATTTCATTCAGGTCTGCGCCACTTATCTGAGCGACGTGACGCTGGCCGATCCGACGGTCAAGGTGCTGAGCACCCGGGATCTGGTGGCGGGCATGATCCTGGCGCGCAATCTCAATGCCGACAACGGCATGCTGCTGCTCAATGCCGGCAAGGTGCTGAATGGGCCGCTGGTGGAGAAGTTGATCGCTTTCGAGGCGATGGAAGGTGCCAAGTACAGCATTTTCGTGAAAGTGCCGGAGGAAGTGGGGGGCGCGCTTCTCGAGACGAGTTGAGCTTGCGGGCCATTGCACAAATCCAATGTGGGAGCCCTATGGTGAGGTCTGTGGCGAGGTCTGTGGCGAGGTCTGTGGCGAGGGGGCTTGCCCCCGTTGGGCTGCGAAGCAGCCCCAAAATCTCTGATACACCAAAGATATTGTGAGTGCTACGCACTCAA
>NZ_AKJK01000152.1 GCF_000282375.1 Pseudomonas sp. GM50
TGGGAGCTTTCTAAATGAAGCGTCTGCTCAGTGCCTGCGCCCTGCTCTCTCTGCTGGCCGGTTGTGCCAGTACGGATACCATCGATCCACACGGCTACGACAAGACCGGCGTAGCTTCGTATTACGGCGCCAAACACCATGGCAAACGCACCGCCAGCGGCGAGCGTTTCAACCAGCACGGCCTGACCGCCGCCCATCGCCAGTTGCCGTTCGGCACCCGGCTGAAGATTACCAACCTGAATAACGACAGGTCCTGCGTGGTGCGCGTCAACGACCGCGGGCCATACTCTCGCGGGCGCCTGATCGACGTGTCACGTGAAGCGGCCGAACAGTTGGGCATGCTGCGCAGTGGCACCGCGAAGGTTCGCGTGCAAGCCCTAGACGACTGATAGACGGAGCGCTGACTATTTTCGGACTTGCCGATTTACCCCTGATCAGCGTGATTGAATTGTTCTGCGGTCTGTTTTTGCTGATCGCCGGTGCCGAATTGATGGTGCGCGCCGCCGTGCGCCTGGCCGCGCGACTGCATGTGCGGCCGCTGATCATCGGCCTGACCATCGTGGCCCTCGGCAGCAGTGCGCCGCAGATGGCGGTCAGCCTGCAAGCCACCCTGGCGCAAAACGCCGACATCGCCGTCGGCAGCGTGATCGGCAGCAGCATCTTCAACATCCTCGTCACCCTCGGGCTCTCGGCGCTGATTATTCCGCTGCGGGTTTCGCGGCAATTGGTGCGCCTGGATATTCCGCTGATGATCGGTGCCAGCCTGTTGGTGTTCGTACTGGCGTGGAACGAAGAATTGAACCGCACAGACGGCATTATTCTGCTGGGTGCGCTGGTGCTGTACCTGGGTTTGCTGCTGCGCCAGTCGCGGCACTCGGCCCGTCCGCCATCGGGCGCTCATGACGCACCGCAGGCACCGTGGTTCAGCAGCCTGCTGCTGATTGTCGCCGGGCTGGCGATGCTGGTGTTCGCCGGGCACCTGCTGCTCGGCGCCGCGGTGGCGGTCGCGACCGACCTGGGCTTGTCGGAGCGGATCATCGGTCTGACCATCGTCGCCGTCAGCACTTCCCTGCCGGAGCTGGCCACTTCGTTGATCGCCGCGTTGCGCGGTCAGCGGGACATCGCAGTGGGCAACGTGATCGGCAGCAACCTGTTCAACCTCTTGGGCGTGCTCGGGCTTACCGCATTGATCGCGCCGTCGCCGCTGTCGGTCTCGCCCAATGCCCTGGATTTCGACCTGCCAGTGATGCTCGGTGTCGCGGTGCTGTGCCTGCCGGTGTTCTATTCCGGCTACCGGGTGACGCGCGCCGAGGGCCTGCTGTTCTTGGGTTTGTACCTGGCCTATGGGCTGCACGTGGTGTCATTTACCACGGGAATGCCGCTGGCCGGCAAACTTGAACACCTGATGCTGTTTTTCGTCCTGCCGGCGCTGGTGGCGTTTTTGCTGTTCACCTCGCTACGCGCCTGGCGTCGCCAACACCACAAGAGGGAATTGCCATGACTGACAATAAGAAACCTGGCGTCGAAGTCCGCCGCCAAGTGATGGGCGACGCTTTCGTCGACCGCGCCTTGGGCAACGCCACCGAGTTCACCCAACCGTTGCAGGACTTCGTCAACGAACACGCTTGGGGCGGTGTGTGGAATCGCGAAGGTCTGCCGCTGAAAACCCGCAGCCTGATCACCCTCGCCGCGCTGACCGCGTTGAAGTGCCCGCAAGAATTGAAAGGCCATGTGCGCGGTGCGCTGAACAACGGCTGCACCGTGGAAGAGATTCGCGAAGCGCTGCTGCATTGTGCGGTGTATGCCGGCGTGCCGGCGGCGATCGATGCCTTTCGGGCGGCGCAGGAAGTGATAGATAGCTACCAGAAGCCGGAGTAACAACCTGGCGTTTGTAGTGCTAGAAAGATTGCCATCGCGAGCAGGCTCGCTCCCACATTTGGAATGCATTCCCCTGTGGGAGCGAGCCTGCTCGCGATGAGGCCCTGAAGAACACCGCAAAACCTTCGGCTAAATCCACCCACCCCACTGCAACAAAAAGATCCCGATGTTGGTGGTGACCGCCGCCATCAGCGTGGTAATCACGATGATCGCCGCCGCCAGTTCATGATTGCCGTTGGCCTGCCGAGCCATGACGAAACTGGCCGCAGCGGTCGGGCTGCCGAAGTACAGAAACAGAATTCCCAACTCCGCCCCGCGAAAACCCCAGAGCCAGGCGCCAAGCGTCGCCAGCACCGGCAGGCCGATCATCTTCACCAGGCTTGAACTCAGCGCCATGGTGCCGCTTTTGCGCATCGCCGCCAGCGACAACGTGCCACCGATGCAGATCAGCGCCAACGGCAAGGTGGTTTGCGCCAGGTACTGGCCGGACGTTTCCAGCCACCCCGGCAAACCGATCTTGAAATAGGCAAACGGCGCCGCCGTAAACACGCTGATGATCAGCGGGTTGACCATCACACTTTTGCAGATGCTCCACGGGTCAGACTTGATCACCGGGCTATAGACCGCCAGCACGATGGTCGAGAGCGTGTTGTAAAACAGGATCACCAGCGCCGCGAGAATGGCCCCGAGGGAAATCCCGTAGTCGCCGTACATGCTCGCCGCAAGGGCCAGACCGATAACGCCGTTGTTGCCGCGAAACGCGCCCTGGGTATAGATGCCCCGGTCTTCCCGCGGGCATTTCCAGATCGCCCAGCCCCAGGCAATCGCAAAACACAGCAGCGTCGCGACCGAGAAGTAGATCAGCAGCGCCGGTTGCAGTGCGGCATGCAGGTCGGCATGCAAGATGCCCAGAAACAGCAACGCCGGCATGGTGACGTTGAACACCAGGGCCGACGCGGTATGAATGAAGTTGTCGTTGATCCAGTCGATGCGCTTGAGCAGCGCCCCCAGAAACAGCATGGCAAACACCGGCGCGGTGATGTTCAGGGTTTCGAGGAAAATAGCCAGCATGCCGGGAGAACCTTGGGTGGGCGTCGTTAGGGGGCTAATGATAAGCCACTGGGGACGTTGGCGTCTGGTAGAACGCCTTCGCGGGCAAGCCTCGCTCCTACAGCTTTATGTCGTTCGCGGAAAATACGTACGACGCGATCCTGTAGGAGCGAGGCTTGCCCGCGAAGAACGATAACTCGGTCTCAGGTGATAGGCGCAGGGTTGAACAAGGTAATGTCGTTATGCAGCTTATGCTGCTCCGCCCACGTCTGTTTCTTGCCGCTGGCCACGTCCAGATAGTAGTGGAACAACTCCCAGCCAAGCTCTTCAATCGACGCCCGCCCGGTAGCAATTCGCCCGGCATCGATATCGATCAAATCCGGCCAGCGTTGCGCCAGTTCGGTCCGGGTCGAGACCTTCACCACCGGTGCCATCGCCAACCCATAAGGCGTCCCCCTCCCGGTGGTGAACACATGCAGGTTCATCCCCGCCGCCAACTGCAACGTCCCGCAGACAAAATCACTGGCCGGGGTCGCGCAGAAAATCAGCCCTTTGCGCTTGAATCGCTCGCCAGGGCCAAGCACCCCATTGATCGCGCTGCTGCCGGATTTGACGATTGAGCCCAAGGACTTCTCGACAATGTTCGACAACCCGCCCTTCTTGTTCCCCGGCGTGGTGTTGGCGCTACGATCCGCTTCGCCCTTGGCCAGGTAACGGTCGTACCAGTCCATCTCCCGCACCAGTTCCTGAGCCACTTCCTCGGTTTCGGCGCGGGATGTCAGCAGGTAAATCGCGTCGCGCACTTCGGTGACTTCAGAAAACATCACCGTCGCACCGGCCCGCAGCAACAGGTCCGAGGCGTAACCGAGCGCCGGGTTGGCAGTGATGCCAGAGAACGCATCGCTGCCACCGCACTGCATGCCGAGGATCAGCTCGGACGCCGGCACGGTTTCCCGACGACGCAGATCGAGCTTCTTCAAACGTGTCTCGGCCAGCGCCATGATCTGCTCGATCATCTCGGTAAAACCGTGGCTGGAATCCTGCAAGCGGTACAACCACGGCTCGCTCAGATCCACCGAACTATCGTTCTCGTGCATCACTTGCCCGGCCTGCAATTTCTCGCAGCCCAGGCTGATCACCAGCGCTTCGCCACCCAGGTTCGGGTTGCGCGCCAGGTTACGCACGGTGCGAATCGGGATGTATGCGTCGGTGGCGGTGATCGCCACGCCGCAGCCGTAACTGTGGGTCAGCGCCACCACGTCATCGACGTTCGGGTACTTGGGCAGCAGTTCGTCCTTGATGCGTTTTACCGCGTGATCAAGCACCCCGGTAACGCATTGCACCGTGGTGGTGATGCCGAGAATGTTGCGCGTGCCGACGGTGCCGTCGGCGTTGCGATAACCCTCGAAAGTGAAGCCTTCCAGCGGTGCCTGCGCGGCCGGCACTTCGGTGGACAGCGGCAAGCTGTCCAGCGGTGGCGCGGTTGGCATGCGCAGTTGATCTTCCTTGACCCAGCTGCCACGAGGAATCGGCTGCAACGCATAGCCAATGGTCTGGCCATAACGAATCACCTGGCCGCCCTCGGGAATGTCCTCGAGAGTGACCTTGTGGCTCTGCGGCACGAAATCCACGGTGACCAAGCCATCGGGGAATTCCGTGCCGGCCGGTACGCCCTGATCGTTGACCACGATCACCACATTGTCCCGCTCGTGCAGGCGGATGTAGCGCGGCGAGTCGGAATGTTCAATCAACTGCATGACGCCGCTCCTCAGGAATGCGCTTCAGATAACTTATTGTTGGTTTCAGGACCGCTGACAGGCGGCTCTTTGAGTACCACACGTTTGATCGGGCCAACGATCACCAGATAGCTGAAGACGGCTACCAGCGCGTTGCAGCCGACAAACACCAGCGCCCATTTGAACGAACCGGTGGAGCTGATGATGTAACCGATAACGATCGGCGTGGTGATCGACGCAATGTTGCCGAAGGTGTTGAACAGGCCACCGCTGAGACCGGCGATCTGTTTCGGCGAGGTGTCGGACACCACGGCCCAGCCCAACGCGCCCACGCCTTTGCCGAAGAATGCCAGGGCCATGAAGCCGACGACCATCCATTCCACGTCTACATAGTTGCAAGCCACGATGCTACTGGAAACCAGCAGGCCGGCGATGATCGGCGCCTTGCGGGCGAAGGTCAGCGAGTGACCTTTGCGCAGCAGGTAATCGGAAATCACCCCGCCAAGCACCCCACCGATAAACCCGCAGATCGCTGGCAACGAGGCAATGAAACCGGCCTTGAGGATGGTCATGCCGCGCTCCTGCACCAGGTACACCGGGAACCAGGTGAGGAAGAAGTAAGTGATGCCGTTGATGCAGTACTGGCCCAGATACACGCCGAGCATCATGCGGTTGGTGAGCAGTTGGCGGATGTAGTCCCACTTCGGACCGTCGCCTTTTTTGCCTTTGCCTTTGTCCTGGTCCATGTCGACCATGCCGCCGTTGTCGGCGATGTGCTTGAACTCGGCGTCGTTGATCATCGGGTGCTGGCGCGGGCTGTAGATCACCTTCAGCCAGATCCCCGAGAAGATGATGCCGATCACCCCCATGACGATGAACACGTGCTGCCAGCCGAAGCTATAGACGATCCAGCCCATCAGCGGCGCGAACAACACGGTGGCAAAGTATTGCGCCGAGTTGAAGATCGCAGACGCTGTACCGCGCTCAGCGGTCGGGAACCAGGCCGCCACGATGCGTGCGTTGCCGGGGAAGGATGGCGCTTCGGCCAGGCCCACCAAAAAGCGCAGCATGAACAGCGCAACCACCGCCGTGGACATGCCGAACTCACCGACATAACCCTGCAGCACGGTGAACAGCGACCAGGTGAAGATGCTCAGCGCGTAGATTTTTTTCGAACCGAAACGGTCCAGCAGCCAGCCACCGGGAATTTGCCCGGCCACGTAGGCCCAACCGAATGCGGAGAAGATATAACCGAGGGTGACCGCGTCGATGCCGAGGTCTTTTTGCAGGCTGGAGCCGGCGATTGCGATGGTAGCCCGGTCGGCGTAGTTGATCGTGGTCACCAGAAACAGCATGAGCAGGATCAAATAGCGGACGTGAGTCGGCTTGGTCGATTGCATTGTAGATGTACTCCCACTGATTATTTTTATGCGCGGGTGAAGCTTCTTTGATCTGTCTTTTGTGGGAGCTGGCCTGCCAGCGATACAGGCCACTCGGTGTGTCAGTCACACCGCGATGATGCTATCGCTGGCAGGCCAGCTCCCACAGGTATTGCGTGTATCAGGAGCCGATGTAGCTGGTCTTCACGACCGTGTAAAACTCTTGTGCATAGCGACCTTGCTCACGTGATCCATAGGATGAACCTTTACGCCCACCGAACGGAACGTGGTAATCCACACCGGCGGTCGGCAGGTTGACCATCACCATCCCGGCCTGGGAGTGGCGTTTGAAGTGGTTGGCGTACTTCAGCGATGTGGTGGCGATACCCGCCGACAGACCGAACTCGGTGTCGTTGGCCATGGCCAGCGCTGCCTCGTAGTCCGCGACGCGAACCACGTTGGCCACCGGGCCGAAGATCTCTTCGCGGCTGATACGCATCGCCGCTGTGCTTTCGGCAAACAACGTCGGCGCGAGGAAGTAGCCTTCGGTGTCGCACGTCACCAGACCACCGCCACTGACCAGGCGCGCACCTTCGGACT
The DNA here is from genome assembly GCF_000282375.1 of Pseudomonas sp. GM50. GTDB lineage: Bacteria > Pseudomonadota > Gammaproteobacteria > Pseudomonadales > Pseudomonadaceae > Aquipseudomonas. The sequence goes on from NZ_AKJK01000152.1 coordinate 6,644, forward strand.
GGCCGATGTCGATGTACTTCATGTCTTGTTCAAGCTGAGCCTGCGAGACAACCGGACCGATATCAGTGCCGGTTTTCAGCGCGTGGCCAACCTTGATCGACTTCATGCGCTCGGCCATGGCTTCGACGAATTTGTCGTGAATCCCGGCGGTGACGATGAAGCGGCTCGAGGCAGTGCAACGCTGGCCGGTGGAATAGAACGCGCTCTGTACCGACAGCTCGACCGCTTGCTTGAGGTCGGCGTCATCGAGAATGATCTGCGGGTTCTTGCCGCCCATTTCCAGCTGAACCTTGGCCTGACGCGACACGCAGCTAACAGCGATCTGGCGACCCACGCCCACGGAGCCGGTGAAGCTGATGCCGTCGACTTTCGGGCTCTGCACCAGCGCATCGCCAACCACGCGACCGCTGCCCATCACCAGGTTGAACACGCCGGCCGGGAAGCCTGCGCGGGAGATGATTTCAGCCAGGGCCCAGGCGCAACCCGGAACCAGGTCCGCGGGTTTCAGCACCACGCAGTTGCCGTAGGCCAGGGCCGGGGCGATTTTCCACGCAGGGATGGCAATCGGGAAGTTCCACGGGGTGATCAGACCAACCACGCCCAGGGCTTCGCGAGTGACTTCAACGTTGACGCCCGGACGCACCGACGGCAGGTAGTCACCGGACAGGCGCAGGCATTCACCGGCGAAAAACTTGAAGATGTTACCGGCGCGGGTCACTTCGCCGATGGCTTCGGGCAGGGTCTTGCCCTCTTCCCGGGCCAGCAACGTGCCGAGCTCTTCGCGGCGGGCGAGGATCTCAGTGCCGACTTTATCCAGTGAATCGTGGCGAGCCTGGATGCCGGAAGTGGACCAGGCCGGGAACGCGGCGCGAGCGGCGTCGATGGCGGCGTGGACCTGAACCAGATCAGCCTTGGCGTATTCGCCGATGGTATCGCTCAGCTCAGACGGGTTGATGTTGGCGCAGTAATCACTGCCCTTCACCCATTCGCCGTTGATGTAGTTATCGAAACGCTTTGCATCAGCCACTTGAAGATCTCCTCACGCAAAAAGCCGCTGATTGCTCAGCGGCCCTGGTTTTATCGAGTGTTATTGCGCACCTTGCTTGTCGATCAGCGCGGCGAGCATTTCGTACTCTTCGCCCGTCAGATCGGTCAGCGGCGCACGCACAGGACCTGCGTCATAGCCTGCAATTTTTGCCCCGGCCTTGACGATGCTCACGGCGTAACCGGCCTTGCGGTTGCGGATGTCCAGGTACGGCAGGAAGAAGTCGTCGATGATCTTGCCGACGGTGGCATGATCTTCGCGAGCGATCGCATGGTAGAAATCCATCGCGGTTTTCGGGATGAAGTTGAACACCGCCGACGAGTACACCGGTACGCCCAAAGCCTTGTAGGCAGCGGCGTAGACTTCAGCGGTCGGCAAACCGCCCAGGTAGCTGAAGCGATCGCCGAGGCGGCGACGGATCGACACCATCAACTCGATATCGCCCAGACCATCCTTGTAACCGATCAGGTTCGGGCAGCGCTCGGCCAGGCGCTCCAGCAGTGGCGCGGTCAGGCGGCAGACGTTGCGGTTGTAAACCACCACGCCGATCTTCACTGATTTGCACACCGCTTCAACGTGGGCGGCAACGCCGTCCTGGCTGGCTTCGGTCAGGTAGTGCGGCAGCAGCAACAAGCCTTTGGCGCCCAGACGCTCGGCTTCCTGTGCGTATTCGATGGCCTGGCGAGTGGCGCCACCGACACCGGCCAGAATCGGCACGCTGGTGGCGCAGGTATCGACGGCAGTCTTGATGATTTCCGAATATTCGCTGGCCGCCAGAGAGAAGAACTCACCGGTGCCGCCCGCAGCGAACAATGCCGAGGCGCCGTATGGGGCCAGCCATTCGAGACGCTTGATGTAGCCCGCGCGATGGAAATCGCCCTGGGCATTGAAGTCGGTGACCGGGAATGACAGCAGGCCGGAAGAGAGGATGGACTTCAGTTCTTGTGGATTCATTATTCGAACACCCTGGGTAGCAACGTTGTGTGAAAAAACCGTTCAGCCTTCGCCGAAGTTGTAGGTCATCGTACAACTTAAAATACAACCGTCAACTGCATTTCATCGCGAGCCGCAAAATTTGCGTCGGAAAAAGTAATTCCTTGACGTAGGAAAGTTCTCATCTATAGTCGAAATAACTGTATATACATACAGTTAAAATTGACTCTACCTACGACATATCAAGGAGCTAGAAATGTCAGGTCTACACGCAAAACCGAAGGAAAACACCCGACAGATCATTGCCGATCTGGATGATCTTTTTACCGAGCACGGCATCGCCATTTCTGGCGATGGCGAAACTTTGAAGCTGCTCGCGGGCAGCCATCACACTCACAAAAATCAGCAACCCACCTCACCGAAAAAAACCCTGAAAGGCCCGCAACTGCGGTTCGAGGGTGCTGAACACACCGCTATCGGCGACAGCACCTTGTTGCGTTTCATCAAGGACGCCCCCGCTATTCCAGCCTCACAGGTAGAGCTGCATCTACCCAACGGGCTGGCGCTGACCTATGGCCAGGTCATCGCGCTGGGAGGGGATTTCTATGGAATTCCCGATCAACCGATCAACGAAGGCGCGACACCCGCCGAGCGAATCCAGCGCTTTGCCAACGCCTTCAATTCCCTGGCGGTACTGCCAGCCTCAAATGCCGAGGCGAAGCTGATCCTCGGCGTCATGCAGAAGGAAATCGCCGCCGTCAATCAAGCGATCAGGGACGGAAAACAACCTCACGAGGCTTATGACGCCCTAGGTGATACGTTGTCGGAAGAGTGGAACAAGATCACCGGTGGCGGCAGTTTCGTCTCGGCGCTGTTCCCTTTGGGGCGTTATCTGAAACTGGCCGCCAACAATGCCGATCACTTTGGCGAATGGGCGTTGCTGGCCTACATCGCCGGCCACACGGCAGCGCTGCAACAAGCGGTACTGGCCCACAACAGCGGCGATGAAAAGCAGTTGGAGCTGGCCTATGCGATGAACGCTTTTGCCGATCACTCTCTGACCGACCTGTTTTCCGCCGGTCACCTGCGAGTACCGCGCAAACAGTTGGCGGCAGTGGTCACACCGAGTGATCTGGGTTCGTTGATTACCCGTTTCATGCACGACGAAGACAGCAAGTTCGGCCTCAACGTGAGCAATGGCAATGGTGAGCGCTGGCGCGCCTACGGCGACAAACGCTATTTCGACGCCATCGACAGCGCCAATCGTGCCCAGGTGAATCAAGCGGTTCAGGTCTCTGCGGATGAAATATTCGCGGTGTACCTCAGTGGCATCGCCCCGTCGGCCGGTAGCTTTGCTGCATTGAAAAAGCTGCCTGATCTGCAAGCGGTATTGAACCCGGCGGGCAATTTCTCGCCGCTGTTCAAGGTCGAGGGCAATAAGGTGTTGCGGCGCAAGGACGTCAACAACCTGAACGACACCGCGACCGTTGATGACTGGTGGGGGTGGAGCACCTATCTGCTGCTCAAGGACTACAAACCAACCGGCGTGCTGAATTCAGCGGCCAATGCCTGATAAGGAGATCACTGATGACTATCAAATTGAAACTGGAACTGGCTTCGGGCCAATCGCTGAAAGGTGCGCCGCTGGAGTTGTTGTCGAAGGGCTCGCCGATTGCCCGGGCGGTTGTGGATGAGCGCGGGCATGTGGCGTTCGATGCCAAACCTGGGACTGCTGAGTTAGCGGTGCGGGTGGATCGTTCGATTTTGAGGACTGGCTGACATATTCCAGGAAGGCCACTGACCTCATCGCGAGCAGGCTCGCTCCCACATTGGATCGGTGTGTGATCGCATTATTGTGATCGACACAAAACCCTGTGGGAGCGAACCTGCTCGCGATGGCTATCTGTCAGGCAGCAAATCACCCAACCTGAAACTCTATCCCCGCTGCGCTTGCGCCTCTTCATGCGCCTGGCGCAACCGCTCGCGACTATTCGTCAAATGCAGCCGCATCGCCGCCCGCGCCGCATCGGAATCCTGGCGGGCAATTGCGTCATAAATCTCTTCGTGCTCACGGCTCAGACGATTCATGTAGTGCTGCTGGTCGTCATGGGCCAGGCGCGCGGAGTTGAGGCGTGTGCGCGGAATAATGCTGGTGCCCAGGTGGGTCATGATGTCGGTGAAGTAGCGGTTGCCGGTGGCCAGGGCAATTTGCAGGTGGAACTGGAAATCGGAAGCCACGGCATCGCTGGCGTGGGAGACGCTTTCGTTGAGGGCGTCCAGCGCCGCTCGCATCAACGCCAACTGCTCAGGGCTGCGACGTTGCGCGGCAAGGCCGGCGGATTCCACTTCCAGGCTGATGCGCAATTCCAGAATCGCCAACACATCGCGCAAGGTCACCACGGTGGCCGGGTCGATACGGAAACCGCTCGGGCTCGGGGTATCGAGCACGAAGGTGCCGATGCCGTGCCGGGTTTCCACTTGGCCTGCGGCCTGCAAACGGGAAATCGCTTCGCGCACCACGGTGCGGCTGACGCCATGGGCATCCATGATCGCCGACTCGGTGGGCAACTTGTCGCCACGTTTGAGGTGACCGTCGCGGATCTGCTCGGACAGCACCGTCACCAGTTCCTGCGCGAGGCTGCGGCGCTTGCGAGGGAGGCGAGGTGCGTCGATCGGGTTTTCCATGGTGAACGTCTTTCTCGAAAAAGCGGCTGAATCCGCATCATAGCTCAACGCGGTTGTACGATCACCGTCGGTGAACGCCGGCCCTTGTGGGAGGCCTGTGGCTAGGGGGCTTGCCCCCGTTGGACTGCGCAGCAGTCCCTTGAACTTGGGGCCGCTTCGCGCCCCAACGGGGGCAAGCCCCCTCGCCACAAAAGCTCGCTCCTACAGAGGTGGTGGTGTTCAGGCGGTCACGGTCTGATCCACCAAGTGGCCATTCTCGATACGCACATGCCGTGGATGGAAGCGCTTCAGGCTGCTGCGATGCCCGACGCTGACGATGCTCAAGCCCGGCAATTCATCGATCAACGCCTGATACAGCGACGCTTCATCTTCTTCGTCCATCGCCGAAGTGGCTTCGTCCATGTACAGCCATTGCGGCGCATACAGCAGCGCACGGGCGAAGGCCAGACGTTGCTGCTCACCCGGTGAGAGCATGCGCTGCCAGTGGTTGGCTTCATCCAGACGCGAAACCAGGTGCGGCAAGCGGCAGGTTTCCAGCACGTGGACGTAGCGCTCGTTCGGGTAGGTATCGCCCGGCTGTGGATAACTCAGCGCCTCGCGCAGACTGCCAATCGGCAGATACGGTTTTTGCGGCAGGAACAGATAACGCCCCGTCGGCAGGCGGATGCTGCCGTGGCCGGCCGGCCAAAGGTGCCCCATCGCCCGCAGCAACGTCGATTTGCCGCTGCCAGAACGACCGCTGAGCATGACGCGCTCGCCCTCCTCCACGGTCATGTCGGCGTTGGTCAGCAGATGACGACCGTCAGCGAGGTCGAGGCCAAGGTTGTGCACCTTCAACGCCGAGCCTTGATTCTGCACGTCGATGGCTGGCGAACGCTCTTCGTTGTCAGTCATCGCCTGGCGGAAACTCAGCAGACGATCACAAGTGGCACGCCACTCGGCGAGGTCCTGGTACGCGCTGATGAACCAGCTGAAGTTCTCCTGCACGTTGCCGAACGCGGAGTTGATTTGCATCAGCTCACCGAGCTCGATCTTGCCGGCGAAGTAACGCGGCGCAGCGACCATGAACGGGAAAATAATTGCGATCTGGGCATAACCGGAGGTAAAGAAGGTCAGGCGCTTGGACACTTTCATGATGTCCCAGAAATTGTGCCAGACCAGGCCAAAGCGGCTGCTCAGACGACGATTCTCATTGGGCTCGCCGTTGTACAGCGCAATGCTTTCGGCATTCTCACGGACCCGCACCATGGAGAAACGCAGGTCGGCTTCGAAACGTTGCTGGTTATTGTTGAGGCCGATCAAGCGACGACCGATCACATGCGTCAGCCAACTGCCGACCGCGGCGTAAACCAGTGCGCACCAGAACATGTAGCCGGGGATCGTGAAACCAAACACTTCGATGCTGCCCGACACGCCCCATAGAATGATCGAAAACGACACCAGGCTGACGACGTTACGGATCAAACCAAGGCCCAGGCCCAGAGTATTGGTGGTGAACTTGTTGAGGTCTTCGGAAATCCGCTGGTCCGGGTTATCGGTGTAACCGCCCTGCTCCAGCTGGTAGTAATTCTTGTTGCCGAGCCAACGAGCGAAATGCTTTTCGGTGAGCCAGGCTCGCCAGCGAATGGTCAGCATCTGGGTCAGGTAAAGCCTGTACACCGCGCCGAGAATCGCCACGGCGGCGATGCCACAGAAATACAGGATCAATTGCCAGAACGCCGCTTCGTCTTTCTTCTGCAGGGCGTTGTAGAAATCCTTGTACCAACTGTTGATCCACACCGAAATCGCCACGCTGAACAGCGACAGCGCAATCACCGCGATCAGCAACGTCCAGGCCTTGCCCTTCTCTTCGCTGCGCCAGTAAGGCGTGGTCATCGCCCAGACTTTGCGAAAAAACTGCCCGCGCACAGCATCGTTGACCGCGGAATATTCAGCGTTCTGATTCATGGAAAAGGCTCGATAAAGAAAAGAACACACACGAGCCGATCATAAATGATCGGTTCGTGTTATCGCGAGGGCTGGCGATAATCGTTCAGCGCCCGTTCAGCGACGGACCGGGCGCTTCTGCAGTTTGCGCTGCAGCGTGCGGCGGTGCATGCCCAGGGCGCGGGCAGTGGCGGAGATGTTGCCTTCGTGCTCGGTCAATACGCGCTGGATGTGCTCCCACTGGAGGCGGTCCACGGACATCGGGTTTTCCGGCACCAGGGTGTCGAGGTCGGCGTGCTCGGAGAGTAACGCGGCCAGCACGTCATCGGCGTCCGCCGGTTTGCACAGGTAATTGCAGGCGCCGCGCTTGATCGCCTCGACGGCGGTGGCAATGCTCGAATAACCCGTGAGGATCACCACGCGCATTTCCGGGTCGAGTTCCAGCAGTTTGGGCAACAACACCAGACCCGAATCGCCGTCCATTTTCAGATCCAGGGCGGCGTAATCCGGAATGTCGGCCTGGGCGATGGTCAGGCCTTCTTCGGCGGACCCTGCGGTACTCACGCGAAAACCACGGCGGGCCATGGCGCGGGCCATCACGCGGGTGAAGGTTGCATCGTCGTCTACCAGCAGCAAATGCGGCAGTTCTTCGCCTTCAACTTGGATCTCGTCACTCATGTTCGTCTCCTCGGGCGACACGGGGCAGGCGCAGCTCGGTAAGCGTGCCACCTTCCTCATGACTGTAGAGTTTCACTGAGCCGCCGGCGCGTGTCACGCTGGCCTTGCTCAAAAACAGGCCCAGGCCGAAACCTTTGCCCTTGGTGGTAAAAAACGGTTTGCCAATCTGCTCGGCAATAGCCAGTGGCACGCCGGCGCCGTGGTCACGAATGCTGATGGTCAAGTCCTCGGCATTCCAGTCCAGGGTCACTTGCAAGCCTTCGGGACAAGCATCGGCGGCGTTGTTCAGCAAATTCAGCAGGGCCTGGGTCAGGTCCGGCGGCGGCGCCATGCGCGGCACGGTCCCCTGGCCCAGGCGCTGGAAGCGATAACTGGCTTCCGGACGCATCAAGTGCCAGCGGTTCAGGGCTTCGTCAAGCCAGTCGGTGACGTCCTGCATCTCCACCGCCAAGCGACGATTGGCTTCCGCCGCCCGAACCAACTGCTGCAAGGTCTCCTTGCAGAGTTTGACCTGATCCTGCAACACGCTCAAATCGTCCTGCAGCAGCGGGTCGGGATGATCCTGGCGCATTTCCTTGAGCAGCACGCTCATGGTCGCCAGCGGCGTGCCCAGTTCATGGGCAGCGCCGGCAGCCTGAGTCGCGACGGCCAGCAATTGCTGATCGCGCAGGCCTTCTTCGCGACGAATGGCGCGCAATTCTTCCTGACGACGCAGCTCTTCGGCCATGCGGGCGGCGAAGAATGTGATCACCGCCGCCGCCAGGGCGAAGCTCAGCCACATGCCGTAGATCTGCAGGTTCTCCCGGGCGATCGGGAACGTTTCCAGCGGATAGAACCGCGCCAGCAGCAACGTATACAGCGCCAGGGCGCTACCCGACAGAATCACCGAATAGCGCCACGGCAAGGTCACGGCGGCGATGGTCAACGGCACCAGGTAATAAGAGACGAACGGGTTGGTCGAACCACCGGAGAAGTACAGCAAGGCACTGTGGATAAACAGGTCGCAGGCCAGTTGCACGGCGTATTCAAGCTCGGTCACCGGCCACGACGTGCGCAGGCGAATCGCGGTCAGCGCGCAGAGCACCATGGAAAAACCGAGGGTGATCGCCAATTGCAGCCAGGGCAACGGCAGCAGGTCGAACCAGTAGGCCAGGCCTACGGAACCGGCCTGAGCGGCCAGCACCAACGTGCGGATGAACGTGAGCCGCCAGAGGTTCTGGCGAGTGGCGGAAGTGATTTGAACGGGGGCGAGCATGAGCTCTCCTGATGAGCGCTCCAGGCGGATCGCACGGAGTATAACCAAGCCACGGGCCTGAGAGGCGAAAGTGCGGCAAACGACCACAGTGACCAGCGATCTATCTGCGACGAAGTAACCCTGTGGCGAGGGGGCTTGCCCCCGTTCGGCTGCGCAGCAGTCGCAGATAGACTGATGTGGTTTGTCTGATAAAACATGGTGACTGGTTTTAGGACTGCTTCGCAGTCCAACGGGGGCAAGCCCCCTCGCCACAGGGTCACCAGCATTCCATCTGTATAGAAGTTGTAACTGTGCGAACCGGACCATTGAAGCTAGAGTCTGATGGTTTCACGCAGGTTCGGACCTTAACCCCTGCGCACCGTCCAAGGAGCTTTTCATGCACACATTGCGCCGCAGCGCCGCCCTTCTTGCCTTAAGCGTTGGCACCGTCGCCAGCCTCCCGGCCCTGGCCGTCGACGAGCTGCATTACAACCAGATTTCCCTGCGCGCCGAAGTCAGCCAGGAAGTGGCCCGCGACCTGATGATCGTGACCCTCTACACCGAAGAGCAAAACAGCGACCCGGCCAAACTCGCCGCCGATGTCAGCACCACCATGAACAAAGCACTGGCCCAGGCTAAAGAAGTCAAAGACATCACCCTGCGTCAGGGCAGCCGCAACAGCTACCCGATCTACGACACCAAAGGCCAGAAAATCACCGGCTGGCGCGAACGCGCCGAACTGCGCCTGGAAAGCTCGGACTTCGCCGCCTTGTCCAAACTCACCGGCGAACTGCTCACCGACCTGAAAATGGGCGGCATGGACTTCGCCATCGCCACCCCAACCCGCAAAGCCAGCGAAGACGCCCTGCTCAAAGAAGCCGTCACCGCCTTCAAGGCCCGCGCCCAACTGGCCACCGACGCCTTGGGCGGCAAGAGCTACAAAATCGTCAACCTGAACCTCAACAGCAACGGTTATCCACAACCGTACATGCGCGGGCCAATGATGATGAAGGCCGCCGCCGGCATGGATTCGGCACCGGTGACGCCAGAAGTTGAAGCGGGCACCAGCCAGGTCAGCATGACGGCGGATGGGGCGATTGAAGTGTTGATGCCTTGATTCGATAACACGTACAAAAAACGGCGATCACCAAAGTGATCGCCGTTTTTTTTATGCCCATCGTAGGCCAGTCGGCTTTTTTGGCGAACAATCTGCCGCCATCGCGAGCAGGCTCGCTCCCACAGGGAATTGAGGGTGTACATGGATTTTGTGTACGACACAGATCACATGTGGGAGCGAGCCTGCTCGCGATGAACGATAACGCGGTCTACACCGGATCGACGTTATCCAACGCCCGGTTCACCGCCAACTCCGCCAGCATGATGATCTGCTGAATCGCCAACACTGTATTGCGCTGCGGGCCGATCAGGTGGGTGGCGAAATCACTGGCCAGGACACTGGCCGAGGCCAATGACTCGCAGGCTTGTACCAGCAGGCTTTCGGTATCCATGTTGGGGGCGATCATATACATCGTGCTGGGACGACGGGATTTTGCGGCATAGGGGACAGGGGGATCGAGGTAGTAGTCGAGGGCGCGTTTTATGGCTTCGCGGTCTTTGAGTAATTCTTCGGTGCGCGAAGCTTCGGCGTTGGGTGTCGTTGTGTTGAAGGGTGGGTCGGGAATCAATTTGTCCATTGGTAATTCTCCAGCGTTGGAGCCTCCACTTGCCGCTTCTCACACGGCGAAGAGGTGGCAGCTATGTGCGAGGTGAGAAGACCGGTTATGGACACCCGGCCGGACCGAAGTCCGCCCGCACACAGCCGCCATAACGCATTTACCGGCAGCGAATAAGCTGGCAGCGATTATGCGTGTACAGACACTGGATGACCATAAGTTGCCGGGCTCTCACACCCGATCGCTGAGTTTTCAGCGACAGCCAAAGGTTAGAGAGGCCACTTCCGACGCACAACCTGAAAGACTTGTGGGAAGGTTCTGATCTTTTGGCTGCCCCATAAACATCGCTGTCTATCCTATCGCCATCGCGAGCAGGCTCGCTCCCACAGTGGGTTGGCGTATGTCTGCGAGAGATTGGTCGGCTGCCAGGCCGTCTTCGCGGGCAAGCCTCGCTC
>NZ_AKJK01000153.1 GCF_000282375.1 Pseudomonas sp. GM50
GGGCCAGCCGCTGGCGCAGCGCTATCGGGTAATCGCCTGCGACATGCTCGGCTTCGGCGATTCGGCCAAACCGTTGAGCCACGACTACAGCCTGCTGGAACAGGCCGATTTGCAACAGGCTCTACTGGAACATCTGAACGTCGAGCAACCGATGCATGTGTTGGCACACGATTATGGTGACAGCGTGGCCCAGGAACTGCTGGCCCGGCACTATGAAACGCGCGCTGATATCGCCAGTTGCGTCTTCCTCAATGGCGGGCTGTTTCCCGAAACCCATCGTCCGGTGTTGATGCAAAAACTCCTGCTCAGCCCCTTCGGCTGGATGATCGGACGAGCCTTTAGCCGTGACGCGCTGGTGAAGAGTTTCCAGCAGATCTTCGGCCCACAGACCCGGCCCACGGAAAGTGAACTGGATGATTTCTGGAGCCTGGTCGACAGCAATCACGGGCAACGGATCATGCACAAATTGATCAGTTATATCCCGCAGCGCCGTGTCCAGCGTGAACGTTGGGTCAGCGCCATGCAGCGTGGCGAGGTGCCGTTGCGGGTCATCGATGGCGAGGTCGATCCGGTTTCCGGCGCGCACATGGTGGCACGCTATCGGCAACTGATTCCCGCCCCGGACACCGTCCTGCTGCCTGAGATCGGCCATTACCCGCAGATCGAAGCGCCGGCGCAGGTGCTCAAGCACTATCTGGAATTTCGTGATCGGCTGGTTTCACCGCCGCGCAAAGTGGCGTGTTCCTGACTATCCCGCTGCCTTATTGCGCACCATTCAGCCGCCCCCGTGTTCATTGTGACCGGCAGCCCCGTGGCTGACACTCGCACTCATTGTCCCCTGGCCTGCTGGAGTTCCCCATGAATGAGTCTGTGCGCTTCGAAGATAAAGTGGTGATCGTCACCGGTGCGGGCGGTGGCTTGGGGCGGGCGCACGCGCTGCTGTTCGCAAAGCAGGGCGCCAAAGTGCTGGTCAATGATCTCGGCGGTTCGACTCAAGGCGAAGGCGCCAATGCGTCGGCTGCCGATCGTGTGGTCGCGCAAATTCGCGAAGCGGGCGGCACTGCCGAGGCCAACCACGATTCCGTCACCGACGGTGACAAAATCGTCCAGCATGCACTCGATACATTCGGTCGTGTCGATGTCGTGGTGAACAACGCCGGCATCCTGCGAGACAAGACCTTTCACAAAATGGACGACAGCGACTGGGACCTGGTTTACCGCGTCCACGTCGAAGGCGCCTACAAGGTCACCCGCGCCGCCTGGCCGCACATGCGTGAGCAAAACTATGGCCGCGTAATCTTCACCGCCTCGACTTCGGGCATCTACGGCAACTTCGGTCAGTCCAACTACGGCATGGCCAAACTCGGCCTCTATGGCCTGACCCGCACACTGGCCATCGAAGGCCGCAAGAACAACATCCTGGTCAACGCCATCGCCCCGACCGGCGGCACCCGCATGACCGAAGGCCTGATCCCGCCACAAGTGTTCGAACAACTCAAACCGGAACTGGTCAGCCCGCTGGTGGTGTACCTGGCCAGCGAACATTGCCAGGAAACTTCGGGGCTGTTCGAAGTGGGTGGCGGCTGGATGGGCAAAGTGCGCTGGGAGCGCAGCCTTGGGGCCGGGTTTGATCCTCGGGTGGGGTTTTCGCCGGAAGATGTGGCGGCGCATTGGGAACAGATTTGCGATTTTGAGGGGGCAGCGCACCCGAAGGACACTATTGAGGCGCTGAAGGAAATGATGGGGAATTTGCAGAGGTATTCGATTTAAGTGGAGCAGGCCACCACGCTGAGGCTTGGTGGCCGAGTTGCTTGTTAAGAATATTTATTTTCGGTAATAAACTGAGGGGCTTTCCAGTTCGGTCCCTTTACGGTTTTTCCATGTTCATCGCTAGCCAGTACGCCATCGCTGAAGAGCGAGTTGTAAGTGTTTACCAGTTCACCATTTAAAATTATCTCCTGGCGGTGTCGCCCATACATTCTGTCGACCGCTTGGGCAGGCCTGAAAAGCGCGAAATACGAAACGACATCTTCTACCGATTCGTTTTTGATGATTTGTTCGATAGGGCTCATTGTTCGAAGCTCCTCATGTCTTTTTCGTACTCTCTTTGGTCTTGTGCATTCATTGCGCTGATTGCTTCTTCGCTATACAAAAGTGTCAATTCGCTTCCTAGCTTGTAGTCCTCAAGAGTAGCCGTATGTGCATTGTTCCATATTTGAGACTCGTCGGAAGGAGATGCGGTGTCGCTATAGCCGAACGCCCTGTAACGCTCTAGTTCTCGTATCTCATGAGTGTAGTAGCGTAAATCTGTGTCAGTTACTTTTCCGTGTTGGCTCAGAATTTTTTCTAGGCGTTGCACCATGATGTCATTGGCATCGGATTGATCGAGCCGTGCGATGTGTAATTTCACTGCATCAATTCCGGTTTGGGTAATGACAGCCGTGCGCCAGTCCAGATCGAGTATCGGCCCTCCCGCCAGCTCCGGATTGAAAAGACGCCCGCTGTATTTACCTTTGACGGAAGCCCCTTGATAGGGACTGCTGATAACGACATACAGCGGCGCAATACCCGAATCATCTGGAAAGACGATGATGGACCTGTCCCAACCCTCCACCAGTATGGGATGCAAATCCAGACGCCCTTCGAGCGGCACGATCGGGATTGCGGGATACGTCGGCGTATCAGCCTGAACAATCGGCCGTTCGGTCGAGCTGTTACCCGGCGTGACGGCGGGCGTCCAGGTCAGGGTATTGGTTGGCGAGTCAGGCAGGCTTAGCCGATAAACGTTGTTCTGCGCATCGAATGTGGCGTGCCTCACCGGAACGCTGGGGCGAATGTCGAACCCGTCGGCCGTGATGACAAACACCTCTGCGCCTGAGCCGATGGGTCTGTAGCCAATCCCGACCGGCAGATCCAGTGTTCCTTGCCGGTCTGCGATCGCTCGCAGTGACTGTGCGCTTTCTGACGTCAGTTCCGCGAGCGGTACGCTCATCGTAAAGCGTTCGCTGTTTCCCAGGCGCGAAGGCGTCAGCAGCGCGGCGAAACCGATCAGTACCGAGCCCAGTGTCGCGGCGCCTGCCGCAGTTGCCACCTGCAATGCCGAACGCAGTGCGGTGATTATCGCGGCCGATGTTTCGGGAGCGAGGATGACGGCGGTCGAGGCGAAGGAAAATACCGGGCTGGAAGAGGCTGTCGCTCCCATAGCGGGATATACACGCAGGGCTGCTGAAGCCGCCTGCTGTTTCTCGTGCTCCTGCCGTTCAGCTTCAACACGAAGCTGTTCTGCCTGACGTTGAGCCTCGGCCAGTGTTGCAAGCTGTGCCTGTTCAGCAGCGACTTGTCGCGCGGCAGCTTCGGCGGCCAGACGCTGTGCTTCTTTTTGTGCCTCTTGCGCTATGCGTGCCTTTTCCTCGGCTACGCGTTTGGCTTCAGCCAATGCAGCTAAGCGGGCTTGCTCTTGGGCATGGGCCAGAGCTTCAGCTTCCTCCCTGATGCGTGCCTGTTCAGCAGCGATGCGTTGTGCTTGCTGTTCCGCTGCGATTCGTGCCTGTTCAGCGGCCTGCAAGGCTGTGAGGATTGTCACTAGATTGCCGTATCGTTGCTCAAGCGAATGGATTGTTTGGGACAACAGCCTTGCGTCATACGCTGCCTTGTAGGACTTGGTCCATGCCTGCATTCCAAGACTGTTTGCATGAAACGGTTTCTCCAGGGTCACACCTTTTTTAAGGATCTCGGGAAAGGGCCTGTCAATTGGGTCGTAGCCGTAATAACTATTGGCTATCGCTGTCTTGTTATCGAACTCGGCCCTCTTGCGTACCGCTAGTCTGTTAATTACCCCCAGTTCTCGAGCAATTCCCTCGACAGGGGGAACTGGGTTGGTTGGTCCATTCAGTCTTGTCGCGGTAAGTTCGTTCTCAATAGCTTGTGGCAGTTGTGTTAGTTTGGCTTGATATTCTTGTTTGGCTGTCGCGATGGTGTGGGTTACTTTGCTTACAACTCGGCTGGCACCCGGAGGAAATCCAAATGCTCCGCTGTTATAGGTATTAGTAGGAATTTGAGGTGGAGGAGTAAATCCGGGAGGGGCTACGCCTGTTGTCCAGACAGGCTTGGTCAATACAAAAGGTGGAGGTCTTTGCATATTCATATCCTTGTGAATGTGCTGTTAGAGAAGGTTTGCGACCCTATAGAAAATGTTTCGCAAGCAACCGTTTTGTGCGGTTTCAAGTTACCGTGAAATTAAAAATTATGAGTCTGATAAGTGTGTGAGCTTTTACGTTGAAATTTGACAGAAGCTTCGCCTGAATAGGAGTAACGACAAAATTATCCTCTGTGTATAAAGATGTTTCCTATACCGGTGTGGGAACCTTTTGTAGGACTGCTTTAAACATTAAAAAGGCAGGAGACGGCGCCACAAAACCATCACCCATAAAAAAGGCCGCTGCAAACGCAGCGGCCAAAGTAAGACGTAGATCAAGGAGCAATAAATCAACGTCAGTGAACAAGGGGCGATGAGTCGAAAAGTACGCTTCAAATCATCTGGAATCTATCGCCAACGGGGTGGGTCTATCATCCCCGTCGCTTCGTGCTTTCAGGCCGTTTGCCGTGAAAGCCCGGCAAGAATAAGGGCTTGAGCGCAAAGGAAAAATAGCGATTCCAGACATGCACTGTTGCAGGCTGAGCAACAGTCTCTGGCTGCCCCCCTGTAGCAGCTGCCGAAGGCTGCGTTCGGCAGCTGCTACAAGCGAACGCTGCCTTGGGCAGCTGCTTCGCCCATGTTCCATGCGCCCCGCTGATAACCCTCCATCCAGCCCATCCATACCCCGCGCAAACCCTCGCCCCATGCGGGCATTCATCCTTTAGGGGTACAACGCGAATACCTCCTTGGTGCGCTTATCGCTCCCGGCGTGCGGCAGTAGGGTGGGGCCTTCTGTCACTCACCGGGGAAGACGCATGACAAAAACAACAATGCGCGCCATCTTCAAACCGCAAGCGCTGGCCGCTGCGGTGGCCTTGGGCTGCTGTGCCCAGGCGCAGGCTGTTTCATTCAACATCGGCGAAATCGAGGGGCAGTTCGATTCCTCGTTGTCGGTCGGCGCGAGCTGGGGCATGCGCGATGCCGACAAGTCACTGGTGGGCACCGTCAACGGCGGTACCGGCCAGTCTTCGACCGGTGATGACGGACGCCTGAACTTCAAGAAAGGCGAGACCTTCTCCAAGATCTTCAAAGGTATCCACGACCTCGAATTGAAATACGGCGACACGGGTGTGTTCGTCCGTGGCAAGTACTGGTACGACTTCGAGCTGAAGGATGAAGACCGCGAGTTCAAGCAGATCAGTGACAACGGTCGTAAAGAGGGCGCCAAGTCTTCGGGAGCACAGATCCTCGATGCGTTCGTCTATCACAACTATTCCATTGCGGATCTGCCAGGCACCGTGCGCGCCGGCAAACAGGTGGTCAGCTGGGGTGAAAGTACCTTCATCGGCAACTCGATCAACAGCATCAATCCGGTCGACGTTTCCGCATTCCGTCGTCCTGGCGCGGAGATCAAGGAAGGCCTGATTCCGGTGAACATGCTGTTCGCCTCCCAGGGCCTGACCGATCAGCTCACCGTGGAAGGCTTCTACCAACTGGAGTGGGATCAGACCGTTCTCGACAACTGCGGCACCTTCTTCGGTGTCGACGTGGCGGCGGACGGTTGCAACACCGGTTACACCGTCGGCAACCCGGCGATTGCCCCGTTGGCGCCGCTTGCGGCAGCCTTTGGCCAACCTATCCAGGTCAGCCGTGAGGGCGTCATCGTGCCCCGTGGTGGCGACCGCGATGCCCGGGATTCCGGGCAGTGGGGCACAGCCTTGCGCTGGCTCGGTGACGACACCGAATACGGCCTCTACTTCATGAACTATCACAGCCGCACACCCACCGTCGGCACCTCCACCGCCGGGCTGTCGACACTGGCCAGCCTGCCGGGCATGATCAGCGCCGCCAACCGTCTGGCCCCGGGCAGCGGCTCGGGCCTGGCCCAAAGCGTGATGCTCGGGCGCGGCCAGTATTACCTCGAATACCCGGAAGACATTCGTCTGTACGGCGCAAGCTTCTCCACCACTTTGCCCACCGGCACTGCCTGGACCGGCGAAATCAGCTACCGGCCCAATGCTCCAGTGCAGGTCAACACCAACGACTTGACCCTGGCGCTGCTTAACCCGATCGCCGGCGGTGCCGCATCGCCTGTCGCGACCCGGCCAGGTGCCGACAACAAGGGTTATCGCCGCAAGGAAGTGACCCAGGTCCAAAGCACCCTGACGCACTTCTTCGACCAGGTATTGGGCGCCCAACGGCTAACCCTGGTCGGTGAAGCTGCGGTGGTACGAGTCGGTGGTCTGGAGTCGCGGAGCAAGCTGCGTTACGGCCGTGATTCGGTCTACGGCCAGTACGGTTTCGGTGGCGATACCGACGGCTTCGTCACCTCTACCTCTTGGGGCTACCGCGCTCGGGCGATCCTCGATTACGCCAACGTGATTGGCGGGATCAACCTCAAACCCAACCTGTCCTGGTCCCATGACGTCGCCGGCTACGGTCCCAACGGGCTGTTCAACGAAGGCGCCAAAGCGGTCAGCGTCGGTGTCGATGCCGATTACCGCAACACCTATACCGCGAGCCTCAGTTACACCGACTTCTTCGGCGGTGACTACAACGTCCTGGAAGACCGTGACTTCCTGGCGCTGAGCTTCGGTGTGAACTTCTGATCTGGCTGAGAAGGATAATGTTGATGCGCAAGATGATTCTGCAATGCGGCGCCCTGGCACTGAGCCTGTTGGCCGCCAACGTGATGGCGGCGGTCTCGCCGGAAGAAGCCAACAAGCTCGGCACCACACTCACGCCACTGGGCGCCGAGAAGGCCGGCAACGCCGACGGCTCGATCCCGGCCTGGACCGGTGGCATCCCGAAAAACGCTGGCGCTGTCGACAGCAAAGGCTTCCTGGCTGACCCGTTCGCCAGCGAAAAACCGTTGTTCACCATCACTGCCGCGACTGTTGATAAGTACAAGGACAAGCTTTCGGATGGTCAGGTGGCGATGTTCAAGCGCTACCCGGAAACCTACAAGATCCCGGTCTACCCGACCCATCGCACCGTTGGCCTGCCGCCGGAGATCTACGAGTCGGCCAAGCGCAGTGCGCTGAATGTGAACAGCATCAATGACGGTAACGGCCTGGCCAATTTCACCGGCAACCGCTACTACGCGTTCCCGATTCCGAAGAACGGCGTCGAGGTGCTGTGGAACCACATCACCCGTTATCACGGCGGCAACCTGCGCCGCATCATTACCCAGGTGACCCCACAGACCAACGGCAGCTACACGCCGATCCGCTTCGAGGAAGAGATCGCCGTACCGCAATTGATGAAGGACCTGGACCCGGAAAAAGCCGCCAACGTGCTGACCTTCTTCAAACAGTCGGTGACCGCGCCGGCGCGCTTGGCGGGTAACGTGCTGCTGGTACATGAAACCCTCGACCAGGTGAAAGAGCCGCGTCTGGCGTGGATCTACAACGCCGGTCAACGTCGGGTACGACGCGCACCGCAAGTGGCCTACGACGGGCCGGGGACCGCCGCTGATGGTCTGCGCACTTCGGACAACTTCGACATGTTCTCCGGCGCGCCGGATCGCTACGACTGGAAACTGATCGGCAAGAAGGAAATGTACATTCCCTACAACAGCTACAAACTCGACTCGCCGAGCCTCAAGTACGATGACGTGGTGAAGGCCGGGCACATCAACCAGGACCTGACCCGTTACGAGTTGCACCGGGTCTGGGAAGTGGTCGGCACGGTCAAGCCGAGCGAGCGGCACATCTATGCCAAACGCCACATGTACCTCGACGAAGACAGCTGGCAAGTGGCGCTGGTGGATCACTACGACGGTCGCGGCCAACTCTGGCGGGTGGCCGAAGGTCACGCTCAGTATTACTACGATCACCAGACGCCGGCCTACACCCTGGAGGCGCTCTACGACATCATTGCTGGCCGATACATTGCCTTGGGAATGAAGAACGAAGAGAAGCACAGTTTCGAATTCGGCTTCGACGCCAAGTCTGCTGACTACACTCCGTCAGCCCTGCGCGCCGAGGGCGTTCGGTAAGGGTTTTGATACATTGGCATCACCAAAGGCGACCTGCGGGTCGCCTTTTTTATGGGCGCCAATCAGCGTCCTGAATACTTCTCAACAAGCGGGTTGGAGAGGGCTAGGGTGGCCGGACAATTATAAAAAGGCACGCCGCAATGACCGCCATGACTCCGTGTCTGGACCGTTCTGGATTCCTGCCCCGCCTGTCCTCTCATCACCTGTCGCGGGCTCGCCTGAGTGAGCCGTTACTGGCCTCAACGGCGCGGGTGAAATTGCTCTGCGCACCCGCCGGCAGCGGCAAGAGCGCGCTGCTCGCCGAATGCCTGCTGCAGGCGCCAAGCCAGTGTCGAGTGCATTGGTTGCCATTGTCTGGCGTGGCGTCGAGCGCGGCGGATTTTCGTCATCGCCTGGCAGAGATGCTGGGGCTGGCCTCATCGGATGAAGCCGGGTTGCTGGGTTGTCTGGCCCGATTGCAGGCGCCGACCTGGTTGTTTCTCGATGACTACTGCCGTCTGCCGAACCCGGAGCTGGACCTGTTACTGGATCGCATGCTGGCGATCAGCAGCCCGATGCTGACCTGGTGGCTGGGCTCCCGCCGCCGGCCGCAATGCAACTGGCCAAGGTTGCTGCTCGACGACGAGTTGTACGAATGCGAAAGCACTTCGCTGGCTTTCACGCAAGGTGAAGTCGAGCAGATATTGCAGCCCTGGGTAACGGAGCAGGCCAGCAAGGTGGCCAGTCGGATCATCCAGCGCACCGGTGGCTGGTGTGCCGGTGTGCGGATTGCATTGCTGCAGAAGTGCGACTGGTCGCGTCAGGACAAACCCTTGGGACGGGCGGACACCTTGCTCGATTACCTGGAGCATGAGTTGTTCAGCTCGCTGACGCCTGAGTTGAGCGAGGCCTGGCGCGTGCTGGCCCACTTGCCCCGCTTCAATGCCCGGCTGTGCGATCACCTGTTCGGGGCCGGGGAGGGCGCGCAGTACCTGAGGACATTGCAAGCGCTGGGCTGTTTTATCGAACCTTGGGGGGATTCCACCGATTGGCTGCAGATATTCACCCCGTTCACCCAGTTGTTGCGCGATGAGCAATGGCCGGCGGGACGCTCCTGGCATCGGCGTGCCTGCCAATGGTTCTGTACCGAACAGGACTGGAAATCGGCCTTCGAACAGGCCTTGCTCGCCGAGGAATACGAAGTGGCGGTCAGCCTGTTGCAGCACTTCAGTTTCGAGCATTTGTTCGAGGAGCAAACGGTGGTGCTGTTGTTGCGTTTGCATGAGCAGCAAGGCGAGGAACTGACGCTGGGCAGCCCGCAATTGGTGGGCTTGATTACCGCTGCGCTGCTATTCGCCGGACGTTTCGAACAGGCGACTGCCTGTATTGCTCATTTGGCGTATTTCACGCCTCAACCCTCGGCGGTGCTTCAGCGTCGATTGATTGCACGTTGGCAAGCCCTGCAGGGTTGGTTACTGCATTTACAGGGGCGAATGGAAACTTCGCATGCGCACTTTCTTGATGCGTTGGCCGCGCTTGATCCCGACTGTTGGACGGCGCGCCTGATGTGTTTGTCCGGTTTGACGCAACAGGCATTGCTAAGGAGCGAACTCGACGTGGCGCAAGCCCACAACCGCGAGGCGCTGTGCCTGGCGCGGGCGCAAGGTTCGCTGGTGTTCGAGGGCCTGATGGAGCTCGATCATGCGCAATTGCTGGAGCAACGAGGCGCGGCGGTGCGGGCCGAAAGTCTGCTGTGCGACATTGATGAACTGCTCCGCCAGCGTTCGGAGCGACCTGCACCCTTGTTGGGACGAATTGCGTTGCGTCGCGGGCGGTTGGCCTTGTGCCTGGGGGCAGATGAGCGTGCTGCCGAATTCTTTCAAGCAGGCCTGGACGATTGCTTGCGCAACCACGACAAGCGCGTGCTGTATGGATTTCTGGGGCAGGCCCAACTGGCAGCGAACAAGGGCGATTACGCCCATGCGTTCGTCCGGTTGCGCGACGCCGAGCGGCTGATGCAACAACGGCATATTCCAGACACCGTCTACCGTGGCGTTCTGCTGCAAGTCAGCAGCCAGCTCTGGTTGCAACAAGGCCGCCCGGAACTGGCACACGAAGCACTGACCCGGGTGTTGCGCCACTATCGCGGGTCGAATGCCCGGCAGGCACCGCCGGCGACCCTGGAGCTGATTCCACGGATCGAGTACTTGCTGATACTCGCCGAAGTCCGTCTGGGGCGGGGAAAGGCCAATGCCCCGGTACAACTTCAGCAACGGCTGGAACTCGCGCAGCAGAACGGGATGTACGCGCTGCAAACCGAACTGCAACTGACCATGGCCGAAGTACTATGGCTTGGCGGTAATACAACGGAAGCGATTGACGTGTTGCAGGAAGGATTACACATGGTTGCACGCTATCAGGGGCAACAAGCGGTGTGCGAATTGCGCTTGCGTCAGGCGCCATTGTTCGAAGCGTTGACTTCGCAGTTGCCAGTCGATGGACTTTTTGCCACCGCTCGCGAGACGAATCCGCTCAGCCACCGTGAACTGCAGGTACTGAAGTTGATTGCCCTCGGCAATTCCAATCAACAGATCGCGGATACATTGTTCATTTCATTGCATACTGTTAAAACCCATGCCCGAAGAATACACGGGAAGTTGGGTGTTGAACGCCGTACGCAAGCAGTTGCCAAGGCCAAATTACTCGGGGTGTGGGGCTGAGTTGGACGGTTTTATGTGTGATGGGAACTTGTCGTTTGTTTAAAGCGAGTGGCTGATAGTTACACACGGTTGAAGTTGTGAATATTTGGTATTGCTTCAGCGTTTTGATGTTTCTTTTCTCTGCATTAGATTCGTGAAACTAACTGGGCATTCAGCCTGTTGTATCGATTCGTGTAAGGAGAGATAAAATTAATATCATGAATACTGATTTTTCTATTGGTGACGACAGCCGTCCACAATGGCTGACGCGTGCCAGTGTTGCGGATCAACTTCATTATGGCGAACTGGAACAGCAGTCTATCGCCAGTCAGATTGAACTGGATAAACAATTGGGTATCTTCGCCAGCGTGCGGGTTTATGCCCGTTATCTGGCCAGTCAGGCGCTGGAACTGGAGTTTGGCAGCACGCTGGATCCTGACAGCATCACGACGTCCAGTCGCTATGTTTTCCAACAGGCTGGCCGGACATTCATTCAGGAGGACAAGCGCTCCCTGACGGACTTGCTCCTGCACGGCCTGCATGAAGAAGGTCAGCGTGCACGCATCACTTTCCACGGCGAAGGACTTCCGTCGGGGCTGAACCAGCAATGGCTGGAAGAATCCTGGAATCAAGATGTGCGAGCAGCTTACGGCGCCGAATTCCGTAGGGTTTACCAACGCAGCGGTGTGCTCGCAGCAATGAACAACGTCACCCGGAATCAGCTGCTGCTGAGTGCGTTTGCCGCGAAACTTCAGGAACACCTCAACGACACCAATCTGCAGCGGGTTCGACGTGCGATTGCCGGGGACGCGAGCCTGACGATTACGCCCTTACAGTTGCGTGAAGACACCCGAGCGCTCAAGGATCTGGTTGCCATTGGAAGCCGCGACGACAGCCTGGAGGACTGGCTTCTGTACGCTCCGGGCTCGCCCGATGGCCAGGATTGGTACCAGCTGCCCGCTTTCAGGCGCCTGAGCCTTGATATCAGTCGGTGGACGGCAACGCAAAGCGGTCTTGACTACCTGACTTGGCAGTCCCATGCATTGGATCGTGAGACGATCACCGGCTATCTGAAAAAAATCCCGCAGCTGCCTTCTCTCTGGGACGGTGTCACGCTTGCACCTTCCCCGTTCAAGGGAGAAGAGGTGTTGAACGCAATTGTTTACAACGACCGGGCGTGGCGGGTGGCGCAGGAAGAGAGTCAGACGCCCTATGGATACCGCACCGCGTCCAACGAGCAGCGTCAGCGTTTTGCGCGGATCAACTGCGAACTCAGGTCGCTACAAACCGTCGAGGTACGTCAGGGCGGATTTGTCAGCTTTGAACATTTCTGCAATCAACTGATCAAGCAACGCGTAGAAGAAGTTCTTCTGCAAAGAGGTGAGCGTGTAGTCATCAATCCTGACCGTATCAATGTAGAAATCAGTCAGGAACAAAAAATGACACTGACCCAGCTGATTGTCGGCGAAGTGCACTTTTATGCCGGTGGTGAAGGCCAACCCCTTTACCCCAGATTCACACTGGCTGCTGATCATCCGCCGATCAACAAGCTCGATATCCGCGATATTGCCAGTTGGTCGAATACGCTACGTCCTGGCGAGAAGTACATCGATATGTTGCGCTCGGTTCACCTCAACCGATCCCATCCTGAGGGGGCATTCAAGCGACAGGTCTACATGGCGCTACTGCAACGTCAGATGAAAGTGGCAATCATGCAGGGGGCATTCACTGGACGGTTGCCCAAGGAGCACTTTGCGGAGTTGATCAAAGTTGTCGAACAGTTCAATCCGCTTCAGCCGCTGCCGACAAGTCCTGTGGGTGAGGCGCCTGAGGATGTGCGTTACAGTGCATTGTTCAACCTTCGTCTCAGGGGGCGTTTGGTGGTCGGGGTGTTCGTGTTCAGGCTGGTGGTGGCTGGGCAAGTCGAGGAGTATCTGTTTACCCCGGATGCACCGGACGGACGTGAGCTACGACCGTTCAAGGAGTTTGTGTCGGCAGTGAAAAAAGGCAAGCTCGGTGATTATTTCCATGATCGGGTTTTTGCCAAGTATCAACCGCAGGTCGGCACTTACCTCACTGATCTTGAACAATTGAGCAACTTTACCGAGGCTCCCACCCTGGAGCGCAATAGTCGCGTCACCGACTGGAACGACTGCTACAACGACGTGGTGTTCAAAGTCATTTCCGATGTCGACGAGAAGACCGAAAGCCTTAACGAAATCATCTGGGGCCTGGTGTACAACGCAGTCGTCACGGCGGCCAGTGTCATCAGTATTGTTTATGCGCCAGTAGGTATCGCACTGAGCGCGGCCTTGCTGACCCAGAACCTGGTGCAAGGTGCTGAGGCCTACACGGAGGGCAATCGGGCAAAAGCCCTGAGCCACTTCAAGGAGGCGCTGTTTGAACTGGCATCTCTGGGCAAGGCCGGTCTTGGCAAGTCGGGCGCCAGTCAGTTGCAGAAAAACCTCATCGGGTTGCTGGGCGATGCATTAGAGGTAGAAGCGTTGTATGCGGCTGCCACCGGGCAACCCCGCCTGCATGAGCGGGCGCGGGAAGTGATTCAGGAGATTCTCGATGATCCGGAAACCATCAGCAGCAAAACCACCGTTGTGTAACGACCCGGTCTGTTGACCAACGGATGGCCGCCGATGTCGATTCGTGTTCAACGAGCGACTTCGTCGGCCTCATAACCCATCCGCCAGCTCACAGCCCGGGTCGCCGCCAGCAAGCGCTGCGCCGCCGGGCCGTTTTCATCGGCGTGGAACAACGAGGTCGGGCCGACGATGGTCATCACCGCCGCCACCTGCCCGACCGCGTTGAACACGGGGGCCGACAACGCATCGACCCCCGGCATCAGCAAACCATGCACATGGTGCAGGCCGCGCTCGCGGATCTGTTGGCACAAGGTTACGTAGGTTTTCTCATCGGCCAATGGATGAACGTCGGCGGCGCGGACTTCGAGATCGCGCAACTCGTCGGTTTCTCGGTGCGGCAAATAGGCACTGAACACCAGCCCTGTCGACGAGCTGAGCAATGGCAGAACCGAACCCAATTGCGTGACCACCGTCACCGCGCGCACCGCCGGTTCGATGTGCACCACCGTTGCGCCCTGATTGCCCCACACCGCGATAAAGCAGGTTTCATTCAGATCGTCGCGCAGTTCGGACAGAGGCAGGGCGGCGACTTTCAGCACGTCCATACTGTTCAGGGCAGCCAGGCCGACCCGAAGTGCTTCACGACCAAGGCCATAGTGGTTGGTGGCGGTGTTCTGCTCGGCAAAACCGCTGGCGATCAGCGCCTGTAGATAGCGGTGAACCTTGCTGGCCGGCATCTGCACGTGTTCGGCCAGACGCGACAGCGAGGTGGAGGGCGACAGCTCGGCAAGCGCCTTGAGGATGTCGGTGCCGACCTCGGCCGAGCGGACTTTCTGTTTACCATTGCTTTCGCTGGTCATGGAGGCGGTGTGATCCCGGGACGAATGGGCGTCTTTATAGCTTGACGGTCAATACCAATCAAATTACGTTATGCGTAATCGAATTACGATAAAAATAACCCAGGCGTGCCAAGACCTCTTCAACAGAGCGACTGGCCACAGCCTACTCCCCGTTCAGGAGGCTCCATGAACCTCGATTCAACGGCGCCTGCGCTGGCTTACCAGTCAGGCTTCGGCAACGAATTCAGCAGCGAAGCGTTGCCGGGCGCACTGCCCGTCGGCCAGAACTCCCCGCAAAAAGCTCCTTACGGTTTGTACACCGAATTGTTCTCCGGCACTGCGTTCACCATGGCTCGCAGCGAAGCACGGCGGACCTGGATGTACCGTATTCAGCCGTCGGCCAATCACCCTGCATTCGTCAAACTGGATCGGCAACTGGCTGGTGGTCCGTTGGGTGAAGTGACCCCCAATCGCCTGCGCTGGAACCCCTTGGACATTCCGACCGAACCCACCGATTTCATCGACGGGCTGGTGAGCATGGCGGCCAACTCGGGCGCGGAAAAACCGGCCGGGATCAGCATTTATAACTACCGCGCCAACCGTTCCATGGAGCGCGTGTTCTTCAACGCCGATGGCGAACTGCTGCTGGTGCCGGAACTGGGCCGTCTGCGTATCGCCACTGAACTGGGCGTGCTGGAGCTGGAACCGCTGGAAATCGCCGTCCTGCCTCGCGGGCTGAAATTCCGCGTCGAGCTGCTCGACCCGCAAGCCCGCGGCTACATCGCCGAAAACCATGGCGCCCCTCTGCGCCTGCCGGATCTGGGGCCGATCGGCAGCAACGGCCTGGCTAACCCGCGAGACTTCCTGGCGCCGGTGGCCCATTACGAAAACCTCAAGCAACCGACCACCCTGGTACAGAAATTCCTCGGCCAGTTGTGGGGTTGTGAGCTTGATCATTCGCCGCTGAACGTGGTCGCCTGGCACGGCAACAACGTGCCGTACAAATATGACCTGCGCCGTTTCAACACCATCGGCACCGTCAGTTTCGATCATCCGGATCCGTCGATTTTCACTGTCCTGACCTCGCCGACCAGCGTGCATGGTCTGGCCAACCTCGACTTCGTGATCTTTCCGCCACGCTGGATGGTCGCCGAGAAAACTTTCCGTCCACCGTGGTTTCACCGCAACCTGATGAACGAATTCATGGGCCTGATCCAGGGCGAATACGATGCCAAGGCCGAAGGTTTCGTGCCTGGCGGCGCGTCGTTGCACAGTTGCATGAGCGCCCACGGCCCCGACGGCGAAACCTGCACCAAGGCGATCAACGCGGAGCTGGCGCCGGCTAAAATCGATAACACCATGGCTTTCATGTTCGAGACCAGCCAGGTGTTGCGCCCGAGCCGATTCGCCCTCGATTGCCCGCAACTGCAAAACAATTACGACGCCTGCTGGGCCACGTTGCCCGCCACTTTCGACCCGACCCGGAGATAACCCATGACTCAGACTTCCATCACTCGTAGCTGGGTTGCCTCCGCCAACGGCCATGCGGATTTTCCGCTGCAAAACCTGCCGTTGGGCGTGTTCAGCGTGAAGGGTTCCGCGCCGCGCGGTGGCGTGGCGATCGGTGACCACATCTTTGATCTGGAAGCGGCACTGGATGCCGGGCTGTTCGACGGTGTTGCAAAGAAAGCAGTCGAAGCCACCCGTGGCGGTCAGTTGAATGCATTCTTCGAGCTGGGCCGCGACGCTCGCGTTGCCCTGCGTGAGCGCCTGCTGGAACTGTTTGCAGAAGGCAGCACCCTGCACGGCAAGATCGAGGCCCAAGGCGCCAAACTGCTGCCACTGACGGCGGATTGCGACATGCACCTGCCGGCGAAGATCAACGACTACACCGATTTCTACGTCGGCATCGAGCACGCGCAGAATGTCGGCAAACTGTTCCGCCCGGATAACCCGCTGCTGCCGAACTACAAGTACGTGCCGATTGGTTATCACGGTCGCGCTTCGACCATTCGCCCGTCGGGCACCGATGTTCGCCGTCCGAAAGGCCAGACCCTGCCGGCCGGCCAGACCGAGCCGACGTTTGGTCCGTGTGCACGTCTGGATTATGAGCTGGAACTGGGCATCTGGATCGGTCAGGGCAACGAGATGGGCGACTCGATCGCCATCGGTGATGCCGCCGACCACATCGCCGGTTTCTGCCTGCTCAACGACTGGTCGGCGCGCGATATCCAGGCCTGGGAATACCAGCCGCTGGGTCCGTTCCTGTCCAAGAGTTTCATCACCAGCATTTCGCCGTGGGTGGTGACGGCGGAAGCGCTGGAGCCGTTCCGTCGTGCACAGCCTGCGCGCCCTGAAGGCGACCCGCAGCCGTTGCCGTATCTGTTCGACAAGCGTGATCAGGCCGCTGGTGCCTTCGACATCGAACTGGAAGTGCTGCTGCTCACCGAAGGCCTGCGCGAGCAAAATCTGCCAGCTCATCGCCTGACCCTCAGCAACACACAACACATGTACTGGACCGCTGCACAACTGGTTGCGCACCACAGCGTCAACGGTTGCCAGTTGCAGGCCGGTGATCTGTTCGGTTCGGGCACGCTGTCCGGTCCTGAAAACGGTCAGTTCGGCAGCCTGCTGGAAATCACCGAGGGCGGTAAAAAGCCGATCGAACTGGCCTCGGGTGAGGTGCGTAAGTTCCTTGAGGACGGCGATGAAATCATTCTGCGCGCGCGTTGCAGCCGCGAGGGTTTTGCTTCCATCGGTTTCGGCGAATGCCGTGGCAAAGTGCTGCCAGCGCGCTAAGAGGATCGGGTCATGGAACTCTATACCTACTATCGTTCGACCTCGTCTTACCGGGTGCGTATTGCGTTGGCGCTCAAGGGGCTGGATTACCAGGCGCTGCCGGTCAACCTGATCGCACCGCAAGGTGGCGAACATCGGCAACCGGAGTATCTGGGCATCAACCCGCAAGGCCGGGTGCCAGCCTTGCGCACCGACGAAGGCGAGTTGCTGATCCAGTCACCGGCGATCATCGAGTACCTGGAGGAACGTTATCCACAGGTGCCGCTGCTGTCCAAAGACCTCGTCGCCCGCGCTCATGAGCGTGGCGTGGCGGCGGTGATCGGTTGCGATGTTCACCCGCTGCACAACGTCAGCGTGCTCAACAAACTGCGGCAGTTGGGGCACGATGAGCCGCAGGTGGTTGAGTGGATCGGTCACTGGATCAGCCAAGGGTTGGCGACGGTGGAGCAATTGATCGGTGACACCGGTTATTGCTTTGGCGATCAACCTGGGCTGGCGGACGTCTATTTGATTCCGCAGTTGTATGCGGCCGAGCGCTTCAATATTTCCCTTGAGGCCTACCCGCGAATTCGTCGAGTGGCGGCGCTGGCGGCGACACATCCAGCCTTCTTCCTGGCCCATCCGGCAAACCAGCCCGATACCCCGTAACAAGGTTGTCAGAAACAGGATCAAAAGATCGCAGCCTTCGGCAGCTCCTACAGGATGTACGCCATCCCAATGCAGGAGCTGCCGAAGGCTGCGATCTTTTGCTTTTAATGCACGACCGAATTCGGCGGCAACCGCTGGATCGCGTCTAACCCCTGTAGGAGCGAGGCTTGCCCGCGAAGAACGATAACGCGGTATTCCTGATAGACCGAGGCGCCTGGTTCGCCGGCAGCCTGGCTCCTACAGGG
>NZ_AKJK01000154.1 GCF_000282375.1 Pseudomonas sp. GM50
CCGGCGGCGACCACCGAGCCGATGCCGAAGAACGCACCGTGGCACAGCGCCGTGATCACCCGCGCGGCCATCAACGTGGCGTAGTTCGGCGCCAGGGCGCAGAGGATATTGCCGAGAATGAACATCAGCGTCATGCCCAGCAATGTGGCTTTGCGCGGCATGTTGGCGGTACCGACCGCGAGGATCGGCGCGCCGAACACCACGCCCAGAGCGTAACCGGTGATGAGCAGCCCCGCGTGAGGAATGCTCACGGCCAGGTCGCGGGCGACATCGGGCAGCAAGCCCATGATGACGAATTCGGTGGTGCCGATGCCGAAGGCGGCAACGGCCAGTGCAAGCAAGGCGAGTGGCATGCGCAAGGTCTCTGTCGGTAGTCTTGACGCTTTGATCAGGCATACGCAGGCCGACGACCGTTCTCGGTGAGAGCGGGCAGAGGCAGGAATTATTGGAATTAGTGTGTGCGCAACTGAGTGCGGCGTGGTCGCTTGCAGTATAAACAGCTGCGGACATATGGCGAATCAATTCTCTGCCCCGTGATGTAGGAGCTGCCGAAGGCTGCGATCTTTTGATCTTCCAAAATCAAAAGATCGCAGCCTTCGGCAGCTCCTACAGGATGTACGCCATCCCAATGCAGGAGCTGCCGAAGGCTGCGATCTTTTGCTTTTAATGCACGACCGAAT
>NZ_AKJK01000155.1 GCF_000282375.1 Pseudomonas sp. GM50
CATGAGCTGGCGCGTTTCCTGCGGGAATCGCCATAAAACGAGCGCTGCGGCTGGTACGCCAACTGCGTGAGGAAGTACTGCGCGATTACATGCTCAAGAGCAACAATCTCAACTACTGGGCCGAGGGCTGGTTGCCGAACTGATCCAGTATTGACGTTCACTTTCTATTCAGGCGCCTTGGGTCGCCTGTTTTGTTTATATCCAGGGCTCAAGCCCGGATTGGTTCGCGTCGATAAAGCCTCCACAGCTTCGTTTATATGAAAGCCCCTTCTGCGATGCATATCGCTACGGGAAAGGTATCTGGTTCAACAACATGGCAAGGAAGAAGTCGCAATGGCAGTGATAAACGGGACAAACGGCGTGGATACGCTGGCAGGTACCAGTGGGGATGATGATATCAATGCGCTGGGTGGCAATGATGTGATCAAAGGGAGTGCCGGTGCGGACAAGCTGGATGGCGGCACCGGTACCGATACGGTCGATTACTCAACGTCGGCCGCGGCGGTGAACGTTGATATTCGTCTGGGCACGGGCCTGGTCGGCACCGGCGGCGATGCCGAGGGTGACACCCTGACCAACATCGAAAGAGTCATCGGTTCGGCATTCAACGACAGCTTCACCGTTGCATTGGGCGGGATAGCATTTGAAGGCGGCGCCGGCGACGAC